>JAHEYN010000001.1 GCA_023251555.1 Bacteroidota bacterium | reverse complement strand
AAATCCCGGCAGCGGCATTCCTGTTTCTCCTGTGCTCCTTTACCTCCGGGAATTATACGCTGGTAAGCAGCATCCCTACCGGCGCCGGCTTTTTCACCACCGACAACATAGGCAACAGTTATCTCGTTATCGACAACCAGGTTTTAAAATATGACACCTCCGGAAAACAGGTTTCTGTTTTTTCGGAGAAAAACTCCGGTATAATAAGCTCTGTTGACGCATCCAACGCCATGAAACTGCTTGTGTTCTACCGTGATTTTGCGCAACTGCTGATCCTTGACCAGAAGCTCTCCCTGAACACCCGGATTTCGCTCAGGGATATCGGCATCATGCAGCCAATGCTTGTCTGCACCGCGGCTAACGGAGACTTATGGACTTATGACCAGCAGGACTTCCAGCTGAAGCGTCTCAACTCCAAGCTTGAAATAACCCACGAAAGCGGGAACCTCAGCCAGCTTACAGGGTCCGAAATAAAACCGGCATACATGGCCGAAGCCGGGGACCTGCTTTACATCAGCAATCCTGCAGCCGGCATCATGGTCTTTGACAGTTACGGCTCATACATTAAAACCATCCCCCTGAAAAACATTAATACATTCCAGGTAATTGAAAGCTCTCTTCTTTATTTCAGCGGAGGAGAGCTGAAAAGCTATCACCTCAAAACTTTCGAAGATAAAACCATTGCCCTGCCCATGCAGGATTCAACCATCATTTCGGCAAGAATCGAAAAACAAAATTTGTTTATACTTGCAAAAGAAAAATTTGAACTATATTCGTTTTGAATCTTTTAACACCCGTACAGGTATAATGGCTGCCGACTCCTCCAGAAAAAAAAACATGCACATTGCCATAGCCGGCAATATCGGTTCAGGAAAAACAACCCTGACAAACCTGTTGTCAAAGCATTTCAGATGGGAACCCCATTACGAAGATGCCGATGACAACCCTTACCTGAATGATTTTTATGAAGATATGCAACGCTGGTCTTTCAATCTCCAGATTTACTTTCTCAATGCGAGGTTCAGGAAAGTGATGCAGATAAGAAAACAGAATAAGACCATTATCCAGGACCGCACCATATACGAAGATGCGCAGATTTTTGCCCCTAACCTGCATGCAATGGGACTGATGACCACGAGAGATTTCGGGAATTATATGTCGCTTTTCGAGCTGATCAGTTCTTTCATCTCCCCTCCCGATTTGCTTATATACCTCCGTGCCTCCGTACCCACACTTGTAAACCAGATACAGAAGCGCGGCAGGGAATACGAAGAAGCCATCCGCATTGATTACCTCAAACGCCTCAACGAGCGCTACGAGGCATGGATCTCAACCTATGAACTCGGGAAGCTGCTCATCATTGACATTGACGAGCTGAACTTTGCCGACAAGCAGGAAGATCTGGGTTCAATCATAGAAAAAATAAACGCGGAGATCCACGGGCTGTTCTGAGGATGATTTTTCCGCCGCGAACTCAGGCACCCTGAATTCTTCAGCAAGTTGCGGGGAGTTCTTGTCTGCCGTAGCGGAATGCGAAGGTGGATTAAAAAAGTTTTCAACAACACTTGTTTTATTAAACATAAGTTTTCTCTTTTGCATTAACAATTCCCACACATACATTTCCACTTTTTAAAAGTGTTCCATGCATTGGAAAGAAAAACTCCTTTATTTAAACAATAATCACCACCTGCCATTTATTGCATCTGCAAAGGAAATAGAAACTTCCGGAATTACAACAAGTGAAACGATGAAAGGCATGGTGCAAAATATAGAAGAAAACACATTAGATATTATTGACTTGCAAAAATTGGTTGAAGAACAGGCGAAACTTATTCAGAAACAGAAAGAAGATATGGAAATGCTTAAAAAAGAAGTAAAGCAACTGCAAAGAAAATAACCGATATATGTAATGCTTGCAAAAATCTTTATAAACTTTTTTTCTTTCATAATGTTGGTTCCATTTTTAGTAATGGCACAGCCGCCCGACTCTGTCTCGGTAAAAAGCAAATACACAATCAAAATTAATCCTTTGCAATTGGCAATGGGGGAAACACGCTTTATATTGGAGAAAAGCATAAATGAGACCCAAGAAATTCAGATGGTAATTAGCTATATAGGAAATCTATGGTTCAATGATTTTCCATTGAACCATTTGAATGGAAACCCTCTCGAAAATCCCAAGAGACAAGGTGGAAAGATAGGCTTGGGAAATAAGTATTATTTGAAAAAATCAAAAGGGCAAAAAAGTATTTACTTTAATCCGTTAGTTTTTTATAAATATTTATTTTATACAAATGTTTTTAGTAACACCCCCCTAAATATAAAAATTAAAGACGCTACTTATCACATTGTTTCTTTGCAAATACAATGCGGAAAAGTACATTCTTGGCAAAGAATATTTATAGACTATTATCTTGGTATAGGAGTACGTTACAAATATGGTGTGGCGACAATGGAATCAAAAATACCTGAAGTTATACTGTCTGAAAAAAGAGAACTCGAATCTTGGGTATATCCAAGCATACATATTGGTTTTAATATAGGGTGTAGTTTTTATAAATCGAAAAAATGAAAATTTCTTTAATTCAGAAAATAATCACTTTACTGTTTTTATGTATCATTATTGCCGGATGTGAAAAAACTCATCAATTGCTTCTCAATATAGGAGCGCCTGAAAACAGAGTTCCCGGCTTTTGGACATTAGAAAGTGAATATAAAGACGGAAGTTTAATTTATAATTATGCTGGCGCAACCGCATTTGGCGATTATATTGATGCCATTATATATGGGAATGGAGAAATAGATATACGAAGCAAAAATTTAAATCCGAATGGATTAGAGTGCACACGAGGAATTTGGCAGTTGATTAATCGTAAAAAAAACATTGAAATAATTTTAACCGACTCATGTTATTTTGCCCCACCATATAATACAGCTATATCTCCTGTAATTTTTGATTGGGAAATATTGAAATTACAAGATCAAGAAATGAAAGTGAAAGAAATAAGAAAAGATGGTATTTACGAATTTAACTTCAAAATCGGTAAAACAAGGAATCCTTAAAAATCATTGTTATGAAAAAAATATTTCTGTTTTTATTATTAATACTACTCTATTGCAATGCACAATATGCAAACCTTGAAAAATACTGGATTTACAGAGAACGGCTGAAGGATTTTATGGTAGGTTCCGGTGATAAAGGATGCAGTATTCCATTTAATAGAGATCCTGGTGACTCGTCAAGTAACAATGAACCATATATAGCCACCGGAGATGCACCATGGATGATTGGTTACTGGATAGGAACCTTGGCATTAGAATATGACATGCTAAGCCATAATGGATATAATGTGTCGCAAACAAAGCAAGATCTTTATTATGCTATCGAAGCAATTAACCGACTCGATTATGAAGCGGAAATATCATGGGGTTGTACAGCTGTAAGCAAACCAGACTTTCTCGTCCACAGAAGCGGCACGCAAAAGCGGATTAATTATACATGACGAAATTATAAACAGCGGATTTGACCTTTCAAATTGCTTTATTGACGAAGGTTTCCGAAATCAAGATGCACAATAATTTATGGCGCTATGTACATTACAGGTACATCACTTCCTTCACTGCCCTGATAACCCTTGCCGGATTAGGAAGATAGGCTTCAATAAGAGTGGGTGCATAAGGAAGAGGCACATCCCCGCCCGTAACTCTCCTAACGGGAGCATCAAGAAAATCGAAAGCTTCCTTCTGAACTTTAAAAGCAATTTCTGCAGCGATGGATCCAAGCGGCCAGGACTCCTCCACGACAACCAGCCGGCTGGTTTTTTTCACTGATTCAATAACTGTATAATAATCAAGAGGTCTTACTGTCCTGAGATCTATCACTTCGGCGTTCACCTGTTCTTTTACAAGCTCCTCCGCAGCCTTCAGGGCGACCTTCATCATCTTACCGAAAGATACAATTGTCACATCCGTTCCGGGCCGTTTGATATCAGCCACACCGATGGGAATAAGGTATTCCCCGTCGGCAACGGGTCCTTTGTCGCCATACATCTGCTCGCTCTCCATAAAAATCACGGGATCGTCATCCCGGATAGCCGATTTCAGCAGGCCTTTTGCATCGGACGGGTTAGAGGGGACTATCACTTTAAGCCCGGGGCAGTTCGCATACCAGTTCTCAAACGCCTGGGAATGCTGGGAACTCAGCATGCCTGCAGAACCCGTGGGCCCTCTGAACACAATAGGCACATGAAACTGTCCGCCGGACATGGACATCATCTTGGCAGCGGAATTCACCACCTGATCAATGGCAACAAGCGAAAAATTAAAAGTCATAAACTCGACGACAGGGCGGAGCCCGTTCATCGCGGCACCTACCCCGATCCCCGCAAAGCCCAGCTCAGCGATGGGAGTATCCACCACCCGGCCGGGGCCGAATTCTGCCAGCATGCCCTGGCTTACCTTATAGGCCCCGTCATACTCCGCTACTTCCTCCCCCATAACAAAAACGCGCTTGTCGCGCCTCATCTCCTCGCAAAGGGCTTCACGCAAGGCCTCCCGGAACTGTATCTCTCTCATTTTCTGAAGGTTCTGAAAATCATGTGATGAAGCGGCAAATGTAAAAAAATAAGAGGGTACGGCAAATGCCATGCGTAAAAAGAATGCATTACAGATATATCCCTTTCTCTTCAAAAGAATATATCCGCGAAATATTATTTTTATTATCAGTACCGTATATCACAATTTGATAATTCACATTTGAATAGTGATATTTGAACTTTCAAACCTGTTCCTGATTCTTATATTAAACTATCATGAAAAAAAGACTTCCCGGAAACAACCTGCCTGTGTCATGTCTGGCAGTTGCTGCCTGCCTTTTGCTGCACTCCTGCATGAAAGACAACTTCGATTTCAACAAACTGGCTTCATCGGAATGGAAACCGGACATAGCACTGCCGCTCGTGAAATCATCCCTTTCCGTCAAGGATCTTGTAAACAAGGTGGATACAGGGGGCTTCGTATCGGAAGATGCAAATCATTTCCTAACTGTTATTTACCAGGGCCTTTTAAACTCCCCGGCAGCAAACGACCTGTTCCCCATTCCCACCTCCTCCATCATTATACAATCCAGCCTGAGCGCTGCTGAGGTGACCCAGCTTCAAAGCGGGAGTACCGTTAACCAGCCGTACTCCGGTACCATTGACATGGGATTCCCCACGGGGGTTGTCATTGACACCATAAGACTTAAGTCAGGCACGTTTAACCTGTCCATCAGCTCCGATTTCCAGCAAAATGCACAAATAATACTCACATTCCCTGCCATGAAAAAGAACGGGCTGCCTTTTGTGCAAACCATCCCCGTCACTTATACAGGGAGCCCCATCAACATCAATACCAACTATGACCTTACCGGATATTCGATGGACTTTACCGGCGGAGGCTCAAGCAATAAACTTCCTTATGACATGCAGGTAAGCTTTAACTATATCTCCGGAAACCCGGTATCCACATCCGAGATGATGTCGGTGGGGCTTTCATTCACCGATATTAAATTCTCATATATAGACGGGTACCTGGGGCAGCTCCCGTTTGCATTAAAGCCGGACTCGTTCGAGGTTGCCTTCTTCAAAAGCCTCAGCGGCACCATCTCCCTGGCTGACCCCAAGCTGAAAATCAACATCAGCAACTCTTTCGGGCTCCCCATACAGATCAACTACGTTTACCTTGATGCCAACACAAAAAGCGGGGGGTTAATGCCTGTTACAAGCAGCTATCTCCCGGGGCCCTTTGTTTTCAACTATCCCACCTTCGCGCAGATCGGGCAGACCTCTCTTACAAATTTTCTGATTGACAAGAACAGTTCAAACCTCACCAGCATTATCGCCGCCTCTCCCACACAGATTACCTATTCTGTCAGCGCCACGTCCAACCCCAACGGCAATATTGCGAACAACTTCATGACCGACTCAAGCAAGTTTGACATCAACATGGTTGTTGAGATACCGCTTTGGGGAACCGCAGCCAATTTCGCGTTCACGGATACAATGGATTTTTCGTTCGGCACCGTGGATGAAATTGAATGGGTGCTTATAAAATTAAATATCAACAACGGCCTCCCGCTTGACGCAGGAGTGCAGGTCTATTGCACCGACACCCTCTACAACAAGCTTGACTCCTTAATTGTACCTTATGACCTGCTTATCAAATCCGGCATCACCGACGTTAACGGAAAAGTGATCCAGGCGACCAACAAGGCAACCGAAATAAAAATAGACAGCAGCCGCATGACCCGCCTTGCCGACACAAAGAAACTCCTCATTCAGGCCAATATGGCAACATACCAGTCCGGCACAACCCCGGTAAAAATCCATTCAACGGATAAGATAGATGTGAAGCTTTCCGCCAGGGCCCAGCTCAAAATAAAAATAAAGAAATAACCACCTGATTTTTACTCCTGTTTTCCTCCCTCTATGAAAAGATTATTCCTTCCCTTATTTTTTCTTGCCTGTGTAAACATATATGCACAGCAGGATCTGGTGCTTTACAGCATGCAAAGCATACCCCAGTCTATGTATTATAATCCGGCCCTGACCCCAAAGAGCAAGGTTAACATAGGGCTCCCCGGGATTTCATCCATATACATAAACTTCAGCAACAGCGGGTTCTCTTATTCGAATTTAGTGAAAAAAGGCAAGGACGACTCCCTTCATATTGATGTGGATAACATGATCAGCAAGCTGGCAAAAAACAACTACATCAATGCCAATGCCCATGTGGACCTGCTGTCGTTCGGATTCAGGCTGAAAAAAAATTATTTCTCCTTCAATGCCACGGAAAAAATAAATGTCCGCTTCCTGTATCCAAAGGATTTTATGAAGCTTGTCTGGCATGGAAACGGGGCCTTCCTCGGGGAAACGCTGAATCTCGGGTTTGCTATGGATGCCTCGCATTACAGGGAATATGCCCTGGGGATGGCACGGGTGATCAATGACAAACTCACCGTGGGGGGAAAGTTCAAATACCTCTACGGGATGGAAAATGTTAACACGGCAAACAGCACCGTTACCCTGAAAACAGATCCCTCCGCCTATGACCTCACCGCCACAGCCGACATACTCGTCAACACCTCTTTCAATGACTCCATCCCCTCTGTGCCCGCCTATCTTTTCAAAAAGAAAAACAACGGATTCGGCCTTGATGCAGGTGCAAACTATAAACTGAATGACAAATACAGCTTCTCCGCCAGCATCACTGACCTCGGGTTTATCACCTGGAGATCCGATGTAAAGAATTATTACACCAGGAATACGAGCTTCACCTTCGAAGGAATTGATGCGGCCCAGCTTCTTGACACTGCACAAAACCCAAGCGGCACCGACAAACTTCTTGACTCCCTGAAAAACATTTTCAAAATCAACGAGAGCGCTGAAAAATATACCACATGGCTTTCGTCACAGGTTTTCATAGGAGGTAATTACCATATCAATGAAAAGAATTATGCGGGTGTGCTGCTGAGAGGGCAGTTCTTCCATCAGTCTTTTTCTCCTTCCGTAACCATATCATACAACACTCAGCTTGGGAGGTGGCTGTATGCCTCTGCCGGTTATTCCATCCTGAACAGGAGTTACAACAACCTGGGGCTTGGATTTTCCGTTAACGGCGGACCGGTGCAGCTGTATATGGCAAGTGATAATGTTCTGGGAATGATCTTTCCGCAAAGCTCCCGGAACATCAACCTGAGGCTTGGCATCAATCTTACTTTCGGCAGACCTATAAAAGATAAAGACAAAGACGGAGTGGCGGATAAAAAAGACAAGTGCCCCGACACACCCGGCCTGGTTAAGTTTAACGGTTGCCCCGACAGGGATAACGATAACGTGATAGATAAAGAAGACCAGTGCCCGGACACACCCGGACTCGCCCTCTACAAGGGATGCCCGGATAAAGACGGTGACGGCCTGATTGACAAACTCGACTCCTGTCCCGAAGATGCAGGACCCAAAGAACTTAACGGGTGCCCGGATAAGGATGGAGATAAAATCGTTGACAGAAACGACTCCTGCCCCGATGTGCCGGGCCTGGAGCGATTCAACGGATGCCCGGATAAGGATGGGGATGAGGTCATTGATATGGATGACGACTGCCCGGATGTGTTCGGACTGAAAGCATTCAAGGGCTGCCCTGACAGGGATGGAGACGGAACCCCGGATAAAGAAGATAACTGCCCCGATAAGCCGGGACCTGTAAAATATAAGGGTTGCCCCGACAGGGATGATGACGGTATTCTTGACATGGATGACGAATGCCCGGATGCCCCCGGACTGAAAATTTATTTCGGCTGCCCCGACAGGGACCTTGACGGAGTGCCCGATAAATATGATGAGTGCCCGGATACCTACGGTGCAAAAGAAAACAAAGGTTGCCCCCTCGTGAAGGTGGACGAAAAAGAGAAAGCGGCCCAGCTCACACAGCAGGAACAGGAAGTACTGAAATCCGCATTCGATAACCTGCAGTTTGAAACAGGAAAATCAACCATCTCTCCGTCGTCATTCGGCAGCCTCGACACCCTCGCCTTGATTCTCAATAAGAAGAAAGAATTCAGGCTGTATGTTTCCGGCCATACCGACAACGTTGGTAACCCCGCTGCAAATCAAACCCTCAGCCTCAACAGGGCAAAAGCAGTAAAAACATATATTACTGCAAAAGGTGTTGACGCTGCACGCATTCTTACAGAAGGCTTCGGGTCAAAAAGAGCAATCGCTCCCAACACCACTCCCGAAGGAAAGCAAAGAAACAGGAGAGTTGAACTGAAGATCATCCAGTAAAACCCCGCTCCTAAGGCAATTCGGCATACAGGCACCTTAAAGGTGCTGCCTTTTCATTTCCGGAATCCGCTACTGTATAAGGAAACTTTTATACAAATACCTTTATCACGATTTTGGCAGTGGCTTCCTGCCGTAAGCCATAAAAAAAATAATCAGTCAGGGAGGTAATCCTGTTTTTAAAACGTATTTTTGATGTAATACCCCCTTAACATAAAACAATATTTTATGAAAAAATTATTTCTCTCTATTCTGCCCCTCTTCTTTTTCCCGGTATTGGTAAATGCCCAGAGCATGCAAACACCGGCAGGCTCAACCGGAAAAACCTTTTTCCAGGTCAGGGATGACTTTGCAAAGAAATTTGAAAAGGAAAAAATTTCCGCAGTCAATAACGTACAAAAAGATGACAACCTCTATGCAAAGTTCAGGAGATGGGAATGGTACTGGGAGCCCAGAGCCGGGAGAAGCGGACTGTTCCCTAAATCTTCCGTCATACACGACGAATGGAGAAAATATGCCGCATCGCATTCCCTGAGCATGGCTAAAACCAACTCCCTCACAGGCAACTGGACAGACCTGGGTCCCAAAAGCTCGCCCGGAGCCAATGAAGGCCTCGGGAGAATAAACTGTATGGCATTTTACCCTGCCAGCACGGATACGTTCTGGGTTGGAACTCCTGCGGGCGGACTCTGGAAAACCTCCGACGGGGGCGTTTCATGGACCACCGGCACCGACAACCTTCCCGTACTCGGGGTCAGCGACATCGCCATCAATCCCAATGATCCCGATACCATGTATATTGCTACCGGAGACGGAGATCTCGGCAGCCTCAGCGCCTTCACCGGAACTCCCGGGGGAGACACGAAAAGCATCGGCATCCTGATTTCCGTAAACGGAGGACTTACATGGGACACTACCGGCATGAACTGGAATGTCATGTCCCAGAAACACATCAGGCGGCTGCTCATTGACCCTGCAAACCCGGATATCCTCCTCGCCGCTACCTCCGACGGTATATATAAAACCATTGACGCAGGCCAGACCTGGACCAGCACAGTTTCAGGGTACTTTATGGATATGGATTTTAAGCCGGGAAACTCATCAACAGTATACGCATCATCCTATGATGACACAAACGGGAATGCCCAGATATTCGTCTCAAATGATAATGGAGACAGCTGGGGCGTGGTAAGCTCCTTTACAGGCATCAACAGGATAAAGCTTGCCGTCTCCCCCGCCGACCCCACATACGTGGGGGCCCTTTGCTCGGACGCTTCCAACAACGGATTGTATGGAATTTATTTTTCTGCCAACAGCGGGGCATCCTTTTCACTGCTGTACAGCCCTTCCATCAACCTGCTCGACTGGAGCTATGATGGGTCCGCTGCAGGCGGGCAGGGCGAATACGACCTCTGCTACGCCATCTCCCCCCTTGATATCAACGAGCAATATGTGGGCGGAGTGAACAACTGGAAAACCACCGACGGGGGCAGCACATGGAACCTTATAAGTATGTGGACAGGCTGGCCGGGTCAAAATCCTAACGGAGTCCCTGTTGTGCACGCCGATAAACATTTTTTCGCTTACTGCCCTTCAAATGCCAGCCTCTTTTATGAGTGCAACGACGGGGGAATATATAACACTGCCGACGGCGGACTTACATGGAACGACCTCACCAACGGAATGGAAATAAGCCAGTTCTACAAAATATCCGTTTCGGCAACAAACAGCACCCTGAACATCGGGGGACTCCAGGACAACGGCTCAAAAAAGCTTGACGGCGGAAGCTGGTCATTTGCCACAGGAGGAGACGGAACTGACTGCATCATTGATTACACTGATCCCAATGTCATGTATGCAGGCTACGTTAACGGAGTCATTTACAGATCTACTGATGCATTCGTTAATTATCTCAATCAAACAACCATCTCCGACAATATCCCCGGACAGCCGAGCGGCAGCTGGATTACGCCTGTGGCCATTAATCCCACAAACCCTTACTCACTCTATGCAGGTTACCAGGATGTCTATAAAACTGAAGACCGGGGCGACTCATGGACACAGCTATCAAGCAACCTCACTGCCGGTTATGATCTTAAATTTCTTGCCGTCGCCCCATCGGACACCCAGACAATTTACTCAGGAACCCATTACTACCTTTATGTAACCAATGACCAGGGAAACAACTGGACTGATATTACACCCGTAACCCCTGCTACTATTTCCGGGATTGCGATAAGCTCTTCCGACCCAAACACCGCATGGGTTACCCTGTCCGGGTATGACGCAGGAGAAAAGGTATATAAAACTTCCAACGGGGGAGGCTCCTGGATGAATATCTCCGGCACACTACCCAACCTGCCGGTAAACTGCATTGTGTATCAGGCAGGGTCCAATGACGGGTTGTATATAGGAACTGATGTGGGAGTGTTTTACCGCGACGGGTCTATGACCGACTGGCAAACCTTTTCCGGCGGGCTTCCAAACGTAGTGGTAACTGACCTCGAGATTCAGTACAGCAGCAATAAAATCAGGGCCGGAACTTTCGGAAGAGGGCTGTGGGAATCGGAAGTATATGGCACTTTCACGGGTACGGAAGTTAACAGGAAACCTAATCCTTCATTTTCAATATCGCGCAATCTCACCCATGGAACTGTAACAATCATCACACAAACGGGAACTTCGGCTGACAAAGCATTCCTGTTCAGCTACCTCGGGCAGACTGTAAAAGTATTTTCTCTGAAAGAAGAAAAGCAGGAACTGGATATTCATGATCTTCCCGCAGGGATCTACTACATAGGGTTAAAATCGGAACACTTTAAGCACATGGAAAAAATGGTTAAATTATAACTCATAAAATCTCTTTCGAAAGTTGCTTAAAGTCAATCCCGTCGAAATTTCCCGAACTCATCATAAGGAGAACTTTGTCCTTCCATTCCATTGCTTTCAGGTCTTCGGTTAGCTTCGTTGAGTCCATGTAAACCAGGACATTCCCTCCCCCAAAAGATTGTGCCACCGCGGAAGCTGTGATGGGTTTCAGTTTTTTATGTTCCAGGGTGTGAGGGTTAAAATATACAATTGCCACATCGGCGGCGGCCATGCTTCCATTATACTCCTTCAGAAAATTCTCATTCAGACTGCTGAAGGTATGAAGCTCCATGCAGGCCACCAGTTTCCTCCCGGGGAACTGCATTTTAACCGCCTCCGTGGTTGCCTTTAATTTGGAAGGTGAGTGTGCAAAATCACGGAACATGGCGGCATTGTCATTACGGCCTACCAGCTCAAGCCTGCGGGATGCCCCTTTAAAAGAGGTTATTGCATCGTAAAAAACTTTATCTCCCACCCCAAGTTTGCTGCATACCAGTCTTGCACCTTCAATATTCATCAGGTTATGATTGCCAAAAACAGAAAGCGGAACTTTAGCCAGACTGTTATTTCCTTGCGGAAGCAAGTATGAAATTCCATTCTCTATTGTATGCTCGGGTATCCCATATGAAATTTTTCCCGCCTTCACCGACCCTGATTCGGCAACCTTCTTTACTTCAGGGTCCGATCCACAGTAAATAAGCATCCCGGAAGAAGGTATCTGCTCTGCAAAAATCCTGAACTGCTTCACATAATCTTCATACGCCGGGAAAACATTAATATGATCCCATGCGATCCCGCTCAATAAAGCGATATCCGCCTTATATAAATGAAACTTAGGCCTCCTGTCAACGGGAGAGGAAAGATATTCATCACCTTCAAGAACAATGACAGACGCTTCATCTGTAATCTTTACCATAGTGTCAAAGCCCTCCAGCTGGGCTCCAACCATATAATCTGTCTCTTTTTCTTTCCCGGCAAGCCTCATCACATGAAGGATCATGGCTGTAATACTTGTTTTCCCGTGGCTCCCGGCTATAACGACTCTCGTCTTGTTTTGAGACTGTTCGTAAATATATTCGGGGTATGAATATACCCGGAGTCCCATATCCACCGCACTCTTCAGTTCAGGGTTATCGGCACGGGCATGCATCCCGAGAATCACGGCATCGAGACCGCTGTGAATTTTTTCGGGAAACCACCCGGAGCGGGGAGGGAGTATTCCGTATTTCCCAAGCCTTGACCGGGAGGGTTCAAGAATCTCGTCGTCAGAACCGCTTACTTCAAAGCCTTTCTTCTTCAGAGCAATGGCGAGGTTATGCATTGCACTCCCGCCTATGGCAATAAAATGAACTTTCATGCCGCGAAATTAATCATTCTGCGCTGGCGGGGAAATCCTGTTAAAATTAAGCCCGAATATTGAGGCTGTTATTTCATTGTTTTCACGCTTGCAGTAACAGGATTTTTTTTTACATTTGGAACCCTTTCAAACCCCTTCTTAAGATTATATAAAGATTATTTACGAACATGAAAAAACAATACGCTGCCCTTATTATTTTTCCGCTTATATTCCTGGCCGTTGCTTTCAGCGCATTTGCTCAAAATGACAACTGTTCTTCGGCCATACAACTATGTGCCAATAACCTGCTCGGGTCTTCGACTGCCGGCGGAACTTCAAATACCGGCGGTATCACCGACCCTGCCCTCTCCTGCGGAGACGGTGTAATACAGAACAGCGTATGGTTTACCGTAGAAGGTATCTGTACAGGTTCTTCGACCATCACTGTTTCGGGCATTGACAACAACCCCGGCCTTGAAATGGAAATTTATACCGGTTCATGCGGCTCCCTTATTACCACCGGCTTGTGCGCCAGTGCCAACGGTCCTTCGGGGAGTATGTCCCTGACCATCAATCCCACTGTTTCGGGGCAGATTTATTATGTCATGGTGGACGGGGCAAGCGGCAACCAGGAGTTATTTGACATCAATGCCACCGGCTGCCTCAAAGGAAGGCCCATCCCCGGGTTTATTGCTAATCCTTATGTTGGGTGCGTCCCCCTGTGTGTTTCCCTCGATAATATTACCACAGAAAACGGGGGACCGGTTACTTATTCATGGAAAGTAGTTAACGGAACCAATCCTCCCCTCACTGTTTCTTCCAGCGGCGCTGACACCACCTGGTGCCTGGACTCTATCGGCAACTACACCATCACCCTCACAGCGGGCAACTCATGCGGAACAACGACTTCTTCCCAAAAAGTGGATGTTCAGGACCTCTTCCCTTCGATCTCATACCTTCCTGCAAACCCCTGTATCGGCACTCCCGTTAATTTCACCGGTTCCGCTCCCATCCTCCCCAACCCTCCCGCCACTGTTGCAAACGTCATACAATGGCAATGGGATTTCGGGGATACGGCCTCCGGGGCAAACAATACTTATGTATCCGGCTCTGCCCTTGACTCTACTGCCACACATATATTCGTGGGTGCAGGCCCCTGCTTCAATGTGAGGCTGGTGGCACAGGGTACATGCGGATTTGACACTGCATACGTAAATGTTTGCGTGCTGCCATCACCTCTGGTGGACGCGGGCAATGACACCATCATCTGCGAAGGGTTGTTTGCCAGGCTGCATTCAACAGTTTCATCCGCGACTCTTCCCGTTTCCTACCAGTGGACAGGAACAGGGGGCACTATCCTCTGCGACACCTGCCCGAAAACCAATGTCATAGGGCTGACCGTTGCAGGAAGCCCCTATACCTTTATTCTAAATATCACAGATGATAATGGCTGTATAGCATCCGATACTGTTAATGTCCAGGTGAATGTCATTCCCGTTGCAAGTGCAGGCCCTGATGACACGACCTGTGCCTGGACTCCTGCCGGGTTCTGCGGTTCGGTAATCGTAGTAGGAACTCCCCCGGTTACCTACCAGTGGTCCCCTTCGGCAGGGCTAAACGACTCTACCCTGCTGTGTCCAACAGCTAACATAGGAGCCACAACCAATTACATACTCAGAATCACAGACTCGATAGGATGTATTTCACTTCCCGATACCATGACGATGTTTGTGTATCCCAAACCCACGATTATCCCCCAGGCAGTTAATCTCTGTGCAAGTGATCCTGACCTGAGCGACACCCTGACCATAACCGGCGCAGGCCCCGGCTCCACCTACAGCTGGTGCCCGTCGTCCGACACCAATTGTGTCCTTATAACATCGGCAGTCGCTGCAGACTCTTCTTCCATTATTGTAACCCTTCCTCCCGCTCCCGGCAACTACTGCTTCACAGCCATTGTCACGGACGGAGTGACGGGATGTATTGACACTATCAACAATTGCCTGCAGGTCATTCCTCCCATCACCGTAAGCATCTCTCCCAACCCCGTTATCATCTGCCATGACAGTTGCATAGTTCTTACTGCGACAGGTCCTGCAGGTGTAACATGGCTCTGGTCACCCGGCGGGGAGACAACAGATACAATCATGGTCTGCCCCGCTTCAACTACAACCTACAAGGTTACGGGAACATTCGGGTGTACTTCCTCGGACAGCGTAACAGTTAATGTCAACCCGCAGCTGGTAGTGGATGCCGGCCCTGATGACACTGTATGTGCCTGGACTCCCACTCCCCTGTGCGCAACAATCGTTACCGGCGGGACACCTCCTCATAAATACCTGTGGACACCTTCCGCAGGGCTGAGTGACTCTACTGCCGCCTGTCCCATTGCCACAGTGGGAAGCACCACCACTTACTGTGTAACCATCACCGACTCGATAGGCTGCCTGTCGGCGTCCGATTGCGTAACCTTAAATGTTTATCCCAAGCCTTCCATGTCATTCACACCCGATACGACCTGCGTCAGCAACCTGCCGCCGCTGAATGACACCCTCACTATAAACGGCGCGGGAGCGGGTTCCACATACAACTGGTGTCCCTATTCAGGTGCAAACTGTTCACTCATCAGCTCCGCACTCACTGCCGACTCATCATCGGTGGTAGTGTCCCTGCCTTCGGTAACAGGTTCCTATTGCTTTACTGCCCTTGTGACAGATGGCATAACCGGGTGCGTTGACACCGTAACCGGGTGTGTAGTGATGAACAGCGGGATTGCCGTTGCCATCACGCCTTCCTCTGCAAACATCTGCCAGGGTGACAGCACCACACTCACTGCCAGCGGGCCTGCAGGAGCTACCTACCTGTGGAACACAGGAGATACAGCTGCCGCCATCACTGTTACCCCTGCAAGCACTTCTACCTACTGGGTAACGGCAACAGAAGGTTCCTGCACGGACAGGGACACTGTTACAGTCACGATAACGAATAAACCTTCTGCAGATGCAGGCGCAAACCCCTTCCCTCTCTGCCAGAACAACCCTGTTTCACTCAAAGGAACGGCCATTAACGGTTCTGTAACATGGATCAGCACCGGCGGAGGATCTTTCTCCCCGGCTTCCAATGACACCACCACCTATACGCCTGCAGCAAGCGATACAGGCCTCTTCGTACTCACCATGATAGTAAGCAACGGTGTGTGCCCTGATGACAGCGATTCGGTAATGGTTTATTTTGCACCCGCCGCCATTGCTTCTGCAGGGGCTGCACAACCTGTTTGCGCCGGGGATACCGCAGTTGTAACAGGAGCTTCCGTAAGCCCTGCCAACGGCATCATCTTATGGTCCACCAACGGCGACGGGGCATTTATCCCGGGAAATACAGTCTTAAATCCATCATACATACCGGGCCCCAACGACACTGTTAACGGCAGCGTACAACTATGTCTCAAAGTGAGCAATGCTCCCTGCCCGGATTCAACAAGCTGCATTACGGTAATCATCAATAAGAAACCTACCATTACCTTAAATGCCACAAAAGACACCATCTGCCTCGGCGATATTTCCACCATTACCGCCACAGGAGGAGGGCTCTACCTTTGGAATACCATTCCCCCGAAATCTTCATCATCAATACAGGTAAGTCCTGCCAATGACTCGACCTACGTGGTGGTGGTAACAAATTCATCAGGGTGTATTTCGGCAGACAGTATAAGAATCTTTGTTGTTCAGCCTCCCGATGCAGGACTGAATGACACCGTATGCGAAGGAGACAGTATAATGCTTAACGGCGCCGTTTCCCCTGCAAATGCCAACGGAGGTTATTGGACATGTAACGGGTCAGGAGTGTTCCTTCAGGATTCCCTGCAGCTCAATGCAGTATATGTTCCCGGTCCTTCCGACACCGCGGTAACCACCATCACATTTGTGCTTACCACGATTAGCTCGGCATGCCCGAGTTACAACGACACAGTGGATGTAACCATCCGTGAAACTACTGTGGATGCAGGCCCTGACCAGGAGGTTAAGGTGGACGATATAATCGTGCTGTCCCCTAAAGTGGTAAATGCAGGCTGCGTGGAGTGGTCATCATCAGGTACCGGATCTTTCTCTCCCGGGCCCAATACCGTGAATGCCTCCTACACCCCGAGTACGCTGGACTATGACCAGGATTCCATCGTACTCAGCATCACAAGCTGTAATGGCTGTATCCCCGATACCGACAGCATGGTAATTACTTTCATTGACATCAAGGCTCCCAATGTAATCACCCCGGGAACAACTCCCGGCTTCAATGATGCTTTCTGGGTCAAAGGGCTGCCCGACAATTCACATCTTGAAATATATGACCGATGGGGGCTGAGGGTTTATAAAAGCGACAACTACAGGAATGACTTTAAAGCAGATAACCTTCCCCCCGGAGTGTATTATTACATACTGCTTTTGCCGAAAAACCTCAAGCTGGCAAAGTATGAGTACACGGGGTTCCTTGAGGTGATAAAGTAGTCCGGAACCGGATAATTGCCTGACCGGCGTGGAAAAAATTTCCACGCTATGTGGTACGCGGGGGAACTGAACATGCCGAAATACCGCAGATTTATTTTCCTGACTCTTGCTTTCACAGGAGGCTCCTGCGTGATGGCCGCTGAGTTGCTGGGCGCAGGCTTAACAGCACCCTATTTCGGGACATCTCTTTATGTGTGGTCTTCAGATATCTCCCTCGAATGGAGAAAAAGCTATAACAACCATTTCACAAGGCAGTTCGTAAATGAAGGCCTAAGCATTTTCCAGTGACTTCCTCCCATGGAAACTATTCAGCAGATACTCACCAAACACTGGGGATACAGCAGGTTCAGGCCGCTGCAGGAAGACATCATCAATGCCATCCTCAGGGGCCATGACACCCTGGCGCTACTACCCACCGGCGGCGGCAAATCCATCTGCTTCCAGGTTCCTGCCCTTTCCCGCGAAGGGCTGTGTATCGTCATCTCCCCGCTCATCGCCCTGATGAAAGATCAGGTTGAAAACCTGAAAAAGAAAAACATTCCTGCAATTGCAATCGTCTCAGGGATGAGCCGGAATGAGGTGGACATTGCACTTGACAACTGCATCTACGGAAAAATTAAATTTTTATACCTCTCCCCCGAACGGCTCGGCTCGGAACTGGTAAGGGAAAGGATCCGGAAAATGAAGGTAAGCCTGCTTGCAGTGGACGAAGCTCACTGCATCTCGCAATGGGGTTATGATTTCAGGCCACCTTATCTCGCAATCGCAGAAGTAAGGGAACTTCTGCCCGGAGTGCCCGTGCTTGCCCTCACCGCCACCGCCACCCCGGAGGTGAGAAAGGACATCCAGGAAAAACTGCTCTTCAGGAACCAGGAGGTTTTTACAGGAGGTTTTGAAAGAAAAAACCTTTCTTATGTAGTGCTTTACGAAGAAGACAAGCAGCGCAAGATGACAGATATTCTTAACAAAGTGCCCGGCAGCAGCATTGTTTACGTGCGCAACAGGAAAAAGACAAAAGAAATTGCAGAATGGCTGACGAAGAAAAAAATTACGGCAGACTACTACCACGGCGGACTGGACGCCCTGAGCAGGAACATGAAACAGGACTCCTGGAAAAAAGGGAACTGCAGGGTAATGGTTGCCACCAATGCTTTCGGGATGGGCATTGACAAGCCTGACGTCAGGACTGTGATTCACATGGGGCTGCCGGACAGCATAGAGGCTTATTACCAGGAAGCAGGAAGAGCAGGAAGAGACGAGAAACGGTCCTATGCCGTGATCCTGTACAATGAATCCGACATTGCAGAACTCCGTGAAAGAGCAGAAAAAGAATACCCGGCGGCAGAAGATATCCGGAGAGTATACCAGGCGCTCGCAAATGCCTTCCAGGTAGCCGCAGGAAGCGGGGAAGGCAGCAGCCATGATTTTGATCTCACTTTATTCTGCAACACTTTCAGGCTCGGCCGGAGTCTTGTTATCCGCAGCCTTTCCATACTCGAAAGAGAAGGACTGCTGGCAGCATCAGAGCCGATGGGAAGACCCTCCCGCATACACGTACTCATGAGCCATAAAGACCTTTATCACTTTGAAGTGACACACCCTGCCTTCGACAGGATCATGAAAACACTCCTGAGATCCTATGAAGGAATGTTCCAGGAGTACGCGGCAATAAACGAAAAAGAAATCGCTTCCCGGTGCGGAATGAAGGAAGAGGAAGTGGCCGGACAGCTCCGGCAGCTGAAGACGCTGAAGATCATTGATTATATCCCCCGGAACAGGATGCCCGTGATTACATTCACCACACCCCGCATTGATGCAAAGCAACTCCGCATCAGTCCCGAAAATCTTGCCCTGAGGAAAAAAGTATTCGTGTCAAAGATTAATGCAGTAATCGGATATGCAGAAAAAAACAGCAAATGCCGCAGCCAGTACCTGCTGTCGTACCTGGGCGAAGAGATTCCTCAGCGCTGCGGGAACTGCGATGTGTGCCTCGGAAGAAACAAACTCGAACTGAGCGACCTGGAATTTTCATCCATCAAAGATGAAATTAAAAATCTCCTCTCCAAAAGAGCAATGACCATGGAAGAAACGGTATCCCTTATCCAGTCAGGAAATGAAATCAAAAGGCTGAAGGTACTTCAATGGCTCATGGACAACGGGAAAATCACCCATGGAAAAAACAACCGGCTGGAATACAACATATAAATGCACCATGAAACTGGGCAGGGATTTCTATACAAGGGAAGATGTGGTGCAGGTCAGCAAAGATCTGCTGGGAAAGTTTCTGTTTACCCGGGTACAGGGTGCAAAAACGGGAGGTGTCATCATCGAAACAGAGGCCTATGCAGGTATTCATGACAAGGCATCACACGCATACAACAACCGGAGGACGGCACGCACTGAAATTATGTACCGGGAAGGAGGAGCTGCATATGTATATCTCTGCTATGGTATCCACTCTCTTTTCAATGTCGTGACAAATAAAAAAGATGTCCCTCACGCAGTGTTGATCAGGGCAGTAGTTCCGGAAGAAGGCATCTCCGTGATGGTAAAAAGAAGAAACAAAAAACAGGAAGACAAAGCCCTTTGCTCAGGACCCGGAAGCCTCTCCAAATCACTTGGCATACACTTTTCCCACTCCGGGACAAGTCTTCTCGGCAATGAAATATGGATCGAGGACAGGGGCATAAGGATTGCTCCCCCGGAAATCATTTCAGGCCCCCGCATCGGGGTGGATTATGCAGGAAAGGATGCCCTGCTTCCTTACAGGTTCAGGGTAAAACAGGGATCTTTCGGATAGAAGCAAAGCTACCTGCCCGGTTTTTCCCTGAGCACCTCCGCGAGCGCCTCTTTAAGAACATGCTCAGGCATTGCCCCCGCCTGCCTCCAGCATATCACACCTCTCTTAAATATGATGAAAGAAGGAACTCCCTGTATATTGTATGCCTGCGCAGCGGCGGGGTTTTTGTCAACGTCAACTTTTAATACCCGCACTTCCCCTTCCATGGCAGAAGCTATTGACTTAATAAAAGGGGCCATTGTTTTGCACGGTCCGCACCACTCCGCGTAAAAGTCAACCAGCACCGGAATATCTCCATTGATTATTTCCCTGAAGGTTGACATTTTACATTGTTTGCCCGTGGGTGCTGAGCATTTTCCCGTGTTCATTCTGCTGTGCCAGGGTCCACGTGTCTGTTACCGTAGTTTCCAGCCACACCTTACCCACCCTTCTGAAAACCTGGGCGGAGAGCCCATAGGTATCCTGGAATTGCTGTTCGAGATCAAGGACTTTCATATCCGGTATAATGATAAGATGGCCTTTTTTATGAACCTTCCTGCACTCACCTATGGTTTTACTGCTCCTGAGCATTTGTGAGCCAGGAGAACCTCCGCCAACCTTGTGCGGACGCACAAAAAACTCCAGCTTCAGGAAAGGAAACATCCCCGAAAAATCTTTCTGAATATCTTCGATCTTACGATCGTCATTTATTTTTATGTCCATCATAATGATAATTTTATCAGGCGGCAGTTCTTTCCCGCCTGCTGTTATTTTTATTACTGATCTCAGCAAGTTCCTTAAACAGGCGTGTTTCCTCCGGCGAAAGGATTTCCGGTATTTTAACACTAACCTTTGCATACATGCTGCCATACTCTCCCGGCTTCCCGAAAACAGGCATCCCCATCTTTTTAAAACGAAGCACTTTCCCGTTCTGTGTACCGGGCGGTATTCCGGTTTTTATCTTACCCTTCATGGTTTGCAGGAAAACTTCGCCACCCAGGACTGCATTATATAAGTCAATATCAAGGCTGCAATGAAGGTCATTTCCTTCACGCCTGAATACAGGATGCCGGGCAATGTGAACGGTGATGTATAAATCCCCGGGAGAAGAGTGCTTTCCGCCCGGTGCTCCTTTTCCCCTGAGACGGAGTACCTGACCTTCGGAAGTGCCGGGCTGAATGTTCATCCTGATCTTCTGGCCATTTACCTCAATGTCTTTTTTCGATCCCCTGTACGAGTCCTCAAGCGAAATGCTGAGATCCGCCCGGTAATCATGCCCTCCCCTGGAATAAGTGTCATGGCTTCCCCCCTGATGACCACCACCGAAAACACTTCTGAAGAAATCCGAAAAGCCGCCTTCTCCGCCAAAAAAATCTTCTGTATCCCCCTGGCTGTAAAACTTCCGGTCCCCTGTCCACCTTGACCAGTCAAAATCACCGTGCTCCCGGCCACCCTGCTGCTGGTAATGATTCCAGTTCTCGCCAAGCTCGTCATAACGTTTCCTCTTACCTTCGTCTCCCAGCACCTCGTGGGCCTCACTTATCTCCTTAAATTTTTCCTCAGCCTGTTTATTCCCGGGATTCTTATCGGGATGGTATTTCACCGCCAGCTTACGGAAAGCCTTCTTGATCTCGGAAGCGGAGGCCTTCCTGTCAACACCCAGCACTGCATAATAATCTTTATACTCCATAACCCTTTTCAGACTGTCCTGTCAGGAATAGCAAGCAATGGTACCTCTGTTGTAAAGGCCACCCTTTTGGTATTGCTCTCGCCAAGCATCCTTCCGAAGAAAGTGTGCCTGCGGGGAATCATCACGAGCAGCCCGGCCTTCTTTTCTTTCACAAACCGGTTGATTTCACTCACTTCATCTTCTGCTTCCGGGAAATAAAGGGTATGTGGAATATCCCCGAGGTAACTCTCCATCCGCACACCTGCCAGCGCTTTATCTACTGAGGCCGTTTCGCCCGGACGGACAACATTCAGCACCATAAGGCCCGGCTGAAACGCCTTCATCACCTCCCTGATCTCTGACACCACGGCAGCATCCTTCACCGGATAATAGTCGCACGCAAACACTACTTTTCCTGCGGGAGAAAAAGCAGCCTTCGCGGGCACCACGAGCACCGGGACAGGGGCACGGCGGATAAGCGCTGTAGCAGTGCTGCCCATAAGGGCCTGAGCTACCCTCCCGGCACCTGTAATACCGGTTACCACGAGATCTGCACCCCACTCTTCAATGACATTCAGTATCTCTTCTGCAGGAAAACCGGCCCTCGCAATACACTGTACTTCAAGGCCGCTGCCAGCCAATATTTCCTGTCTCTGCTTTTCCAGCAACCGCATATTCTCCTTCTCAATCTCCTCCGGCGATACCACCATAACCGGCACATCTGTAGAAGGCACAGGCACGTGATAAGCATGAAAGAGTATAAGCCTGGCTTTAAAGAACTTCGCCAGTTCAACGGCGTATCCCGCTGCATTTTTTGCCGCCCCGGAATAATCGGTAGGGATTAAAATTGTTTTCATGGTTTTTGTTTTAGTGTTGATAAATTGGCATTAACCCCGGAGTAAGCCCCGGACCTTCGTGTTCCGCTACGGCGGATTGAATATTTCCGCTTGTTCTCTTCCCTGAAATCAGCAGGATAAATAAGAAGAGGGATAGTTGTATGGTATATCATGGAAGTGCTCACACTCCGGTTCAGTATTTTTTTCAGGAGTGCCTCGTGACGGGCATACATAATTAACATTCCTGCCCTGCACTTAACAGCGTATTTGTTAAGTCCGCCCGCCACATCCGGGCTTTTGATTATTCTCAGGCGGGTGTTCGAACGCCTCTCCGGCATTTCCCTGAAAGCACCCTCTACCCGGGCCGCAGCATTTTCTTCTCCCGGCCTGCACACATGAACAAATTCGGCCGCGGCATCTAACCTGTCTGCAAAATCAAAAAAATGCCGTATAATGCCCGCCGGGGGGAGGACGTCGCCCACGGCAAAAAGCATTTTTATTTTTTTCCCTGCCCTGTACCCCGGCGGAATAACCATTACAGGACAAGCCGCTCCGGCGGCAACCCTGGTTGATACACTCCCGAAAAAAAAACGGGCTGCCGCGCTTTCTCCCCTTGCACCCATAACAATCACAGGTACTTTTCTGCTCCCTGCAAAATCAAGAATCTCTTCTGCGGCAAGCCCTATTCCACCTTCCACCCAGCATTTTATATCGGATTTTTTCCGCATGAACTCCGCAAGTATGCCCTCCCGGATCTTATGAAGACGTTTATATATTTTTCTCTTTTCGCCGATCCGGATCCTGCCGATGGCAGCCTCGGAAACATCGGGGTCCTGCAAGGCTTCATGGTATGCATGAAATAAAAATATGCCAAGACCCAGACGATGTGCAATCTCCGACGCAAAGCGGAGCGCATCGCCTGCATTGGAAGAAAAATCGATGGGGACAAGTATCCTCTTCATATTCTTATTTTGCCGATGATGAATCGCTGCTGCCTTTTCCCTCAGCAGGTTTTACAAGTTTCATATCCTTCCCGCATACAGGACATTTTCCGGGTGAAACGCTGTGCTGATCCGTATGATCAGGGCAGGCATAAACCTTATTGTAGTCTATTTCAAAAGGCTCTTCGACAGCAGGATTTTCTATTCCAAGGCTGTCACCTGCGCCACTCCCGGCTCCATTGTCAGGCATGCAGGAAAATAATACACAGGTAAAAAGTGCAGCCATCAGTAACGGGAAAAGATTGTTCTTCATTTTCATTTAATGTGAAGCAGGTAGTGATCCAGGGAAATAACATCCCATTCCGACGGGATAACAAGCAGGAAGAGAAGCAGCGCCAGCCTCGGAAACACATATTTCATATCCCACATGGGCCTCACAATGCCGAAAGCAACGGAGGCTATCAGTATGTCTGTTCCGAGAAGGTATAGTGCGTAATCCCTGCACAACCCCGCAGTAAGAAAAAGCCCTCCCACCAATTCTACATAAGAAGTATAATAGGCAGCGGGGACAAGCAAGAAGCCGAGGTGCTTAAGGCCGGCAGGATATTCAAATGCCTCAATCACACCCTTCACCTTCACGCGGAACACAGCATCATATCCCTGAAAAAAGAACAAAAGTCCCAGAAATACCCTCGCAGTGAAACTGGCGGCAATTTCATTATATACATGAAGCATCATAAGATCCCGATTTTATGATACGAAATTACCCGGGCATCCCCTCAGACTGAATGACAGGCATCACCGGGAACCATGATTATTATCATGTTCCGGGGCATTGAAAATTGGCCCTCCGGCCACCGGCTCCGGTCTTCAGCTCCGCCGGTGATCTTGCTATTTGAAAAGAAAAAAATATCACAATCCCTTTCATTTTTGCTACGGGAACAGTATCGGAAAAATTTGCTGTTAACATGACAAATCAGCCACCTATGAATACTTCCTGAAAGGCACACTGAAATATGGATTTAAAATTTATATTTAAATTTATCTCATCCTTATTCTCTTAAATAAAACTCCATGGGAAAAGCGCATAGTAGTACAAAGTCCATTGGACAAGTTAAATCTTGACATAAAAAATCAGAAGAACGATGAAAAATGAGGTAGCGTATATTTTTGGAGCAGGTAGCGTAAGCCGCCTTAGTTGGCATGATAACGCTACCTTTGAGCATAAAAAGTAGCGATAATTAATAGTTAGCAAAAACACCCAACAGCCGGACAGCGACTTGACTTTCGACAGTAACTTTGTATCTTTACAGTATCCATGTCAATGAAAAAAGTTCTTCTCGGCTTGACAGTTTCTCTAACCTTCACTGTTTCGTTCAGTCAGACAGCAAAGTATCATCCATTCCCAGATAGTAATGCAACTTGGTTTTCAGGGAAAGGTTGGTGCCCTTGTCCACCTTATGTTGGCATACAAGTAAATATTTGGAACTGGATTACAGGCGACACAATAATTGGAATTTATACTTACAAAAAAATTCAAGAATACACTTACAGACAAAATGACGGTGCAACATCTTTTGGATATGTTGGTGCATTTCGACAAGATACTTCTCAGAGACAAATATTTCTTAGGTTGCCATCTGCGACAGCGGACACTCTTCTATACGATTTTAATCTTTCAATAGGGGACACAATTCCTCGATGGTATGTTAATCCGCTCTATCCTTGGAATACAATTTATTCGATTGATTCAATTTTGATTGGGGCAACTTATCGGAAGCGATTCCATATTGCCGGAATTGACAGCATAGAAATTTTAATTGAAGGCATTGGTAGCTCATATGGACTACTCCTCCCCATGGACAAGGGCGTAGAACATGGTTCTAAGCTTAATTGCTATACACAAAATAGTCAAAATCTTTATATGGATTCTGTAGTGGGCTATTGCCAATCTCCTCCTCTAAATGTCGCAGAACAAAACGACAACCGAGCATTAGCAATCTATCCCAACCCTTTTTCCATACAGACAACTTTGCAGACATACATGACTTTAAATAACGCAACTATCACGGTAGACAATTGTTTCGGGCAGACAGTAAAACAAATAAAAAACATCAGCGGGCAAACAGTTACTTTCTCGCGTGACAATCTCGCAGGCGGACTGTATTTCGTTCACGTGACACAGGACAACCAATTAATCGCGACAAAAAAATTAGTAATAGCGGACAAATAATTTCTTGCTTGACAATTGTTTTTTTAAAACATTTTGCACTCGGTAGGCAATTTCGCAAGACAGAAATGCACTTGAGCTAACAGCGCATTTGCTCTATGCGGGCTGACGTTTTAGTTTTAAAATTGTATCTTAATGGCAGACAATTTTGTATTTCAAAATCCCGCACATCGCAAACTGTCCCGATTCACAGTATTTCAAAAAAAATCAAAACGATGAAAAGGCTTCTAAAATGTGTCAACTTATTTCAGGACGAGTCGTATTTATTAATCATGGTAACCTTTTTCACCTTGACAGCTGTCCAGGCGCAGACGGAATATTTGGTGACAGTTAATCCAGGCAACGGCAACTTTACCAAAGTGGATAGTTTGCCAGGTGTTAAATGGGTATCTGTGCCATCATCAACTTTTGACAATGTAAATCAGCATTATATTTTCAGGGGGGCGGATGCAAATAACAACTGGGGACTTTATTCCGTAGATGTCAATACAGGAAACATTATTTCAAATCCACCGTTTCCCGCTAATGTTTCTTGTTGGGAATATTCCAATTCAATGAATAAATTATTGGGCCTCCGCTGGGACAACTCTATATCTACCGAATATTTTATTTCTATTAACACGACCACAGGTGCCGTTACACTCATTGACAGCTTACCCGGAGTTAAGTGGTTACAAGGTGAAAAAGCTTTTGACAATATAAACAATCGTTTCATTTTCATTGGAGGCGACAACGGTAATTGGTATTTGTATTCAATAGACGCAAATAATGGGAGTGTAATTGCAAATCCCCCAATTCCGGGAAATTTTATTGGATTACAATACAGTAATTCAATGGATACACTTTACGCACTGCATTGGGACAATTCTTCAAGTACAGAGTACCTGGCTGCAATAAATACAACTACCGGAGCATTCACAAATATCAATAGCTTATCTGGCGTTACGTGGATTGTTAATAGCAACACAACTTTTGATGATTTGAACAAGCGATACATTTTTACAGGTGGTGACAATAGTGGAAACTCCTATTTGTATTCAGTTGATGCACTAACAGGTAATATAATTTCTAATCCGATTTTTCCTGTGCTTCCCAATCCCGGTGAAAATGTACTTATGTCAGAAGCGGACAGTTTAACAGGAATTTTTTACGCGGTGCATTGGGGAACAATCGCTGAGGCAATACAAGACTATAAAAACAATAGTAACATTTGCAGCTTTTCCCCGAATCCGGTTACAGACAAGTCTAAAATAATTTTAGACAAACAGTACAAAAACATTATGGTTTTCATCTACAACACCTTCGGGCAAATTGTAAAAAAACTGACAGCATACGACACTTCTGAAATAAATATTGAACGGGACGATTTATCAGATGGATCGTATTTTATCTCTATCATTTGCGATCATCAATACAGTGGGGCAATCAAAACAACAATACAATAAAATACACTTTGGCTAAACAAAATACCGCATCAGCCGATATGCCGTTCTGCGTGGTAGGAAGAGCGCACCAGGGGGCCGCTTTCAACATAACGGAAACCCATGCCTAATGCTGTATTCCGGTATTCTTCAAAAACCTCTGGGCGGATAAATTCAGCCACCGGCAGATGCTCTCTTGTGGGCTGAAGGTATTGCCCTACCGTTAATATCTCCACGCCGGCATTCCTGATATCATTAATTGTTTCCAGCACTTCTTCTTTTGTTTCCCCCAGGCCCAGCATAATGCCGGACTTGGTCCGAATACCCGCCTCCTTTACTTTTCCAAGCACCTCAAGACTCCTGTCGTACTTTGCCTGTACCCTCACCTGCTTTGTAAGCCTCCTTACGGTCTCAAGATTATGGGAGATAATCTCCGGGGCGGCATCAACAATCCTGCGGAGATTTTCCCATTTGCCCTGAAAATCGGGAATCAGTGTTTCCATGGTAGTCCCCGGCGACTGTTTCCGGATTTCCAGGATTGTTTCCGCCCATATTACGGAGCCTCCGTCTTCAAGGTCGTCACGGTCAACCGAAGTGATGACACAGTGTTTTATTTTCATGAGGCGGACGGAATTTGCTACCCTTGCCGGCTCTCCCCTGTCAACAGCCGAAGGCCTGCCCGTAGCCACAGCACAAAAGCCGCACGAACGGGTGCACACATTCCCGAGTATCATGAAAGTAGCCGTACCGGCCCCCCAGCATTCACCCATATTGGGACAATTCCCGCTCTCACAGATGGTATGAAGGCGATGGGTTTCTACGATCTCACGCACTGATGCATACTCCTTTCCTACAGGCAATTTCACTTTCAGCCAGGACGGCTTCCTTTTAACATCACCGGGACGGATACCTGTTTCGCTCATAGGATAGGCATTACCACTTCGTTCCGAAGTACACCGTAAAATAAAAACTTAAATATACCTGCGGATTCCTCGTGAAAGCCATGACAGGTATAACTTTCGGGAAGGCATCAATAACCACACCGGTTTCGAGACCCTTTATCCCTGTATCAAAAGAAGCAAAGTCAAAGCTGAAACCTGTCTTTGCATAAAGGCCAGGGTATACAGACAGCTCGCTGAGCCCGTACTTATAATCAGCCTGGGCATAGATGTCATCAACATTGTATCTGTACGGGTCGTATTTTCTTATCTCGGGCTCTCTTTTTTGCGATCCATCCTTTGCAGGAACAAGCACATACAGGTAAACCGGCTTGGCAAAACCCCAGGAAATCCCGGCAAAGTTATTAAAGCGTACCTCTACCCCCAGCCTGTCCCCCTTCCCGCAGATAATGCGCTGCACACCCAGGCCTGTGCGGACAAGCATAAGCGAATTCAGCTTGCCGAACACAAACTTCCCGCCGTCTTCATAATACGTGAACTTGTATTCCTTCGGATGCTGCATACCCACCGCTTCCACCTCATAGTAATGTTTCCGGCTCACTGTCTTTTGTTTCCCCTTCCTGAACACAGCACCCATCCCGTTGGAATGAACATTCCACCCGATGCTCATTTCGTGATGATAGATGAGAGGCACGTCTTCTTCATAAAGCTCGCTCTGCTGCTGGGCATAAAGTGAAACGGAAAAAAGAAAAAATGCAATGGAATACAGGGCCTTCATCGTTATACAATATTACATATTTTCAGGGAGAAGAGAAAAAGACAGGACACACGGCAATTTTCAAATAAATTGGTATTAACCCCGGGGCAAGCCCCGGACCCTCTCGTCCGCCGTAGCGTTCCGCTACGGCGGATTAAAATAAATTTGTATTGTGTTAACTATAAAGTTAACTTTGTATTGTGAAAACCGAAAGAACTATTATTTTCTACAGACACTATTTCACCGGGTTTTATGCGGCTCAACCGAAAGGTGTTCAGGAAAAGATAGATTACGTGTTCATTTTACTCCGTACAGTGGAAAGGGTTCCCAAAAAATTTCTCGACCACATGACCGGGACTGATGGGATTTATGAAATCCGGATTGAATACGGAAGCAATATCTTTAGAATATTCTGTTGCTTCGACAAAGGTAATTTGGTTGTATTATTTAATGGATTTCAAAAGAAAACACAAAAGACGCCAAAACAAGAAATTGATTTGGCTGAAAAATTAAAAAAAGAATACTTTGCAACAAAAAAATAAGATCATGAAAACAAAGAATATAAAAGATGCCCGCTCCGTAGACGAATTACTAAATATTAAATACGGTGCAATTGGGACAAGCAAACGCGACAAGTTCGAGGAGAAAGCACAGTATTTTGTGATAAGCGAAATGCTCAGAGAAGGACGTAAAGCAGCTCACATGACGCAAGACGAACTGGCTGAAAAGTTGGGAACAAAAAAAAGTTATATCTCCAGAATCGAAAATGGAAAGTGTGATATTCAATTATCCACACTGTACCGCATTTTTGAATTCGGACTTGGCAGACGTATTAGTTTGCTAATTGCGTAACAATTGTACTAACCCCCTATAAACTGAACGTTTTTGTTGAAATGATCTTGTAGTAATTGTAATTTCTTAAACACACGACAAATCTTAAATAAATTGGTCTTAACCCCGGAACAAGTTCCGGACTCAGATTTCCGCAGCAAGCTGCGGGGAATTGAACCAGGCCTTCCCGTCCGCCGTAGCGGAACGCGAAGGCGGATTAAAAAACTTCCGGTTTCATATCTTTGCATCTATGGAAACTTCAAGTATAATATACACCGGCGGACTCCGGACAAAAGCCACTCATGTAAGGTCCGGACAGGAGATCATCACCGATGCCCCCCTCGACAACCAGGGAAAAGGAGAAGCATTCTCCCCCACTGACCTCCTTGCAACCTCGCTCGGGAACTGTATGGCAACCATCATGGGTATCAATGCCGGCAAAAATAATTTCAGCATTGACGGGATGAAACTGAAAGTAACCAAGATAATGGAATCCAACCCAAGAAGGGTTTCAGAAATAATTGTGGAATTTGATATGCCGGAAAATATATACTCGGAAGAGCAGAAGAAAATGCTGAAAATCGCGGCTGTAAACTGCCCGGTAGCGAAAAGCCTGCACCCGGAACTGAAGCAAACAGTGATCTTTAACTACTCAGCTTAGTTTTTCAGTCTTCACATTCACCTTGCCGTAAGCAGGACATTTTTCCTGGCTCTTGCAGGAAAAGAAAACTGTCATAACAAACAGGGCAACAAGGGTATAAACAAACTTTTTCATAATTCTCACGAAGGGTTTTTTCTCGCATGTCAAAGGTAATTATTTATTTTTAATACACAACGTATCGTTTGTGAAGCCTTGTGTTTCCTGTTTCATGCAACTTTATTGGGACAACACTGCTAACCCGAAACTGACGAGCTTTTAATCAACTTGACACAAGACAAAAAACATATCTTTTTAACGACCAGCCACCGCTTTATTCGTAACTTCAACCACTTTGACCAATCGGAGTATAGCTATACAACTGACGACTTGAAACTTACAGTTATGGTATTGATTCATCAAGCAAAAAAGTATGTTGCATTTCATAACCGAAAGCAGCTTTAAAATTATATTGTAGCGTATCAAGAATATCGCAAAATAGGAGAGAACCAACGCAACATTGTAAGCGAATTGTTTGAAAGAATAAACAAGAAAGAATCCGTTACTGAAACAGAAGGATAAAAAGCCCACACACACACAAATTTACTGATATGAGCAACATAAAATTATTTGAAAGCAAAAAGGTTCGTTCTGCCTTTAATGAAGAAGAGCAAAAATGGTATTTCAGCATCATTGATGTGATTGAAATTTTGGTTGATAATAAAAGAGCCAGAAAATACTGGAGTGATCTGAAATCCAAGCTGACAAAGGAAGGATCTAAAGTGTCCGAAAAAATCGGACACTTGAAAATGGAAGCCTCTGATGGTAAACTAAGAGAAACTGATGTGGCCGATACCGAAACTTTATTACGCATCATTCAATCCATCCCATCCCCCAAAGCAGAGCCCTTCAAACAGTGGCTGGCAAAAGTTGGTTATGAGCGGATGCAGGAAATCAGCAACCCGGAACAGAGTTTGGAAAGAGCAAGAGAGAATTGGCAGAAGTTGGGCAGAAGCGAAAAGTGGATTCAACAACGAATGACGGGGCAGGAAACCAGAAATAAATTAACCGACTACTGGAAAGAAAGCGGTGTTCAAAAATCGGATGAGTTTGCATTCCTCACCAATATCATTCATCAGGAATGGACAGGATTAACTGTAAAAAATCATAAGGATTTGAAAGGATTGAAATCTCAAAACTTGAGAGACCACATGAGTGAAGCTGAGTTAATTTTTACTGCATTGGCAGAACTTTCAACAAGACAGATAGCCGAAACCGAAAAGGCAAAGGGTGTGATTGAAAACGCTAAAGGCGGTGCCGTAGCTAAAAATGCAAGAAAAGAATTAGAGGCAAAAACAGGTAAAAGTGTGGTGACAGGAGAAAATTTTTTACCTCCTTCAAAAGAAAAGAAGAAACTACAATAAAAAAGCAAATCTCTTACTAAAAATATTTCATCATGATAACAAGAGACTTAAAATTGCCCTGCAGTTTTATAAATATTCTTGTCAATGTTCCCGATAGCGGAATGGGTATGAGATTGTGAAAGTGATTTTGAAAAGCGGACAAGTTTTACATCAACACAAAGTATTCAATTCAGAAATTCTGGTGCTTAAAGAAAATGAAAACATACGCATCAAAGACATTGAGAAAATTGAATTGGATAACAGAAAATAAAAAGCAAAAAAAATTAAAACCCAAACGCACAGCGCTAACACGGACAGACATCGCTTCTAATCCCCCTTTTTTAAACTTCATTTATCCCTGAGGCGTTTCCTGCAATCATAAAAATGAGTCCTCCGTTGCGACCTCAATACAGGAATATTCACAGTTTACCTGAAACAGGCTTTGCGCTTTTGAAGTAAGTAACTTACCTTCGGCACCAGTAACATAACCTGGCATTCTGATTATTTCCTATGAAGACAAGGAACCCGGTAAAACCCGGAAGGAGACCATGGAAAGGCTTTGACTTAGAACGCAAACAGGTGTATTGTTTTAATACGGCATAACCCGCTTATCCCCCTGATCCCGATGACGCAGGTCAACCCGCAGATTGAAGACAGCTGGAAACTAATTCTCGAAAAGGATTTTCATTCCGATTATTTCGGCACACTGAAAAATTTTCTGCTCCGGGAAAAATCCGGGGGGCAAACCGTCTATCCTCCCGGAAACCAGATATTCTCAGCCTTCAACCTCACTCCTTTCGATAAAGTTAAGGCAGTAATCATAGGACAGGACCCCTACCACGGCAAGGGCCAGGCACACGGGCTCTGCTTCTCGGTACAGGAAGGAACCAAACCCCCGCCTTCGCTCGTGAATATCTTCAAAGAAATACACAGCGACCTCGGACTGCCCATCCCCGCTAAGGGAAGCCTCGAACACTGGGCAAGGCAGGGGGTGCTTCTTCTAAATGCCACGCTCACCGTAAGGGCAGGCAAGCCGGGATCCCACCAGGAAAAAGGATGGGAACAATTCACCGACAGCGTTATAGGAAACCTGTCTGCACAAAAAAAAGGGCTTGTATTCCTGCTCTGGGGAAATTTTGCCAAATCCAAGGAGGCAATAATTGACGCAAATAAACATTATATACTCAAGGCCGCCCATCCTTCCCCCTATTCCGCAAACAACGGGTTCTTCGGCTGCAGGCATTTCTCCAGGACAAACGAAATACTCCGCAGCCAGGGCAAGGAAGAAATTGACTGGAGACTATAACACATGTCCTGCTCACCTTATAAGAAAAAAATATTTCCTGCTATCCTCCTTGCTACGGGCATCTCCATACATACTTCAGCCCAGCACACGCTGGAAATCCTCTGCAGCGACAGCTCCCAAACATCTTCTCCCAGCTTCCTCCTCAAAGAATTCTCCTTCAGAAAAAACACCCATTCCGCCGGCGATGCAAGAAAGGAACTGTCGGGAATGCTGCTGAAAATGTATGACAACGGATATCTCGCAGCTTCTTTCGACAGCATTGTGCAGGATTCGGCAGGCACAAAAGCTTTCCTCCATGCAGGAAACGCTTACCTCTGGGCATCTCTTGAAAAAGGCAATGCAGATGACGCAGCCCTTGCCGAATCAGGATTCGGCCGGAAACTTTTTACGGGGAAACCTGTCTCCTATAAGAATGTATCAGCATTACTCAGGACCCTTGTGCATTACTATGAAAATCACGGATACCCGTTCGCCGCAGCCGGGCTCGACAGTGTAACCTTCGGCGATACCCTCCTGAACGCCAGAATACGCCTCGAAAAAAACAACCTCATAATTATAGACAGTATCGCGGACAAAGGGCAGGCGAATATCTCCGAAATATACCTGCAGAATTACCTGGGGATAAAACAGGGCGATTACTATAATGAAGCCGTCGTAAGCAGGATCGGTAACCGGATCAGGGAACTCCCGTTTGTACGGGAAAAGCAGCCTTTTAACGTGGTGTTCTTTGAAAAGAAATGCAGGATAAATCTTTTTCTCGAAACAAAAAAAGCTAACCAGCTCGATGGGATTGTAGGTATTGTATCAGACAAGCAGAACACCGGAAAAGTTCTGCTGACAGGGGAAGCCCACATGAAGCTGCATAACGCCCTGGGCAACGGAGAACTAATTGATATCAACTGGAAAAATCCATCGTACAAAACACAGGATCTCAGAACACACTTCACTTATCCCTTTGTGGTGCTGAGGTACGGACTTAATATTGATTTTTCATTGTATAAGAAAGACACCTCATACATAGATGTGATTAAAAATATAGGGATACAGTATCTCCTTACGGGAGGAAACTACCTGAAAGTTTTCGTAAATAATAAAACCACCAGTCTTCTTTCAACCAAATCGCTCTCCGCGAATCTCCCGTTTGCAGATCTAAGCTCCACGATATACGGTATGGGTATCAAATCGGAAAAGGTAGATTACCGGATGAATCCAAGACAGGGTTACTCAATAGAAGTCAATGCAGGAGCCGGGAACAAGCACATTGAAAAAAACAGGAAAATTAAACCGGAACTGTATGACAGCCTGCTTCTAAACGCTACCCAGTACCACAGCGACTATACCTTTGATTTTTATTTCCCTGTGCGCGAAAGAAACGTAATCAATTTCGGGCTGAAAGGAGCGCATCTCATCTCCCGTTCAATCATGCAGAATGAATTGTTCCGTATCGGCGGACTAAAAACAATCCGGGGATTTGATGAGGAATCTATCTTTGCATCTTCGTTTGACATCATGAAGATGGAATACAGGTACCTGCTTGAGCAAAACTCTTATTTATGCCTATTTGCAAACGGCGCCTATTATGAAAACCGGAGTACGAACTTCACCGGCGACCGCTATGATATGCCTTACGGATTCGGGGCCGGTATTACCTTTGAAACCAAACCGGGAATATTTTCGGTAAACTATGCCATCGGGAAGGAATTCGCAAACGCCCTGCAGTTCAGGTCGGGGAAAGTGCACTTCGGGATCATAAGCTATTTCTGAATGAAAACAAGAACCTTCCTTTTCCCTGCCTTCACAGCCATCATGATGATAAGCAGTGTAGCCTTTGCTCCTCCTCATGAATCCCTGATTACGGCAGCCGACCTTCTGGGTAAAATCAATCCTGCACGCGACAGCGGTTTCACCTTACTGGGAAACAGGTACTGCGCAAGAAGCGGGCATTATCTCCGCAATGAAGCATACCTTTCCTTTGTTAAAATGTACGAAGCCGCTGCGAAAGATGGTATCATACTGACCGTCCTTTCTTCCACCCGCACATTCTCTGACCAGAAAACAATCTGGGAAAATAAATGGAGCGGGAAAACAAAAGTGAACGGACAGGATCTTTCCGAAACGATAAAAGATCCTTCAGTGAGGGCAAGGGCAATTATGCATTACAGCTCCATGCCGGGAACATCCCGCCACCACTGGGGTACGGAGGTTGACCTTGTGAACCTGAATAAGGAATATTTTGATACGCCCGCCGGCAGGAAGGTATACCTGTGGCTGCATGATCATGCACACGAATTTGGCTTCTGCCAGCCTTACACAGAGAAAAACGAAAAACGTCCCGATGGATATGAAGAAGAAAAGTGGCACTGGTCGTATATGCCCCTCTCCGCTGTTTTTTATTCGTCTTACATAGAAAAAATATCCTATAGTGACATCACGGGGTTTACGGGATCCGCATACGCAAAAGATGTAAGAGCCATAGAGTCTTATGTAAAAGGAATTAACGGTGAATGTGCCGGTGAAAAATAACTCCGCTTCTTAATAAATTGGTATTAACCCCGGGGCAGGCCCCGGACCCTCTTGTCCGCCGTAGCGGAACGCAAAGGCGGATTAATGACCCTGCTAAATACCGGTATAATTATGCGGAGTAATTGATTTAAGCTGAGACTTCAGCCCGGGGCTTATTTTCAGGGTATCAATAAAACGGGAAATACTTTTCTCCGACACAGCTTCCCCTGTTCTTGTGAGGCCTTTCAGCGCCTCATAAGGCTCATGGTAACCCTCCCTGCGGAGGATCGTTTGTATTGCTTCAGCAACCACAGCCCAGTTCCCGTCAAGATCTTTCTTTATAACCTCCTTATCCACCAGGAGTTTATCCAGGCCTTTGAGTAATGACTTGAATGCAATTACCGTATGTGCAAAAGGAACTCCCGTGTTACGCTGTACAGTTGAGTCCGTGAGATCCCGCTGCAGGCGGGACACCGGGAGTTTCGCAGAAAGATGTTCAAACAAGGCATTTGCAATCCCGAGGTTACCCTCTGAATTTTCAAAGTCAATGGGGTTTACTTTATGCGGCATGGCAGAAGAACCCACCTCCCCTTTCCTGATTTGCTGACGGAAATACCCCATGGAAATATACTGCCATACATCACGGTTAAAATCAATAAGTATGGTGTTGATTCTTTTAAGATTATCACAGAGCGCTGCAAAATTATCATAATGTTCAATCTGCGTAGTATGCTGCGAGCGGTGAAGCCCGAGCCTGACATTAACAAAGCGGTCGGCAAATTTTTTCCAGTCTGTTCCGGGATAGGCTGCATGGTGGGCATTAAAATTCCCGGTAGCCCCTCCGAACTTGGCAGAATAAGGGATTTGCCTCAGAAGATTCAACTGCGCCTCCATGCGTTCGGAAAATACGAGAAATTCCTTCCCGAGGCGCGTAGGCGAAGCCGGCTGCCCGTGGGTACGGGCCAGCATGGCTATATTCTTCCACTCCGCAGCAAGCTGTTTTATTTTATTAACGCAGCGGGCCAACAACGGAAGATACACATGCTCCACAGCTTCTTTCACTAGCAGGGGCATGGCAGTATTGTTGATATCCTGCGAAGTAAGGCCAAAATGGATGAACTCCCTGTAAGAAGAAAGCCCCATGCTGTCAAATTTTTTCTTCAGGAAATACTCCACGGCTTTTACATCGTGGTTGGTCGTCTTTTCGACAGACTTTATCTCCCGTGCATCAGAAAGAGAAAAACCGGTATACAGTTTTCTCAGTCCGGGGAAAACACTTTTTTTTACACCCCGCAGCTCGGGGAGCGGCCATTCGCAAAGCGCTATGAAGTATTCTGCCTCCACCCGCACCCTGTACCTGATGAGCGCCGACTCCGAAAAAAAGGGAGCAAGCTCCTCACAGGCATTCCTGTACCGGCCGTCAACAGGAGAAATAGTTGTAAGTTCGTTCAGATCCATGATTATTTCTATGCCGTGAAGATACAAAAAAGGTACAAGCCGGGAGTTATATGGAACTGTAAATGGAAAGCGGGTTCGGGATAATTCCAGGTGTTTGCAGGAAGCAAGACAAGCGAATTTCAGACCTGCAGTATCCTAAATCCCTGATATCAACGAGAATGGAGAAGGTGAAATAACTGCTCCTGACAGGGGTGTGAAAAAGGACCCGGGTAAATGCGATCCGGGCTCTTGTTTTGTTCAGGGCTCGCCCTTACTCCCGGCTCATACAGGTTCAGATAAATTTTTATCTTTGTGACCCGTTGCCGGAAACCGGTAAAAAGAAATTAAAAACCATTCAACTCTGTTAATTATGCGCAATATCAAGTTCGGGAAACCCATGATCGGCGAAGCAGAAAAAAGTGCGGTAAAAAAAGTACTGGAGGGCGATATTCTTGTCCACGGACCTGTATCAAAAGAGTTTGAAACCTCATTTGCATCATTTACCACAGCCCCGCATGCTGTTTCCCTCTCCTCCTGCACAGCCGCCCTGCATCTTTCTTATTTTCATTATGGAATAGGGCCGGGAGACGAGGTGATTGTTCCCGCCCAGACACACAATGCCACAGTACATGCGGTTGAGCTCGCAGGTGGCAAGCCGGTTTTCATTGATGCAGAAATAAAAACAGGCAATGTTGACATCAGCCAGGTTGAATCCGCCATCACACCCCGCACCAAAGCCATTTCGATTGTTCATTACCTCGGAATGCCCGTGGATATGGACAAAATCATGGCTATCGCCTCTAAGCATAAACTCCTTGTCATAGAAGACTGTGCCCTTGCCATCGGCACTTATTTCAAAAACAGGCATGTCGGCCTGTTCGGGGATGTGGGATGTTTTTCCTTTTACCCTGTCAAGCATATCACCACCGCAGAGGGAGGAATGATCATCACCAAACATGCCAGCGTGGCCGCCGGCATCACCAGGCAGAGGGCCTTTGGCGTGGACAGGACTCCTTCCGAAAGAAGCATACCCGGAATTTATGACGTAACTATGCTTGGATTCAACTACCGCATGAGCGAAATCCATGCAGCCATCGGGATAGAACAGGTTAAGAAGATACCCGGATTCCTCAGCCAGAGAGAAGAAAATTATTTCTGCCTTGACAAAGCCCTCAGGGAAATTGACGAAGTAAGCCTCTTCGATTCTACGCATGGAGATTTCAAAAGCAGCTACTACTGCCTTTCCGTAATGCTGAATGACAGGCTTACGCCCAAACGGTTTGAAATCGTTGATTACCTTAACAAAAAAGGAGTGGGCACCAGTGTTTATTACCCGAGGCCTGTCCCGCATTTCACCTATTACCGCCAGAAATACAAGCACCCGGAAAACGCTTTCCCCGTTGCTTCTAAGATAAGCTACAGCTCCATCGCTCTTTCAGTAGGGCCTCACCTAAACACGGAGGACATGGATTACATAGCAACAACAATGAAAGATGCCCTCAAAAGCCTTGCATAAGACACTCTCACCAAACTCAAAAATAATTCTATATAACTATGCCTGTAATACCTTTAAAAGACAAGCGCATCACTCTCATAGGCGGATCCGGTTTTATCGGCCACAACCTGGCACTGGAACTTCACAGCCGGGGTGCTTCAGTAAGTATTATTGACAGCCTGCAGGTCAATAATTTTCTTCATTTCTCCTCTACCGACAAGCAGGTAAAAAACAGGACGCTGTACCTTGCCATGCTCAACGAGCGGATGAAACTGCTTGAGAATGCCGGGATACCGATTTATGTACAGGATGCCCGGGACTACCACCTGCTCTCCAAAACTCTCGGAGAGATAAAACCCCAGGTCATTGTGCTGCTGGCCGCAGTTTCCCATGCTGACCGGTCCAACAAAGACCCTTACTCCACCTTCGACCACAGCTTCAGGACACTTGAGAATGCCCTCGACAATGCAAGAGGTACCGTGGAACACTTCGTCTATTTTTCATCCAGTATGGTATATGGAAACTTTACCGCAGGAAAAGTTGATGAAGACACCAACTGTAACCCGATTGGAATCTATGGAGCCCTGAAATTTGCAGGAGAAAAATTAGTCATCGCGTATAACCAGGTATTTGATCTTCCTTATACCATCGTAAGACCATCGGCCCTTTACGGGGAACGCTGCGTGAGCATGCGGGTAGCGCAAATATTCATTGAAAATGCTATCCAGGGAAAAGATATCAATATCAAAGGCGACGGCACTGACTGCCTCGACTTCACATATATCAAAGATCTCGTCGGCGGCGTGGTGAATGTGATTGAAAACAAGAACTCCATCAACCAGACTTTTAACCTCACCTATGGCGATGGCCGCTCTCTGAATGACATGGCAAAGATCGTACACCAGCATTTCCCGGACATCAAAATAAACTACCTCCCGAAAGATAAACTGATGCCTGAACGCGGCACACTCTCTGTTGATAAAGCAAAAAAAATGATCGGGTATAATCCCCAGCACCCGATTGAAAAGGGCCTGAAACAATACATTGACTGGTACCGGAGCTTTTTAAAGCCTTTACATCAATGAAAGACATACTAGGCGCACAACCCTATTTCGGAAGCGCTGTCGGTCCCATTCTTCGTGATGTCAAATCTGTTTTAAAAACCGGCCAGCTTACACAGGGCCCTCACCTCGAGGCCTTTGAAAAAGAATTTTCACGGTTTACAGGAACCCGTTATGCGGCGGGCGTCCATTCCGGCGGAAGCGGGCTGGAGCTTATAGTGAGGGCACTTGACCTGCAGGGAGGAGAAATCATTGTTCCCACCAACACCTTTGTCGCGTCCGCATCTTCCGTGATACTTGGGGGCGGAAAAGTTGTCTTTGCCGATATTAATCGCGATACGCTGGCTCTTGACATAAAAAGTATTGAAAACAGGATAACACCCAGGACCAGGGGAATTATGATTGTCTATATGTTCGGAATCATTCCCGGGTATATGAATAGCATAAAGGCTCTGTGCAGAAAACATGGTCTCTTCCTGATTGAGGATGCAGCCCACGCACACGGCGCCTCCTACAAAAACGCAATGGCCGGATCCATCGGAAATGCAGCCTGTTTTTCTTTCTACGCTACCAAAGTAATCACAACGGGAGAGGGCGGTGTCATTACCACTAATGACAAAGATCTTTATAAAAAAATCCTGATGCTGAGAAACCACGGAAAAAGCCTTGAAGGCGACACATTCGAACTTGTCAGCAACAACTACAGGCTTGCCGAAATTCCTTCCATACTGGGAAGGCATCAGCTCTCTGCAATGGAAAAAAACATCAGGCGGAGAAATGAAATTGCAGCTTATTACACGCATGAACTGCGCGGCGTGGAAGAGATCCAGCTCCTCTCCCAGTCTGCCCGGGGACTGCAACACAGCTACTGGCGGTTCCCGGTTCTGTTAAAAAACCCATCTGCAAGAAAAGAACTCCAGAAACTTATGGCCGGGAACCATGGAGTGAGGATTACATGGATGTACGAGCCACTTTGTCATCTTCAGCCTCTGTTCAGAAAATCACACAGACACCGAAAAGGAGATTTCCCGGTTGCAGAATACTGCATGGAAAGACTCATATGCCTGCCCACTCACCTCGCCCTTTCAGACAATGACCTGAAAAGGGTTACAAACGCTCTCAAAAAAGAACTTCCCGGATGCAGGTAGTGACAGAAAAAAAAATCCTCGTAACAGGATGTGACGGACTTGTAGGTCACGGCATCACCTACTATCTTCTGAACAAAGGGTTCTCAGTAACAGGAACCAGCAGAAATAATACCGAATCTGCTCACCCAAATCTTTCAATAGTAAAGCTCGACCTCTTATCCGGGGAGAGTATCGCCAATCTTGAATCCTTCGTGGCATCTTCGGATGCAGTTATCCACAATGCCGCAAAAATTCCCAAAGGAGAGAAAGAAAGCATGGATGTTTTCAATGAATATTTTCAGGCTAATACCATTGGAACCTTCCGGCTGCTGCAGTTGTGTGAAAAATATTCCCGGCCTTTTGTTTATATTTCAGGAACCAGGCTGTCTTCATTAAAAGAAAATATTACACCCGAAGAAGTCCCGTATAACAACAAAAGCTGCTATGACACCAGTAAACTTTGCGCAGAACTGATATGCAATCAGTACATCCTGCAAAAGACATTCCCCTGCAGTATTCTCAGAATAAGCGCTCCTTACGGATACCTTAATACCAGCAATGCAGTAATACCTCTCTTCCTGAAAAAAATTCAATTGTCGGAAGAACTTGTTTTATATGGCAAAGGTGAAAGGGAACAAACTTTTACCTTCGTTCAGGATATAGGCATGGCCTGTCAGCTTGCCATAGAAAAGCAAATCACGGGAGTATTCAACATCACAGGAGGAGAATCTGTGTCAATGAAACATCTTGCCGAATCAATAATAAAATTATTTCCGGAAACCCGCACCCAAATAAAATACATAGAAAAAAAAGAAGACCTTAACCGGAACAACTATCCCATTGACAAAGCAAAAAAAGTCATGGGCTATTCCCCTGTGTTCAACCTGGCAAAAGGATTGAATGAGATAAAAGAATATATGACCAATCCTGAAAAGTTCAGGATACTTCAACCTCTCTACTTATTTCAGAATCTTACGCAACTACAAAAGGCACAGAGGATGTTATCCCTGAAAAACCTGCAACAATTCCAACCGAAGCAGGAAAGCCCACAGAACCCGAAGCCCCGCAGGAGGAAAATGCGATGATCCTCGGCAGTATACAACCGTCTTACCTGGCATGGATTCCCTTTCTTGAAAGGGTCAAAAAGTCTGATGTTTTCATCTACCTTGATGATGTGGAATATTCAAAGAACAGTTTCCATAACAGGAACAGGATAAAAACATCAAACGGCCCGCTTACCCTGACTGTTCCTGTTTTGTACAGCGGTAACAGTAAAAAATTTATTAACAGTATAAATATTGATTACAAACAGAACTGGCAAGCCAAACACTGGAAATCAATCGAGTACAGCTATGCTAAATCTCCGTTTTTCTGGGAGGCCGGAGCAATGGTAAAAGAAATTCTTTTTAAACAATATGAAACCCTCGCCGATCTCAATATCGCTTTTATTGAAAGCTTCAGAAATTACCTGGGAATTAAAACGCCCTGCTACCGATCATCTGAAATAACAGTCGAAGGAACAGCCAATGATAAACTTATCAATCTCTGCCACCACTTCGGAGCAACAAAATTTATAGTAAAACCCGGCACAGAAGAATATCATCCTAAAGAATATTTTCAAAATGGCGGCATTGACTTTGAATACTTTACTGCTACCAATCAAACATACCCTCAGATGCACGGCCCTTTCATCCCGGGCTTAAGTATCCTTGACTATGCCATGAACTGCGGGCCAGACAGTTTCTACTAACCTATGCGGATCAACAGATTTAATACTGATAAGAATGTACTGGTTATCGCCGAGATAGGCAATAATCATGAAGGCAATCCTGACACTGCCGAGAAAATGATTCTGGAAGCTGCTGCGGCCGGGGCAGATGCGGTAAAGTTCCAGACATTCAAAACAGAACTTTTCATTGACAGGAACAATACTGCCAGGTTTGAGAGACTGAAATCATTTGAGCTCAGCCAGGAGGTTTTTATGAAGCTTTACCATGTGGCCCAAAAAGCGGGTGTGTTATTTCTTTCCACTCCTTTTGACCTGGAAAGCGCAGAGTTCCTGAATAAAATCGTTCCTGCTTTCAAAATTGCATCTGCGGATAACAATTTTTTCCCTCTTCTGCAATTTGTTGCAGGGACAGGAAAACCTGTTATTATTTCGTCAGGACTGGTAGATATAAATGAAATCAGGCATTCAAAAAATTATATCGAAACTATCTGGAACAACAGGAATATAAACGGAGAATTAGCCGTGTTACACTGTGTTACAAGCTACCCCACCCTCCCGGAAGATGCAAACCTGAATGCCATCCGGCACCTTCAGAAAGAATTCGGGTGTACCATAGGGTATTCTGACCATACCATGGGAACAACTGCCGTAACGGCTGCCGTTTCAATGGGCGCAAGAATTATCGAAAAGCACTTTACGCTGGATAAAAATTATTCCGACTTCCGCGACCATCGTCTTTCGGCGGATCCCGCTGAAATGAAAAGTATGGTAAAAACCATTCGTGACATTGAAATCCTGATGGGAACAGGGATAAAAGAACCCCGGGATGCCGAAAAGAAGGAACTCCAGAATAACATCCGCCGGTTTATCGTGGCAAAAATAAATCTCATGCCCGGCCATATTGTTTCCACGAACGACATTACCTGGCTGAGAATAAAAGGAGAACTCCCCGCAGGAATGGAAAATAACATCATCGGCAGGAAAATCACAAAAGGCATAGCAGCAGGAGAACCGGTAAGTATGAATCATTTCAATTAAATAAATCTATGTGCGGAATAGCAGGTTATATCGGCAAACAGGTTATTGAGGAAAATATCCTTGAGCGAACGCTTTCACTGATGGGAAAACGAGGCCCTGATGCCCGTTCCTACACAAAGAATTCAGTAAAAGACTGTCATATCTACCTGCTTCATTCCCGCCTCAGCATTATTGACCTCGACAAGCGTGCCAACCAGCCACTCACCATAGGAGACAACACCATTGTGTATAACGGGGAGATATACAACTACCTCGAACTGCGGGAGGAACTGGTAAAAAAAGGTATCCGCCTTTCCACTTCGTCCGATACCGAAGTCCTCATGCATTATTATGCCCTCTATGGCGAAAATTGCGTGGACTATTTTGAAGGCATGTGGAGCTTTGCAATTTACGACAGCAGAAAACAGAATTTGTTCCTTTCCCGTGACCGGTTTGCAGAGAAACCGTTTTATTATCTTGAAACTTCCGACGGTTTTTATTTTGGTTCGGAAATAAAAGCAGTACGTTCCCTCTGCAATAAGAGACTCACTGTAAATGATAACCAGGTGCTGCGCTATCTTACCAATGGATATAAATCACTCTATAAGAATGATGAGACTTTTTTCAATGAGATCAGCGAAGTCCCCTATGCCTCTAATCTGATCATAGGACCGGAACTGGAAAAAAAGATCACACGGTATTGGTTCCCCCGCTATATGCCGGTTCCCATGTCATCAGAAGATGCCATCGAGGGGATTAAACACCATCTTACGGAAAGCCTGAAAATCCGCCTCAGAAGTGATGTGCCTATTGCTTTCTGCCTGAGCGGAGGAATTGATTCCTCGTCTCTTGCTTCCATCGCCGCAAAAATTTTCAACCTCAATATTCATACCTTTTCAATTATTGATAATGATGAACGGTATAACGAATACGAAAACATTCAACATACTATTAAAGACATCAACTGTAAGAATACCATCATTCATGTGTCTCATGAAAATACGCTTGAGCGCCTGACAGATCTTATAGAATACCATGACGTTCCGCTTGCCACTATTACTTTTTTTGTGCACTCTTTTATCACCGAGGCGGTAGCCAGGAATGGCTATAAAGTGATTTTTTCCGGACATGCTGCGGATGAGCTTTTTACAGGCTATTACGACCATTTCAACCTCTATCTTTATGAAATGCGGAACCATCCGCGATACAGGGAATTTCTGTCTGACTGGCATAAAAATATTGGTACAATTGTAAGAAATCCATATCTTAAAAATCCGGAATTATATTTCAGCGATCCGAATAACCGCAAACATATTTACCTGAACAATGAGGAATTCAGGTCCATCCTTAAAATTCCTTTTTATGAAGAGTTTTATGAAACAAAATATGCTTCTTCCTCAATGCTCAGAAGCCGCATGCTAAACGAGTTGTTTCATGAAGGTGTAAGACTTATCCTGCATGAAGACGACCTCAACGCCATGATGTTTTCTATAGAGAACCGCTGCCCCTACCTTGACTCGCGGCTTTTCAGGTTTGCATACTCCATCCCCACTGAGCATATGATTCAGAAGGGTCTTGGCAAGTACCTGCTGAGGGAGGCTATGAAAGGTATCCTGAATGACTTTGTCCGGCTGGACAAACAGAAAAAAGGATTCAATGCATCTATTAATTCCATCATTGACCTCAAATCTTCAAAAAATATGGATTACCTGATGGAGCCCTCCAGGATTTTTGATTATGTGGACAGGGAAAAACTGCTGAAACTGCTGCAGGGAATGACCGATTCCAATAGTTATAGTAAATTTGTTTTTAACTTCCTCAACGCTAAAATATTCCTGGAGCAGAATTGAACCACAAAGGGAACATAACAGACACAGTAAGCGGGTACGGGATTCTTGAGTGTGATGTTTGCGGGTTTAAACATCTGCATCCGATTCCCGACCAGAAAGTCCTGGATGAATTCTACAGGACCCAGTACTATGATACACATAAACCATCTTACATCGAGGAAGACCAAAGGGACCGCCTTTTCTGGGAAATTGCATATGAGGACCGTATAAGAATGTTTGAAAAATATGCCCCCGGAAAAAACCTTCTTGATATCGGGTGCGGATCCGGAGAGTTTATGAGCTATGCTGTAAAGAAAGGCTGGAGCTGCATTGGTATAGAACCGTCGGACTCTGCTGCGGAACACGGGAGAAAAAATAACCTGGATATACTAAACACCACCTTCAATGACTTTATCAGGAACAACAACAGGAAATTTGATGTTATCCACCTGAAGAATGTACTGGAACATGTTCTGAACCCCATTGAAATTATAGAAGAATGCTACCGGATCCTGGTTAAGGGAGGTATTCTTTACGCAGAGGTTCCAAATGACTACGAGTTTACCCAGCGCCTCGGGGTTTTCCTGCTTCGTGAAAAAAAGTCATGGCTGGCTATCCCTGATCACATCAATTACTTTAACTTCAGGAGCCTTAAAAAGCTGATGCGGCGGAATGGCTTTAAGATCTCTGCTCAGGCAACTACATTCCCCATCTATGCCCTCCTCCTGCTGGGATATAATTTTATCCGCCATAAAGCCAAAGGCAGGAGCGCTCATAATATCAGGATCAAATTTGAAATCTTTTTGTACAGAAATCATCTTAACCCTGTAAGAAGATTATTTTATAAAGTTCTTTCCGGGCTCGGGCTCGGAAGGACAGTAATTTTATACTGCAAAAAAACAACTGATTTATGCTAAAGTATTGCAAACGGTGCGTAACCCCTGACTCCCGTCCGCACATTGAATTTAATGAAAATGGTATCTGCAGCGCATGTATTGCATCGGAAAAAAAGATGGCATCCATTGACTGGGACGCAAGAAAAAAGTCTCTCGGTGAAATATTTGACAAGTATCGCTTAAATATACCGGGAAAATATGACTGTATTGTACCCGTAAGCGGCGGAAAGGACAGCACCTATCAGGTTCATATGGTAAAAAACGAGTACCGTATGAATCCGCTCTGTATCACTTTCAGAACACTTGCACGAACCCCGAGAGGAGAGGAAAACCTCCAGGCTCTCAGAAACATAGGAGTTGACCACGTAGATTTCTCTCCCAATCCTGTGGGAATAAACAAACTCACAAAAAAAGCTTTCAACGAACTTGGAGATTGCTCACTTGTAGATCACCTTGCCATATACAGTATCATCCCAAACCTTGCTGTAAAACTTGGAATTCCATTAATAATATGGGGAGAAAACCCGCTCATGGAATACGGGGGCTCAGAATCAGATTTTGAAGTAGCAAGGCTTAACAGGGATTTCTTGAAAAAACATGATATCCTGAAAGGGCGATCGTGGGAAGACTGGGTCAGCGATAACCTTTCTGCTTTTGAAATTCAATCTATGATTTATCCAGAGGATAATGAACTGGAGAGTATCGGGTATCATCCCATCTTCCTTGGGTATTATATTCCATGGGATGCAAAAACAAACATGGAAGTGGCAGTGCGCTATGGGTTTAAAGTAAGAGAGAAGGGGCCTGTCATGGGGCTTTATGATTATGCCGACCTGGACTGCATGAATATTGTCATTCATCACTATTTCAAGTGGCTTAAATTCGGCTTCAACAGGATTACCGACAATGCCTCCAATGAAATCAGGAAAGGGCGTATGACAAGAGAGGAAGCGGTCAGGCTGGTAAAAGAAAGAGATGGCGTGAAGCCGCCTAAGGAATATATTGCCGCCTTCTGCAGGCAAATTAATATTACTGAAAAAAGTTTCTGGGAAACTGCGGAAAAATTCCGCAATAAAAATATATGGAAAAAGGATTCAAACGGGGAATGGTATATTGAAGGATGGATTGGAGGAGATAAAGTTCCCGACAGGTTTTCCAATACTCCCATCTGAACAATGAAGCTGAATATTCTCAGGAGTCCAAGAAAATTCAAGCCCGACAAAAAAGGCAGGGTCGTTATAAGAGATTTCGGATCCATAACCATAGAGGCTGATGAACAAATTACACTTCGCAGCAGCAAAGGCGCCAACTATGATATCGTGGCTAAATCATGGGGATATTATGCAACTCCTTCTATAAACTCCCGCCTGATGAAGGAAGGCTACAAAACAGCTCTCGTAAAAAACAGTACAAACAGGTATTTTATAATGCTCGTGGAATATGGTAAAACAGGTTCATTTAAAAATTACCTCCGTAAACACCGGGAAACCCTTATAGAATGGCTCGATGAAAGAAACTAAACCCGTTTCCTCATGCCCTGTATGCGGCACTAAAGAAACAATAAGAGATTTTACTGTTTCGCGCGAAGACAAGTTCGCAATAACTGAAACAAGGCGTAAAACCCCTGCACGTTACAGCGAATGCAGTTTCTGCCGGTTGATGTACCTGCACGACACTCCTGACTATGAAAATGTTTACTCTGAAGGATTTTATTACGGGGCAGAAGGAACACCTGAAGAGTTTTTTGAGAAACGATTCAGCTTTGTAATTAATCTCCCCGAAGAAAAATCAGACAACCATGCAAGAGTGAAGCGCATAAATGCTTTCATTGAAAATTACCAGCCCCTGCAAAAAGAAAAACAGTATACAGTACTTGATATCGGCGCAGGGATGGGTGTTTTCCTGTACAAATTCCTGTCAGCTGAAAAATGGCAGGGAACAGCGGTAGAGCCTGACCCCCACGCATCTGCGCATATTCAGAAACACATGCCGGAAGCCAGGGTGGTAAAAGGTTATCTCAGCGATGTAGGCACAACCGGAAAATTCAGTCTGATTACGCTCAACCGGGTACTTGAACATATTTTCGACCCCGTATCATTCCTGAAAGAAGTAAAAAAATATCTCGCCGGCAATGGTATCCTGTACATCGAACTTCCTGATACATTGAGTTTTTTTGAAGATGGGCCCGATAACGAAGCCTTCGGCTATGGACACTACCATGTATATTCGCCCTTAAGCCTGGTCATGTTATGTAATATATGCGGGTATGAAGTACTATCCGTTGAACGCTGTAAAGAACCCAGCGGAAAGTTTACCATCTATACATTTGTGTGCCCCGGAAAATAACTTTCCCCTTCGCTAATCATTTATACAATGCAGAGCGTTGATGAAAAGGAAATTATCAGGATCCTCAATGATATTGAGTTGAATTTCGATGTCAACAGTCTGAAATACAAAGAACTCTACGCCTGGCCCGTTATCAGGCTCGAACTTTATAACCATCTGAAAAAGAGCCCGCGGAAAAATACAGGTAACCGCACTCCACTCTCGAGACTGAGGAAACATTATGCCGACCTTTTCTGGCTTCTCAGAAAACGCTTCCGGCACAGGGGAAAAAGATCCAGGCCATTTTCAGCCAGGTTTATTCTGTACGGACTTTCCAGCCACAGATCCGAACTGATTAATGAAAAATTTTTTAACCGCTGCACGGAAAGCATTGGTTACCTGTTGCATGGTTACGGAAAATGTTTTTACATGGAATCTTTTGCCTATGACGGAGATGTTGAAAAGCCGGGAAGGGCAGATGTTTTCAATGCAGACGAATTTCTTGAGAAAGAATTGTTCCGGAATCTGCTCTTCTCTTTTCCTTCACTCAGGCAAAAAACAATAAACCGGTATCCTGAATTCATTGATTTTCTTTCGTCAAAATTGATTGTGTTTGATTTCCCGGAGGAAGCGTGTGCCGAGAAAACAGAACTCATTTACCGGTATTCGGAAGCTTTCGAGAAACTCTTTTCGGAGATCCGGCCTGAACATCTTTTTACGGATATTTATTACTCCGAAAAAAACATGGCCGCTATATTCGCAGCCGGAAAATTAAAAATAAAAAGTATAGAAATCCAGCATGGAGTGCATGGCAATACTCACTTCGCATACGTCAAATGGCTGAATGTCCCTCCTGAAGGATATCAGCTTTTACCCGATTATTTTTGGGTTTGGGACAGGAACTCCTTACGAAACCTGGAGAAATGGAATGCGTCATTATCAAAACATAAACCTATCCTTGGCGGAAATCCATACCTCTGCTTTATCAGAAATAACCGCAGCCTTTGTTCCTTCCCGCAAAGCCTAAAAGAGAGTATTAATAAATCCTCAAAAATGATACTCATTACCCTAAACAATATGCCGGGGTATGACAAGCTTATTTTTAGCAACGTAGTTATTAATACTATCAGGAAGTCAGGCAGTGAAATACTTTGGATTATACGATTACATCCCCATTTCCCCGAAGTTGAAGACTGGCTGAAAACAGAATTTGGGTATCCCTTCCCCGAAAATATCCTGGTGCATCAATCTTCCCGGGTTAACCTTTATCTTTTACTTGAAAAAGCAAACCTGCATGTAACCCTCGACTCCACCGTGGCAATGGAGGCCCTCTCATTTAATGTACCAAGCGTAGTGCTCACTAAAAACGGATACGAATGTTTTTATGACTTTATCAGCCGGGATTACATTGAATATATAACATCGCCCGATGCCCTGCTGAAAAAAATAGCTCAGCCTGCCGGAAAAATCCTGGATGATGATGAAAAAATCATAGCAGATTGCACGTATATGAAATCGCAGATTGAAAAGTTATGCGGTCTAAATAAACCTTTATGAAATGGAGAGCCTGAATAGTCCGGTTTTATTTTCCGGTTCTACCGCTGACATCACTCCTGTAAAGCCCGTTCACCTTGCCGGCTATCAGGTAGTGAGAAACGCCCCCTTTGACCGTATCAATGACCCTCTCGAAATCAATGTAATTCTGCTCCGCCACCAGGAAAGAAAAATATTTATTGTAAGCATTGATGCGCTTTTTACAAGCCATGAATTGAAAACGGAGGCTATCCGGGAACTGAACCGGAAACATGGTGAAAATATCAGGGAGGAGGATTTTATTTTTAATGCAAGCCATACTCATTTTGCCCCTCCGGTAGAAGCCGGGAAACCAATGCTCGGGGAGTTAAATAATGAATACCTGCTCTCGGTAAAAGAAAAACTTTTTCATACCCTTGAACAAGTGTTAAGCGAGCCGGGAACACCCGTTACAATGCACCTGCACCACTTTAATACAGATCACACTATTAATCGCCGGAGAAAAATTATTAACCTGTCGCTCAGGCGTTTTCCATCCATATCTTATAAAAATGCCTATGCCCCTTTGGGCAAAAAAAACCGCAATGGCTCTGTAATAGAATTTAAGAACAGAGAAAGCCAGACTGTTGGATTAATATGGCATTTTGCATGCCACCCCGTAGCCTTTTACGAATTTAACACCCTGAGTGCAGACTTTCCCGGTGCGGTGAGAACTAAACTTCGCAACAGCACGGGAAAAAATATCTCCGTTTGCTTCCTGCAGGGATTTGCAGGCGATATACGGCCAAGGTTTGGAAAGCTGACTAGATGGGATTACCTTAAAAGCCTACTGCTGTTACCGCAGAAGATCCCTGCCTCAACAGAAAAAATATATGCAGAATGGACACTTTCCCTTTCCCGCGCTGTAATAGAATGTCTGAACGTCAACTCACCGGAGATTGCAGTCTCCCGCATGGAAACTGCAATCATAAAGAAACCTCTTTCTGAAATTTTTGAAGGAGAAAATACAGTCAATAAATACCTGTATTTCCAGGCAGTACAGTTTTCTGACCAGTTAAGTATAGCCTGTATCTCTGCCGAACCACTGATCGAATACGAGGATTTGCTGAAAGGTATCGCCGGAAAAGGTACTCTTTTGTGCGGCTATACAGACTCGGTACATCTCTATCTTCCCACCGACAGGCAGGTTAAGGAAGGAGGCTATGAGGCCGATGGTTTTATTCCTCTTTTCAGCCTTAAAGGGAAGTTCAGGAATGAAGTGCAGGAAAAAATTATCAGTGCCTTCAAAGAATTGTTTATAAGTTGGCATTAACCTCAGGGCAAGGCCCGACTCTCTTGTCTGCCGTAGCGGAATGCGAAGGCAGGATTTAACCTGCACAGGAAATAAAGGTAATCACCTGTACACTCAGAGAGCTATTCAAAAGTTGTCTTAATTATTTTTATGACCCCTTAACGATCAGGAAAAATATCTTCCTTTTTCGGATAAATATTGTTGTACAGCAATGACCTTGTCCTCCCTGTTTGCGGAAGGCCGCGGTGAAAACCTGTAACATCGGCGAGAAGAAGGGTTCCCGCCTTACCTGTCATAATTTTTTCACGATCCATCCACCCTCCGAGATCTCTGGCAAAGAAACTGGTGTCTGCCAATCCCTTTCCGCTCAAAAAGACTTTTCTATACCGGGAAAAATAAGCCCTGTGTGAACCGGGGATGTATGCAAAAGGACCATTAGTCAAATCCACATCCCCGAGATATATAAACGCTTTGAATTCTTTTTCCCACCAGTCAACATGATATTCGCGGGTATCGGAAACCGAAGGAAGGTTGTGCTGGAATGCAACAAAACCGCTGAACATGGGGATACCAAAATACGCAGATGCAATCCCGAGAATAAACGGGTCATTCCTGAAATCCCCGAGCGGCGGGAGGAACTTTTCTGCATGATAGATTCTCACCACACCCTGGTCTTTGGGGTTCTTGCCACGGTTAAAGCGTATATATGCACCATTATCATAATTGCGGTCTTTCTGCTCCTGCACCTCCTTCTCCAGTAATTCCCTGAATTCAGTGCACCGCTCTGCCGTCCAGTAATTCTCAACTGTGCAGATGCCGTCTCTCCTCAATATATCGAGGCATTTTTTCTGCTTCTCACTAAGGGGGAGCAAAGGGGTATAATTTTTTCTCCTCCAATAGATCGCCATATCAGATCGCAACATTCTTAATGGCAGGATAATACGAGACAGCATTTTTGTAAATTATTTTTCCTGTTTGATGATATTCCAGTTACCCGGGAAAATAATATCCCCTGCCCTGTCCTGCTGGTAGCCTACGTGTGTGAGATTCACATTCACCTCAGAAATTTTAAACCCGACCACCTCATGTAATCCGTGTAAATGCGCTCCATCACTGTTTCTTCTCATCTTAAGGCTGATAACATAATGCCCTGCTTTCAGCAATCCGCCGGGGATTTGGACAACAGCCGAATATTTTCCTTTCCTCCAGTATTCAACAGGATCACCCGTGTCTGTATTAAAAGTTGTGAAAACGCAGTTAACACCCCTGAATAAATTAAACTCAATATTAAAATCTTTGTAATCCCCCCGGATGGCATATGAAATATGCACCTGTATAGGATCGCCGAGAAGGTATTCGAACCTGCTTTTCCCGTCTTCCCCGGCAACCATGACTTTATTGAAAACGCAAATGCTGTCAGGAAGGGAGGTTATCTCCACCGAATTAGCGACATCCTCATAATCTTCCAGATAAGCCCCTAATACCTTATTTACCTCATCATCCATTTTTACACCTCCGTTCTGCAGGAAAACAGCTCTAGAGCATAGTTCGCTGATGGCCCCCATGTTGTGGCTTACGAATAGAATTGTTCTCCCGCTTTGGGAGACTTCATTCATTTTCCCGAGGCATTTTTTCTGAAACTCCGCATCTCCCACTGCAAGCACTTCGTCTACAAGCAGTATTTCAGGTTCAAGGTGGGCTGCAACGGCAAAAGCAAGACGCACGTACATGCCGCTGCTATACCTCTTGACAGGGGTGTCGATAAAACGCTCCACCCCGCTGAAGTCAACTATTTCATCAAACTTGCTTTTCACCTCCCTGCGGCTCATTCCCAGAATGGTTCCGTTGAGGTAAATATTTTCCCGGCCGGTAAGCTCAGGATGAAATCCCGTTCCAACCTCAAGAAGAGAAGCCACCCTTCCGTTGATTTCTATTCTACCCTTTGTGGGTTCCGTTATCCTCGAGAGAATCTTCAGGAGGGTGCTCTTCCCTGCACCGTTTTTTCCAATAATCCCAACAACCTCTCCTTCTTTCACAGAGAAAGAAACATCTTTCAGCGCCCAGAAAACGGAAGTACTTTTTCTATCCCTCCCACCTGAAAAATAATTGATAAATTTCCCTGCCGTCTCACTCAGGGAAGCACTGACCTTCCTGCCTATAAGATAGCGCTTGGAGATATTTTCTATCTGTAAAGAAATGTTGCTCATAAATGCATCATACTATATCCGCCATCACACGTTCTGTTTTCCTGAAATACCAAAAGGATGTCAGGAGGATCAGTACGGCAACAGACATGGAAATACAAACATAAAACCTGTTCATTTCCGTACCCAGCAGGCTCCACCGGAAAATGTCCACAATACCTGTCACAGGGTTCAGGTAATATATAAGATGATATTTTTCCGGGATTACTGAAGACGGATAAGCAACCGGGGTGGCATATAGTCCAATCTGGACAACAAAAGGAATGATATGCTGAAAGTCCCGGAAGCGGACTGTCAGTGCACTAAGCCAGATGCCGATACCAAGAGAAAACATTATTAGTAATACGACCACCAGCGGAATAAAAACGGCATGTGCCGCAGGAATATAATGATAGTACCACATGGCCAGAAAAAGAAGCATAAGTGAAATGAGAAAATCTACCAGTCCGACTACAGCTTTTGAAACCGGTATGACCAGCCTGGGGAAAAATATTTTCTGTACCATCTGCTGGGCAGATATGATAGATTGCCCTGCCTGCACCATGACAAAAGAAAAATAGGACCATATCGTCATTCCTGCAAGGACATATACCGGGTAAGGAATATTACCTGTTTCTATTTTTATTGCTCTCTGGAAAACCACGATAAAAATAAGCAGCGTTACCAACGGCTGGAGGATTGCCCATAAAAACCCAAGGAAGGTCTGGGCGTAGCGGACCTTGAAATCACGGTAAGCAAGCGTAATGAAGAGGTCCCTGTAGCGGTATAGTTCTCTGATACTCACATGGGAGCCGGCCCTGTTGCTGTCAATGACAGTCTTGCGCGATAACATATAGCCAGAATTGTTACCAGCAAAGATAGTTTTTTTTAAGGGGTAAAGCCTCCCGTGAAAAAATGGGTATGAGGTATCCCATTTGTTCATCTCAATTTCTTTTTTTATTTTGGATAACATATGATATGCCCCGCATCGGGGATAACCTTAATCCGGAATTTGCTGACTGACAATGTGTAATTCATGGGGAAAACGAAATTTTTAAAGGCTTCTTCTTTCTATCCGCAATACCTTAGTTTTTTATATAATACCAGGCCGGAGCTCGGAAAAAAGAACTATACACTTCAGCTTGAGGAAATCATGTCTGACTGCTTTGGATGGAGCAACTTCTGGAAAAAAAACCTGGAACTGACCGGAAAGTTTGAAGCCTTGGAAATAATTACCAACGCCGGGACACTCCAAAAGCAGTGGGCAAAAGAGCGGAATTTAAAGTACAACCCTGAGAAATGGCAGCAAGAAATCCTTGAAGCGCAGATTATGGAGTTCGAGCCTGAAATATTTTTTGCACATGACTATGAAATAATAAATCCTTCGTTCAGAAAGAGGATAAGAAAAAATTGCCCCTCAGTTAAAATCATCCTTGGATGGGATGGATTGCAATACAATAACCCGGAGAAATATGAAGGCAGTGATATTATTCTGTCATGCATATCAGACTGTGCAGAGTTTTATAATAAAACAACAGGGTATAAAGGCTATTACTTTAAATTTGGTTTTGAAAGTTCCATCTTAGATCATATTATTTCAAGGCCGCCTGTACACGAATTAAGCTTTGTCGGCTCAATCAGCTTTTATCAGAATGCACACCATAAACGCTTTCGTGACATCACAAATCTTGCCCGTAAAACGCCGATAGAGCTGTGGATTAACATGCTTGATACGAAAAAAAATTATTTTTCACGCGAACAACTTTCAAGACTAAAGCAGTTGCGGTTTAAAGAGTACAGGGATGTACTCCGCCTCCAGGGAAAAAACCATGGCGGATTGTTCGGCCTGGCAATGTATCAGACACTTGCTGACTCCAGGCTCACCTTTAACTCCCACATTGACGCTGCAGGAAAAAATGCCGCCAATATCCGGATGGTCGAAGCAACAGGAGCAGGCACCTGCCTTATCACTGACTGGAAAGAAAACATCCGTGATTTTTTCGAACCCGGAAAAGAAGTCGTGACCTACAAAACCATAGATGAATGTATAGAGAAGGTAAATTACCTGCTCAGGCATGAATCTGAAAGAAAAAAAATTGCCCTTGAAGGACAGAAAAAAACATGCAGCACACATTCCTTTCAGAAAAGAGTAAATGAATTTGTATCTTTCCTGACTTTCTGAAAGTCTCCATGTTCCTGTTAACTGACCCTGTATGTTGAAAAATGTTCTGCGTAAGCTGCTAATTAATCCGGCCAAATATCTCTTTGACCCTGAGTTCCGTGAACTATCAAGAATTTCCGGAAAGCCGAGATACACCACGCTGAAAACCAACATACTCGGACATGAGCTCACGCTTACGGATGGGGCATCTTTTGTCTTCACTTACCATGAAATCTTCAGGAAATGCATTTATAATTTTTCTGCGCGGAGTAATGCTCCTTATATTATCGACTGCGGAGCCAACATAGGGCTCAGCATTATCTACTTCAAACGGTTGTACCCGCAGGCAAAGATCCTTGCATTTGAACCAGACCCTTTAATCTTTGCCGCCCTTGATTCTAATGTTAATTCCTTCAAACTTGATAATGTAAAGCTGATGAATTACGGCGTGTGGAATGAAGAAACAACACTGCATTTCACTTCTGAAGGCGCTGACGGAGGAAGAATTTCATCCCTTTCAGACAACAAACCCGGTAACAGTTTCATAAAGACATTACGCCTGAGAAATTTTCTTGAAAATGAAAAAGTGGATTTTCTGAAAATAGATATCGAAGGAGCAGAAACCACAGTCTTAAAAGATTGTGCCGGTATGCTTATCAATGTGGATCACCTGTTCATTGAATACCATTCTTTTGAAGGAAAAGAACAGTCGCTGCATGAGTTGCTGGCTGTCCTTCACAAGGCCGGGTTCCGGGTGCATGCACTACCCGTTGGCCATTCTCCGCAGCCCTTTAAGGAAATTCACAGTTACATGGGAATTGACCTTCAGTTCAACATATTTGCCTTTCGCACAAAACAATAGCGTACTCCCCAGGCAGTCATGAGAAAAATCAACGTGGATATTCTTTCCTCCATTTTTTCAGATTCTTCAACCACCCGCACAGCCCATGAAATAAAGCACTCTAAAACAATACGCATCCCTTTTAGCAAGCTTCTGAAATGGCATTTTGACGCTAACGGAAATCTTGTGCATGAGTCGGGAAAATTTTTTACCGTACAGGGTCTAAGCTACGGGCAAACCTCCGGCCCGGGCAGAAGAGAGCAGCTTATATTAAATCAACCTGAAACAGGAATACTTGGAATACTAGGTAAAAAGGTCAATGGCATTCTTCACTTTCTGATGCAATTTAAATTTGAACCCGGAAACATCGGGGAAGTTCAGCTCTCCCCCACCGTACAAGCTACCAAAAGCAACTACACTGCGGTTCATAAGGGAAAACCTGTTCCATACCTGGATTATTTCCTGTCGGATAAAAATACCCTGTTTGACCTTCCTCTTTCTGAACAGGCAAGCAGGTTTTTCAAAAAAGAGAACAGGAATTCTATCCGTATATACGACGAAAGCGAACATATTGAGCTGCTCCCCGGGTTTCAGTGGATGACGCTGTCTCAAATTCTCAGATTTATTAAGGAGGATAATGTGGTAAACATGAACGCCCGCAGTATTATTTCAGGTATCCTGTTAGGTGAGGAAGAAGAAAAATATACGTTAAAAGACGCCGGCTTATTATATGATTCCTTCAGAAAAAACACTCCTTCCCCTCATGGAAAAGACTTATTCATTTCCTCTTTAAACCTGGACGGGACATACACAGACGCAGCAGGTTTTAAGTCATGGATAGACGAGATGAAGACACATTCTGAGATAAAAGCGAAGCTTAAATCTATAAAAAACATGGCCCATATTAACCGGACTGATATGGAGTTTTCCTGCGGTCCTGATCCGGATTTTAAAATTATCGCATTAAGCATTATGGCTGAAAGAGAAGTCGGATCCTGGACCCAGCCTGTCATCTGCGATTCTCATATCCGGATTCATGGAATGCTTGCCAAAAAAATAAATGATATTCTGCATTTCCTTGTAAGGGGTAAAGAGGAACCGGGCAGCATTAATGGAGCAGAGATAGGGCCGACGATCCAGGGAATTCCATTGTCATATCTCGCATCTTCACCCGAATTGTTTGCAAAGTATTTTATCGCACCGGAAAAGAAAAATATTATTATATCATCCATGCAGTCAGATGAAGGAGGCCGTTTTTACAGGGTCCAAAACCTGCATATGGTTGTTTTAACAACAGATGACATTCCTCTGCAGCCGGGCTTTATGTGGGCAACCCTCAGGCAGATAAAACAACTGGTAATGCAGCCGGGATACGTAAATATAGAGGCGAGAAGCCTTATTTCATGCATCAGCTACCATGAATAACAATAAAATAAAAATAGGTGTCCTGGGATGCAGCTCTATAGCAGACAGGCTGGTGTTGCCTGCGATATGCAACAGCAAAAAACTGGAACTTGCATGCGTAGCTTCAAGAAGCCCGGAAAAGGCCCTTGAGTTTTCACGGAAATACTCCTGCAAACCCGGAACCTATGAGAACCTCCTTGATGACCCGGAAGTAACTGCGGTTTACGTGTCTCTTCCCGCAGCCCTTCACTATGAATGGGGGCTTAAGGTATTAAATGCCGGAAAGCACCTGCTGATGGAAAAACCTTTTACCCACAGCCTCAAAACAACACAACATTTAATTGACCTGGCGGCCGCAAAAAAACTCGTCGCAATGGAAGCCCTGGTCTACATTTATCATCCTCTTTACAAAAAAGTACACTCCCTTGTAAACAGTAATGAAATTGGCAACCTCAGGCATATTGATGCTTATTTTGGATTCCCTTACCCGCCGGCAGAAGATATCAGGAATAAACCGGAACTGGGCGGGGGTGCCATTCTCGACAACCTGATATACCCCCTGAGCTTTTGCATGAATATTACAGGCAGCACCCCGTCCGGGATATTCCCGGCTATACAATATAATTCCAGGATGGGTATTGATGAGCGGGGTGCCATTCAGCTTGTCTTAGGCGATATCACCGCTCACATTGTATACGGGTTCGGGCTTATGTACAGGAACAGCTATTGCCTTTGGGGCAGCAGCGGATACCTGTCCGCCGAACGGGTCTTTTCAAGACCTCCCCAAGAACAGGGAGACATTGTAGTCATAAAACAAAATGAAAGGAAGCTGATTCCCATTGAAGCAGCTAACCAGTTTGAGCTCATGCTTGATGATTTTGCACTTAAAGTCAATCAACCTGGACAAGCAGGCAAAATCAACCAGGGCGAAGAAATAATAAACAGGATGAAAATCATCTCAGGCCTGTACGAGAAGGTGTTAAAAAAATGACATGATGCTTACGCCCTCCGTCCGAAGAAAGTTAAAAGGAAAGTCATTCACTGTTATCGGCGCCAACAGCTACATTGCAAGGCACATTGTCAGTACATTAAAAGCCTTAGAGTGCAAATGCTTTCTGTATGATCTTCAGCAAAATTCTATTGACCACCACGAACATTACGCCTCCGTTGATATCAGAGAACCGGCTTCCGTTGAGAAAATAAATTTCCGGTCTGACTATACTTTTGTTTTCTCGGGACTTACAGGAACTACTGCCGGATTTGAAAAATATGCCGACTTTATTGATGTAAACGAGAAAGGACTTCTGAATATACTTTCTGCAATGAGAAAGACAAAAAGTAAGTCCCGTATCATCTTCCCGTCTACAAGACTTGTTTACAAAGGGAAAAAGAATATTCCTGTCAGAGAGGATGGGGAACTGGCCTTCAAGACAATATATTCCCTGAATAAATTTTTCTGCGAAAACATCCTTCATATTTATCATAACTGTTTCGGGATGACTTATTCAATCTTCAGGATCTGTGTCCCGTATGGGAATAAAATAGACGGGAAAACCTCGTATGGGACACTTGGACATTTTTTATCACAGGCAGCGGAAAAGAAAGACATTGTAATTTTTGGCAGCGGACTGCAAAAAAGATCTTTTATTCATATTGAAGACTTAATAAATATACTTCTTAGCGCCATTCTGTCCGGCAAATCGAGAAACCGGATTCTGAACATCGGGGGACCCGACACACTGAGTATTTCAAATGTCGCAAAAGCCATTGCCCGCATTTACGGGGTCAGGGTGATACATAGCCCCTGGCCGCCGCTGTCCCTGGAAACAGAATCGGGAGATACCATTTTTGATTCCTCAGCAATAGAACAGATGACCCGCTATTCGTATGGATACAGATTCAGAGACTGGGTGAAAGAGCAAAAAAGAATTCTGGAAGAGTATTCGGGGAAATGAAGATTTTACATGTAAATACCTACGATAGCGGTGGGGGCGCTGAACAATTTTCGTACGATTTTGTACACTTTTCCGGAATGGATTGCAGGTTGCTGGTGAAATCCAGAAGAACCTCTTCTGAAAAAGTCATCGAACTCCCCTCCTCACTGCTGGATCAAAGCCTTTCTTTAGCGGATAAAGTGCTCTGGAAGGCAGGCATAAAAAAGACTCTCCGGCAAATATTTTCTCTTGGAGAAGAGTTTAATTTCACAGTGCGTAAGCTGAGAGAAATGAAGGCCTACCGGGAGGCCGGAATTATCCACCTTCATAACATACATGGAGGGTACTTCGACCTGGATGCGCTGATTGACATTGCTGCAGAAAAACCCATTGTATGGTCACTTCATGACATGTGGGCGCTCACGGGAGGAGAAGCTTTTACATTTGGCGATGAAAACTACCGGAAGGGAATCGGGACAACCCCCTATGACTATGCCTATCCCCTTTACAATCCTTTAATTGACCGGAGACAGCACTACATAGAAAAGAAAAAAAAGATATACAAATCAATCTCCCGGAATATCGTTTTCGTGCCCGGATCAAACTGGCTCAGGGAATGTTTAACCGCTTCATCCGTCTATGATCACTCCATGAACGTGAAAATGATTCATGAATGCATTGACAGTTCAGCATTCATCAATAAACACGGGAGAAGGTGGGAAACTCCCAGAGTACTTATAATCAATTCTGACAGCCCCTTTAAAGGATCCGATATTCTCGATTTTGTGTTTTCCCGGATAAAGGGCGATTTTGATTTGCATATAATCGGCCCTCCGCTGCGGACAAAACCCAACTCGAAAAAGGCGGTGTATCATGCTTATATGAATAATAAAACCGACCTGTGTAATCTGTTTAATGAAATTGATTTTCTCTTTTTCTCCTCACGGGCCGAAAATTTTCCGCTGACAGTGCTCGCTGCTATGAGCTGCGGAGTCTGTGTTATCGGCTCATCTGTAGGCGGGATCACCGAACAGCTACAGGATGGGAATGGCATACTCTTTAATCCGGATAACCCGGAAGAAGCAATAAATATAACTAAAGCCAGCCTTGAGAATTTACATGAGGCAAGAAAGACCGGTGAAAAAGCATCCGTGACTGTAAAAACAAGATACGATGTACGTACAATGTATGCTGCCTACGAAAACCTCTATGGGGAAGTTATCCTGAAAAAATAAATAACCCATAACCAAACCGTGAAGCAGTCGAATATTTACTACTTTTAGCTATTATAATTTTATTACCATAACGTGAACAGCCGGGTACATCTTGCCGGGCTTAACGGGCTCCGGGCAATAGCAGCCCTCGCAGTTGTCTTTTCTCATATTGAACTGGGGCTGGAATCTTTCGGTTTGCCAAAAGGGAAAAGCCTCGACCTGGCCGGGTTCGGTGTAACCATCTTTTTCTCCCTCAGCGGATTCCTGATCACCTACCTTTTAATAATAGAAAAAAACAAATCCGGAAATATCAATGTAAAAAATTTTTATATCAGACGCATACTCAGAATCTGGCCATTGTATTTTTTTTATTTTTTCATGGCCTTGATTTGTGCTTTTCTTTATCAGAAAAACATTTCCGCTACAAGCCTTGTTTTTTACCTGCTTTTATCTGCCAATATTCCTTATGTTTTTTACACCCCCCTCCCCTTCCTTGATCATTACTGGTCATTAGGAGTAGAAGAGCAATTTTATCTCTTCTGGCCATGGATAGTAAGCAAGTCAAAAAACATATTGCGTACGCTCGTCTTATTTATATCCGCATTTCTCATTGCAAGATTTTTGTTTCGCATACTTGACTCTGCTACAGACTTTCATAAGCCCTATCTCCTTGCTCATGTCAGCCGTTTTGACTGTATGGCCATAGGTGCATTGGGGGCCGTGCTGTTTCATTCGGGAAACAAATTGCTGTTAACTCTTGCCTGTTCAGTTATTACCCAGGCTGTTTGCTGGGTTACAATCACGCTTATGGCCCTCAACCGGTTTCATATCGCTTCTGTAATTGACCATGAGATCATTGCTGTATTAACAATACTGCTCATCATCAATGTCTCATCAAATAAAAAAAGCATTCTTAACCTTAACACCAGGCCTTTTGATTTCCTCGGAAAAATTTCGTTCGGGATATATGTTTACCACCCATTAATTCTTTTCCTCCTTTCAAAAATATTCTCCTCTTTTAATAATTTCTTATCACCTTTTTCTATACAGCTGCTTGTATATTCCGGCGTACCCGCAGCCACTGTCATTATTGCATACATCTCATACGAAGTTTTCGAGAAACGCTTTCTCTCCATCAAAGAAAAATACAGCACTGTCAACAGCGCTTCCTTCAACTATGCTTTTAATAAAAAAAACAACCAGGTATGATTCCCGATAACACAGCCCTTTTGGAATCTCTCCCCAAAATATCTGTCATCACGCCCTCCTTCAACCAGGGGAAATATATTGAGCGTACCATTCTTTCGGTTATCGGGCAGGGATATCCCAATCTTGAATTTATAATTATCGACGGAGGAAGTACCGACAATACCATTGACATCATCAGGAAATATGAGCAGCATATTTCTTTCTGGATCAGCGAATCCGACAGGGGGCAGAGCCACGCGATCAACAAAGGATTAAGTCATGCTTCCGGCGATATCATCAACTGGCTCAATTCCGATGACAAGCTTGGCTATAAAGCACTGTTTAAGCTTGCAGAAGCCTTTAAAGATCCCGGAACGAATATCGTGTGCGGCTATGCCAACTACCTGACTTTTAAAGGAACCCGCTACCGGAAAAGAACCCCCGGACCTGCAAATATCCCCAGGGCACTCGGTCTCGAAATTTTTGTGCAGCCGGCCACTTTCTTCAGAAAAAAAATTTTCGAAGAACTTACGCCTCTTGATGAGAGTCTTCACTTTATGATGGATCAGTACACCTGGCTGAAATATATATGCAGGTATGGTTATGAAGGTGTGAAATATGTTGACGATACCCTCGCCTGCGTGCTGATGCATGATGATGCAAAGTCGGTCAGAGACCTCGCAAAATTTCAGGAGGACAGCACGCGCATATACAGCGCACTGTTTTCGGCAATGGGCAGTGATCCAAAGCATGACGACAATAGCCTTTTCTTCCGCATAGATTTCAAACCCCTCACCGGGATGGCAGGAAAAATAAAATTTTACCTGACCTATGATAAATTATTTTACAGGGATGCACTGGCAGGAAGAACCGGCCTCAACCGGGAAATACTGCTGTTACTGCTTTTCCGTTATCCGTTTTCATTTCTTTCAAGAATACTTAATAAGCTCATGAGCAAATTCAGGAGGAGCTCAATATGGTCAGCAGCAGTTTTCAGACAAAAAAAATCTTATGTTCCCGGGCAGTCATTAACAAAGCCCGTTGCCCTGTTTTCCTCAAAAAAAATCAGGACGGGAAAAAAACATCCTCACATCATTGCAGACCCGTTTCTCTTTGCAAACGGTGAGATCCTGTACATGTTCTCCGAGCAGCAGATGGACGGCGGGATAGGAAAAATAACCGCACACAGCACCCGGGATCTCCTCAGCTGGAACTCCCACGGGATAGTCCTTGAAGAAAATTTTCACCTCTCCTATCCTTATGTATTTAAACACGGAGAGGACATCTATATGATTCCCGAAACACTCGACGATGCATCCATACGCTTATACAAAGCATCGGGAAACATCCTGAAATGGACTTTTGTGAAACGTATTATTGAAGGAGACTTCATTGATCCTTCTCCCTTTTTCCACGAAGGAACATGGTATCTCTTCACCATGGATTCCAGTGGTTACCTTCGCCTCTTCTTCTCCCCTTCTCTGACAGAAGGGTGGAAAGAACATCCATCCAGTCCGCTTACTGATAATAAGAAATATGCCCAGCCGGGAGGCGTACTCTTTATGCACGAAGGCCGCCTCTTCAGGCCGGTACAGGATTGCTCGGAAAGCTACGGCAAAAAACTGCATCTTATGCAGGTGAAGGAGATTTCTCCGTTCTCATACAGGGAAGAGCCGGCAGAGCATGATATACTCAGGAGAAACAAATATTGGAATAACACCGGCGGCCACCACCTGCATACCATTGAATGGAATGGGCAAACAGTCATCGCCATTGACGGAAAATCAAACGACTACCTGCTCAACAAGCTGCTTTCCCCCCTTTTCAGAATTTTTTCATGATATAGCTTTCTTCTTTTCATCCATATCCCTTCCCGCCTGAAGTTAGGGTAAAACCGCCTGCCCTCACCCAAAATTCATTATATTCGCAGTTCAAAATTCAGGCATGGAAAAAGTGCTCCGGAAAATACAAATGGTTGACCTTACAGGGCAGTATGAGAAGATAAAGCCGGAGGTCGATCAGGCCCTTGGCAGAGTTATCGCCTCCGCCGCATTTATCAACGGACCCGAAGTAAAGGCTTTCCAGTCTGAGCTTGAGTATTACCTTGGAGGAATCCATGTGATTCCCTGCGCCAACGGCACTGATGCCCTGCAGGTGGCTATGATGGCTCTCGGCCTGCAGCCGGGAGATGAAGTAATCACCGCTGACTTCACCTATGCCGCTACTGCCGAAGTGATAGCCCTGCTCAAACTAACACCGGTGCTTGTGGATGTGAACCCAGGCACTTTTACCATTTCGCCCGGGGCAATCGAAAAAGCCATTACCCCCAATACAAAAGCAATCGTTCCCGTTCATCTCTTCGGGCAATGCGCGGATATGGAAGAGATTATGAATATTGCACGCCGCCATAACCTTTATGTCATTGAGGACACTGCCCAGGCTATAGGCGCAGATTACATCTTTGCCGGTGGACAAAGACAAAAAGCAGGAACCATAGGAACCATAGGCTGCACTTCCTTTTTTCCTTCCAAAAACCTGGGGTGCTTCGGCGACGGGGGCGCTCTTTTTACCCGCGATGCCGGCCTCGCCGGTAAAATAAAAATGATATGCAACCATGGTCAGGCTGTACAGTATTACCATGACGAGATTGGTGTAAATTCCCGGCTCGACAGCCTCCAGGCCGCCGTCCTCAGGGTTAAATTAAAACACCTCGACGAATACGCCGGAGCAAGAAACCGTGCCGCCGACTGCTATGACAAAGCCTTTTCCGGCCATCCGGAAATAATAAAAATACCGGTCCGGAATCCGCAATCAACGCATGTATTTCACCAGTATACATTACAAATACAGGATAACAGGCGCGACGGCCTGAGGGATTACCTGAAATCCATGGAAATCCCTTCTATGATTTACTACCCTGTTCCCCTCCATCTTCAGAAGGCCTATCAGAACAAACGGTATAAGCAGGGGGATTTCCCCGTAACAGAAAATTTATGTTCTTCCGTGCTCTCCCTCCCCATGCATACCGAGCTGGACGGGAACACCCTTGAATATATCACTTCCTCTGTCCTTAAATATTTTACACACTGATTATGAAAATAGCCGTAGTGGGCACCGGGTATGTAGGACTGGTTACAGGAACTTGCTTTGCTGAAACCGGTAATGATGTTACCTGCGTGGATATAGATGCGGAAAAAGTATCAAAGCTTCGCAGCGGGCAGATCCCTATCTATGAACCTCATCTCAGCGGATTGTTTGAACGCAACATCAAACTCGGGCGGCTACACTTTACCACCAGGATCGAAGAGGCCGTAAGCGAAGCAAACGTCATATTCCTCGCACTCCCAACCCCCCCGGGAGAAGACGGGTCTGCGGATCTTTCCTACATACTTGGCGTCGCTACTCAGCTCGGAAAAATAATCAACAGCTATAAAGTAATTATAAACAAAAGCACTGTCCCCGTAGGCACCGCCGAAAAAGTAAAAAAGGCTGTTGCTGAAAATGCCAGGTGTACTTTTGATGTGGTTTCAAATCCGGAATTCCTCAGGGAAGGCTTTGCAGTAGATGATTTTATGAAGCCTGACCGGGTGATCGTTGGAAGCAGCTCGGAAAAAGCGAACAAGCTGATGAATGAACTTTATGCTCCTTTTGTCCGTCAGGGAAATCCTATCTATTTCATGGACGAACGTTCTGCAGAACTGACCAAATACGCAGCCAACTCTTTCCTCGCAGCCAAAATTTCTTTCATGAACGAGATCGCCAACCTCTGCGAGCGCGTGGGGGCAGACGTGGACAAAGTGCGCATCGGCATCGGATCAGATGAAAGAATAGGAAAAAGATTCCTCTTTGCCGGCATCGGATACGGAGGCAGCTGCTTCCCGAAAGACGTGCAGGCCCTCGTCAAAACTGCAGAAGAATACCATTATGATTTCCGCATTCTGAAATCCGTAATGACAGTAAACGCGCAACAGAAAGAACTGTTTACGGAAAGAATCAGGAAGTTTTTTTCGGGAAACCTTAAAGGGAAAAAGATCGCTGTATGGGGTCTCGCTTTCAAGCCTGATACCGATGACATCCGGGAAGCCCCCTCCCTGCACATCATCAGATCTCTTCTTGCCGGCGGAGCCTCCGTTTCCGCCTTTGACCCCGAAGCCATACCCAATGTCAAACGCATCCTCGGTGATAAGATTGAATACGCTGAAAATGAATACGAAGCCCTGAAAGGAGCCGATGCCCTCATCATTGCCACCGAGTGGCCTGAATTCCGTACACCTGACTTTGAGAAAGTGGAAAAACTCCTCCGGAAGAAAGTTATTTTCGACGGAAGAAACCTCTATGACCCTGCCCACATGAAAGAGATGGGCTTCTTGTACAGCAGCATAGGCCGTGACAACCCTGCTGCGAACAAAAACTGAATCTCATGCCGGCAAAGAAAAAAATCCTTATTACCGGGGCCGCCGGATTTCTCGGCTCCCATCTCTGCGAACGCTTCACAAAAGAAGGATTCCATGTGATCGGGATGGACAATCTCATCACAGGCGACCGGAAAAACGTGGAACATCTTTTCCACCTGGAAACATTTGAATTTTTTCACCACGATATCACGAAGTTCGTACACGTCCCCGGCGATCTTCATTACATTCTTCATTTCGCCTCCCCCGCAAGCCCCATTGACTACCTGAAAATACCCATACAAACATTAAAAGTAGGTTCCCTAGGGACACATAACCTTCTCGGCCTCGCCAAAGCAAAAAATGCAAGAATTCTTGTCGCTTCCACCTCCGAAGTGTACGGCGACCCGCTGGTTCATCCCCAGAATGAAGAATACTGGGGCAACGTGAACCCTGTCGGGCCGCGCGGTGTTTATGACGAAGCCAAAAGGTTCCAGGAAGCGATTACCATGGCTTACCATACATACCATAAGCTCGAAACACGGATAGCCAGGATATTCAACACCTATGGCCCCCGTATGCGCCTTAATGACGGCCGGGTACTTCCCGCATTCATAGGACAGGCACTCAGGGGAGAAGATCTCACCATTTTCGGGGATGGCTCCCAGACACGGTCTTTTTGTTTCGTGGATGACCTCGTGGAAGGTATCTGCAGGCTGCTCATGAGCGACTACGCCTTGCCTGTAAATCTGGGAAATCCGGATGAAATCACTATCAGTCAGTTTGCGGAAGAAATAATAAAGCTTACAGGCACAAAGCAAAAAGCAATATACAAACCCCTGCCTCAGGACGACCCCAGGCAACGGCAGCCGGATATTTCAAGAGCAAAAAAAATACTCGGGTGGGAACCACGGGTTTCCCGCTCCGAAGGACTGAAAATCACATACAACTACTTCAAAGAGCTCTCCCGGGAAGACTTGTTTAAAAAAGAACACCGTTTCTCATGAAGAAAAACCAGGAATACTTTGCTCATCCGACGGCGGTGGTTGATGAAGGCTGCACCATCGGCAAAGACTCAAAAATATGGCACTTCTCTCACCTGATGCCCGGATGCACCATAGGAGAACGCTGTAACATAGGACAAAACGTGGTGATATCCCCCGGCGTAATACTCGGCAACAATGTGAAGGTACAGAACAATGTTTCCATCTATACCGGGGTAACCTGCGAAGATGATGTTTTCCTCGGCCCTTCCATGGTTTTTACAAATATTACCAACCCGAGAAGCGCGGTGGTGAGAAGAGACAAGTACGAAAAAACGCTTGTCAGAAAAGGTGCAAGCATAGGAGCCAACGCCACTATTGTGTGCGGGCATAATATAGGAGAATATGCGTTCATAGGCGCAGGAGCCGTGGTAACAAAGGAAGTGCCTCCCTATGCACTGGTGGTCGGCAACCCTGCACGCCAAACAGGCTGGATGAGCGAATCCGGGCACCGCCTTGACTTTAACAGGGATGGCTATGCATACTGCCCTGAAAGTCATGAAGAATATGAGCTCCGCAATAACCGGGTACAAAAAACAGGACGGAAAAAATAATTATTATGAAAAACACTGCTTTAACACAAACCCACATAGCTCTTGGAGCCAAGATGGTTTCCTTCGCCGGATACAATATGCCTGTTCTGTACAGCAGCATTAATGCCGAACATGAAACAGTCAGGAAAAGCGCAGGTATCTTTGATGTTTCCCACATGGGAGAATTTATAATAAAAGGCCCGCATGCCCTTGATCTCATACAAAAAGTCACCTCTAATGACGCCTCAAAGCTTTCCGAAGGAAAAGCCCAGTACTCCTGCCTCCCTAACAAGCAGGGCGGGATTGTAGATGATTTGATTGTGTATAAGCTTACGCATGATGAATACATGCTGGTAGTGAATGCATCCAACATTGAAAAGGACTGGCAATGGATTTCCTCCTTCAATACCATGGGCGCGGAGATGAAAAATATTTCGGACAAAACCTCGCTTCTTGCAGTGCAGGGCCCGAAGGCACAGGCTACACTCCAGAAACTTACGCCTGTCAATCTCGCGGAAATTCCATACTACTGCTTCAGGCGCGGTGTGTTCTCTGGTGTTGAGGGAGTAATAATTTCCAACACCGGCTATACCGGTTCAGGAGGATTTGAAATCTATTTCCCTAATGAACATGCAGAAAAAATATGGAGTGCTGTCATGAAAGCCGGGGAGGAGTTTGGTATCAGGCCTATAGGTCTCGGAGCCAGGGATACCCTCCGCCTCGAAATGGGGTTCTGCCTTTATGGAAATGATATTGACGATACCACCTCTCCCATTGAAGCAGGCCTGGGCTGGATTACAAAGTTTACAAAGGATTTCACCAATTGCCAGGCATTAAAGAATCAGAAAGAAAAAGGAACGGAAAAAAAACTTGTGGGCTTTGAAATGATTGACAGGGGCATCCCGCGCCATGGTTATGAAATAAAAGACAGCGGGGGAAACACTATCGGGGTAACCACTTCCGGGACACAGTCCCCTACCCTTCAGAAAGGCATTGGCATGGGATATGTAAACTCTTCCTTTGCACATGAAGGTGCTGAAATATTTATCCCCGTACGCGATAAAGCGCTCAGAGCCAGGGTGGTGAAAATGCCTTTCTATATAAAAAGCTAATCATGCAGAAAGCAGGAAACACAATAGAGGTTTGCTTTTCTCCCGCTTTGTTCGGGCTGTTCGACAGTAAAGACTGCATAGTGGTAGTGGCTGATGTTTTGCGTGCCACCTCATCCATCTGCGTGGCTTTTGAACATGGGGCCGGGCGTATTGTTCCTGTTGAGACCACGGAAGAGAGCATGGCATACCGTAATAAGGGTTTCATTGTGGCTGCCGAACGCAAAGGAGAAATGGTTCCCGGGTTTGACCTTGGAAATTCCCCCTTCAGTTTTATGTCCCGGGACCTTAAAGGAAAAACCATTGCCCTGACCACCACCAACGGGACAAGGGCGATCAGGGCGGCTGCCGGATCATATAAGGTTGCAATTGGATCTTTCCTGAATATCAGCGCACTCTGCCGCTGGATGGCCGGGGAGGGAAAAAATGTAATCTGCCTGTGTGCAGGCTGGAAAAATAAGTTTAACCTTGAAGACACCCTTTTTGCAGGTGCTGTAGTGAGCTATCTGACAGGTAAGGCCGGCTTTTATACCGAATGCGATTCCGCGCTCGCAGCATCACACTTATATGAAAAAGCAAAGCCTGACCTTTATAACTTCCTTGAGAATTCTTCCCACAGGAAAAGATTACAGAGATTACATATAGAAAAAGACATTGCCTACTGCCTCACCCCTGACCAGACTTCAGTTATCCCGGTATTGGAAGGAGATTTTCTCGTGAATTTAAATTCGTAAAACAGGCAGACAGCAGGAGACTGATAAGCAGTAAAATTTTTTCTCCGGTTTTTATATCATATGAAAAAAAGGTTTCCTATTCTGAAAATATTTGTTGCCGCATGTATTGTCATCGTTCCGGTTATCTTCACCTCCGTTACTTATCCATGGGGATTCTGGGGGCATAAAAAAATCAATTACATGGCTGTTTTCACCATGCCGCCGGAGCTTTTCGGATTTTACAAAAAACATATTGAGTACCTGTCCGCACACGCTGTGGACGCAGACCGCAGGAGATACAGCGACAAAAATGAAGCTCCGAGACATTTTATGGATATGGAATTTTACAGGTTTGAAAATATTGACAGCATCCCAAGGCAATGGAACGCGGCAGTAAAAAAATATTCCATGGACAGCATGGTGCAACATGGAATTCTTCCCTGGTATCTTGACCGCATTCTTTATAAACTTACAGAAGCATTCAAGGCAAAAGATGTGGATAAAATACTATACCTGTCTGCCAACATCGGCCACTATATTGCCGATGCCCATGTCCCCCTGCACACAACAAGCAACTACAACGGGCAGTTCACGGGGCAAACCGGCATCCACGGGTTATGGGAGTCAAGAATCCCGGAACTGATGGGTGAACATTATGATTTTTTTGCAGGACAGGCGGAATATCTTGACAAGCCTGCCGTAAAAATATGGAACATCATACGGGAAAGCCACCTGAAAAAGGATTCTGTGCTTGCACTGGAAAAAAAACTAAGCCTTGAATTTCCAGATGACAGGAAATTTTCTTTCGTGCAGAAAGGAGAGAAAATGCAAAAGGCTTATTCAGAATCCTATTCAGAAGCATACAGCAAATTGCTGGGCGGCATGATAGAAAGAAGGATGCTTCAGGCTATTCACAGTACGGGCTGCTTCTGGTATACTGCATGGGTAAATGCAGGGCAGCCGGACCTTAGTGACATAGAAAACAAAAATCCTGCAGATACAACTTCCGGAGATGAAAAATCATTTAAAGGAAAACTTTTGCTGAAGGGGCATACGGAAGAGTAGCCTGGAAGCCATCTGGTTATTCCGTTACCGGTACAGTCACTTCAATCTCCTGTTTCCTTTCACTCCATTTTATTTTCAAAGGAATACCTCCGCTAACAGTCTGTGCAATAGAACTGTCGTAGCCCCGCCCATACAGGTAATAATTACCGTACAAAAGCCCTTTAAAATGCACATGCTCCCCGGCTGAGTCAGCCGTAAGCTTCAGATCATAATTAACGGCGGGATCGGATGGCATCTCTTTTGCATTAAACTTAAGGTAAACGGTGGCCCCGTAAATATTTTTATCGTGGTGTTTAACGGATGCAGTAACAACAGCCTCCCCCCCGGTCCCGTTTTTTTTACAGGAGATAATGAAGAGAGAAGCCGCAATAAACAAAGGAACAGAAAGAAAATACTTTTTCATGGCCCGTGTCAGTCGGTAATTACTAATTGTACGTCTTCAAGGTAAATTGGAGAATTTGATTTAAAAAATAAGGTGGCATTTCGGGTCATCAATTCAAAGTTAAGTTAATTTTTTGTGTTGTTGATTTTTGTTTGAGTTTTAAGTATTCCTCCTTTCTTTTTTTGATTGTTTGCAGTTTGATTTTTTCACGCTGTTTTATGATAGCAGTTCCCCGTTTAAAAAAAACATCCGATGGGGTAAGATTATTGATCGATTCATGATATCGGTGATAGTTGTAATGATGAACAAACTCATCCAGTGCCCGCTTGAGCTCTTCAGGGCTGTAATAATTATCAAGCTTTACAACGTTTTTCATCGTTCTGTGATAGCGTTCAATCTTTCCTTGCGTTTGAGGATGCAATGGAGCTCCGTTAATTTGCCTGATACTATTCTTATTCTAATTAAATACTATAACTTTACTGGCATATTTAATATGCAATGAAAAAAAAAATATTGATTTCTTTAGTATTTCTTTTTTCAATATTACATATATATTGTCAAAATATCTATACTATTGATTCACTAAAAATTCAGCAACTTGAAGGATTATGTCGAATATGGGGATATTTAAAATACTACCATCATGAAATTCAAAAAGGAAAAATTGATTGGGATACAACATTGATTTTATATATACCCAAAATATTGATAGATAATAATAACGAAGAGTATAATGAAAAGATTAACCAACTTATCTTGCTGCCGGGTAGAGTTAAAAAACTTGACAGACCTTACAAATACTTACCTCAAGACACATCATATAATAATTTTGATTTCTCATGGATTAATAATGAAAATTTATTTACTAAAGATAATAGTAGATTGCTTTGGGAAATAATAGAAAATTACAAACCGCGGAAAAATATATATCTAAAAAGAGAATTAAACAAATATTATGATGAAAATGGAAAAGATAAATACTATTATGAAAGTGATTACTATCCGGATACTGCTCATGCTTTACTTGCATTTTTTCGTTATTGGAATGCCATAAATTATTTTTTCGCGTACAAGAAAATAACAGATGAAAATTGGAATAACATTCTTAACCAATTTATTCCCAAAATACTTGAGAGCGCAAATAGTTCCAAATTTTATTCAACAATTGCAGAACTGATAACAAAAATTAATGACTGTCATGGTTATTATGATAATTATAATTTTAATCATGAAGTAGGCATGCTCAAATCTTACATAGATTGGAGAAGTATTCCATTTATCGTAAAATTTATTGAAAATAAAACCGTAATTTCTGACATTGATTCGTTTGTTGCCGTCAAAACGAATTTAAAGCAGGGTGATATAATCCTTTCAATTAATAGAATTCCTATTGATGAAATAAGAAATGATCTGAGAAAGTATTGCGGTTGCTCGCATCAACTTTCCGTTGATCGTGAAATAGATAACGGGATATTTATGTCTCATTTTGTTCCTGAAGGAAAAGATATTACAATTACAGTTTCTGATTCAACTAATATAACAAAGGCTGTCTCTTTTAATCTAAATAACCTATCTGAAAAAGAACAGTGGATGACCGGTTCGGCAATAAATAATTTTACATATTCATCAGAAGATTCAATAGGATATATAAATTTATCGGGTATCGGGACAATGAAAAATTTTAGAAAAAAATATAAAAATTTAAAAAATTCAAAAGCACTGATTTTTGATATTAGAAATGTTGATAATGTTTGGTTATGGTATAGTGTGTTGTTAAGATTGCCCAAATTACATAAGAAAAATGTACAACTTACAAATTATTATTTTAGAAATTGGAAATACCCGGGAACATATTTATTGACCAAACAAAAATATATGTTTTTATTGGGATTGCCAGCATTCCATAAAAAATATAGAGGGAAAGTGGTATTATTAATTGATGAAAATCTTCAAAGTGCTGAAGAATGGACACTTATGGGGATGAAGGCATTATACAAAATAAATTTAGTTGGAAATAATACTTCAGGCACTGATGGAGAAGCTGTATCATTTCTTATCCAAAATAATTTTCTTACATATTTTACTGCCGATGCTGTTTTTTATCCTAATGGAAGACCAACTCAACGGGTAGGAATAAAACCTGATATTTATGCAGTGCCAACAATCAAGGGAATTCGAGAACATAGAGATGAAGTTTCAGAACGCGCTTTGGAGTTTATAAGAACAGGAAAATAAATAGTAATGAAACAATGATAACCAAATTAAAAAATACTTTGAAAAATATTACCAAAAGTCTTGAAAGTGAAAATTTGGAGCATCTCAACATTGGCCTATTAACAGGAAAAAGTGGTATTGCTTTATTTTATTATTATTATTCTAAATTTATCAAAGAAGAAGTTTACGCAAAAAAAGCGCGGAATTTAATTATTGATGTATTAAACTCTATTAACAAAGGATATAACTTTCATACTTTTTGTGATGGAATAGGTGGCTTGGCTTGGGCAATGGAGCATTTAACTCAAAACAATTTTATGAAGAAAGAAGATGTTTTGTTTTTGGATGATTTAGATGAATTTATTTATAGGAAAATGATGTATGATATCAAAAATGGAAATTTTGATTTTCTTCATGGTGCAATTGGAAACGGAGTATATTTAATTAATAGGGTATATAAAAAGCAATGTATAAATTATATTAAAGAATTAGTAGATGAATTAGAAAAACAAAGTATAAAAAATAAAGATGGTTCAATAAAATGGAACACCATTATTGATTTCGAAAAAGAAATACAAGGATGCGATTTAGGACTTGCTCATGGAATGTCAAGCGTAATAGTTTTTTTAAGCAAAGTATTTATAAAAGATATTTATAATGAAAAAACTATAATGTTATTAAATGGTGCTGTCAATTATTTATTAAAACAACAGTTGGATATCAGTAAAGTCTCATCAAATTTTCCAGTTCATGTTCTAAGTGATGGTAAACCTATAATGGGTAGAAGAATAGCATGGTGTACGTCTTCAAGGTAAATTGGAGAATTTGATTTAAAAAATAAGGTGGCATTTCGGGCCATCAATTCAAAGTTAAGTTAATTTTTTGTGTTGTTGATTTTTGTTTGAGTTTGAAGTATTCCTCCTTTCTTTTTTTGATTGTTTGCAGTTTGATTTTTTCACGCTGTTTTATGATAGCAGTTCCCCGTTTAAAAAAAACATCAGATGGGGTAAGATTGTTGATCGATTCATGATAGCGGTGATAGTTGTAATGATGAACAAACTCATCCAGTGCCCGCTTGAGCTCTTCAGGGCTGTAATAATTATCAAGCTTTACAACGTTTTTCATCGTTCTGTTATAGCGTTCAATCTTTCCTTGCGTTTGAGGATGCAATGGAGCTCCGTTAATTTGCCTGATACCCATATCGCTCAGGTAATCCCTGAACTGATGTGCAATGAAACAGGGGCCATTATCGGATAAAAGTTTAGGCATTTGATTTTGTGTCAATCCGGTGTTAAAAACAGCCTTATCAACTGTTGACCGTGCATCGTCCCATTTCATGCTTTCCTTTAGCTCCCAGGCCACGATAAAGCGGGAATAATCATCGATAATGGTACACAGGTAATAATTACCCCATGCAATGATCCTGAAGTAAGTAAAATCGATCTGCCACATTTCATTGACAAATCCTGTTTTCTTTTCAAACTCATCGCCGGCCGATAAAACAATGTGTGCCGGAGCTGTTATAAGTCCTCTTTCCTTAAGTATCCTATAAACACTGCTTTCACTGATGTATCGCTTATGCTTATCGGTGATATGCCAGGCAAGTTCCCGCGAAGAAAGCTCGGGCTTATCCAAGGCTACGTCAATTACACGGTTCTTTTCCTGAACAGGTATTTTATTCCATATCCGGTTCTGCTCTCTCTTGCCTGTGGCAAGTGCATCAATGCCTCCCTCCAGATACCGTTTATACCAGATGTAGAACGTGCTTGGATTTATTCCCAGTTCCTTCAATGTCCTGTTAGCACTTACATTGGAACCATCAACCATCTTGATGATTTCCATCTTTTCACTTTGACTGAATCTCATGTGCTTTTTCCTTTCCCTTATTCCAGCCCATTCAAGCTTTTTTTGAGCACACGATTCTCTATTGTCAAGTCCGCCACAGCGTCTTTCAACTGCACGTTCTCTTTACGCAGATCATTTACCTCATCGCTTCCTGCTTCCCTTACAGTATCTCCATTCAAACGTCTCTTCCCTGCTTCTATGAATTCTTTACTCCATTTATAGTACAGGTTTTCATGGACCGAATACTTACGGCAGATAGCTGCTACGCTGTCTTCTCCCCGTAATCCCTCTATAATGATCTTTATTTTTTCTTCTGATGAAAATCTCCTGCGGGTTCTTCTTTTGATCTCCCTTACATAGGAGCTTGCACTTTGTTTGTCTTTCATTTTTAGTGATTTTAAAGGTTAAATTTAATTACTATTTCCCTTTAAATACCACCTTATTTCTTTACCTTTAATTATCCAACTTTCGCTGAAGATTTACAATCAAAGGTTCTTTCGTAATTTGTAATTTATTTTATGATGACTATTTTATCATTAATAATTGCTTGCTTATCAATAGTTATCTGATAAAAATAAACACCATTCTTTAATGCAGCTTCACTTATCTTTATATTATTCTTTGAGCTTAGTAAATGATAAGTGTTTATTTTTTCTCCCATCATGTTATAAATTATCAATTCGCCTGTTTGTCCCTCTGTTAAACTATAATCCATCTGCATAGTACCATCATTTGGATTAGGATACAGTTTTATCTTATATTTTTCTTTTTCATTACTTAATTCCTTTAATCCTGTTGCTGCTGTATCTTCTATTACCGATACATCGTCTACAAAATAATAAGCAGCATTAGACCATGTTGGACCCCCAACATAAAGCGTATCTGAATTAGCGTCATTTTTAAAATTTCCTATCGTAATATATTTTTCTCCTCCATTTGCAATAAAATTTCCTGATATTTCAGTCCAAGAAATTTTATCGGTTAATAAATTACTATCTGGGTTACTTACTTGAGGTGTATATGGTAAATATAAATAATTATTGCTACTAATAGGTATTACTGAAAAATAAGCTCCGATATTATTACAAGCATAATTCATACTATCCGCTAAGCTTACATAAAACTCTACATGATATTTTCTACCATTTTTCAAACTATCGTTTAGTAGTACCTGAATATACTCCCTAAATTGTGAAGCCGATAAAGAAAATGAAATTATTCCAATGTATGCAACGCCTACATTAGACGCTTGATTCCCATACCAATTATTAGGAACCGTACAATAAGTGGAAGTACAACATTTATTATAATAATCGGGAGTACCTGTTGTAGGAGAGTACCAACTAGTTACCTTATTGATTTGCCCCACCCAATTAGGACATCCAATAGTATCTTCAAAACTTGTATTAGGCACTAAATTAGCCTGAGAAAATGCCAAATGGCAAACAATAAACAATATACAGTAAATAACAAATTTTTTTCCTCTCATACCTATTGTAAACGGAAGAACCTTTGATGAAGTTTTATCAAAGGTTCTTTCGTAATTTGTAATTTATTTTATGATGACTATTTTATCATTAATAATTGCTTGCTTATCAATAGTTATCTGATAAAAATAAATTCCATTTTGTAATGCCGCTTCACTTATCTTTATATTATTCTTTGAGCTTAGTAAATGATAAGTGTTTATTTTTTCTCCTATCATGTTATAAATTATCAATTCACCTGTTTGTCCCTCCGTTAAATTATAATCCATCTGCATAGTACCATTGTTTGGGTTGGGGTAGAGTTTTATCTTATACCTTTCTTTTTCATTACTGAATTCCCGCACCCCAGTCGTAGTATCCTCTATCACTGATACATCATCTATGTAATAATAAGCAAGAGTATACCAAGAAGGCCCTCCAACATAGAGGGTGTCCGAATTAGCATCATCTTTAAAATTTCCAATAGTAATATATTTTTCTCCCCCTGATGCAATAAAACTCCCCGAAATTTTTGTCCAATTTATTTTTTCTGATAAGATATTATTGAGGGGATTGCTGATTTGTGGAGTATCGGGTAAATTCTTATCATTTCCACTCGTAACCTGATTGATAGAAAAATATGCTCCTATATTACTGCAAGCATATTGCGAACTATCAGATAAACTTACATAAAATTCTACATTATATTTTTTGCCTCCTTTTAGCGTATCAATTAGCACTGTCTGTATATATTCTCTAAGGTTTGTATTTCCTAATACAAATGTGCCCATCCCAACGAAAGCAACACCTGTGTTAGGTATTTGACTTCCATACCAATTATTTGGAACCCCACAATAAACAGAAGAACTACATTGATTATAATAATCTGGAGAACCTGTTGTTGGAGAATACCAATAAAGCGACCTATAGATTTCTCCTAAATTATCAGGACAACTAGCAGTATCCTCAAAACTTGGATTGGGTACTATGTTTTGAGCAAAAGAAGGAATGTAAAATGCAGAATGTAAAATAAAAAATGAAAAATATAAAATCTTTTTCATGATTTAATAAAAAAGCTCTCCGGTAAATCGGAGAGCTTTTAATGTTATTTTATAATTACTATTTTATCTATGAGAATACTTGCGTTATTAATTTTTAATTCATAAAAATAAACCCCATTCTTTAAGGCAGCTTCACTTATCTTTATATTATTCTTTGAGCTTAGTAAATGATAAGTGTTTATTTTTTCTCCCATCATGTTATAAATTATCAATTCGCCTGTTTGTCCCTCTGATAAGTTATAATCCAACTGCATTCCCCCATCATTTGGATTAGGATACAGTTTTATCTTATATTTTTCTTTTTCATTACTTATCTTACCAACTCCAGTTGCAGTATCTTCTATCACCGAGATATCGTCTATGTAATAATAAGCAACATCATACCCCCATGCTCCTCCAACATACATTGTATCTGAATTAGCATCATTTTTAAAATTACCAATAGTGATGTATTTTTCTCCTCCATTAGCTATAAAACTTTTTGAAATTTTTGTCCATCCTAGTTTATCGCTTAACATATTGTTATTTGCATTACTAACTTGTGGTATATACGGCAGTACACTATAATTACCTGCATTAATAGAATTATTCGAAAAATAAACTCCTATATCATTGCAAATATATTGTTCACTATCTCCTAAACTTAAGTAAAAATCTACATGATATTTTTTACCAGATTTAAGACTGTCATTTAGTAACACTTCTATATATTCCCTAAATTCTTGAGCTGATAAATTAAATGTAGCTATACCAACATAAGCAACCCCTGAATAAGGCACTTGACCTCCATGCCTATTATTAGGGATACTGGCATAATTAGTAGAGCTACATTGATTATAATAATCTGGAGTTCCTTTTGTTGGAGAGTACCAAGCAACTACATTTACCATTCCAAGTTTAGAAATAGACGGGCAACTCATAGTATCTTCAAAACTATAATTGGGTACTAAGTTGGTTTGAGACCAAAGACGAAATGGCAATAAAAATAATGATGTGTAAATACATATATTTTTCATTACTTGATAATAACTATTTTTTTACTTATAATAGCTTGCCCGTCAATTGAAACTCTATAGTAATAATTATCCACTCCCGCATAATTAAAAACCCTTGTTAGCACTCGTTTTTCTTTTCTTCATTGTCCTCCGTTTCTGATATTAAATTAACTGTTCACCGATAACAATGTCCCTATAAATTGAAATAAAAAACCAGCTAATAAAAGACTCAAACCAAGGTATGCTCGTTTAGTTATCTTTTTGTTTTCTGAAACTCTCAATTTTTCTTCTTCAAAATTTTCTTCAAGTAACAGCCCTCCCCCGTACTCTTTTATTTTGCTCGGAAGTCCATATTTAAATAAAATTAAAACGCCAATTATGTCTAAAATTAGGCCTAATGCTGAATAGAATTGATATGCGTAAAATATTGTCTGCATTACTTTTTTTTGAATTTTTACTATGATAGAAACAAATTGCAATTATTAATAAACCGAAACTCATATTGCCAAAACACAATAAAAGAAATTTATTATGGAAAACTTGAAGAAGTAAGCTTCCTCAGGCCACACTTTTTCATGGCCTTTTGTAACGACTACAATATTTTCAAGAAGTAATCAATTTTTACTCCTTTATAAATTTTGCTCCGCTCCCCCCTGCACTTCCCTGTCGGGCAATCCTGAGGATATATAAGCCTCCGGGGAGAAAATCAACAGTAACTTTTGAAACGGATATTCCCCGTTTTACGGCGGGCATGTCCTGCCGGTAAACTACCTTCCCGACAATATCCACAATCTCCGCAGAAAGCGGTCCGTCAGAAGGATTGTTGAAAGTAAAATTCAGTTCCTTCGTAACAGGGACAGGGCTCACATTAAGCACGTAAGGAAGTTCGCGCCTTGCCTTCACATCAATAGCGATGGTTCCGGAATATTTATAATTGCCGTCATAATCAAACTGCCGGAGGCGGTAATAAAAAGTATTGTCTTCTGTCATAAAAGAAACGACGTCATCCCTGTACTCATAAGCATGCGGAATACTGCTTGTACCGCTGCATGAAACCATTCCAACCCGCTCAAAAGAATTACCATCCAGGCTCCTCTCAAGGGTAAACGAATTGCAGTTGGTTTCCGACACTGTCCGCCACTGCAGTATGTTTATGCCCTGGTTATTATTTCCTTTAAAGTCAAGTAATTCGACCGGAAGTACAGAGTTGGTGCAGCTTGCCATCTTAAAAAGCGCAGGCTGGTCTCCCGTGGAATTAAGCTTGGTAGCCTGGTAAACTCCTGTAGTGGTAGGGAAGTTAGTCGAGTGTGTCGTACCATTGATGTATATGGTATCAACAGTACCTGTAATATCTATTCCAAGCTGGCAGGTCATATAATCATCTGCATTTCCGCCCATAAGAGATGAGCAGAGAAGAGACGAGGCAGTGGAGTTGAGCACCGAGGCAAAAATATCCCAGCTCCCCCCTCCCCATGCCGCCTGGTATGCATTGCTCGTAGTAGGGAAGTTGGTGGACTGTGTCCGCCCGGCGATATACGCTTCTCCATTGGTATTCACTGTGATTCCCGTGGCATAATCCCAGCCCGACTTTCCAACATAGGTAGAATATGTTAAAGCCGTTCCCGTTGCATTGAGTTTCGCAACGAAAGCGTCTGAAGTTCCCCCGAGCGATGTCTGGTAAACGCCTGCTGTAGTGGGAAAATTACCTGACTCCGTCCTGCCGGCCACATAAGCCTCACCGCTGCCGTTAACATACACATCAGCGGCAAAATCGTCAGCGGAACCGCCGAGGAAAGTAGCATAGGAAAGAGCTGTGCCGGCAGAGTTCAGTTTTACTGCAAACCCGTCCTTTGTCCCGCCTCCGAATACAGTCTGCTTCGCACCCGCAGTAACAGGGAATTCGGGAGATTCGGTAGTTCCTGCAACATAAGCTTCGCCCGAAGAGTTCACCCAGATACCATAGCCCCAGTCATTCAGCACATTGAAATTTGTACAGGCGACATTGTCATAACAAAACATATTGTCGCAGTCGACCTGGGGGCATGCAACCACCTGTCCGGCTCCGCCCAGATAGGTGGAATACAACAGGGTGCTGGCCGAGGAATTAAGTTTTACAATAATCGCATCATTCATACCTGCCATGGCGTTTGTAGTCTGGTAGGCACCCGCAGTAACAGGGAAATTCACTGAAGAAGAGAACCCTGTGAGATATATTTCTCCCCCGCTGGCTAAGAAAAGTGACCATGCCTGGTCTTCTCCCCCTCCCCCGAGGTAGGTGGAAAACCCGATACCTCCCGCACTGTTGAGTTTGGTTACAAAACAATCATTCCCAAAGCCTCCGGCGTAGGCAGTTTGCTTAACTCCCGCAGTAGTGGGGAAATTTGTAGATGTAGTGTAACCCGCCACATAAGCCTCCCCATTGCTGTTTGCCATAACGCTCATGGCCCCATCCACATTGGATCCGCCAAGGTAGGTAGAGTAAACAAGGGCCGTACCCGAAGAATTAAGCTTGCTTACAAAAGCATCAGTGGTGGACCCGCCGTATGCTGCGCCCGTGGTAGTAGGAAAAGTATTGTCGCACTTACCCACTATATAAACATTTTTAGAGGCGTCAACAGCCACATCGTAAGAATAATTATTAAAGTTATTCCCGGTGGCTTTCATATATGTGCTCCACTTGAGGGAGACAGGGTCAATCACAAGCGGGAGCGTCTTGTCATATTGTTCGTCAACCCGGAACCCGAAAGACTTACCATCATCCTTAATTTCATACCTCACCGCCACAGGTGCAGAAACACCACCGGCAGCCTGGTAAGAATAAGGAGCAGCCTCTTTCACCACACCAAAGCGGGTTGTAATCTCAAGTTCTCCCGCATCATTCAGGGAAAGCGACTCTATCCCTGTAAAAGAAAGCCGGATATCCCTGATATCGCCCCCGGGGTTAACCACGAAATCATACTTAAGCTGGTTATTTTGCAAGCCATAGTAACGCAGGTCAACATTCTTATAGATGCCGTCATATCTCAGTCTCCGGTAATCCGGAACATTCATCACCCATTTTGAAGCGTCCTGGCCAAAAATATAATTTGTCCGGCTGTCCTCTTCGCCTTCAGCATAAATTTTTACTGATGACCTGGCACCGGAAAAAGTCATATCCCACTGCAGATATTCATACACATCTTCCTGGTTCTCCTTTGGAGAAACAGCATGCTTTGCAGTTTCATCTTCCCTTGAAGCGCAAAAAGCAAGTCCGTTCTTTTTAAAAGCGACCGAAGCCCCTGATGTCATCCCGCAAAACAAAACGTCAGGGTTCCACTGCCCCATATTCTTCCTGAAGATCAGGGGGAGTGATAAGAAGTTTTCCACCATCTTTACATTGCTTCTTTCACCGGGCTTCACGCCCGGTTTTTTCAGGGGGGATTTTATGTAAGCAGGGGCAGCATGCTTTTCAAACGGATCAAAACTGTGTGCGGTTTTTCCTGATGAAAAGGAGTCTCCTTTTTCGCGGAAAAACAGGAGTACGGATGCACAAACTAAAGACAGGGCCGCAACCCTGATAATTTTTTCATTGTATTTCATAATCTTACCGGTTTTAAGTTAAAATTCAACATGCTTTAAATATAGAAAAAAAAACGGGAAGAGTCAAGTACTTTTAACTCCATTGTTTGATACCCTTTTTGATTTTTTACAGGGATATCAGACCACTTTGCTGAATATTTCAGATGCAGGAATGTTTCTCCACAGCCTTGCATCAAAAGCCATACAGATGTTCCTGAGAAAAGCCTTTCCTTTCCCGGTCACCCGGAGGGAAGAGTGGGAAAGCGTAATGAGCCCGTCGGATAAAGGCTCCGAAAGCCTTGATATACAATCATCTAAAACAGGAACTTTCATATCATTTTTTCCCCAGGAGGTTTCAAGCCTGCACATAATATTTAGGATGTGCCTTCGGAGAACAAGATCTTCTTTGTCGAGAAGATGTCCCCTGAACACAGGGAGCCGGCCATTTTCCAAAATCCGGTAATAATCTTCCACCTTTTTTACATTCTGTGCAAAGCAATCCCATGTATCACCTATGGCAGAAACACCGAGGCCTATCATAAGGCCGGTATAAGAAGCAGTGTAGCCCATGAAATTCCTGTGAAGGGTTCCTTTTTCAGAAGCCGCATACAGTGCGTCTGTTGCGAGCGCAAAATGATCCATCCCGATTTCCGTATAGCCGGCATCTTCGAGCATCCTTCTGCCGCTCTCATAAAGTTTCCGTTTTACATCATCGGCAGGAAGATCGGCTTCGGTAAACTTTCTCTGCCCGGGTTTTATCCAGGGGACATGGGCATAGCTGTAGAATGCGATCCTGTCGGGGCGGATCCTGTTAACCTTCTCTATGGTTCCAACGACACTGCTCTCCTGCTGAAGAGGCAGCCCGTAAATAAGATCAAAATTTATTGAATTATATCCTGTAGCCCTGGCATGATTAACCACCTTTTCAACCTGGCCGAAGGTTTGTACCCGGTTCACAATTGCCTGCACCCGGGGGTCAAAATCCTGTATACCGAGACTCATTCTCCTGAAGCCAAGGCGGTGTAATACCTCTAAATGCGTAAGCGAGGTACTGTTGGGATGAGCTTCAAAACTTAACTCTGCAGAGGGAAGCAGCTCGGATGATGAAAGAATTTCATCCATAAGTTCCTCCAGCCGCGAAGGGCTGAAAAAAGTCGGGGTGCCTCCTCCCAGGTGAATTTCGCTGATGCGGGGCCTGCTCCCGAAAATCCCGAGGTACATTTTCCATTCCCTTGCAAGCGCCCTGATATATGGGTTCTCTACGGAGTGATTTGTTGTTATGCGCGTATTGCAGCCACAATATGTGCAGAGACTTTCACAGAAAGGAAGATGAATATAAAGACTGATCCCTTGGCCGGAAGCTGTCCCGTTATATGCAATTCTCACTTTTTCTGCCCACTGCTCCCGGGAAGGATTATCAGACCAGTAAGGGACAGTGGGGTAGCTCGTGTACCGCGGCCCGCTGACATTATATTTTTTAATGAGCGCGCTCTCAGGCGTTATTGTCTTCAGCAAACCATTCGGCATAGGACGAAGCTGTTTCTTTGAGCGTCATGTGATGAAGTGACACACCTTCCGGGAGGTTAGGCCTGATTCTTTCAACAAAGTCAAGCAGGAGATTTTCGCAGGTGGGCTGGTAATCCACACTGATCAGCTTTTCAAACAAGCCGCCGTTGTTTTTGATTTCCCGGTGCGGGGATAACCCGTTGACAACCAGTGCATGGTCAAAATGTTTCAGCACCCGCTCTTCCGCAATGCTCCTGAGCACAGAGAAATCCATAACCATTCCCGCCTTGGGGTGCCCGGGATCCCGGAGCGGTTTGCCGGAAACTGTCAGCGAAAGTTCATAGGAATGCCCGTGAATATTCCTGCAGGGACCATCATAGCCATATAAAGCATGCGCCATTTCAAATCCAAAAGTTTTGGTAATCCGGACAAGGGGCGCTGCGTTCATTTTTTAATCATTCACGTTGGCCGCCTGGAGCAGCTTTTTCATGTCAGCAACCTTTATCCTCTTCCCGACAAATTCAACCAGACCTTCCTGTTTAAAGTCCGAAAGTATCCGGATAGCCGTTTCAGTTGCCGTTCCTGCAATATTTGACATCTCTTCCCTGGTAAGAACCACGCTGAGTGTGGCATTGTCAGGCTCAAGGCCATATATCTCCTTCATATAAAGGATAGCTTCTGCCATTCTTTCCCGGACAGGCTTCTGGGCAAGATCAGTAATCTTGTGTTCGGCATTTTTCAGGTCGCTGGAGAGCAGTTTCATCAGCTGGAAAGAGATGGACGTATTCTTTTCGATGAACTTAAAAAACAAATCCCTCGGGATAAAACAAACAGACGACTCCTCAATCGTTTCGGCAGAAGACGTATATTTTTCTCCGCTCAGAAGCGCCCTGTAACCTATAACATCCCCGTGCTTTGCCATTCTTACAATCTGCTCCCTCCCGTTCTCAGCCATCTGGTAAAGCTTCGTTTTCCCGGTATTAATACAATAGAGCCCGTGGGGGTAAAAACCCTGCTTAAAAATCACCTGCCCTTTTTTGTATACTGTGCTTCTTTTATAGCTGTTCACTTCTTCCAGTTCCTCGGGGGTGAGTTCACAGAATACCGAACGGTACCTGGAATGGCAATCCATGCAATCCGCATGGGCATGGCCTTTTTTGCTGTTTGAGTTCATAGGGGGTATATTTATTTTTTCATCCTGCGGGCCCCACGCCTTCATACGCGTGGAAATAACTACCACTCCGGTAAACCCCGCCGCCGCATTCATTAACAGATTTACATCTGTTGCTTTATGTCAGGGCGGGGAATTGAAGATAAGTCGCCCGTTTCTCCGCTTGTAAAATTCATGAAAATTGAAAACGCCGATTATGATGGCCGTCATATTTTAGGATGATCTAGGTCATAGACGACTCCTCTGACCGGGGAGTACCTGCAAGCGGCTCAAGCCTTAGCAGCCAGCCTGCAAAAGGAAGTTACGCATTGAGCATCACAGGCATCACGAGCATAAGCAAATCTTCGGTTTTGGCGGAATCAGGGCTGCCATAAGGGAAAAGTACTCCGGCCCTGTTGGGAGCCGACATTTCGAGGAGTACCTCGGCCGTATCAATATTGGAAAGCATATCCATAAGAAAGCGGGCATTGAAACCGATTTCCATATCGCTTCCTTTATACTGGCAGGTATGTCTTTCATTGGCAGCATTGGAAAAATCAAGGTCTTCGGCAGAAACCTCCAATTCGCTCCCGGCAATCTTTAGCCTTATCTGGTAGGTTGTTTTATTGGAAAAGATTGAAATCCTCTTTATGGAATTAAGAAAAGCCATGCGATCAATAACAAGTTTGTTGGGGTTATCTGAAGGAATCACAGCTTCGTAATTAGGATAGCGCCCGTCTATGAGGCGGCATATCAGGCTAATTTGGCCTGCTTCAAAAAAGGCATTCGAGTCATTATAATTTATCTTAACCCTCGTATCCTCGGCTCCAAGTACGTTTTTCAGAAGGTTAAGCGGTTTTTTAGGGAGAATAAAGGCGGCTTCGGCAGGCCCGGCGATGTCTTTTCTCCTGTAGCGTGCCAGTTTGTGTGCATCGGTAGCTACAAATGTCAGGGCTTCTTTCCCGATCTGGCAGAAGACTCCGCACATTACAGGTCTGAGCTCGTCATTTCCTGTTGCAAAAATTGTCTTATTAATTGCAGAAAGAAGTACTGCTCCGGGCAGTTCAAGCGATTTGGCGCCTGCCACTTCCGGGATGTGGGGATAGTCTTCTGCGTTGTGCCCCGCCAGTTTATACTTTCCGTTATCAGACACAATCTCTATGGCAAATGTACTTTCATCCACGCTGAAGGTAAGAGGCTGTTCGGGAAATGTTTTGAGCGTATCAAGCAAAATCCTGGCAGGAACGGCAATCCTGCCGGCTTTCTTAGCTTCAATCGAGATCCTGGTAGTCATGGTTGTTTCAAGGTCCGAAGCAGAAACAACCAGTTCACTTTTATATATATCAAAAAGAAAATTATCAAGGATAGGAAGGGGATTACTCGTGTTCAAAACACCGCTGATAGCCTGCAATTGCTTTAAAAGCTGTGAGCTGGAAACAATAAATTTCATATCTTAATTTTCGTATTTATCCCGGCTACCTTAACCGGGAAAGGCAAATATAAATTTTTAGATAAAACGGAAAACTTATTGTTAATAACTTTCTGAAAAGTCGCCATCCGGCGGGGATTACGCCCCGGACGGCAAATTAATCCTATCTTTGAAAACCTTCTTAAACAGAGTACTTCATGGCTTTTAAAAACCTCCGCCACTTTATTGATACCCTCGAAGCAGCCGGGGAACTCGTCCGTATTAAAGAGTATGTAAACCCATGCCTCGAGATACCTGAAATCACAGACAGGATTTCCAAAAATAACGGTCCTGCCCTGCTCTTTGAGAATACGGGAACAGCGTTTCCCCTGCTTATCAATTCTATGGGAAGCAGCCGCAGGATGGCCATGGCACTGGGTGTTTCAGATCTTGATGACATAGGCATTGAAATCGAATCTCTCTTTCGCAAGCTTTCCACCCCGAAAAACAACATAGTTGAAAAACTTAAAATGCTCCCGCAGCTGAGTGAGATTGCATCATGGATGCCTGTGGTAAAAAATACCAGGGGCGAGTGCCAGGAAGTTGTTATGAAGGACCCCGATATCACGAAACTTCCCGTACTCAAATGCTGGCCGGAAGACGGGGGCCATTTCCTGACACTGCCTGTTATTCATACCCGCGACCCTCTCACCGGAATCCGCAACGCAGGCCTTTACAGGATGCAGGTTTTCGGCCCCACACTCACGGCGATGCACTGGCACCGGCACAAGGTGTCTGCAAAACATTTTAATGAATACAAAAAACTGGGGCGAATCATGCCCGTGGTGGTAGCGCTGGGCGGTGACCCGGCCTACACTTATTGCGCCACCGCCCCATTGCCGGAGGGAGTTGACGAATACCTGCTTGCAGGATTTATCAGGAAGAAGAAGGTCAGCATGGTCAGGTGCATTACACAGAATGCAGAAGTGCCCTCCGACTGTGACTTTGTCATTGAAGGCTATATTGACCCGTCCGAAGATTTTATCCTTGAAGGCCCTTTCGGGGACCATACAGGGTATTATTCCCTTGCCGACTACTACCCCCGCTTTCACATCACGGCAATTACCCACCGGAAAAATGCAGTGTACCCTGCAACCATCGTGGGTATCCCCCCCCAGGAGGACGCATGGATAGGCAAAGCCACGGAACGTATTTTTCTTGCACCCATCAAAATGACTCTCATACCGGAAATCACAGATATGTCAATGCCCGTGGAAGGAGTATTTCACAACCTCGTTATTGTAAAAATAAAAAAGGATTATCCCGGTCAGGCAATGAAAGTAATGAATGCCCTCTGGGGCGCCGGACAAATGATGTTCAATAAAATAATGATTGTGGTCGACGGAGATGTTAACATTCACAACGAGGCTGAAGCCGCCCGTTATATTTCAGATAATGCCGACCCTGCACGTGACATCTTCTTCTCCCAGGGCCCTATGGATGTGCTTGATCATGCCTGCTCCAGTATGGCTTTCGGGGGGAAAATGGGAATTGACGCAACAAAAAAATTACCTGAAGAAATCACTGCTCCCATAAAAAAAAGTACTGCCCCCCCCACAGCCCTTCCTGCAGCTGAAATCAAAAAACAATTTCCCGAAGTCGTGATGCTCAATGACTCTCTCCTGGCCAGGGGAGTATCTCTCGTGTTTATCAGCGTGAAAAAAGAAAGGAGTGGGCACATCAAAGCCCTGAACGAACAACTGCTGCAGATGCAATGTTTCGAATCTGTCAAGGTTATCATCTACCTGGATCACACTATAGATATTTCCGGTATCGCAGATGCCGTATGGCGCTTCTGCAATAATGCCGACCCTAAACGTGACCATTATATATACAGGCACGGAGATACCTCCACCATTTCTTTTGACGGAACAAGAAAAACCAGGGAAATGGACGGCTTCAGCAGGGACTGGCCTAACATACTTGCTTCCGATGAAGCAACCATTCAAAAGGTTGACAAGCTATGGGACCGGCTCGGGCTTGGGAAATTTATCCCATCCCCCTCCCTCAAATACAGGGGGCAGCTATACAAAGGCGGTGCGGTGGCAGAGTAACCCGTGCCGCTTGTCTAATCAAATGATATGAACCCGGAGCAGGCTGCGGGGAATTAACCCAAGACCTTCCCGTCCACCGAAGCGGAACGCGAAGGCGGATTAAATTTTATTTTTTAGCTTTGTTACAAGTTACAAATAAAAGTGCGGAGTCAGCACTATAATCACTGACAAATCACAAATGAGAAAAATATACAGCCTTGGAGTCGCTGCCTGCATCTTCACAACTGCATTTTCTTTCTTTATGTCAGGTTGTAAGAAGACCACCTCTAACCCTATCACCAACAATATGACCGCCAGCGTAAACGGAAGTTCTTTTGCCACCACTACTGCAAGCGCAAGCAACAGCAACAACAGGCTTCTTCTGGTGGGAGTTACCACAGGCACTCCTGTAAAAGAGATTCAGATATGGGTGGATAACCCCGCTGTAGGATCCTACTCCCTCACCTCCTCAAATGTAAATGCCGGTAACACTGCAATTTATGCCGAAGGACCCAGCAGCGCAATGCTGACAGATTACTGGACCGACTCAACCCATACCGGAACGCTCACCATTTCAAAGCTTGACAACAGCGCCCGTACGGTATCAGGAAGTTTCAGCTTCAATGCAGTGCAGTTTTATCCAACTGCCAGCACCAATACCGTAAGCGTTAGCAGCGGATCATTTACCGATCTGAAGTGGTAATTTATTAGTTGTTCACAACTTTCTCAAAGCCGCTTACCCAGCGGCTTTTTTTATTCCTCCCCGCGTACCACCGCAGGAAGTATTTACCTGAGCATGCTGATAAAAATCCGTCCCGGGGGTGATACAAATCAGGAAAACAAAAAAGACATGCTCTTACTTTTGTTCTTAAATGCAAAAGTATATGATACGAAATTTCAGAATCTCTCTCCTGAGTGCCGCAGTTGTGGTTTTGATTGCCACGGCAGGCTGTATGAAGAAAAAAGGATGTACGGATAAGAATGCCTGCAACTACGACAAGGAAGCCGGTAAGGATGACGGTTCCTGTATTAAAGAACCTGCAGGCATGGTGACCGCCTATATTACCACAAGCTCCTTTCTGAATTTCGATAACGGGGATATACAGGGCGGCTGCTACGGAGGTATGGATATGGGATTCTCTCCTTTCAATTTTTATTATTGTACATACGGCTCGACCGGGATTGCGGATGTAGGAAAAGTTTCCTGCCTCGGAGGAGTCACAACAAAGCCTTCATCCGGCTATGCAAGTGCCGTGGCTACAGAACTGGGGCACGGATATGTAGTGAAACTGATCAATAACACCTACGCCCGTGTTTATGCCGAGGAGTGGATGCTTAGTCTCTCGGGAGGAGTTATCGGCATAAAGATCTCCTGGCAATATCCGTGGTGAAGAGGACACCGGTTGGTTTTTGAGTGCTGCTAATTCCGGAGGAGCGCGATCTCTCTTCCGCCATCTTCAAAGGTAAACAGCAGCGAAATCGTTTTTTTAATCCATATCAGATTAGCAAGGGTGTACAACAATTTCCTGCACAAAAAAACTTGAACATATCAAGCAAATCAAGGATTCCGGAAGACAGGGGCGTTGCTTACCTTCTTTCTAACAATCTCTGCGAAAAGTCTGTTTTCAATTTTGCTTTCCAACCATGAATTAAAGTCAAAATATTCAAGTACTTTCCTTTCAAATGAGTTTTCTGTAATTACTTCCAGTTCTTTTTTCAGCTCTTTAAATCCATCAAGAAGTTCTTCCTGAGTAATGATTTTAGGTAATTTTCCCCTGATAAAGTTTAATACCGAATTTTCGAATTTGTAAAGGTGCTTTCTTTTATATAAATAACGATAAGTGGATTTGACAATATATTCAAGCAAATCTCTGTTACCAAGTTCAAAATGAAGAATAAGATTCATAATTCGGGCAAAACAATGAATGTCCGATGCTAATTCCGGGTTGGGATCATTGAGGATTTTGTTTAACCAGTGCAAAGACCTGGAGTATTCGCCACAACCAAAGTAAGCATAAGAATATTTATATATCAAAGAAAGTTCACTCACTTTATCAACTCTCCTTTTGAATTGCTGAAGCCCCGATTCTATTTTGTTTATTAATACTTTGCAAGTTTCAAATTCCCCTCGCAGGATATACATAAAATACTCCATATTATAAGAGCGGATAAATATTCTAAACCGGGTATCTTCAGATAATTCTTTTGCATGGTTTTCAGAAATCGCTCTAAGCTTATTGATGTAATGCTTGAACTCATCGTATCTTTTCAGGTAAATTAATACGACAGCGATGTTATGTAAAGCGGATAAATAATTTCGTAGATTTTCTTTCAGATGCAGGGGCTGCGAATCCATTAACTCGAGCAGTTTATGGTAATGCTTATAGCTATCAACAAAATCACTTTTGGAGAGGAAATAAAAGCCATGAGCTCTATGAAAATATATTTTTGCATGATAAGAAAGAGCATTTCTCTCGCTTCGGTACAATTGGTCATTAATAATGACTTCGTATTCCTGCAACTCTTCTTCGCTTCTTATATAAAGATTATTTAATTGCAAGACAAAAATTTTAGAATCCAGACAACTAAACTCACACTGGTTTTTATACTCGTCTATTATTCTTTTTTCTTCTGATAAAAGATTATCTATATCCTTATTTTTTTTTCCCGAATATGTTTCTGCCCTCATTAAATCTTTTTCCCAATTTAATACTTCAAGAATGCGAACGTGATTTTCATGTTTATAAGCAATATACTTGGCTTTCTTCAGCATATTTTTACAATGAGAAAATAAGCCTTTCGTGTAGAGAATTTTTACCTCATGTAATAATTCATTTAATTCAATATCTATTGTTGTTGCGGAGTGATATGCACGTAAACTTTTTAAAACCAGCTTGCATAAATTATATTTTGTAACAGAAATCTGCCTGATAAAATTTTCCTTTTCAAAAGTTTTAATGATAGCTTTTTCATCATACTCATTTTGCTTGTCAATAGCATTGAATAACTTGATATAATTTTTTTCTCCTTTCTGTATAGATACAGAAAGTTTAAAATATCTTTTTTCAGATATACTAAGTGATTTTATTAACTGAAACAGTTCAGTTGATTTTTTCATGGCTTGTTAAAATTAAAACGATATTTTTATTACAAAAATAGCTATTTTAAAGACAAAAAGTTGTTTTTTACAATATCTGCTTATTAATATATTATGAAAACTGTTTTGTGAAAAGAATTCAATAAAAGTACCATTGCATTATAAAATCTTAAATGGCATGAAAAAAAATCTACAAAAACCCTGTGGAGGACTTAAGAAAAGTTCTTACGTACTAATATTATTTGCTGTCTTGTATCTTAGTGAAAACAGATGCGCTGCAATTAGTTATTCGTCAAGTGACTACCAATCATCTAACAGTGCCATTGTTTCCCCGAATACTCTTAAAAATGATATGATTCGGATTGCTGTTGTTATGACCGGTGGAGGCACTCAGGCAATAACTCAGTTTTCTATTGATGCTTCATCAACGACAGCAATGGGAGAAATAACTGCTGCCAGAATTTATTGTAATAGCACACTTACCAACGGCACTTTTGCCGCTGCTACTACTAATACTTTATTTGGAACAGGCACTGTCAGTGGCACAACTATTACTGTTAACGGTTCAGTTGCTATGGGGAGTGGCACAAATTATTTTTGGTTGACTTATGACATAGCTCCAACTGCAGTTTTATGTCACGCTGTAAGTGCTGATTACGTTAATTTTATAGTTGTAGGGGGTGTAACTCAATATCCGAGTTTTACTTCTTCCGGATACAGAACAATTGATGGGAACATGACACTGGCTCCTTCGGGTACTACCACAACTCAAAACAATACAGGATCTGTTTTGCAAAACGCAACAAATAATGAAATTATAGGAATTCACTTAACAACCCCCGGCAGCGTTTCTCCTTTAACAGCAACAAGTTTTACTTTTAATACAACCGGAACCACCAACGTGACTGATATTTCGAATGCAAAAGTTTGGTTTACCGGTTCATCTTCTGCCTTTGCAACTACTACACAATTTGGATCAACCGTTGCAAGTCCAAGCGGTTCATTTACAATAACAGGTTCACAAACATTAGTTGGCTGCAATAATTATTTTTGGCTTACTTATGATGTAACTTCAGGAGCAACTCCCGCCAATCTCATAGATGCAGAATGTACTTCACTGATTGTTAGTAGCACAACTTATTTCCCAACAGTAACTGCACCATCCGGCAACCGTCCTATTATTGGACCTCAGGGGAATTATACATTTGCAGCGAAAGCGGGAGGAAGCAATGCATTATATCCTGATCAGGGAATGGCAATCAGCGTTGATGCTTCTGGTAATAGTTATGTTACAGGTTATTTTTATGTTTCCGCTACCTTTGGAAGCACTACTCTGACAAGTGCCGGAGTTCATGATATTTTTGTAGCTAAGTATAATTCTTCAGGAATAGTACAATGGGCAAAAAGTGCAGGAGGAACAAATACAGATTATGGATACGGGATAAGCACAGATAATGCAGGTAATTGTTATGTTACCGGATTTTTCTTCAGTGCAAGTTCAGCTTCTTTTTCAGGAACTACTCTTGCAGGAGCAGGAGGTTCCGATATTTTTATAGCCAAATATGATCCATCCGGTAATGTCCTCTGGGTAAAAAGCGGTGGAGGCAGTTCTCAAGACGAAGGACGTGCAATTAAAACTGATGGTGCCGGTAATAGCTATGTTACAGGTGATTTTGGTAGTGCTACAGCTGTTTTTGGAAGCACTACTATAACCAATACCGGTGGTGGAGATGTTTTTGTCGCCAAATATGATCCATCCGGAAATGTTGTATGGGTTAAAGATGAAGGAGGTAATCAGGGTGACATAGGATACGGCATCAGTATAGATAACTCAGGAAACAGTTACATTACTGGTTCTTATCAAAGTCAGCCGACAATGACATTTTATGGTTCACCTAACATCACAATACCATTTATTTTAAGCACCGATATTTTTGTTGCAAAGCTTGATCCTTCCGGCAATGCTCTATGGGCAAAAGGTGAAGGAGGAGCTAATACTGATGTAGGATTTGGGATAAGTACTGATGGTGCTTCAGGGAATAGCTACGTTACCGGTTATTTTTCAGGACCCTCGGCTGTCTTTTCAGGAAACACTTTTTCTTGCTTGGCAAATGGAAGTGCAAATGCTTTCATAGCCAAGTATGATGCTTCAGGTAATTTAAGCTGGTTTAAACAACCGAACAGTCAATGGAACAGCCAGGCTTATGCGATAACAATAGATGGCGCTCAAAATAGTTATGTGGCAGGAATAGGCGCCACGAATAATGCCATTACATTTTCCGGTTCACCTAACATTACAGTTTTAAATCCTTCGGGTGGGGGGTTTGACATTTGGATAACTAAATTCGATCCGTCCGGTAACGCTCTATGCGCTCAAATAACGGGAGGAACAGGGAGTGGCCAGTCACAGGGAATTGCTACAGATGTTTCCGGCAATGCTTATGTTACAGGATTTTTCAGAAATTCCATAACCTTTCCTGGCTCTCCTAATATTCCATTGACAAGTGCCGGATACTTTGATATATTTCTTGGTCAGTGGAATTATTGTGCAGCTATTCCCCTTCCTATTGAGTTCATTTCATTCAAAGGGAAACATAAAGAAGAAGGTAATTTATTAGAATGGTCAACTGCCAGTGAAATCAACAATGATTATTTCACAATAGAAAGAAGCATTGATGAAAATAATTATAGTGAGGTAGGCTTTGTAAAAGGAGCGGGAAATTCAACAATTGAAAATAATTATTCTTTCACTGACAAAAATCCATATAATGGAATAAATTATTATCGTCTTAAACAAACCAACTATAATGGAAATTTTACTTATTCAAATACTGTTCCCGTAAAAATGATAACCTTAAATAATGAAGTCATAAATATTTATCCTAATCCCAACAGTGGAGAGATTTCAGTTTCAGGGTTACAATTAGAGGCTGAAATAAAAATCTACAACACTTTAGGACAGGAAGTTTATAACTGTAAACCAAAAACCGAAAACACAAAAATTAATTTATTTGATTTACCAAAGGGAATGTATTTCTTAAAGGCAGGGAATATGCAGGTAAAGTTTATTAAACAATAGTTTCTCGTTCTTTAGATTTCCTCTTACAATCTCTTAAAATGGCGTTTTTCATAAAATCAAAATTATTAATTACAATATTTACTTATGTGATACGATTTTTAAAGTTCAAAATATAAGCTATATTTGCAGCCCTTCTTACATAAGTTAATAAAATGGCAAACCATAAATCATCCGTCAAGAGGATACGTTCCACCGAAGCAAAAAGAGATCGGAACCGCTACCAGCACAAGACTGCAAGAAACGCTGTCAAAAATCTCCGCGATCTTAAAGACAAAAAAGCAGCCTCCGAGCAGCTTCCCCTGGTAGTAGCCATGGTGGATAAACTGGCCAAAAAAAATATCATTCATAAGAGCAAGGCTGCCAACCTGAAGTCGAGCCTTATGAAACACGTAAACGCTTTATAAATTTTCATTTTTTCAGTAAAGTCCTTTCCGCCCGCAAAGGACTTTATCTTTTAAAGTTTTTCAATGCACACGGGGTATGGAAGGAAATGAGCGGATGACTATCAAAGCCTGGGCGGAAGAAGACAGGCCCAGGGAAAAATTAATGAACAAGGGAAGAAGGAGCCTCACCAACGCAGAGCTGATGTCTATTCTGCTGCGCTCCGGAAGCAGCATGGAGTCGGCTGTGGACCTCGCAAAGAAAATTCTTAACAGCGTTGGCAATGACCTGGCATCCCTTGGAAACCTTTCTGTCCATGATCTGACAAAGTTCAGGGGCATGGGCGAAGCCAAGGCTATCAGTATCATTGCCGCCCTTGAGCTCGGCCGCAGAAGAAGAGATCTTAAAGAGGCAAAGAAAGACACTATATCAGCAAGCAATGATGTTACGGCTCTCCTGCGCCCCTTTGTTGCCGACCTGCAGCACGAAGAATTCTGGGTACTCTATCTCAACAGGGCAAATAAAATCCTTGCCATGAAAAATATCAGCAGCGGGGGCTTGTCTGGCACAGTGGTGGACAGCAGGATTGTTTTTAAAATTGCCCTTGAACATCTCGCCTCCTCAATTATTCTTTGCCATAATCACCCCTCGGGAAGCACTAAACCAAGCGAAGCCGATATCCGGCTCACAAAACAGCTTTCTGAGGCGGGAAAAATGCTGGACATTGCGGTTCTGGACCACATTATCATTACTGCCAAATCTTTCTACAGCTTTGCGGACGAAGGACTGCTATAGTAATTTATCTACCTTAGCATAACAGACACTTCTCATTTTCTGATGAAAAAAATATTTCTGATCGTAAACCCTCTCGCAGGGAAAAAAGACAGGTCTCCCGCAGCAGAAAAAATAAAAAAACTGTTGTCTGCTTCTCTTAACTGCGAACTTTTTTTCTGGAGGCATCTTCAGCAGAAAGAAGAAATTATGAGACGACTCACAAAAGAGGATTTCAGCATTACTGCTGCCATGGGAGGTGATGGAACCATCAACCAGGCAGCACAGGCCCTGGTTAATTCCCCCAAAACATTTGCTATCATCCCGGCAGGTTCCGGCAACGGCCTGGCAAGACACCTCGGTATCCCGCTCGACCCCATCAGGGCAGCAAGTGTAATCATCAGCGGCAAAGAAAAACTCATAGACAGCTGCACGATGAACGGAATATTTTTTTTCTGTGCTTCGGGGGTTGGTTTTGATGCCCATATCAGCAGGCTGTTTGCACAGAGCAGGAAACGGGGATTTTTCACCTACCTGAGGCTCAGCGTGCGGGAGTTTTTTAAATATAAGCCTGGCGTATACAGCCTTTCCTCAGGGGAGAAAAAGATAAAACGCAAGGCCTTCCTCATCACCATTGCCAATGCTTCCCAGTATGGGAACAATGCATATATAGCGCCCGGAGCAGACATTGCCGACGGTTTAATGGATGTGTGTATCCTTTATCCTTTCCGCCTCTGGCATGCTCCCATCCTGGCTTTAAGGCTGTTCACAGGAACCATTCACAGGTCGCCGCTCTTCGAGACCTTCCGGACAAAACACCTTGTGATTGAAAGAGATGAGCCGGGGCCCGTGCATTACGACGGAGAATATTGCGAAGCAGGAACCATACTCGAATACAGTATCCTCCCTTCATCACTGAGGGTGATAGTGAAACGTTAAAAAGCCTCCCCTTTCCTATCTTTACGCCGGTAATAAATATGATGAAATCATGGCACATGAAATAGACTATAAAATTCTCGGAGACGATATGCAGGTTGTTGAAGTAGAGCTGGATCCCGGCGAAGCTGTCAGAGCAGAAGTGGGAGCCATGCTGTACATGGAAGAAGGCATTGAGATGCAGACAGGAACCGGCGGCGGCATCTTCAGCGGGCTCAAGCGGATGATCACGGGAGAAAGTTTTTTTATCAGTTCTTTCATTAACCATGGGCAAAGCAAATGCCATGCAGCTTTTGCAGCACCCTACCCCGGGAAAATCGTACCTCTTCACCTCGGCCGCCTCGGCGGGACTTTCTTCTGCCAGAAAGACGGGTTCCTTTGCGCAGCACAGGGTATTGACATTAGCATCGCCTTTACAAAAAAAATAGGAGCAGGCCTTTTCGGCGGGGAGGGCTTTATTCTCCAAAAGCTGAGCGGCGACGGTTATGCTTTTGTTCATTCCGGGGGAGCCGTTATACAAAGGGAAATGAAGCAGGGTGAAGTATTGCGCGTGGATACAGGCTGCCTTATTGCTTTCGCTCCAACGGTTGACTATGATATACAATTCATAGGCGGATTTAAAAATGCACTCTTCGGCGGAGAAGGCCTGTTTCTCGCTGTTCTCCGGGGACCCGGAACCGTTTACCTGCAGAGCCTTCCATTTTCACGTATTGCAGACAGGATCACTGCAGCCTCGAAATGGGGCGGTGGCAGAGAGGAATCCAGGGGTATCGGGGGATTGCTTGGCGGTATTATAAGCGGGGACTGATGACTGCAAAAAAATTACGCGGGCACTCCTACCCTGTCATGGAAGATTATTACACCATACAGGGAGAGGGAACCAATACCGGAACATCCGCCTATTTTATCCGCCTCGGCGGATGTGATGTAGGCTGCCCCTGGTGCGACGTAAAAGAATCATGGCCCTTGAACGGATTTCCACGCCTGTCACCTGAACAGATGCTGAAGAAGGTCCTTGCATCAGGAGCCAGGACAGTTGTCATTACAGGCGGAGAGCCTCTCCTGCATGACCTTTCTGCACTCTGCCAAACGTTCAGGAAGAAAAAAATAAGGATGTTCCTTGAAACCTCAGGAGCATATTCTATGAGCGGGGAATGGGACTGGATCTGTGTCTCACCGAAAAAATTCAGGCCGCCCCTTGCCTCTAATCTCCGGATAGCTGATGAACTCAAGGTAATCGTTTTTAACTCTTCCGATTTTACATGGGCAGAGCAGCAGGCAAAAAAAGTCAAAAAGCAATGTCGGTTGTACCTCCAGCCGGAATGGGGGAAAGCAGGCCGCATGCTCCGGGAAGTCATCGCCTACGTCAAACAAAACCACACATGGAAAATTTCACTGCAAACGCATAAGTATATTAACATTCCGTGATTTTTTGACTGGGTGACCGGGATGGTATAAGCCGCCGATTCTATATATTAGAGGTTTCAACGTCATGCGCTTAGGTGTACCGGGAATATTAATTACCTGCATAGGGGTACAGGCTTTTTCCCAGCCTGCTTCAAAAGACACATCCTGCACGATGCTTGCGAGAGATTCTGCCATCACCCACTATTCTGAAGTCTTCGGTTTTTCGATTGATAACATAGAAAACCTTACCCTGTACAAGACCGTCGAAAACTGGCTGCTCACTCCTTACTGTTACGCAGGCAGGGGAAAAGACGGGATTGACTGCTCAGATTTCACGGCTGTACTGTATGACAGTGCATACGGTATAAAACTGCAGGGGGGGGCAGATTTTATCTTCAAAAAAAACATACCGCTCGAAAAAGAAGACCTCAGAGAGGGAGACATGGTATTTTTCAAAATTAAAAATAATACCATCTCCCATGTCGGAGTTTACCTTACAAAGAATAAATTTGCACATGCAACCGTAAAAGCGGGCGTTATCATAAGCGACCTTGACGAACCCTATTACAGAAAATATTTCTACAAGGGAGGCCGCCTGAAAGAAGAACCTGAAAAATAAACCGTATCAAAATGTCATCATCAAGGACACAGGTGTTAAGCAAGATCCAGGCCGGACAGAAAATCAACAGGATTGCATACCAGATATACGAAGACAATCCGGGAGAAAAGGAAATTATTCTTGCCGGCATTGCCCCCAACGGTTTTTCTCTTGCAAAAAAAATAAGCGCCTGCCTCAAAAAAATAGCTCCGTTAAAGACTGAGGTCATCGAAGTAACCCTCGAAAAGGACAAACCCCTGAGCAGGGAGATCGCGCTTTCTGTCCCGGCATCCAGGTGCACGGGGAAAGCCGTAATTCTCGTAGATGATGTTCTCAATTCGGGACGAACGCTCGTATACGGCCTCCGGCCTTTTCTGGATGCAGAAGCAAAAAAAATCAGGGTGGCAGTGCTGGTAGACCGCAGCCACAAAAGATTTCCGATAATGCCTGATTTCGTAGGGATTTCCCTTGCCACTACCATGCAGGAACATATTACAGTAGCCGAAGACGGGGTTTACCTCTCTTGATTTTTCAGCAGTTGCAAAATTTTTTCAGCTGTATTTTCCTCTTCTGACTTGTGCACCTTAAGCCTTATTTTTGCCCTGCCATAATAATGCCGGCGCTCCCCGAGGTGCAGCAGAATACGTTCCATCAGATCCACATCCGGCATGCCGCTGATAAGAGGCCGGGTTTCTTTCTCCTTTGACAAACGGGCATACAGCGTCCCTGCATCAGCATCAAGAAAAACAGTGATACCGGCGGCATTCATCCGTTCCATATTATCGAAGAAACATGGAGTGCCGCCCCCTGTGGCAATAACACAATTTTTCTTTGAAAAAGTTTCTTCCAGCACACTCCTTTCTGTTTCCCTGAATCCTGATACTCCTTCGCCGAATAACTGAGCTATTGTTTTTTTTGTGACCCGTTCTATCATTGCGTCCATATCGAGAAAAGTATAATCAAGTCTTTTTGCAAGCTCCTTTCCAGTAAAGGTTTTACCGGATCCCATATACCCGGTGAGATAAACGAGCATATCTTTCATCCTTTTTTCAGCGGAGAATCTTTTTCTTTGAGAAAATGATTATACACGAGGCGATCAGAAAAAGCAGGGAAGAATTTACTCAGAAACACTATCATCTTTCCCTTTAAAGACAGGATCATATTCCGCCTGCGGTTCCGCACTCCCTGCAATGTCATGCGGGCGACTTCTTCCGGCTGCATCACAGAGGATTCATCCAGGGGAGACTCTCCCTGAGGCACCCCGTCACCGGACAATGCCGCATTCCGGATGTTGGAAGCTGTGAAGCCCGGGCATACAACCATCACATGAAGGCCGGCTTTCATATTCTCAATACGAATGGTTTCGAGAAAACCTTCCATGGCAAACTTGGAGGCAGAATAACCGGCCCGCCCCGGCAAGCCTTTTTTCCCTGCTACAGAAGACATCCCGACAAGGGAGCCTTTGGCCTCAAGAAGATAAGGAAGCGCATAACGCGTGCAGTAAACAGTTCCCCAGAAGTTCACATCCATCAGCCTTTTGAGAACATCCAGCTGCACGCTGCCAAAAAGTGCCCGCATCGAAATGCCTGCATTATTTATAAGTACATCGACCTTTCCGAACTCTGCAATAGTTTTTTGAACCAGCATCCTGCAGTCTTCTTCCCTGCTTACATCCGCCTGCACTGCAAGAACAGCTACTCCCCTTCCCCTGAGCGCAGCTGAAACGGTATTGAGATTTCCCTTATTCCTCGCTGCAATAACGACACCGGCGCCTGCCATTCCGAATGCCTCAGCACAGGCTTTCCCGATACCGGAAGATGCTCCGGTAATTATCACGACCTTTCCTTTCATTGCCTGCAAAAATAATATTTAACCGCTGAAAAATCAGGGCGTGATTTTATAATCATAAAAATGCATCTTAAAACTAATCACTTCCGGTTTTTTGAAGGGGACATCCCAATAGCCTGTGTATGTAATGTACTCCGGGACCAGTACACCGCCCAGTTCCTGCAGGCGGACTTCAATCTTTACATCAAAATCAAACAGGACAGAATTATACGAAAGAAGATATTTCCTGTACACAATGCTGAACGTCTTCCTTTCAAAAAATGAAACGAGATCCTTTATAACCACATCATCTTTCCTGAAATAACCAAGATCCGTTTTAGGTTTACACTCAAAAACATAGCAGGGGATAGTATCCCTGTACTTCTCCGAATATATTTTATAGTCATAATAACCAAGCATATCCTTATCAAATATTGCCATCCTGCTGCTTATAAGGGGAATCCCATCCACTTCCGATCCCGGGTTGAACATCAGCACTTCGAGGCGATCTTTGTATTTCTGGTTTTTGGAAGCATCCTGCAATGCGCTTCCCGGCCTGCCGGTTATAATATTGGAGGCAACAACGGTATCACGGGGGTAAAATGTATAATCAAAGAGTTCGGCGGTGTAATAGGTGAATTTTTTATCTTTATTGTAAATATTTCCGGCTGTTTTTTCTTCCGTAATTTCAATCCATCGTTTCCCGGCAACCACACGCTGGGAAGCCTTCCTGTAAAGGGAAGCCTTCTCCTTATCCGACCTGCGGTTAAAAACAACGAGGTTGCTTTCAAAAGTATAGGGATAGTAGCGAAGGTTTTTAAATGCCTTGTAAAAAGAAGTGTCCTGCTTAACGAGATAGATAAAATCCTCCACACTGAATCCTCCTTTCACTGCCGTAATCATTACGGAGTCAAGCTGTACAATCTTCGTCACATCCTGTGCGAACAAAAGGCTCCCTGAGCAAAATACAAAAATAACAGCCGTAAAAGCCTGTTTCATGATGTAAAGATAGGGGTTATTCCATTCCTCATGCCCCTTGTTTTACGGACAACAAAAACTTTGCCTTCACCGTGTTAATAAGAAATGTCCCACCTTTGCAGGCTATTGAAAAATTTGCAGAAACGATAGCTTGGTATCAAGGAAAGTTTTTGATCTTTTCTGCCGGGGCAAGAGTAAAAAAGGAAGTATCCGGGCCGGGCTTATTTATCGTTAAGAGTGCGGTGGATAAACTTCGAAGCCGGGTACAGTCAACACAGGAAAGGTTTTCAGAATACTCTTTCCGAAGAAGGCCGCTATATTTTGATTATTTTCTTTGTAAACTGGCTCCTGGCCGTAGTGATTTTCAGAGAATAACAACCCGGTGCATCATTTTCCGTGTTAACACTTATGCTGTTAACACTGTTTGTGTTTACCCATTTTTCGTCCCTCAACATTATACGTCCGAGGGCATCATATATTTCAATCCGTATATTCTGGCTGGTGTCCGAAAAAAAGCGCAGCGTAAAAACACCTTCGGAGGGATTGGGAAAGAGCCCCATAATATTTTCCGACTGAAAAATATTTAGATCTGTTCCGGAAAGAAGCATGCTGGCTACAGTGAAGTTGGGTATCCCATAGCCTGTAAGGGTATCCGGGGCGCTGTATTTATCTGCGCTTGCCTGGATAGCATAAAGCAGATGCATGCAGGTAAGAGAAGGGTGTGCCTGCCAGAGGCATCCGGCTAATCCGCAAACCAGCGGGGCTGCGAAAGATGTGCCGTTGGCAGGGATAGTGCCTCCTGTAATGGAAGCCACAACGGCAGAGGAACCCTGGGCTGCAACATCAGGTTTCACCCTCCCGTCGGAAGAAGGCCCCTTGGAACTGCCGTTCCAGTAGTTTCTCTGTGCGTCCACACCTCCCACAGCCAGGACGCTGTCGCCATCTGCAGGAGCTGTAATAAAGTTCCATGGGGCTATCCCTTCGTTGCCGGCACTGTTTACCACAAGCATGCCCTTGCCGGCAGCCATATCTGCTGCAATAGTAACAGGAGTTGTGTTTCCATCCATATCTGCATAACTGTGATTCAGTAAAGAATTGTTGAAAGTAGAATAACCAAGCGAAGAATTAATAATATCTGCCCCTACACTATCGGCAAACTCTGCCCCGGCAAGCCAGTTATATTCCTCTGTAAGTGTTTCGGAGGAGGGATCTTCTGTTCGCAAGAGCCAGTAAGCGGCGCCTGGTGCAGTTCCCACCATCACTCCGGGCTCGTTGGCAGCCATTACCGAAAGCACATACATACCGTGTGTGTCATCTTCGAACACACTGCTGTCGCCAGCCACAAAGTCCCACGTTCCCAGTATCCTGCCGGCTGCCCTCAGGCTGTCAAAGGCGGGAAGGCTGTCCACTTTCCAGAATCCTCCATCCAGCACGGCAATCACCATTCCCTGTCCGCCAAAGCCACTGTCATGCAGGGCCACACCGCCAAGCATATCAACCTGCCCGTAACTCCCGCCATAATTATAGCTGTGAAAAGATGTTTGCTCTGCTGTTTTGTATGCATCCGCAAAAGGAGAAATCAAATCCGGGGTTTTGAAGGGAGGAGGGATTCCAGGCTCTTTCCGCCTCCTGTTTACTGCAGAGGTTTTCAGGACAAACGGAAGTGACTGCATAAGATTCAGCACAGAGGTGTCGCAATCAACCATAGCACCGTTCAGCCAGCGGGACCGCACCAGCACCTTTGCACCCTTTGCAGAGAGGCTGTCAAGGTATGCAGGTGTAACGGGAAGATCGCTGCCGGCAACAGGGATGTTTTGTTTGTTTCTCCTGCTGAGCGCCGCGGGAGAAAGAAAAGCAGAGGGGTTTGCAATTAAATAAGGAGAATTGTTCTTATCTGTGAATGTTATCCAGTACCTGCCGGAGGAAAGAGGAGTAAAAACCTGTGCAGGTACATCAGCAAGAAGAAGAAAAAGACAAATGGAAAAAAGAATGGGAACCCGTTTGTAAAATGAATTCAAGATTACTTCGAATAATCAATAAGGGTCCATGTAAACTCCACACCGCCACCGTCAGCGAGATTACAATTATTGTCGTTTTTATACAGCACCGTATATTGCTTATATATCAACCCTACCCTTTTCGCATAGATTTCCTTTCCGAACTGTGTGTTGATAATAGGATCATTCTGTCCCTGCTGGTCAACCACAAGCGTGGAGTCAAAACTGAATTTGCCCGCACTCTCCTGCTGGTTAACGGAAAGGTACTGGTAATCCCACTGTCCTATGGTATTGTAGCTGTTTCCATTCCAGTATTTTCCTTCCCCCAGGGGAAATACAAGCCGGATATACCTGGTATTGTCTTCCGTGCGTTCGGCTGTGCTCTTTGTACGGGTTTGCGTCCATTTGTTCCTGAAAGCCCACTGTGCAGTGTCACTGCTTCTTACATATCTTTCAATGGCCTGGGTAACATTTCCGGAAGCATCAGTATATTCATAATCAATCACTTCCTTGAGCTGGAAATGAAAAGTGTCAATGGATGTTGTAAAACAATTATGGTCAATGGAATCCACCTGGTATGCAGTCCAGTGGCCTGTCCTGACAGGGAAATAATCATACCCCTGGTCAGGCGGATCAACAATCGTTTTCTTACAGGAGTATATGGAAAGCAAGGCAGCTACAATAAGGAGAAAACTTTTTTTTGTACTGACATTCATAATTCCCTGACTTGAGATTTGTATAATACTGCTTTTATATAACTACAAATTTAAGCTATTATTTCATACTCCCCTAAAGGAGTGTAGCGGCAAATATGCCAGACCATTTGTTACATAGCATTTTTTACCGGGTCTTATTTCATTTTATAGCAAAAAAATCTTATTTTTACATAACTTACTGTGTATTATGAAGTTTCTAAAGGCTTCTGTATTAATCACTCTGCTTTCAGTTTTTGCCGGAGGAGGGGATTTTCTCCTTTGCCTTTCCCTGCACGAGTTTTTCCGGAAAGAGAAACCTGAGATTGTTGAGTTTGACGGCCCTGAGCTGGCTGCCGCACAGGAGTTCGAGAGAACCAAGGATCCTGCCCTGGGTTATGTGCCGAGGGAACGACTCGTACAGGCATTCCGTTATGCTCAAAAGATGCGGCATGAAGCGGATAAATGGGCGCCATCTTTCACCGACAAAACTGCCGCAGCCATTTCCGGCATTACATGGACAGAAAGGGGCCCCAACAACTTCGGGGGAAGAACCAGGGCCATCATGGTTGACCCCAACGACGCTACCAAGAAAACAGTTTTCGCTGCCGGAGTTGACGGAGGCTTATGGAAAACCACGGATATCACGGTGGCCTCTCCCGCATGGGCAGTAATTAATGACTTCCTCAGCAATATTGCCATCACTACCATTGCATATAATCCTGCAAGCACAACAACCATGTACTTTGGCACAGGAGAAGGATGGTTTAATATTGATGCAGTACGCGGGGATGGGATATGGAAATCCACCGACGGGGGCTCTACATGGGCCCAGCTTGCAAGCACGGCAAGCAATGTTAACTTTGATTATGTGCAGAAAATCGTAGTGGATGCAGCGGGGAACGTTTATGCAGCAACATCAAGCCAGTTCTGTAACGCCGGCGGTGTTTACAAATCCACCGACGGAGGCACCACATGGGCGCTGGTGCTCGGGACACAGGGTGCCGGCTGCTACCCCGTTTCGAACTGCTCTGCGGCCGACATAGAAATAGCAAACGGGGGGACTTTATTTGCCAGCCTTGGGATATTTTACCAGGGAAGTGTGTGGAAATCGGCTACCGGAAATGCAGGTACCTGGAGCCAGGTTAACACCGGAGCCAATGGTTTCCCTACCGCAGGTTTTTACCGTGTGGAGTTGGCATGCGCCCCTTCCAACGGAAACACTGTTTATGCCTTAACCCACAATTCTGCCACCAACGGAATTTTGAATATCTATAAAACCACCGACGGAGGCACCACCTGGGCTGCCACAACTCTCCCGACCAATAACGGGGGCTGCGACGGAGCTGAGTTCACGAACGGCCAGGCATGGTATGACCTCGCTGTGGCCGTTGACCCGAACAACGCTAACAACGTCCTGGCCGGTGGGCTGAATCTTTTCAAAACAACCAACGGGGGAACGAATTGGACACAGATTACCCAATGGTACGGAGGATGCGGATACCAGTACGTTCATTCCGACCAGCATTGCATTGTATTTGAGCCCGGAAGTTCTGATGTGGCTTATTTCGGCAATGACGGAGGTATTTGGAGAACAGCCAACGGTACCGCCGCCACCCCGACCATCTCCACCAGGGACCCCAACTACAATGTTACTCAACTGTTCGCATGCGCCCTTGATCCTACCGGTTCTTCCAACTACTTCCTCGCGGGCGCCCAGGATAACGGCAGCCACAAATACACTGTTGCCGGGATCAACTCCACCACCCAGGTTACGGGGGGAGACGGAGGCTTCTGCCATATTGATCAAAACCAGTCACAGTACCAGTTTACTGCTTACGTGTATAATAATTATTTCCGCTCAACAGACGGAGGGAACACATGGTCCGCACAGATTTCCTTTAACAACAACGGGCAGTTCATCAATCCCAGCGACTACGACAATACAGCGAATATCATCTATGCCGGAACTACGGCAGGGAATTATTTCAGGTGGAACGACCCCCAAACCGGGAACTCCTCAAGCACAATGCCTGTTGCAGCGTTCGGCGGCGGGTCAGTAACTCATGTAGCTGTTTCTCCCAATACCGCCAACCGTGTTTTCTTCGGAATCAACAACGGAAGGGTCGTAAGGGTGGATAATGCCAACGGTGCAGGGCCAACAGGCACAAACATCTCCACTGGCCTTCCCTCAGGAACCGTCAGCGTTTCCTGCGTTGCCATAGAAACCGGAAACGACAACCATCTCCTTGCCACATACTCCAACTACGGACTCAGCAGCGTATGGGAAAGCACCAACGGGGGCACCTCGTGGACTGCAGTTGAAGGAAATCTTCCTGATATGCCCATCCGCTGGGCGATTTTTAACCCCAACAGCAACACCCAGGCACTTGTTGCGACAGAACTTGGGATATGGAGTACCGACCTGCTTAACGGCGGATCAACCAACTGGGGGGCTTCCAACACCGGGCTTGCAAACGTGAGAGTGGATATGCTCAAAACAAGGTCTTCGGACAAATGGGTGCTTGCCGCCACACACGGCCGCGGACTATTCTCAAGCACCACCTTTGCTCCTGCGCCTATTGAACTGACCTCTTTTTCAGGTAAACACGAACATCATTATAACCACCTGCTTTGGGAAACCGCTACTGAGTTGAATAACAAAGAATTCGAGATACAGCGCTCAGATAACGGTACCGGGTTTTATCCCATAGGTGTCCTGAAAGGAGCGGGCAATTCCAGCTCAAATGTTTCTTATGAATTTATTGATGACAGGATTAACCTGCCCGTTTATTATTACCGCCTCAGGCAGGTGGACTATGACGGGCAGAATAAATTATCTCCTGTTATTATGCTTGCTTCACAGGAACTGATTTCTGCCTCCAGCGTATATCCCAACCCTTTCACTGAGCAGGTAAACATTTCTTTCAATGCCAGCTTTCATGCACCAACAAAGATTACCATAACTGACATCTCGGGGAAAACTGTGTACCGCGAAACAAAAGCTGATTTCTCAGGAGATAAACTGACATTGAACCTCTCCCACCTCGGGAACGGAATTTATTACCTTTCTGTTACTACTGCGGAACAGCAGTTTTTCGTAGTGAAAATTGTTAAAACCGGATATTGAATCAGCTATGACTATATTAAGAAAAACATTACAAAGTCTTGCTGTATACATGTGCTTATGTATTCCCGCCTTTGCCCAGTGGCAATGGTCCAGCCAGGGAGGAAGCACTGCAGGAGACCTGGGGCATGATGTGGCCGTGGATGCATCCGGCAATGTCTTTATCACCGGCTACTTCAGCGGCACTGTCAGTTTTGGCAGCATCTCCCTGAACAGCGCAGGGGGCAATGATATCTTCGTTGCAAAATACTCTTCCACAGGATCTCCTGTATGGGCCAACAGGGCGGGTTCTACGGGAAGCCCGGAACTGGGAAGATCAGTAAGCCTGGACGGGTCAGGGAATGTTTATGTTACAGGTTATTTCCAGTCCAATGCATCCTTCGGCACCACTTCCATGACCTCTGCAGGCGCAGAAGATATTTTCGTTGCAAAATATAACAACGGCGGAACCTTCCAATGGGCAATGAAAGCCGGAGGGACAGCCACCGACAGGGGCTGGGGGCTTGTAACTGATAACTCCGGAAACAGCTATGTTACAGGATCTTTCCAGGCTGTCGCCACAGTGGGAAGCGCTCCTACTCTCACCAGTGCAGGCGCCGACGACATACTGCTTTTTAAGGTTACCTCAGCAGGCGCTGTTGCATGGAAGCAGAGAGCAGGAGGAACAGGGAGCGATGTCGGAAAAAATATAGAAAAAGACGCTGCTGCCGCCAACCTCTTTATTACCGGCAATTACAATTCCACAGCGGCTTTTGGTGCCACCTCACTCACAAGCCTCGGCATGGATGATATTTATCTGGCGAAATATGATGCCGCAGGAGCCTTCATCTGGGCACGCTCTGCCGGGGGAACAAGCTGGGACTTCGGCCTGGACGTGGGAGTTGACGGATCGGGAAACAGTTACATCACAGGATATTATCAAAGCAATCCTGCCACTTTTGGAACATATAACCTTTCCAATGCAAGCGGAGCCGATATATTCACTGCCAAATACGACCCGTCCGGGAATGTGCTGTGGGCTGTACAAGGCGGGGGCGCCAGCTCCGACATTGGCAATGCCATTGCAGTAGACAATGCAGGCAACAGTTTTGTTGCAGGTTATTTCGGAATCTCCGCAGTCTTCGGAGCAACTACGCTTAATGCATCAGGAGGGAGTTATGATATACTGCTCATCACCTATGACCCCGCTGGAAATATCATTTGTATAGATCAGGCCGGGGGAGGAAGCACCGATATCGCAAACGGCATCACCATTGATGCCAGCAGCAGGAGTTTTGTAACGGGCTATTTCAACACCACAGCTGCTTTCGGATCCACCTCACTCACTACCAGCGGAGGATCTGATATTTTTATAGCCGAATGGGACTGCGGCGCCGCCCTTCCTGTTGAGCTGACAACTTTCACTGCAAAAGAGTTAAATGGCCGGGAAGTACTGGTACAGTGGACTACCGCCTCCGAAGCAAACAATGATTACTTTGCCATTGAGAAAAGCGCAGACGGGAAAACTTTTGAAGAAACAGCTAAGGTTAAAGGAGCAGGAAATTCCAGTACGGAACAACACTATTCTTTTACTGACACCTCCCCTCTTTCCAGCCCGGTAGAGAAAGGAGGAACGCTGTTTTACCGCATCAGGCAGGTAAACTTTGACGGAGCATATAAGTTCTCACCGATTGTAAGTGCTTCTCTCAGTCCTTCTCCCGGAAGCAGCCTGTTATTTTATCCAAACTCCCGGGGAGAGTACCTAAAGATTTACGGGACATGCAGCTGCGATGAGATGAAATACATTATATACAATTCCATTGGAGAACAAATAACTGCCGGCAAACTCTCCCCGGAGCAGGATTTCCTTTTCGAAAAAGAAATCACCACCGGTAAACTTCCAGCAGGCGTATATTTCATTTTAGTGGATACAGGAGAAAGCCGGGTGGTGAAGAAATTCTGTACCTGGTGATCCAGGCCTTTGTTAATTCATCGCTTTTTCCAGATCTGTTTGAGTTCGTTATGCACGCCCTCTATCGCTGATGCCATGTTAGCGGTAAGCGTTTTCCTTCGTACGAATAGCAAGTCGGTATTTTTTACGAATTTGCTCCAAACGTTTTTTTCTTAAAGCAGGGTTTTTCTCATACTCCTTCTGCAACCTTTCGCGAATAGAGCGCATTTCCTTGACTGAATCATATTGCTTTTCCATCGTTTTGCTATTTTAAAATTTCCCTTGGATTACGAATTTCTATCATGGGATAACCGTTCATTAAATTTACAGCATTGTATTTCCTTATGCGATCAAGATTTACAATGTGCTTAAAATTCCAGCTTACCAAAACATCAACTCGGTGGATGGTCGCAATAGCAATATGCAAGGCATCTTCATGGGAATTTTTGCCAACAGCACCGTCTTTTATATTTCGGTCGGGGAAATTCTCCCCAATATTTTTATTGTTGTCAAGGTAATAAAGATAGCTCCCCGCATTCCATTTTAAAAGAAATCTTAATGCTTCGTCCAGATGTTGCTCTTGTGTCATGGAAACGGTGTTGGCTGGGTAATTAGTTGTCTATGAAATAAGGACTTGTTATTTTTTCCAAATGCTTCTTATGTGTTCATGCTGCAAGAAGCCGAACCAAATTACCTGTTGTCAGAAATAAATAAACTGGCCAGTCCCCTCATGAAAAGAAGGAAAGCGGGTCTTTCCCGCTCTCCCATGATGTTATTTGACCACTTCCACGAACCCGCTGTACTCGTACTTATCCAGCTTGAGTTCCCTCGGCAGGGAGAGCACATAATAGTACACGCCACCGTCACAGCTTTCTGCATCCCAGTTGTTGAGATAGTTATCACTCTCGAATACTTTAAGTCCCCAGCGGTTGAATATCACGAGCTTAGACCTGGGCGGCAACCCCTGGATAAAGAACACGTCATTGGATCCGGGGCTGTTGCCCGGAGTAATGATATTAGGTGTAACCACAACAGAGAACTTAAGCACCATATGGTCTGATGTGTCAATGCAAGATTTGCCGGCGCAGGTACTGAGAGTAAGCGTTACGCTGTCTTTCTCATAATCCTCCTTGCTCGGGATGTAAATTGCCGTGGTGGTAGAAGCATCCGGGGTAAAGGTGCCCGTCCCGGAAGTACTCCACAGAATACATGGAGCATTTGTAACAGAAGGAGCCAGGGTTGCTGTTGTACCCTTTCCAATCACCTGGTCATCTCCTGCATAGATGAAAGGATCCGGGTTGACAGAAACCTTCATTGTGTCATTCAGGTCATTGCAGGCAGAGGTAACGGTTTGCAGCACGAGAGCTATTACCGCACCTCCCGTATCACTTGATCCTGCAATATAAGAGGCGTTAAGGGTTGTGCTGTTGGGCACAAATGTCCCGTTGCCAGTGCTGGTCCATAATCCACCGATAGCATTAGCAGGAGAAATGGCGCCATTGAGCTGGAGAGTATCTCCGGAGCAGATAGATGTATCAGGTCCCGCATCAGGGGGCTGCACTACAAGAATTTTTACACTATCCACGGAAGGGCAGTTGAAACTGTTCAGCACGAGTACTGTATAGGTAGTATCGTCAGACGGGCTTACAGAGATAGAAGGGGTGGCTTGCGGCGGAACAGTATTCCACAGATATGTTGTTCCGCCCGATGCAGTGATAGTCGTAATGTCCCCGAGACATATAGTATCTTTCGTTGTAGTGATGGTAACAAATGGACTTGGAGAGATTGTAAGGGTGAAGCAGCTTACTGAATCCGAGCAGGGCGCATTGCTTGCCGTGAGGCAGAGATCCACGGTTCCGGCAGCAGTATCCGCAGCACTTGGCACATACATCGGATTCACGATAGAGGCACTGGGTACAAAAGATCCCGTTCCCGTTGTTGACCATATCACGGAAACATTGGAAGGAGAGGCGGAAGCAGATGCAAGGTCAGCGCTATCCCCGGCACAGATAGTCTGCGCAACGCCTGCCGAAGCGGCAGGCTGGGGGGCATAATACTGGCAAACCCCGTCGCTGTCGTTCAGACAAACGCCGTTGCTCACCACCATCAGGAAACATATAAGTCCGGTGTCGAGCACACATGGGGTATAGGAAGTAACAGCTGTATTGGGAGACGAGAAGGAGCCACAGCCATTGGTGAGCCATGCCACAGCCCCGTTGGATGCAGTACCATTCAGGGTAACCGTAGTTCCCTGGCAGGCAGGGGCAAGCGGGGGGCCTGCATTGGCTATAGGATCGGGGGAAATGGTAAGCGTCATACAGCTTACAGAGTCAGCGCACGGAGCATTGCTTGCCGTGAGGCAGAGGTCAACTGTGCCGGCGGCAACGTCAGCAACACTCGGGATATACGTAGGGTTCACCACGTTTGCCGAGGGAGAGAAAGCCCCGCTTCCGGAAGTACTCCATGTGACTGTAATCCCTGAAGGCGAAGCCAAAGCATTGGTAAGATCGATATTATCTCCTTCACAGATTATCTGTGAAGAGCCTGCATCAGCAACAGGCTGTGGAGCGAAGTAAACGCAGGCGGTATCGCTGTCATCCGGGCAGATGCCGTTGCTCACTATCATCAGGAAACAGATAGTTCCTGTATCACCCGCACACGGAATGTAATCTGTAACAGCTGCGTTGGGGGCAGAGAATGATCCGCAACCGGAAGCAGTGCTCCATGTTACGGTTCCGCTCACTGCAGTACCATTCAGGGTGATGGCAGTACCCTGGCACACAGGGACAAGTACAGGCCCGGCATCTGCAACAGGTGCAGGAAGAATAGTAACTATAGCGGTATCTGCAGCAGAAGGGCAGGTGTTGCTCACCGTAATGATAAGCGTATCTGTTCCGGCAGATGCAGGGGTATACATAGGTGCGGCAACACCAGTGCTGCTGAAGGTACTTCCGAGGGTTGAAGTCCAGAGGATATTGCCATTAGCAGCACTTCCATTTAGTTGTACCGTATTCCCTGAGCACATGGTAAAGTCATTGCCTGCGCTGGCGGTTGGCGTAAGATCAACCTGTACAAAAACAGAGTCGGTATCGGAGCACAGTGTCGAATTCATTACTTCCTGTATAATCACATAACCGCTGGTATTACCCCAGTCAACGGTGATGCAATTGGTGTTCTGCCCCGAGGTAATCATACCCGAGCCCGTTGTGGACCAGATATAAGTCACTCCCGCATTCACTGCCACGCAGTACGAAACACCGGCGGTATTTTCACAAAGGGTATCCGTGCCGGTAACAGAGCCGATGACAGGGATAGGGTTCACATTGACAACAAACGACTGGGCGGTATCTGAACACCCCGTAACAGTATTGGTCTCTATGACAAAGGCTGTATCATTTCCCGCCGTTGTCCATTCTATGTCTGCGCAGTTTGTTCCGTTACCGGAAGCCACAACACCCCCGGAAGCGCTCCATGAATAGGTACTTCCGGCATGGTTGGTTACGCAGTAGGTGTTAAAGGAGAACTGGCAGACGGTGTCATTACCGGAGATGGGATCCGATACAGGGAGCGCATTGATAGTCACAATGAGCGTATCCTGTGCACCGGGGCATCCCGTAGGTCCGTCCGTTTCAGTTACAAAAATGGTATCCGTTCCGGCCGCTGCCCAGTCCATAAGGATTGTGTCGTTACCCTGGCCGCTGAATGTATTCCCGCCGGTAACGGACCATGTATAGGTTGAAGTGGGGCTGGAAGGCGTAATAAGATATGTATTTGCAGAGCTTGATTCGCAGGCGGAGGAGCTTCCTGTAATGGGAGGGGTAACCGGCAGCGGGTTCACATTCACGACCACCGTATCGGTATCGCTGCATCCGCCGGTTACGCCGATTACCATAAGGGTATCTGTTCCGACAGCGAGGTCAGCAGCAGGCGGGAAGCAAAGGGCGGCAGCATTTCCGATTACTGCGGGAGCAAGAGGCGACTGCAGGGCATACCAGGTGTAGCTGGTAGCACCGGCAGAAGTAAGGCAATAAGCCGCACCAAAGCAAACCGTTGTATCTGCAACAGGAGTAAGCGTAACACCGGCAGCAATATTAATTGTAAGGCTGAGTGTGTCTTTACAACCTGTCACTCCATCCACAACGATCACCTGGAAAGTATAGGGACCTACGGCACAGGGGTCGAAGTTGAATGTTTCGGAAGTGCCGTCGGTAGGTGCGGTAGAAGTAGTAACGCAGCCGCCCGGAACGGTCCATGTATAAGTAGATCCCACGCCTGCACTGGTAATAGTAATAATGGTGTTCCAGGGCAGCGGGTCAGTAGTACAGAAAGCGCTGGGATTTGCCGAGATAGTAGGAGGTGCGTAAGTGTTTGCATTCACGCTTACGGAAGAATCGCAGCCTGTAACAGTATTTGTCACAGTAAGTGTGTATGTGGTAGATCCTGAAATCGTATCACTGGTAACAAGGGAGGTGGGTGAAACGATTGTGGGAGATCCTGTCCAGAGGTAGGTAATGCCGGCTCCCGCAGAACTTCCCGTTCCGTCGAGTGTCACTCCTGTTGTATCTCCTTTACAGAAGATTACCGGGTTAACAGTGGCTGTTGCATTGGGTTTGATATTGAATTTGACTGACACGGAATCCGTATCTGAGCATCCTGTTGCAGGGTCTGTAACAATGAGAGTAAATGTAGTATTCTGGCATACATTAAGCACATAAGGGCTCATTGTTATGCTGTCGGGCACAAAGGACATGGGCGGGTTGGCCGACCAGAGGTAATTCATCCCGGGTGTACTGCCTATGCCGCTGAGGAACACCGTATCACAGCCGCAGATGCTGTCATTGAGGGAGGCTGCTGCTGCAGTGGGGGGCGGATTCACTGTAATTACAGAAGATGCGGATCCCGTACAGGTTCCAAACGTACCGGTAATCGTGTATGTAGTGGTCGCTGCAGGACAAACGGTGATGGTGTCGGTGGTTTCTCCGCCCGGCGCCCATGACCATGTAGCGCCGACGGGACCGCTGGCAGTAAGAAGAACGCAGTTACCAGGACAGATGGAAGATGCACCCGGGGAGACAGTAACAGTAATACCTGTGTCAAGTGTAAAACAGGAACTCACTGTGTCAATACATCCTGTAACCCCGTCTGTGACAATGGCCGTAAAGCAATAGGGGCCTGGGGTTGCAGGAAGGTTAACCACGATGAAGGAAGAGTCGCCTGCTGCGGATGCGATATATGGACAATTAGGATCTGAAGAAGGACACCAGCTGTAGGTCGATCCTGCTCCCGCCCCCACCACGGTGAATGTTTTCTGTAAAGGCTGGGGATCGCTTGCACACATGGGTGCGGGAGGCGTTATGGTGATGGAAGGCTTGGGGTAAATGTTCACCGTAATGCTATCCGTATCGGACGTACATCCTATAGGATCCGTAATAGCGATATAATAAGTGGTCGTAGCACCAACACTAGCAGTAGGATTAAGAATGGTAGAATCGCTGAGTCCGCTGCCGGTACTCCAGTCGTAGATGAAAGGGCCGGATCCGGAAGTAACAACGGCAGGAAGGACGACCGGTGTCCATGCGCAAACGGTATCATCAGGGCCTGCATCCACTACAGGTTTAGGATTTACGGTGATGGCTGAAGTAGCTGTTCCCTGACAGCTTCCGAGGGTGCCAGTGACAGTATAAACTGTATTCACCACGGGACACACATTAACGGTATCAGTTGTAAACCCGCCGGGTGCCCACGACCATGTAGTTCCGGGAGGGCCGGTGGCAACAAGTTGCGTGCAATTGCCTTCGCAGAATGAGGTGGCGGCAGGAGTTACAGTGATAGCAATGCCGGCATTCATCTGTATGCAGCTGGAAACGGTGTCTTTACAGCCTGTCACCCCATCTGTGACAATGGCAGTATAACAGAAAGATCCGGGCACAGCGGGGAGCGTCACAACAATCTCCGAAGAATCGGCAACCAGTGCCTGTATTATATAAGCACAGTTAGGATCAGAGGTCGGACACCAGCTGTAAGTTGAACCCGGGTTTGCCCCGGTAATCCGGAGGGTGTCGTTCAGGGAAGGTGCACTGGCACACATTGTATCAGGCTGTAGGCTGAGTGCTGGTTTGGGATAGATATTCACTATAACACAGTCGCTGTCAGACTCACATCCGGCTCCGTCTGTAATTTTCACGCAGTAAGTCGTTGTAGCGCCTACGGTCGCAACGGGAGTTGCAGAAGTAGAGTCATCCAGGCCGCTGCCGGGTGACCATGCATAGGTAAAAGGTCCGTTTCCTGCCGTAGGAGTAGCAGTAAGAGGAACGGGGATCCAGGCGCAGACAGTATCATCTGGGCCTGCATCCACTACAGGTTTAGGATTTACCGTAATGGTTGCCACGGCAGTGCCGGTACAGGTACCCTGTGTTCCTACCACGGTAAACAGATTCACGCCTGCAGCAGGGCACACGGTGATAGTGTCAGTTGTCGCCCCGCCGGGAGCCCATACCCAGGTTGTGCCTGCAGGACCGCTGGCAGTAAGCTGCACGCAGCTTCCCTCGCAAAGGGTCTGTGCCGCAGGAGAAACGGTAACAGTGATGCCTGTGTCAATAGTAAAGCATGAGTTAACGGTATCAACACATCCCGTAATGCCATCGGTAACAATTGCAGTAAAGCAATATGGACCGGGAACGGGAGGAAAGGTGACGTCAATGGAAGACGAGTCTGCGGCTGCAGATGTAATCAATCCGCAGTTAGGTGCGGAAGAAGGGCACCAGGTATAAGTGGATCCTGCACCTGCGCCATTAACGGTAAATGTTTTCTGGAGGGGCGCAGGATCGGTAGCACACAAAGGTCCTGCAGGTGTGATATCAATGGAAGGTTTAGGGTACACGTTTATAGTAACACAGTTAGGCAAAGAAACACAGCCTGCCGCATCGGTAGCAGTTACGCAATAGGTTGTTGAAGGGGTATTGCCTACGTTGGCCGTAGGGCATTTAAGGGTCGAGTCATCCAGTCCTGCTGCGGGATCCCATGCATAGGTAAAAGGACCCACGCCTGTGGTCACATTGGCACACAGGGAAGCAGGTGTCCAGGCGCAAATGTTCTGGTCAGGTCCTGCATCGACAACAGGGATGGGGTTAACGTTAACGACAACGGTATCGGTATCGCGGCAGCCATTGGCGTCAAGGATATCAACAATGAATGTATAAGGGCTGCCGGCAGAAGTAAGACCTGTAACATTGGTAGATGCGCATGCAATACTCGGTCCGGAGCAGGAAATGGCACCTCCGCCGGTCCACTGGTATGTTACAGGCGCGGTAGTATTGCTGACTGTAGCATTAAGTGTTGCATCACTGCCTTCGCAGATAGTAGTGTCATTACCGGCATTAACATCCACCTTCGGGTTGAGGCACAGGTTATAGGTAGAAGTATCCGGACCGCATGTTCCATCCACGATAAGCGTAACAGTAAAACAGGGGCCTGCACCCACAAAGATGTGAGTCCGCGTAGAGTCAGTGCCATCTACAGATGTATACGTATTTTCCGCACCTGATGCCGGGTCACCAAAATCCCATTGCCACTGGGTTACGGAAGGATCCGTATAGGGAGGGTCAGGGGTAACCGAAGCTGTACCGGTAAAGTTGATCGGCATCCCAATACAGGTGGTGGCAGGGTTGGGGGTAATGCTGGAAACGAGGTCCTGTGCGGTGACCGACTGCGAAAATGTTGCTGTTCCGCAGGAGTTGGTAGTGGTAAGAGTGATGGTATAGTTTCCTGCCGTGTTAAAACAAACAGTAGTATCCGCCCCGCTGGAGGTGTATACCGTTGCTGTTGTACCGTCATCAATAGTCCACTTGTAGGTGATGGGATTATCATCGTTCGTGGTTGAGGTGTTGGTAAGATCAACACACAGCGGGGTACATCCGAGGAAAGGACTTACAAGGAAGGACGGGCTGGGTCTTCCCTTTACACAACCTGTGGCGGTAACGGAAAAGGCTTCAGCATCTCCGCCGGTACCATCCACCATGATGTAATAGGTTGTTCCCACAGCAGTTGCTGGTATTACTACTGACATAGATCCCGCGGGACCCACAGCGGCATTACCAAGACCGGTACTCACAAGGGTGCCACATGACCCGGTATAGATTTCCATCTCAAGACCAGGGTTGTTGTCGATCCCTGAAACTGTAATGGTAGATGCGCCGGCACAGATTCCCTCTACCGTAAACCACTTACTGTGATTCACCACACCATCACCGAAGGCAAGCGCAGGATCGGCAATACCCGCCGTATTGGCAGTTCCGCCAACCGTCGTGGATGACTGGGAGCTGTTTGCGCAGAGGAACATCGCCTGGTCGCAGCGGTTAGGGTTCTGCGCCACCGAAACAAATCCCGCAAGCACTAAAAACAGAGTAATAATTCTTCTCATATATCTTTGACTTTAAGAAGGTATGTAAAAATAAGTTTTTTAATCATATTAACAATTTCCGCCTCTACAAAGTTACAGGCGGAGCCTGATATTCAAATGGGGTGATAATCGTATTTTTAAATACGTTTTTTAACCTATGAAGAATAGAAAAATGGGGTTTTTACGCTTAATTTTTACCTTTTCCACACATACACTTTTCCGGGAGATAATGGCAGCCATGTCCTTACAGGATAAACAAGTTCCAAAGAATGCCCGGGAAGAATAGCGGGTGTAACTATGTAATCATCCCTGTCAACCCACCACCATTTATGCTGTGTGTCCGGGTGATATTTTGAGAAATCGAACAAATGCCAGGCATTGTATTCATATCCCCCGTCAATCCGGGAAGGTGGAATTCTTTTTTTATCCGTCAAAACATGCAATGCATTCCATCGTACTTCCTGAAGGACAAAATAATCATGGCATAAAACAACAGTAACGAGAACCATGGCCGAAGTGATAACAGCCGGAAAAACGGTGGAGTGCTTCTCCTTTTTTTCATGCAATGCCTCATCAAGCAGTGGTGCTGCAGTCAGGATAATGAAAGGAAGTGCCGCAACAATATATCTTTCCGGCAGATAGATAAGAGCCGGTGGAAAAAGTGAAAAGAGAACCGTAAGCGAACAGAGAAGAGGAAAAAATATTTTCTGCCGGGAAAAATTACCGGAAGCAAGTCTTTGCCTCATTATGTTCCCTGCAAATACGAGAAACAGAAATGCGTTTATTGCGCCTGCGGTTGTGAGCGCTATCCAGAAGATCTTTAATCCCAGCCCCGGAAACGGAATCTCATAACTTACAAAGCCATCCATAATGAGCGGGCCCAGGCCGGAGTGGTAAATTATATTTCCGCTGAACGGAAGATATTTACCCGCTAAAGCTATCTTCAGGATTACCAATGCAAGAAAAACGGCAAGAAAGAAATTGAATAACGGATATTTTTTCAGGCGGGAAATACGTTCTTTCCCGGGAATAAAAGGGAAGAGTGGTAAAAGAAAAACTCCTGCCGCAGTAAGAGATGTAAGTGTATAATAGGCCGTCCTCTCCAGGGCGCCCAAACCCGGGTGGCAGAGACTATCAACAAACATGCTGAACTGAAAATTATAGTTGACAGGAAGATTACCCGCGGCAGATAAAAAATATTCAAAACACACGAGAATAACAGCCGAGATACACAGGGGCAGTATACCCGTCAGTGTATGGGAAAAAGAAAATGGCCGGCACAGAAGCCAGCAAACGGCGAACGCGAAGGCAATTGCGATCCCTGCCTGCCTCGTCATCACAGCAAGAAAAAGCAGGAGACATGCCGCAAGAAGGTATCCATAATAGCCCTTCTCCGTGTACCTTCCGAAAAAGAAAACAGAAGCCAGGCAAAATGTCATATAAGGAACCTCGCTCATAAAACTGTTTGAAAGCATGAAGTACACGGGGTTAAACAGGAGAGCTGCAACAGAAACCATGAGCAGTAAGCTGTTGCGGCAATGGTCCGACAGTATCTTATAAAAAAGAGAAATATTAATCATGCTGAGAAGCAGGGTTGAAAAGCGGAGTGCTTTAAATGAGAATCCTGTAAAGAGCGAAAAAACATATCCCCATATTACCTGCGACAACAAGGTCATTCCCTGCCAGTCGCACAAACGCAGCCGGTGGCCATTGAGCAGATCCTTTACCGGTTTTGCATAAGCCCAATCGTCGTTAAGGGGAAACTCCCCTGCCGGGTTTACAAGCAGCTCTGCTGCCAGCCAGGATACCAGCAACAACAACAGGGGATAATATGAACCGGTGCGTTTCATGGTATCAGCTGCCGGAAGGTTGCTGTGTTCTCATAGCCGGGAGACAAAGCAATACCACCCCAACGCAGGCGAGCAGGATGAGAAAAGGCTCAATCAGGATCCGGTGCCGGGTTTCAACGTACACGAGGGATTGGAGTATTGATAAGCCGATGGGAAAAGAAAGCAGCAGTAATGATTTGCCGCGCAGATAAAAAACAGCAGCGGCAGCAAGAAGAAAGCAAGTGAGATACAGCAGTTTATATGCAGGGACAAAGTGCTGAAACCATGGACTATAGCCGGCAGCTATGCGGCTGCGGAACAGCCAGAAATTTCTGAACTTGACGAAAAACATCCGTATAATTTTCCCCGGAGTTTTTACGACGGTATTCCTGTATTTTTCTCTGAAAAAATCCGACTGGTCTCCCGGCTCCCTTGCATACAGTACCTTAAGCTCATCATCCGTAAGTGCTGAATAATAACTCTCCCCGGAGAGAAGAGTGGCTGTGCCTTCACTCTCTTCCAGAGTTCCGATCCACATGTTCAGCCAGAAGGATGATGAAAAAGAAAAGCTGCGCTCCACGCTGTAATTCCTTACCATCCAGCTGATGCTGAACAGTATGGAGAAAACTCCGGCAAGCAGCATATTTCTGAAAAATGAAATGACAGGCACTCTTTTAATCTCAAGCACACCAAAAGGAATGGCCGAACATATGAGGGTAGGCCTTTCTATCACGGCAAACCCGAGAGCAAGCGAAAAAAGAAACAGATTTTTCAAAGAAGGATTACCCGCATACCTGAAAGTAAGGAACAGAACCAGCACCGCCAGAAAAATGTCCATGGAAAAAGGATGAATATTCGCTATGGCATAATATGAAATCATGGGATGGGCAATAAAAAGCAGCACGGAGACTGCCGCAATACCGGGTATGTGCTTTGCTGCGCGGGCGGGAAGAAACATGCGGTCAAGAAAACCCTTCATCACGGAAGGCAGGAGAATTACGGTGGCAGAAGAAAGTATGAGATTGAAAAACAATATGGCTTTCAGGTGTATGCCGAAGACATGATAGATAAGAAAAATACAGAAAGGGTAAACAGGAAGCTGGTAACTATAATGATAACGGTTATTGTAAAAATACTTCATCTCCCCTTCCCTGAGCAGGTTCATGACGGTTTCCTGTATCTCCCAGCTCCTGATGTCATGAACAAACAAAAGCACGATGGCAGTTTTTACTGCCAATGCCAATGCTGCAAGAAGTATGGTCTGTTTTTTTATCAAGTGCCCGGATTCCAGACAAAGATATTTATTCTGCCGGGGACAATGAACGCATCCAATAACACATAGCGGCACCCATCACTCCCGCTATAATTTTAAGGCACTCAGGCGGACGAAGGAGAATAAAGCGCGGACGGGGCAGAAAGGATAAATTATCGGGTACACTACGGAATGTAAGCCGGCAAATTCTCCTATATTTGCAGCACACGCTTCCCTAAACAAAACAACTTGAACACTTTTTCTTCAAAACTTATTGAAGAAGCTGTTAATGAATTTTCAAGGCTTCCGGGCATAGGCAGGAGAACCGCGCTCCGCCTTGTTCTCTTTCTTTTAAAGCGGCCTGCAGCCGAGGTCGAAAAATTCTCTGAAACATTCACCCGTCTGAGAAAAAATGTAAAATACTGCACTGAGTGCCATAATATTTCTGAAGAAGAAATATGCGGGATCTGTTCCGACGGCAGAAGAGACAACACACAGATATGCGTTGTGGAAGACATACGGGATGTGATTGCGATTGAAAACACCTCCCAGTACAGGGGTGTGTACCATGTGCTCGGAGGAGTCATTTCACCTGTTGACGGGATAGGCCCCGGTGACCTGAACGTGGAGTCACTTGTAAGAAAGGTGTCACTCAACGGTGTAAAGGAGATAATCATGGCCCTTGGCGCCACCATGGAAGGTGACACCACCATCTTTTATCTTTATAAAAAACTGAAAGATTTTGATGTACACATTTCTGCCATTGCAAGAGGAGTTTCCGTGGGGGATGACCTGGAATATGCAGACGAAATAACACTGGGCCGGTCAATCGTCAACAGAATCCCTTATGAAAACCCTCTCCAGAACATGAAATCATAAGAGCCTTTTCCCCTGTTTCCACAATGAAACTATCTGTCATTATCGTCAATTATAATGTTCTTCATTTTCTTGAACATGCACTGCATTCAGTCCTGAAAGCAGCGGCAGGCATTGAAGCTGAAATTTTTGTGGTAGACAACAACTCGGTGGATGGTTCGGCGGCCATGGTAAAAGAGAAATTCCCTTCGGTAAAACTTATTGAAAACAGGGAGAACACGGGATTTGCGTTTGCCAACAACCAGGCAATAAAAGCTTCCTGCGGAGAATACGTGCTCCTCCTGAACCCCGATACCGTGGTGGAAGAAGACACTTTCCACAAGACGCTGCATTTCATGGATGCACATCCCGAAGCGGGGGGATTGGGTGTCATGATGATCGACGGTTCAGGAAAATTCCTGCCTGAATCAAAGCGAAGCCTTCCCAGCCCTTCCGTTGCTTTCTACAAAATTTCAGGCATCTCTTCCCTGTTCCCGAATTCACGGATTTTCGGGAAATATCACCTGGGGTATCTTGACAAAAATAAAATCCATGAAGTGGAAGTGCTGTCCGGCGCCTTTATGCTGCTCCGGAAAAAGGTTCTGGATAAAACAGGCTTGCTTGACGAAGATTTCTTCATGTACGGCGAAGACATAGATCTCTCCTACCGGATCATCCTCGCGGGGTATAAAAATTATTATTTCCCCGGAACGCGCATCATTCATTACAAAGGAGAAAGCACTAAAAAAAGCAGCATCAATTATGTCCTGGTCTTTTACAGGGCGATGGTAATTTTTGCCCGGAAACATTTTTCAAAAAAGAATGTCCGTATATTTTCTTTCCTCATCAACATTGCCATTTACCTGAGGGCATCGGCGGCAATCCTGTCGCGTATCGCCACGAAATCCATTTTGCCGGCCTGCGATACTTTGCTGATTTTCGGGGGAATGTATTTCCTCAAGCAATACTGGGAGAATGCCGTAAAGCATGCTGCGGAACCTTATTACCCGGCCGAGTATATTTCCGTTACCGTTCCATGCTACATTGCTGTGTGGCTGCTCTCAGTATTTTTCAGCGGAGGGTATGACAAGCCCATCCGCATCACGAAAATCATACGGGGAATTTTTATAGGAACCGTTATCATCCTCGTTATCTACGCCCTTCTCAGCGAGAGATACCGTTTTTCCCGGGCGCTTATTTTGCTGGGCGCACTGTGGGCAGGAGTTTCCATGGTAATCATGAGACTACTGCTCAACCTCACCGGCAGCAGGGAATTCCTGCTGGAAAGCAACAGGAAGAAAAAAGTGATTATTGCGGGAACCGCCGGGGAAGCCCAAAGGGTGCTGGACGTACTCAGGCAGTCCGAAACAAAAGCCAATGTCATAGGCTTCGTTAACACCAACCACATACAGGATCCCAAAGAAAGCCGGTTCCTCGGGAATATTAACCAGCTCAGCGAAATCATCGGAATTTACCAGGCAGACGAGGTAATCTTCTGTGCAAAAGATATTCCCGCCCACCGCATCATTGACCTCATGTCAAGGGTTGAACAAAACCCTGAATACAAGATAGCTCCTCCCGAAAGCATGACTGTTATCGGAAGCAGTTCCGTTAATAATCCCGGGGATTTATATACCATTGACATTAACTCAATAACACGCCCTGTCAATAAAAGAAACAAAAGAGTCCTGGATATACTGCTTGCACTGCTCTTCATCCCAGCCTGGCCGGTAATGTTTTTCCTTATAAAGAATCCTTTTCATTTTATAAAGAATATCTTTTCTGTTCTGGCCGGTTTTAAAACGTGGGTTTCCTATGCAGGAGATAAACAGGATCATCTCCCTGCCGTTAAACAGGGGGTGCTATCTCCTTCGGATACCGCCGGGAAACATATCCTTGACGAAAACACCCTCCGCCACCTGAATATTCTGTATGCAAAGGATTACCGGGTATCAAACGACCTGACAATTATCCTCAGGGGATATAAAAATCTAGGCCGCTGAATTTCAGTATCCCAGCAATGCCTTTATAGCTTTTCCCACCTTGGCGGAGTTGGGCAGCATAGCTGCTTCCAGCGTTGAGTTAAGGGGAACAGCGGGAAGCGGTTCGGATCCTGCAATCATCACAGGCGCATCAAGATCACGGAAACATTCCTGCTGGATATGCCCCGCAAGGGATTGGGCAAAAGTGGCTGTGAGCGGTTCTTCAGTAACAATAAGACACTTATTGTGTTTTTTTACGGTTGAAAAAACGAGTGCTTCGTCAAGGGGAAAAATTGTCCTGAGGTCTATGATCTCTACCTGTCCAGGGAACTGCACGGATGCACCCTTTGACCAGTAAACACCCATACCGTAGGTAATCACGGCAATGGATTCTCCTTTCTTCACCCTCTCCCCGGAAGCAGGCTGTACAATTCTGCCCTTGCCGAAAGGAAGAATATAGGCAGCATCCGGTTCAATGGTTCGTGCATCTTCTGTTCCTTTAACCTTTGACCAGTAAAGCCCTTTGTGTTCAAGAATCACGCAGGGGTTGGGATCATAATAAGCTGCTTTGATAAGACCCTTCAGATCAGCGCCGGTAGATGGGTATGCAATTTTTATCCCGCGGATGTTGGCCAGCACCGACTCAATGCTGGAGGAATGGTAGGGGCCACCGCTTCCATAGGCACCTATAGGGACCCGTATCACGCAGCTTACCGGCCATTTCCCGTTCGAGAGATAATAAGAACGGCTCACTTCCGTGAACAACTGGTTAAGCCCCGGCCAAATATAATCTGCAAACTGAACCTCTACTATCGGTTTCAGGCCTGCTGCGGACATTCCTACGGTACTTCCGATGATGAATGCTTCCTGTATGGGTGTATTAAAAACTCTCTCATCGCCGAACTTTTCAGCAAGGGTGGCTGCTTCCCTGAACACGCCCCCCAACCGGCGCCCCACATCCTGCCCGTAAAGCAGGCACTCCTTATGCTTCTCCATCAGCTCCTGAACGGCAAACAGAGCACAGTCAACCATAACTGTTTTCTCTTTCCCGCGGGGCTCTCTCTCCCCCTGCTCTTCCAGCACAGGAGTAGGAGCAAAGTCATTTTTTAACAAATCTTCAGGGCGGGGATCTTCGGCTTTCAGGGCACGTTCAAAATCACTGCGAACCGACCGTTGGGTTTCTTCTTCAATATTTTTCAGCTTCTTTTCATCCATGCCCATAGCAAGCAGCCTTTTGCGGAAAAGAGGGAGCGGATCCCGCTTGTAGTGTTCCTCAAGATCATCCCGGTACCACTCTCTCCGGACACCGGAGGTATGGTGTGCAAGAAGAGGCACTTTCGCGTGGATGAGAAACGGGCGCCGTTCCTTTCGCACAAGCTCAAGCACTTCAGAGACAGTGTGGTAAGACTCAAAAAAGTCATTGCCTTCAATACTGCGGGTCTCCAGCCCCTTAAACCCTTTGGCATACTCCGCAGCATTCATAGCCCTCGTCTCGGAAGCACTGGCGGAGATATCCCAGTCATTATCCTGTACCAGGTATATTATCGGGAGCTTCTTCAGCACTGCCATCTGCAGCGCCTCTGAAATTTCTCCTTCGGTCATGGCGCCATCGCCTATCGAACACACCACCACAGGTTTTTTGCCGGAAGAAAGGCCTGTTCTTTCCTTATACCATAACCCCAGCGCTATCCCCGTAGTAGGAATAGCCTGCATTCCGGTGGCCGAAGACTGGTGAGGGATTTTAGGCATGTCAGTCCTGTTAAGGCTGGGATGACAGTAGTAAGTTCTCCCGCCCGAAAAAGGATCGTCCCGTTTGGCAAGGAGCTGCAGCATCAGCTCGTAAGGAGTGATTCCGATGCCAAGCATAATGGAATCATCACGGTAATAGGGAGAGAGGTAGTCTTCCGGCTTCAGCTGCAAACCCATAGCCAGCTGTATAGCTTCGTGGCCGCGTGAAGTGGCATGAACATATTTGGACGTGACGGATGATTTTTCTTCGTAGAGGTCGGACATGGCTCTCGCAGTGCTCATCAGCTCAAAAGCACGCAGGAGCAATGATTCCTGCAGAGAGGCCTTAACGCTGCTCTTTTTTGTTTTCTCTGTAATGGGGCCCGGCATAGGAGGTGTTCAGCGTATCTTTTAATTTACCGGAATCAATTATCTTGAACCTGCCTTGAACCTGGCGATGGCATTCCTCGCAAATCCAGAGAGAATAAGATTCCCGCTGATCTCAGCCCGTTCCTGCAGCAGGGTATCCCAGTCTTCGGTGCCTTTCCAGAGGACTTTTTTCAGCGCAGACATGGCTTCAGGGCTCGACTGTGAAAGCCGGCCTGCAAGTGCGGCAAGAGATTTATCAAGTTCTTCCATGGTCTCAAACACCTGGGAATAAAGCCCTTTCTCTTTTGCCCATGAAGCAGTCTGCCATTCAGTTGCATTCACGGAAAGCATAGTAAAAGCAGACACCCCTATTTTTCTTTCCACAGCAGGACCTACGACAAAAGGACCTATACCTATGGCAAGTTCACTCAGTTTCACGGAAGCAGACATATGTGCCAGGGTATAATCGGCCGCGGCGGCAATACCCACGCCTCCTCCCACCGCCCTGCCATGCACACGGGCAATAACAAACTTACCTGATTTGCGGATAGCATTGATCACCTCTGCGAAGCCTGAGAAAAATATTTTTCCCTCCTGCGTGTTTTTAATGGAGATCAGCTCATCGAAAGATGCGCCTGCACAGAAGGCCTTCTCTCCACCGCTTTGCAGCACTATCACTTTCACGGACCCGTCATTTCCCGCAGCATTGATCGCAGCAGCAATCTGCCTCAGGAGTGTCCCGGGAAGAGAGTTGCTCTGGGGATGATAAAAAGTAATGATGCCGGTGCCATTCTCGGTTCTCGTTTCTACCTGTCCGTTATCCATAGTCTGATTTATTGCTGGTTTTTCTTTTTCACCATTGTGAGGATTGTAGCGATGGCCACTGTTTCACCTGTTTCGTCGTACACGTCCACCATCCAGCGGACAATTCCTTTTGCCACATCATTTTCGTGTTTCTTCTCCTGGTCGGTTTTTTCTTTTACGGTAAGGCGTACGCCTATTGTCATACCGGGGTAGACCGGCTTTGTGAACCTGCACTCATCCAGTCCGTAATTGAGAAGTACAGGACCTTTTTTCCCATCCACAAATAAACCTGCTGCTGCCGACAGTATGAAATATCCGTGTGCCACCCGCTGTGTAAAGATCGTTCCCTCAAGGGAAGTGGCATCGGTATGTGCATAGAAGTGATCCCAGCTTACATTAGAGAAGTTCACTATATCGGCTTCCGTAACGGTTCTCCCGGCAGTAATAAGAGTTTCACCGACTTCAAGGTCTTCAAAGTATTGTTTAAAAGGATGAACCGTTTTCTCAATATATTTTCCGCCATACTGGTATTGATTCGTGACACTGGTAAGCATGCTCGGTGAGCCCTGTATTGCAGTACGCTGCAGGTAATGAAACACTCCTCTTTTTCCGCCCATCTCCTCTCCGCCTCCCGCTCTTCCCGGCCCCCCATGTACCAGCAGGGGCATGGGAGATCCGTGGCCGGTGCTTTCCTTGGCGCAGCCGGCATTAAGTATCAAGATGCGGCCGTGCATGGAAGCCGCTCCCAGAACATATTCCCTTGCAATCTTATCGTCGGCTGTAACTATTGAACTGACAAGCGAACCTTTCCCCATTTTCGCCAACTTAATTGCATCCGGAGTGGTTTCATAAGGCATCAGTGTACTCACAGGCCCGAAAGCTTCAATCTCATGACAGCCTGTATTCTTAAATGGATTATCGTTCAGGAAAATAACCGGCGGCATGAATGCTCCCTTGTTTTTATCTGCTCCTTTCACCTCGAATTTTTCAAAATCTCCAAGAATGATTTGCTGTGTGCGGGAAAGTTGTTCCACTTTTTCCTTCACCTCCCGGAGCTGGGCCTGTCCTGCAAGGGCGCCCATGCGAACACCTTCGGTATTCGGGTCGCCGATAACAACCTGCGAAAGGCGCTTACCGAGAGCAGTGCGTACCGCCTCAACCGTTCCGGCAGGTACAATGATTCTGCGCACAGCAGTGCACTTTTGCCCTGCTTTGGAAGTGATTTCTCTGGCAACCTCTTTAATAAATATGTCGAAATCTTCAGACCCGGGCTGCACATCCGTCCCGAGTATGCAGCAGTTCAGCGAGTCGGCTTCCATGTTAAAAGGCACTGCTTCTTCTATAAGGCGGGGATGGGCTTTCAGCAGCCTGCCCGTATGTGCGGATCCGGTGAAAGTCACCACATCCTGGCTGCACACATGGTCAAGGAGACCGTTTCCGGAACCACAGATAAGCTGCAGGGATCCTTCGGGCAGTATGCCTGAAGCGATAATATCTTTAGCAACAGATTCCGAAAGAAAAGAAGTAATCGTGGCAGGTTTCACCACTGCAGGGACTCCTGCAAGCAGGTTAACCGAAATCTTCTCCAGCATACCCCATACAGGGAAATTAAATGCATTGATATGAACTGCCACACCTTCCTTGGGAACACAGATATGATGGCCGGAGAACGTACCCGATTTGGAAAGCTTTGCTGTGTCGCCATCCAGGCAGTAGCTCTCGTTGGGAAACTGCCTCCTGAGGCTGGCATAAGCAAAGAGGTTTCCTATTCCGCCCTCAATATCCACCCAGGAATCCTGGCGGGTAGCACCGGTAGCCCAGGAAACCCCGTAGTACTTTTCTTTTCTCTCAAGCAGGTAAAAGGCAAGGGTTTTCAGCATCCTTCCCCTCTCATGAAAAGTCATTTTCCGCAGGGAAGGGCCGCCCTTTTCCCGGGCATAGGAAAGCATGGCGGCAAAGTCAATTCCCTTCGCCGAGGCCATTGCCACAGGAGCGCCGGTAATGGCATTCAGGAGTTGCTGGCCTTCGCCTTCGCCCGGAACCCACCGCCCCATGACATAATTACAGAGCTGCATGTATGTTGATTTTGGAGGTTAGAAAATTACAGTCCCTACAAATATAAAGTTAAAAAAGAAAGTAGAAGCCATCAATGTATTCCCTTTGCCGCAAGGTACCGCTCGGCATCTATGGCTGCCATGCAGCCTGAGCCTGCGGCAGTAACAGCCTGGCGGTAAACATGGTCCTGTACATCCCCACAGGCAAAAACGCCTTCACGGTTTGTTCTGGTGCTGCCGGGAACAGTCAGGATATAACCGTTTTTATCCATATCAAGCCAATCTTTAAAGATTACAGAGTTAGGCTGGTGGCCGATCGCCACAAAGAACCCGGTGATATTCAGGCTGCTCTCCTGCCCGGTTTTTACATTTCTAACGGTTACACCGCTCACAGACTGGTCGCCTGTAATCTCTTTTGTTTCATGGCTAAAAAACATTTCTATATTGGGAGTATTAAGCACCCTGTGCTGCATGGCTTTGGATGCCCGCAGCTCTTCCCTCCTCACAATCATATATACCTTATTGCAGAGTTTGGCAAGGTAAGTAGCCTCTTCGGCAGCAGTATCTCCTCCTCCCACGATGGCTACATCCTGTTTCCGGAAAAAATACCCGTCGCACACGGCGCAGGCGGAAACGCCAAAGCCGTTAAGGCGCTGTTCTGAAGGAAGGCCGAGCCATTTAGCAGAAGCACCCGTAGCAATTATGACGGCATCTGCGGTAATTTCTTTATTCTCATCTATGATCACTTTGCCGGGAGAAGAGGAAAAATCAACGGCAGTGGCATATCCCATCCTGATATCTGCCCCAAACCTTTCCGCCTGTGCCCTGAAATCTTCCATCATCTGCGGGCCTTGTATCCCTTTGGGATAGCCGGGATAATTTTCCACATCGGTAGTGATGGTGAGTTGCCCGCCGGGCTGCAAGCCCTGGTACAGCACAGGCTTCAGATCTGCCCTCGCTGCGTAAACAGCAGCCGTGTAACCTGCAGGCCCGCTGCCGATAATGAGGCATTTAACATGTTCTTTTTCTTTGGTCATATTGTAAAATTAAAGGAAATAGTAAAAGTAATAAAATTGAAATTGCACAGCATAAAAAAGAACAGCCGGCACTTTCCGTAACGGCTGTATGCTGAAAAAAGAAAAATAAATTGGTATTAACCCCGGAGCAAGATCAGGACTCAGATGTCCGCAGCAAGCGGGGAGGATTAAACCAAGCCTTCCCGTCCGCCGAAGCGGAACGCGAAGGCGGATCAACTCAGAATGAAACCCCTACCTGGAAGCCGCCACGGGGAACGACTCCTGTATACCCCGCATCGAACATACTGTAGTTCCGGGCATAAGAATACGTTTCCTGATGATTCTTATAGGAAACATCGGAATATTTCATTCCACCCCCGGCAAAGAGATCAAAACTCAGGCGGTTGCTTTTGTTGGTAAGCCTTATCCCCAGGAGCAATCCCCCGGAAACAGAATGAATAATCCGCTGCTCGTTGTAATAAGAATAGTGTGAAGCATAAGTTCCATTGTTATTCGCAAAATAGATATTGCCATACTGGCCGTCAATAACATCCATATATCTGTATTGCATATAGGGCGCAAAATAAAAGAAACTGTATTTTGATGAACGGTCGGGGTGCTTGCTCATGTTAACCCTGTACTGGAATTCGCCTCCGCCTCCTCTCTCGCTCTTCTCCAGGTTGTCAGACAGTGAAAGGCTCCCTGTAACCATAAAGCTATTATGCGAAGGAAGGTTATGCTCCATAGATAATGTAAACCTGTTGACAAAGATGCCGAAGGGACTACCGTAGATAAAATTGGAGTGTATGATTTCGTCTTCAGCCTTATCCTGGGCGAAACAGCTTCCGGAGGCAAGAAGACAAACGGCAATGAGTTTTGTTTTCATGAGCATCATGATTTGGATTTTAAATTAGACTGGCCTGTGACTGTAAAGTTTAATCCGCCTTCGCATTCCGCTTCGGCGGACAAGAAGGGACGTGGCTTGCCCCGGGGTTAATACCAATTTATTCCACAGCAATGGAAACGAACACCAAATGATAAAATTGTATGTGATCGGTACAATTATTAACAAAAGCGCTTCATAAGGTTATTTGAAAGTATTGTTTGTGCATAAGATGAAAAGGCAACGTGCAATATTATACAGATTCGTATATGTTTTTTCACACTATGGTGTTATTCTTTCACGAATTTAATTGGTGAGTGCTCTGTTCCATTTTCCATTCTTAAAAAATACACACCTTCAGATAAATTCTCAATGTTGAGCCTTGATTTGTTTATTCCTCGTTTCGTTTTTATTTGTTCTTGTACAACAACATTTCCCAATACATCTGTCACAGTAATATTTGTCAATGAATTTTCTTCCGAGTAAAATTCATAATTCAGTTCTTGATTACATGGAACAGGATAAATACTAATTGACGATTTACTGATTTGTGGATTACTAATCGAAATCGTTTGGGAATAAGTATAGTTGCCATCATAGTCCGTTTGTTTCAAACGATAATAATTTATCCCCTGAGAATAATTGTTATCCGAATACTCATAACTCATTACTATACTGCTATTCCCTGCTCCTTTTACTTTTCCTGTTTCTTCAAAATCTTTCCCATTGTTGTTGCTTCGCTCAACAATAAAATAATCATTGTTGATTTCAGATACTGTTGTCCAGTTCAAATGATTTTCCTGTTGTCCTGAGTATCCTCTGAAATCTGATAATTGAATGGGGAGAGGAACGCATGGGTTTATGAATGTTGAAACAGTAGATGCCCCTGCATTTGCCACTGCCATATCGGCTTTATTGTCTCCATCCAAGTCACCCACTGCAACACAGTAAGGACTAGGCCCTGTAGTATAATCAACTTTGGCTGCAAAAGATATAGTGCCGCTTGTGCTTGTGTTTTTGAAGGTTGAAACGGAAGCACCTGTATAATTCACTGCTGCAACATCCGGCTTGCCATCTCCATCCATATCACCCATCGCAATGCCGTAAGTCCAGGTTGCCGTAGGAAAATCAACTTTAGCTGCAAAAGACATAGTGCCCGGTGTACTGAGATTTCTGAATGTTGAAAAAGAAGTAGCCGTATAATTAGTTACCGCAAGATCGGGTTTACCGTCTCCATCCAAATCACCTATCTCAACACATGCAGGATTATTTCCTGTTGTAAAATCCACTTTAGCAGCAAAGGAAATTGTTCCACTCGTACTCGTGTTTCTTAGTGCTGAAAAAGTATTGGAACTATAATTCGCTATTGCAAGGTCAGGTTTCCCATCTCCATCCAAATCGCCTATGTCAAGATCATAAGGGGAGGATCCTGTTGTAAAATCGACTTTGGCAGCAAAAGAAATAGTTCCCGGTGTACTGAGATTTCTGAATGTTGAAACAACGGAGTTAATCCAATTTGGTGCTGCCATATCGGGCTTGCCATCTCCATCCAAATCACCTATGGCAACAAAATAAGGCAAATTTCCTAAAACAAAATCCACATGAGCAGCAAAGGAAATTGTTCCGGGAGTGCTGAGGTTCCTGTATACAGCAACATAATAGTTGGGAATACTATTTTGACGGGTAACAGCAACATCTGGTTTGCCGTCTCCGTCTATATCTCCCACAGCAACACCCCATGGATTTGTTCCCATTGCAAAATCCACTTTGGCAGCAAAGGAAATGGTACCGACCGAGCTGGTGTTTCTTAATACCGAAAGAGCAGATGAATTATAATCCGAAACCACAAGATCCGCCTTGCCGTCTCCATCTATATCAGCTATAACATCGCTATAAGGATTTGTTCCTACGGTAAAATCAACTTTCGGACTAAAAGCGATGGAACCACAATTAAAGGTTACTATAAATGGTTGTGCAGAATAAGCAGTTAAGTTAGTGCTGAGGTTAGTAACATATATGTATTCATAGTTGGTTCCACTGGGGACTGTAACTGTAAGCGAAGTAGTGCTTGCAACAGTTACCGTTGCCATAGTGGCTCCAAAAAAAACTATGTTATTGGCAGGTGTACTGTTGAAATTGATTCCGGTTATCGTTACAGTTGTTCCAACCGGTCCGGAGGTTGGAGCAAAGGAAGTGATAGTGGGTTGTGCATTTATTCTACAAGACAAAAAAATAAAAGTAATTAGCAGAACAAAATTTTGAACACTTTCATTATTTAACAAATTATCAGAAGTTTTTTTCACGGGAATTGTATTACTGCTTTATAAATTTAATCTGTGTCTGATCTGTTCCATTTTCCATTCTTAAAAAATACACGCCTTCAGATAAATTCTCAATGTTCAACTTTGATTTAGCTATTCCCCGTTTTGTTTTTATTTGTTCTTGTATCACAACATTTCCCAATACGTCCGTCACAGTAATATTTGTCAAAGAATTTCCTTCCGAGTATAATTCATAATTCAGTTCTTGATTACATGGAACAGGATAAATACTAATTGACGATTTACTGATTTGTAGATTACTAATCGATATCGTTTTGGAATAAGTGTAATTACCATCAAAGTCAACTTGCTTGAGACGATAATAATTTACCCCCTGAGAATAATTGTTATCCGAATACCCGTAACTCATTATTGTATTACTATTCCCTGCCCCTTTTACTTTTCCTATTGACTCAAAAGAGTTTCCATTATTGCCCCGTTCAATTATATAATAATCACTGTTTGTTTCACTTGCAGTTTTCCAGTCTAATATGTTTGTATTGTTTTTATTATATCCAGTAAATGATAGCATCTCTACCGGAAGAACACAAGAAATGCCGCCCAATACGCCTGTACCATCTATTTTTTGGGCAAAAGACCCCCAGTAATTAGGTCCGGCAGATAAATCATTCCATGCAACAATTTGTCCACAGGTCGTGGTTACAGCTATGGGTAACGATTGTTCTCCAGCAGCCGTCCCCACCCCAATTCCATCCGTTACCCACTGCACCACTCCGCTGGCATTTATTCGTTGAGCGTAAACATCCATACCGGGAGCTGAACCGTTTCTGTAATCTTCCCAGGTTATATAAGCACCGCCAACAGTACCATCACTGGTAACGGTAGGATTCCATTGTTCTTCTGTCGGCTCTGTGCAAATAGCCACACCATCGGCTCCCCAAAGCAATGTTCCTGTACTGCTGATTCGTTGTGCATAGATATCAGGCCATGAACTATTCCGATAATCTATCCAACTCATAATTGCTCCCCCGGCACCATCGGCAATCATGGGTTTTTTGTTCATTGGAGTAATCGTGTATGTATTGGGGAAATATTGATAATATTCGTCCCCAAGCCCCAGGGTTTGGGTAACAGGTACTCCATCAATTGTCCAAAGTGGATTTCCACTGCCATCCAGTCGTTGAGCATATATTTTATAATCTCCAACATTCCCCCTATGATCTTCCCATGATATAATAGATCCCCCAACAGTACCATCGCTTACAATTTGCGGATATCTTTCAAGATCCATTGCCATACAAACGGGTATCCCATAGTTAGTCCACAGGGGTGTACCTGAGCTGTTAATCCGCTGTGCACAGATATTATCATACAACGATGCTCCATAATCCAAATTAATCCAGGTAATAATGGCACCTCCTGCTCCGTCAGCAATCATTTGAGGATATTCATTCTCTAATCCTCCCAATAAAGGATCATATACAGCAGCAGCTTTCCCATTGGCTGTCCATTGAACCACACCGCTGGAATTTATCCGTTGTGCCCAGGTATCGCCATTATTCCACCAGCATATGATATATCCGGTACCGCCATCACTGACAATTTGTGGCCAATATGCATTAGCAGTCGGGCTGGCCATAATCCTTCCATCCGCTGTCCACTGAACCACACCACTGGCATTTATCCGTTGGGCATAAATAGTCGAAGTACTCCTGCTATCACTCCACACGATAACAGCCCCTCCGCTACCATCACTCACAAGTTGTGGGTCGCTTTGACTGCCAACAGCCGTACAAACAGGGACTCCATCTGCCGCCGACCATACCACAGCTCCTGCCGAATTTATTCGTTGTGCATAAATGTCTGTGGCATAACTATCATCTCTGTCGTCCTCCCATACCATAATTGCTCCACCACTACCATCACTGATAATTTGCATTTGGCTGCGTATCCCTCCTTTTCCCTGATCAAAAATATTATTCACCGTACTATTGGTGGACCATATCGGAGCAGATGCTATAATGGTTTGTGTCCCACTGGCAGGGGCTGATCCTGACTTAATCATGGTAGTAGTTATATCTGTACTTGCCGATGCACTAACAGTGATGGTATGACCCGCAACTGCACCTGCTGCAACATCCATGGTTATCCAAAAGAATCTGCCTGTAGCGTGGTTTACCACTTGTGAAAAAGCGGGAAAAGTTTGCACTCCGGGGCCTCCGGGAGTTGCATTAGTTGCTAATAAGGTTGCCGTTCCAAATCCATTAGTTGAGCTTGACCAGATTTTAAAATTAACAATATCAGATGCGACATAACTTCCGGCCGTGGTAAAACTAAAGTTTGTTACAGTTCCTGAGCCTGAATTACCATTTGCCGTTACATTAAATTTATGTATATAAACATTTGTCGTGGCTTGGGTAGCATTGGCGTCAAGAACAAAATCGTTCCAGTAAACGGGAAGAATTGTATAATTTGGAGGTTCTATGTTTAATTTGTTTGTAGCAGCTCCAACGATTGTTTGTGTTCCTCCGGCTGTGATAGCGGGGCTTATGGTTTGGGTGGGTGCAGTAGCCGCAAAAGTAAATTTTGGCAATGTCGTTGAAATATAAAATGTATTCCCCACAGTCCCTGTTGCAGAAAAGTCTGCTGTTAACCAATAATAGTAGGTGGTTCCGGTAGGAACCACCTGAGACCAGGGTGTAAAACCACCTAATACATCGTGGTAATATGGGCCTGAGCTGTTAGCAAGGTCTGTCCCCACTTGCGTAGAACCGGCAAAAGTATTGACCGTGTTATACCATAATTGAAATTTGAGAACATCAGCAGCAACAAATGTTCCCTGGGTTTGAAAGGAATATTTAGTAAACGTTACATTTTGAGTTCCTGTATTCTGAATAAAGAAAGCCACTACAGGAGTTTGTGTTGAGCCTGTGCATGGAATGTTAGCTGCCGCGACTTGTGTTCCTGAGGAAATGGTTACTGTAAAGGTTGCTTTTGCTGTTTGTGTTCCTGCAACTACAGTTGCACAGAACAAAGAAATAATCAAGTTGATTTTTTTCATGGTTTGGGGTCTCCTTTTATTATTGTCTGATTTCATATTGTAATTACAGATTCCGGGGAACTATATAATGCAAACATATATAAGAGTATAGTTTCGGGAGAAACCTTTTTTTTATTATTATGCTAATTCTAATATAACAAAATATATAATATATATGCTAAAAAATCAAAATATTGGTCTTTTGTATTTATTTTTCATTTAAATTATGTAAATTCTAATTTTCAATCTTTTCAAGTTATTCAAATTTAAGTTTGAAATTTTATCATTATCTTAAAAAAAAGACACGTTTATATAAAGCGGAAACTTCTATTCTTGACTTTATGCGCAAAAAGATTCCCAAAATAAGTAATGAGAAAGACCTTATAGCAGCTTTCAAAGAGCTCCAAACAGAATTGGAAGAAATAATGAGGGATCCTTTTGAAGCTAAGGTGCTTGATTATTTTGACTTTATCTCATGGCTCGAAAGCAAGATTCAAAAAAGGCCTTTCGCAGATATCGTAAAAGAGAAAGTACAGGGATTATTAACAAAAAGCACTTCATAACAAGGTATTTTGTCTCTTTTTCTCCTTTTAAAGGGCATTTCAATAATATTTGTATTTTTACAATCTGCAGCCGAATCATTTCCGATGAAATACCTTTTAACACTAAGAAGCTGGATTGTTTTTGCGGTAGTGGCCCTGCCGGCAGCACTTCCCCTGAACTACCTGCTGAAAGAAAATCACAAGGCAGCTGTTATAAGTTTATGCATCTGGATTCTTCTGTTACTTTCCTGGCTTAATGCAGCGGGAATAAACATGTTCATTAAGTTCCGGGAGAAAATGAAAATCAACCTTTCTTTTTTCCGCTTTAATATCGGCTATCTGTACATCTATACGATAATTCTTTCGGCTGCTTTATATATGCAGGTTACAGGCAAACTTGAAGAACGCCTTTCCAATCCTGCTATAGGACTCGTTGTAATGGTTCCCATGACCATCTATGCCATCATAGCGCTCCTGAACGCTTACTACTTTGTGGCTTTGCTGATTGTTTCCTCCGAAGCAAGATCGATTGTGTCTTTTAAAAGTCTCTCAAAAGAATTTGTCTTAATGATTTTTTTTCCGGTAGGCATTTGGTTTCTGCACCCACGGATAGCTAAAATCATCAGCAAGAAAAGATCCGCCTTTTCATCCGCAAACATTGCTACCAGCGACCTTTAGCCTCTTTTAACGTGCGGGTAAAAACACTCTCCAGTTCGGTTACTCTCCTTTTCCAGGAATAATTTTTAAGCACAAAATCTCTCCCCTTTTTCCCGAACGAGGCTGCCTCTCCCGGATTTTCAAGCAGGCGGACAATCTGAACGGCGTATTCTTGCGCACCGGCTGCTACGATCAGCGGGGCACCTTTAATTGCATTGGCAGCAAGAGAAGATGTGATGCAGGGTAACTCCATGGACATTGCCTGAAGAATTTTATTCTGCATGCCGATGCTCATATTCATAGGTGCAACAAGCATCCGCGACCTGGCATAAGCCGTGCGGATATCTTCGAGCCAGCCGGTTATATGGATGTTTTTGCTTTGAAGGGCGCGGACTGCAGGCGCCGGGTCAGCACCGGCAATCAGAATCCTGATATCCGGATTTTTTTTCCGGAGAAGGGGGAATATCTCCCGGACAAGATAAAGGGCGCTGTCAACATTTGGAGGGTACGACATGTTTCCTGAAAAAAGGATATCGTAATCCTTATCCTGCTTCACAGGAGTGAAGTATGATGTGTCCACCCCGTTGGGAATCACCTCTATTGTATCCCTCGCACGGCAGGGAATGTGCAACCGATCCTGTTCTGAAATGATAACCTTTGCATCAAACCTGTCAAATACTTCCTGTTCATATTTAAGCAGCCTTTTGTACTCCATGTAAAAAAAAGGGCGAAGAAAAATATTTGCTTTTCGCATCCTCCTCTCCACTCCCTTGGAGAAGGCATCCATATAGTCGATAACCCTCGGAACAGAAGGGATATCCCTCACATACTCCGACGTGCGGATAAGCTGGCAGTATATAATATCAGGCTTGAGTTTCCCAACTGCTTCAGCCACGGTGTTTTTCAGTGAAGGACTGAAAAAATACCCCACCTGGAAGGGCAGACGGAGAAAAAGAGAACGAAGCAGGTTAATGAAAATATGCACTCTTGAAAGACGAACTATTTTAATGGATCTGCAATAAGGCTTCAGCGGATTCATCATCTCCTGGCTGAGCGTTTCTTCAGCCATGGCAAACAGGAAAATGTCATTTTTTTCAGCAAGCTGTTTCACCTGGTGAAAAGCTCTCAGCTTGTCACCTTTCTCAAGAGGATACGGAAATCTTGAAAGCAGGATAAATATTTTCATTAGCGGGAAATGAGTTTTTCATAAAAGCCGAGCAGCCGGGCAGCAATCAGCCTGTTGTTATATTCATTCTCTGCAAGCGTTCTTGCATTTTTCCCAATAGCCAGGCAGAAATCCGGGTTGGATGCGCAATGTATAATTTTCTCTGCAAGTTCAGCCGGGGTTGCAGCAACGAGAATATCTTTCCCGGGAGTGCAGCTGATACCTTCACACCCCACGGGGGTGGATATAATTGCTTTTCCCATCGCCATACCTTCAATAATTTTCACACGCATCCCTCCCCCGGAAAGCAGTGGCACAATCATGATCTGGCGGGAAGCCATGTATTGTCTTGCATCCGCAATTGCGCCTGTAACAACCACTCCCGGCGGCGCTTTCTTCAGGAGGCCTGAAGGCATCCCTTTGCCGCCAAGATGGAGCTTCAACCCGGGCATCCTGCTATGCACATCAGGCCAAACTTTTTCAAGAAACCACTTCACCCCTTCGGCATTGGGTTTCCAGTCCATGGCGCCAAGATGAAATACAGAAGGAATATCCATAATGCCCGAAGGAATGTATTCAGCAACATTGATCCCGAAGGCGGCCGTATGCATGGGAACCCTGCAACCCAGTTCCCGCAGCGCAACCTCATCCAAAGGCGTAATGGGGATTATGGCATCGGATAAATTCAGCCGGTCCTCCTCATACACTTTCAGCCGGCGTGCAAGAATCCCAAGATAGATTTTCTTCAGGCCCGGGAAAGCCGCCCCGCTCATCTGCTTCCATATCCTGTGTTCAACATTATGTGTGCGGAGAACGATCTTCGCCGAGGAATTCTCACGGATTGTTTCAATATAGGGACTCATATACAACCCCTCCACCTGTACCACATCCGGATTTTCACGCACAAGCACTTCCTTGAGAAGCCTAGTAAACTCACGGGAGATAAAGCGGGTAACATTATATGATTTTCCTGTAAGAAGGGTTCTTATTGCACCGGAAACATGCACGGAAGTGTCAACCGGTACGCTGTAAAATGATGCAAGTCCATGATATTTTTTGCCGACGGAGGTATCTCGCCCGGAAGGATCCAGAACTGCCATGGAAATACTGTGGCCCGCATCAATAAAAGCTTTCGTGAGATTGCATATGGCAAGGCTGCCCCCATCAAGCGGGGGAAAAGGAACCCGGTTGCAGAGCTGGAGAATTTTCATCTGAAAAGTATTTTTCTGAAAATCTTTTTCAGCAGATTCATGTATGCAGTAATGTCAAACAGCGAAGAATCTCTTGTAGCCTTGACTGTAAAAAAGATTCCAAGAGGAAGAAGTACTGCAGAAGCTAACCACATTCCCGCTATGGGAGGAATAATCCCTTCCTTCGCAAACTTCTCACCGGAAATGGAAATAAGATAAAATATCACGAAGAATACGGTAGAAACGATCATAGGAATACCGAGCCCGCCCTTTCTGATAATAGCACCCAACGGGACACCGATAAAGAAAAGCACCATGCATGCAAAAGAGAAAGTAAGTTTCCTGTGCCATTCCACCTGGTGCCTGATTATGGTTTTCTCCCTTGAGTCAATATCATCCAGGAAATTGGAGATGTACAATTTTGCACTCCTGCAGTTGGCCGCAGCCATTTCGGCAATCTTCGCACGGTCGGACACGGGGAAATTATAAAGGATTCCCTTACCTGAAAATTCACAGGAAGGAGCTTCAGCATAGAGGTGGGAATCCACTTTGAAAAGGAAATTCACCTTTAACTCATTCACAAAGCTTTCAATCCGTTCGTTCATTTTTCCGGCAAGCGTGTCTTCCGCAGCACCAAGCTGACTGAGGTTAAGCATCTGGTAATTGTCTTTAAACAGATCCTCGTCTGTCCGGGTGAAGCGGAACCCCGAAAGGTCAAACCTCACTACTTCTTCCTCGAAATCAGTTCTGAGAAAAGGTCTTGAGAGTCCGGCAGGTCTTCTCTGCCTGTCGGTGTTTATGATTTCCTCGTAGCTTGATCCATTATGCAATGTAAGCACCAGGAAACGGTCGTCATCGGATTTGGCCATATTTCCCGACTTTGCTGTGATAAGTTTGGTGTTTCCCATCCCGAGGCTGTGATCGTATATCATAATATCATAAAGGGTTTTACCATCCCTGTCCTTCTTTCCGACTTTCAGGCTGTACCCTTCTATGCCATTGTAAAAAAATCCTTCTTTAAGAGCAAAAGCAGGTTTCTGCTGGCGGACATCATAAAGAAGAGTGCCCATCTTGAGGTTCGCATATGGCAGCACATTGTTGGCAAAGTAAAACGCAAGCAGGCTCACCAGGACTGAAAAAACGATAAGCGGAGTCATCACCTTCTGCAGGGACACCCCAACCGCTTTACAGGCTTCAAGTTCATGATTTTCGCCGAGGTTTCCGAAGGCCATCACCGAAGAGAGAAGTATGGCAAGCGGAAGTGCAAGCGGCACCAGGCTTGCCGAAGCATACAGGAGGAGTTCGATAATTACATGCCATTCCAGCCCTTTGCCGACAAGGTCATCCACGTATTTCCAGAGAAATTGCATGAGCAGAATAAAGATGGAAATGAAAAATGTCAGGACGAAAGGACCCAGGTAAGAAACAAGAACCAGTTTATATATTTTCTTCAATGTATATTTGGAGGTTATAACCCCTGTGCAGTGCAGAATACAAAGATAACTATATCTCCCGAGGAATCAGAGGCGCTCGGAGACACCGGCTTCTTCCGCAAAAAAGCTGCCATAACATCCAAGATAATTATGATCTTTTCAGAACTCGCAGAATCTTTAAGACCGATTATTGCAGACCACCCGGGTCTTTTCCCGCCCGGCACCAGCCTTTTCAGGGAAAAAATAAGCAGAGGAGAAAACTATAAAGGCCTTCCTTATATTGTCATTGACTTTCCGGCGATGTTCGGGAAGGAGTCTGTGTTCGCCTTCCGGAGCATGCTGTGGTGGGGAAAGCATTTCTCTTTTTCATTTCACCTTGGAGGAGATTTGTGGAAAAGCAGGCAAGTTCATGTTACTGAAAAAATTGCTGCGCTGCACAACAAAGGTTTTTACCTCTGTGTAAACAAGACCCCCTGGGAATATCATTTTGAGTCTGATAATTACCTGTTACTGGATGAACTTCAGGGAAATAAAACACGCGGGCTTTTACAAGAATCACCCTTTATTAAAATAGCACGCAGGCTTGAAGTGGCGGAGTGGCAAAAAGTAATTGAGTATGGAAAGGAGACCTTTTCCCTTGTACTTGATATACTTCCTAATGAGATCCGAGAATCTGCATAAGTGCATGTACCTGATTTTCCCACACCATGATGTTTTCTGCACGTTCCCTGTCGTCTGATGCAAAATCAGTGATGAGAAGGGAGATGTCCGAAGTGATATCATCCTGGACAATATCAAACTGGAAGTAGCTGTTGTCATTCCTGTCTGTCCACTGGTAACGTAATGTCTTGTTTTCACGGTTCACAACCAGCCTTCCTCTTTCTTCACTACCGTTCCAGTGAAAAATAAAAATGCCGTTAAGGTATGTCACGTCATCTGCAAACCAGCCTGAGAGGCCGCTGGGATTGCTCAGGTAATTATACAGCATCCGGGGGGACGCCTTTATTTCAAACTCAATCTGGTATGGCTTTTTGGACCCGGCTGGAAGGTGCTCGGCATATTTGTTGTCATATATTTTTTCCTTGGGAAGATGCGGTAGTTTTGGAGTGGATTTAAGGGGAAGCTTTTTTGCAGGGGAAAGAGGTAGCGCGGCAGCAGGCTTGGGAAGTGAAGGCCTCTTCGGGGTAGCAGCCTTCTTTGCCACAATTGCCTTCACCGGGGCCTTTTTAAGAGTTTTTGGGGCTGCAGGCTTCGGAAAAGGGTTCTTCTTTAAAACCTTCAGGGCGGGAGCTTTCTTCAAAGGTTTTTGAGGAGCCGCTTTCTTCCGTGCGGAGGCGGAAACTTTCTTCCCGGGTTTCCCGGCAGGTTTAGCTTTGGTCTTTTTCTTTACAGGCTTTGCTTTAGCCGCTTTCTTACTTTTCCTGGCCATCTGACAGTGGTAATACTTCCGGCAATAATAGAAAAAATATTATTAAAAAAAAGTAACTTCGTGAAAAAATAATTTATGGCCCTGCTGCACTCCTTTGAAAATGAAGGAAACTGGCTTTTTAAGCGCAGGGGATTTCTTCCGTTAGTACTCTTCGTTGCCGCAATCCCTTTTATTTATGGCACTGACTACAACAACATTTCCCCGGTTGTTGTTAAACTATACACGTATTCCGGGATAGTGCTGTGCGCCATCGGCTTCTGCATCAGAGCTATTACCATAGGAACCACCCCCAAAGGCACTTCGGGCAGAAATACAAAAGAACAGGTGGCCGAGCAGTTGAACACTTCCGGTATTTATTCGGTGCTCAGGCATCCCTTATACCTTGGCAACTACCTGATGTGGATTGGTATTGTGCTTTACACGGAGAACATCTTTTTTGTACTGATTGTTTCCCTGCTCTTCTGGCTCTATTACGAGCGCATCATGTTTGCCGAAGAGCGTTTTCTAGAAAAAAAATTTGGACAGGCTTTCACGGACTGGTCTCTCAGGGTCCCGGCCTTTATCCCGGGGATAAGAGGGTACAGGAAAAGCAGCATCCCTTTTTCTTTCAAAAGTGTAATACGGAGGGAGTATTCCGGGGTTCTGGCTGCAGTATCCGGCTTTATTTACATTGATGTCCTGAAAAATTCCTTTGCAGTAACACCGGCAACAATGGCCGTTTCCCGTACAGAAAGTTTTATTTTTGTCTTTGTCGTAGTTGTTGTGCTGCTTATCAAACTGGTGAAAAAACGTACCTCCCTGCTGGACGAAGACGACAGGTCTTAAATCCTTATCTGATTTGCATGAAAAAACGTTTGCTAATCCTATCAATTTTTCTCACCATGACAGCTGGGGTCAACCCTGCCATTTCACAAACATGGCAGTGGGCGAAAAGTGCGGGAGGAGTGGCGGAAGATGTAACAAAAAATCTGGCAATAGATTCTTCTGGCAATAGTTATATTACAGGGTATTTTTGGAGTCCGACAATTATTATTGGATCTACTACTTTAATAAATGCCGACAACTCAGGCGTTACTGCTGATATGTTTCTTGCAAAATATGATGCTAATGGCAATGTACTATGGGCCAAAAGAGCAGGTGGCTCGGATCATGACAGGGCAATGTCTGTTGCAGTAGATGCATCCGGGAGTAGTTATGTAACGGGAGATTTTTCAAGTGACACCATAATCTTCGGATCTACTATTTTGACCCTTACAAATCCGAATAATATGAATATAACTTACGATATGTTTCTTGCAAAATATGATTCTAATGGCAATGTACTGTGGGCAAAAAATGCTGCTGGAGCAGGTTTAGATGCCGGAAATTCCGTTAAGGTAGATGCTTCCGGGAATGGCTATCTTGCAGGAGAATTTCAAAGTTATACTCTTACCTTTGGAACCACTACTTTGATGAATACAAATGGTGGAGGCGGATTTGATACTTTTCTTGCAAAATATGATGCCAATGGCAATGTACTGTGGGCAAAAAGAGCCATGGGGGCAAGTGACGATAGGGCAACCTCCGTTGCGGTTGATGCTTTTGGAAATACTTACCTGACAGGCGAATTTAGAAACGCAGCAATTACATTTGGCTCTGCTACTTTATCAAATATTGCTTATGGTGACATATTTCTTGCGAAATACGATTCTAACGGAAATGTGTTATGGGCGAAAAGTGCGGGAGGAAGCGTTAACGATTGGGCAAATTTCGTTGCGGTTGATACTTCTGGAAATAGTTATGTGGCAGGGTGGTTTGATAGCCCCACGCTTATCTTTGGTTCTACGACTTTGACAAACGGAGGTAATGACGATATGTTCCTTGCAAAATATGATGTTAACGGGAATGTACTATGGGCGAAGGGTAATGGAGGGGCGAGTAGAGATTTGGCTAAGTCTGTTGCAGTGGACATGTTAGGGAATAGTTATCTGACAGGCGGATTTCAAAGTTCCATCCTTACTTTCGGATCCACCACCCTCACAAATAATGGTTCTTCTGATTTGTTTCTTGCGAAATACGATGCTAATGGAAATGTTCTCTGGGCAAAAAGCGTAGGAAGTACGGATGCTGACCCGGCAGAATGTGTTGAGGTAGATGCTTCTGGAAATCTATATTTGACAGGAGCGTTTCGAAGCCCCACACTAACGTTTGGATCTATCACCTTAAATAATACCAGTGCAGGTGCTTATGACCTGTTTCTCTCAAAAATGAATGGCCCAGAAACAGGAACGCATTACATAGACGGTAAAATTACTCCCCATTCACTTTATCCAAACCCCTTCTCCATGCAGGCAGTTTTACAATCAGATATTCCATTCTGTAACGCAACTCTTTCGGCTTACAATTCCCTCGGGCAGATAGTGATTCAAATAGACAATCTCTTTGGAGAAAAAATAATTTTTTACCGAAACAATTTACCAAGCGGACTGTATTTCATTCGCATAACGCAAGACGGTAAAACTTTTTCCATAGACAAATTAGTAATTACCGACAACTAACCACATCGTTGACTCTTCATTTTGAAAGTCCGATTGATGCTATTTTTTAATTGCTGTGTTATCCAATAAATTGGTATTAACCCCGGGACACGCCCCGGACCCTCTTGTCCGCCGTAGCGGAACGCGAAGGCGGATTAAAAAAAACAATATCATTCGAATAACCGCAGGATTGGAATTAGAAGATAAGAAGCAAAAAAACCAATAAGTAAAATAAAAAATGAGACCCATAAAATTATTTTACTCCAACGGGAAGCAACATCGCATGCAGATTCCTTTTTACCGGGTATGTATTCGCAACTCACTTGTTTTTTCTTTCTGAAGTACATCATATAAAAATTGATTGCCATAACAAAGAATGTAAATGCGAACACCCATCCTTTGTTTTTGCTAAGCGTGATTAAAAAGGGGAAACCGGAAACCACACCTGCAACCACAGCGCCCAACCCAAGTACGACTAATAATGCAGGAAGAGCACAACAGAGCAATGTAGAGAATGAAGTGAAAAGTGACAATACGCTTAAAAAATTATTTTGGGTTTTCATTTTCCCTCATATTATCGGTGGTTATTTCTTTCAAATATTTAAATGTGTAACCGGCATCTTTAACTTTTTTATTCATTTGCTCCTCTGTTACAGTTTTTCCTTCTTTCATTGTAAAAGTTACAATGCCTGTTGTGAGTTCAATATTAATATTTCCGATACCGTCAATCTGTTTCAGTTTTTTCTCTAAACCATATGAACAGATTGGACACGAAAGCCCTTCGACTTTCATTTCATAATGTTTGTGCTGGGCAATTGCTGAAACACTCAGGCAAAGGGTTGCGATAATTAATAAAATTCTATTTCTCATGGTGTTTGTTTTATAAATGAATTTCAATTGCGATTTTGGTGTTTATTCCGGTTTTACTTGCACTTCCGGAATTTAATACACCGAATTGCACACCACCTCTGATAGCAGCATTCCGGTAACTGAAAACAAAAGTTGGAGCGATGTCCGCATTATTTCCACTACCTACATTTATTTTCGCTTCCTCATCAGTATAATTTTGATGAAAATTCCCGGTTGATTCTAAAAGAAATACAAGGTCGGGCTTATAGTAATTAGGTTTATGAGGACGAATGCCCACAGTAAGTCCCCATGTGATTTGGTTCCCTTCGCTCCACAGATTAGACGTTAAGTTTTTTTCAAACCCTATATGCGAAAACCAATACCATTTCAGCGCCTCCTGGCCGGCTGTTAAAGCACAAAGCAACCCCTTCTCTCCGTTGTTTTCAAACGGCATAGATAACTCAGTAAGAAACGAAGCTTTATAACTTAACCCCGTTTTATCAATTTTTAAAAAGCGGTAATTGGATTCAACTACATATCCGTCTAACTTAGACTTCCCTCCTGAAGTTAACATGGAAAGTTCCGGAGCTAAAGTCCACTTTGAGGTGACACCATAACCACAGGCAAGTTCATTTTCAAATTCATATTTTTTAAAATGAAACATCATATGTGGTTCAAAGCCGCCTTTAAAAATAACATCCGGTCCATGACCATATAGCGGCTCATGTGCAAAAGAACCTGTATTAAAAAAAACAAAAAATATTAATACATCTATTTTTATAATATTGCAGACAAACAACTTCATTATCTGTACTCCTGGTATTTAATAAATTGGTATAATCCCGGTGCAAGCCCAATGCCATCCCGGCGGTCGTAACGAAACGCAAAGACGGATTAAAAATATTATGACCAAAATGGCTTTTCCATGATTGAAATCGTTTTGACGGATGATAAATATCATCTCATTATTTAGGAAGTGCTTTGCGATTATGACAGTTGGCGAACAAATTTGGATGTATGCGCAAAATAATTATCTTTATAGTGTGGAACAGTAAAGAGGATTTCAAATCCACCCCAACGCAAAGCTCCGAGCGTTTTCCACAATGCGAAACGGATCTCGGCAGACAATTCTTCCACGGCTTTACAACCATAAAAACAAAAAGGAAATGAAAATACTTATCCCGACAATTCTTTTCTCGCTGACAGTTATTCTCTCCGGGGATAATCTGTATTTCGTTCACCTGACACAAGACAATCATGAAATCGCGATAAAAAAACTAATCATCACCGACAAATAATTCTAAAAAAACCACTCTCTCCCTGAATTTTGCAGAACAGAGCGACGCTCCTTCGAACCAATTATTAGAAGAATTGGCTTTGCTTAAGAAAGTGTGAGTTTGAAAACGAGTATTGAAAAGAAAAAGCAGCGTACTCGCTCTCACCCTTGCTTCGCTGAAGCTTCGCGAAGGCACAGTCCCTCACTCACTCTGATTTTGTAGACTGTCTGCCAGCAATATCTAATTTTTTTCTCAAAGATATACAATTAATAAATGAGCTTATGCCATTTATCGAAATCAAGTAAAATTTATCCTTTATACGGAGTGATTTTACTAAATTTACTCGAGTAATTTTAATACTTCAAATCATGGCTAAAAAGAATTACCCGAGTAAACGAAAACCTGCGGGTACATGGGAATGTCCTTTCTGTAAGAAAAACATAAACATCCGGGGGAAAAGTGGTCATTTAAAACTTGTTCATGCACAATCTCTTCTTCCGAAGGAGAATAACCCAGCTCCATTTATAAAAAGACAAATAGTCCCCAAAAAAAGACCATTGGCAAAAGCAGATGTGAGAACCCTTCTTGCTGACATTCAGATTTTGCTCTCTCGTGAAAAACCCAATGATCTTTTGAGTAAACGGGAGATTTACCTTCAGTGTGAATTTCTTATCAGGGAAGTGGAAATTAAATTTCAATGTACACTGGAAGATGCTTTGAAAAAATTTCCTGAAGTACACACCCCACTATTTCTTTGAATTGCATTGATAAATGCTGTACACTTTTATATCCTAAGCGATAAGCGATCTCAGAAAATGTTAATTCTTCGTATTCAAGAAACTCCTTTGCTTTTTCAATTTTTTGCAGAATAAAATATCTTTCAATCGTTATTTTTTTGTTGCGGGAAAAGGCTTTGCTCAGGTATGGATAGGGCTTCCCAATTACTTCTGCCAGGTGTATAAATACTTTTTCCTCTGATAGTATGTCCGGGCGGTTGTTTATTACATCGAGCAAGGTCAGCTTAATCAACTCAACCAGTTTTTCTTCTCTTTTTAAAATGATTTCAAAACCGTTTTTTTCTAAAACATCTGCGATGGTTTCAATGGGCAAAGAAGCTGAATAGCCATAGATGGCTTTTCCTAACTTTACATCTATTACTTGTAACCCCAATGATTTTAGCTCATCAGCAACTACTTTGATGCAACTTTGGCATACCATGTTTTTAATATGAATAGTAGTATGGTTCATCTTCCGTTTCGTTTGAATTAATAATTGATTCCATTTTTTTAGTGTGTTATTCCCAACCCATAAGGATCTACCGATACTTCAGCTTTATATCCTGGAATGAGTTGGAGGGTATTCATATCAATTGCGGTTACATAACCGTTACGTCCACCACAAACAGACGAATGATGCGGAGCGGGGCCATTTGAATTGATGTTCCGGTTAGTAATATATACCCGCTTGTTCACATCATCTACCGCTACACCATGCGACTGATAACCGGCATAAACAGATTTGATGAACGCATGGGTTTGGTAGTTGATTATAGCGATTGAACCTCTCTGCAATGGATTTGAAGTGGTATCTTCCATACAGCTTACAAACAGATATGGCATAGTGCTTGAAACACTCATCTCCTGTGGATATTCTCCAACGGGTATAATGGCCAGCAAACTATCATTAGCAGTTTTCATTACTCTGACTTCATGGCTTTTCTGACAGGTTACAAAATATTTTGAGCCGTCAGGAGAAAAGGCTACTTCATGCGGATCTAATGAAGATCCATTGGTAGGTGGGAAAGAATTTAAAGATACCTGTTCCATATTTCCGAAATCATTCACCGGGATTTTAAAAATATAATTGCTCATTTGAGAGGTAACATACAAAGTATCATCTGTTGCATTCAGTGCAGAGCCATGAGGAAAAATAAAGCCTCCGACAATAGTTGCTGTCATGTTTACAAGGTCAATGGTTGCCACTTTCCCGTTACTATTCCAATCAATAGCGTAAGCAGTTTTTGAATCTTTCGTAATAGCAAAAGTATTCCAGGAGCCAAAGCCAAGATTGACTTGCCCTATAAGCGAATTATCAATTGCGCTGAACTTTTGGAAATATGATCCGGCAAGGTATGAAACGCACCAAAATTGATTATTGGGAGCTACTCTTATCATGTGTGGGGCTTCTGTTGAAGGGCTTGCACCTACACTCGCATATCGCATGACCAGCTTGGTTTCTGCATCAAATACCGTAACCACATCACAGCCCTGGTTGGCTGCATAGAACTTTTTGCGATTAGGATTATCTGAAAATTTCACATGCCCATCAGCATCAGGCGCACCTTGCAGCACCCAATTGTAAAGTAGTTGCATTTCCTCCTTTGATAACGGCTGACCACCTACGGGCATCTTTGGGGTGAGTTGTATTGCACCAAATTCATTATAAGAGTTTGTATAGTAAATCAACGTGCTGAAATCAGGGCGATAGGGAATGGCCACAGCTCCGCCACGACTTCCCTCAAACAGTTTATTCCATGTTTCAAGCGATAAGCCTCCGGCAGCTTCTTTATTTTTATCATTATGGCATCCACTGGTAGCACATTTGTTGACAATTATTTTTCCAATCTCCTGTGGGTAGCCAAGCCCTTCATAGCTTGGTTCCGCTTTATCATACGTGCAGGAATTAATGAAAACCCACAAGAATAGGATCAAGGAGATTTGTGTTTGTTGTCGAAGAGTTAATGCTTTCATGGCTTATCAATTATTAGGCGCTCCGGCCTCGATCCAACATTTTATTTTTTTTCTGAGGTCAAGAGAAAGCGCATTTGATGATGGCATATCTTTTTTATTTAAAACCCTGTCTTCTAATTTTCCGTTATCCGCAATCGCTTTAAGGCCATTATACGTTGTATAATCTCCGTTTGAGGATCCTGTATTATGGCATCCTGAAAGTGTGCAGTTGGAATTAATGATAGGTTTAATATTTGCATTGTATGTTGAGCTTATGGAAGAACAATCCAGGTTTTTGTACTCATCCTTCTTACAGGCATTTCCAAACAGCATAACCAGCAACACAACGAATAGGATATAAAAATTATTTTCTTTCATTCTGTAACCGGAATATCTGATGTTAAACTTTCTGTTTTAGATTTTATTCCAATGGGCACTCCGCCCCTTACAGTTTGAGAGATAGCAGTATCATAACCAATAGAAAAGAGATAATAGTTGCCTTTTCTTAAATCACTGAATGTATATTTTGCATCTGAACCGGCTGTTACACTTGCATCGTAAGCCGATGGTTCTGTTCCAGGAAATTCCTGTGTTCCATATTTAATATAAACAGTTGCGTTGGGAACAGGCAGCGAATGATGTAAAATTTTTCCTGTTACTGATGCTTTGCCTCCAGTGCCTTCTTTTTTACAAGATGCAATAGCTGTTATTGAAAGAGTTGCGATCAGGATTTTAATTGTTCTTTTCATATTTAGTAGATATATTTTAAACCCGTTTGATAAACAGTCCTGCCATAAAAAACGGGCAGGACTGTTTTTAAATAACTAAAACATTTTTATAATTCCCATTCTGAACCTTAATCCTGCATTGTTTTGGTCGCCATTCACATGCTGAAAAACAGGATAAGAAAATGTCAATGGAATACTCCATTTTTTGAATGATAAATTTGTACCTAAAGTGGCAAACCCTAAATAATAACCGGAGTTTTCATCCACTTTATCTTCTTCCTGAATTTGCCCAAGCCATTCACCGTAATAACCCGCAGAAACAGACCAATTACAATTATGTTTAACGCATACACTATCGCTTTGACAAGATGTGCCATGACCTTTTATGTTGTATGAAACCAACAGGTTTTGTAATGACACACTACTGTATGTTGTATTGTCGAATCCTTTAGTTGTATAGCGGTGCAATGCACTTCCCATAAGTGTGAGCTTGTTCCACTTTTTTGATGCAGCAAGGCTTAATATAGGATCGAATGAACCTGAGCCGACTACAACGGTTGTTTCATCAAACGAAGAACCTTTTTTTACCCCGGTGGGAAACTCAATGCCTGCGGATAATGCAAGATTGAAATTTCTTTTCTGGTACAGGTTAAAGGTGCTTAGTAGAATAAGATCACCCAATCCGTTATCACTCCCTTTGTCTGTATTTAAAATAACATAAGGCAATAAAGCGGATATGGTAATTTTATCAGTAATCCCATACCGAACTCCCAAAGAATTGATAAGCATATTTTTCAAAGGAGTTTCTTCTTCTACGGTTGAATCTACACCAGCAGGTGCGCCATGATGCCCCCCTTCTTCATCAACCATTATGCTTCTGTAATCGCCATAAGCCTCTATTGCAAACTTTTTTTTCGGAAGGGTAAAAACCCCGCTATGGTTATCTGTATTTAATGCAGAACCCGCCCCTGCACAGCAAGCGCATTGGCTGAATGCCTGATTGAATGTGGCTGATAAAATTACAGCCACTATGAATATTTTTTTCATTGCTAATTTTTTTATAATTAATACTATACAGTCAGCACTTCTAAACTAAAGAAGTGTGCTGCGTTAAAATTGAGAGCAAAACATAATTTGCTTTATAGAAAATAATTAGCAAAATTGTGGCGGGTGAAAAATAGAATGGAGATGCTTTTCTGAAAGAGAGAAAAAATAAATAGACGTTAATTCATTTGTAATGGAGGGATTGAACAATCTAATTCCTGAATTGAATTTAGAAAAAAATTGAATTACTTCTTTTTCTTTAATAGGATTAGCAGGCGATTGTTCCTTCTTTTCTTCTTTATCCAGTTCTTTTTTTAAGTGGCAACTTCCTTTACAGCAGTTATTAGGCTCATCTTTTTTTACACATAGATTTTTAGCAATATAATCTCTATTTAGCTCAAAGTTGGCGTAAATAATGATTTTACTAAAATTTTGAAATAAAACACCTGTAAGGGTTAATATGATGACGATATTTTTCAATTCATTATGAAGTAATCAGGTTCAAATATAGGTATAATCATGTTTTCTTAAAGAAAAAATACCGTTGAATACCTATATAAAATATTGGGTAATAATGAGCATACGACCGATTAATTAAAGGAAAACCTACCGAAAGATCAACACGAAGATTAGAATTGAAAATGCCCTGAATGCCCGGATGTACTTCTACATAATATCCCGCTTCAAGTAAAGGTGTATTAATAGGCACATTAACAAAACCGTATTGAGTAACCTTAGCCTGCTCAAACGCTTTACTTATAAATTCAGCATATACATTTATATTGGTTTGCTTGTAATTTTTGTAATGGCGTGGATATAAAAGATAGCCAAATGACAAATTGTTTTGCCATGCCTTACCATATTCAATTAATGTAGGCACATTGGGGCCGGTAGAATCAGGTGAACTCCCCTGAAATTTACCGGGTATAATTACTCCTGAAGTAAGAGAAACGGCAAAGTGATTTTTTAGATAAGTGAATATTAATCCACCACCATACCCTTTGGTGTCATCCATCAGATTTGGTTCCGTTTCATCGTGAGCTACTTTTACATTCGACCACTCTCCGTAAGCAGCCACCCTGAAATGAGCATTTTTTGAATCTATGGTGATAAAACGGTATTTGGCATACAAATTAATTCCACTGAATAAATACGGATATTTTAAACCACGTTGCGGTGTTCCGGTATTGTAGCTGGTATTGCTACCACTATGCGTATGATTGACAAGGTTGGGAGGCAAATCTTTTCCATGATGATTACTTATAGTTGCCGTAGAATAAATAGAGAGTTTGCGTGTCAGACCGTACATAAGTCTTACGGCAAACATATTACGAAGCGTACTGATCTCCTGATAATTTTTTTGAATGTAACGAACACCTAATACTCCTTTCGGGATTGAGCTTGCGGGTTCATTATGCGGATATAACTCCTGTGCCCTTGAAACAGTCAAAGAAACAAACAGGATCAGTATTGTTGTATATACGGCTCTCATATTGTAATGTAATAGACCTTTTTCTTGTTTACGCTACAACATTCTATTATCTTTTTCTTCCATGTCCTGTATTGTTTGGATGGCATAAATTTTTCACCGATAAATGTTAGCATAGTTTCCCCATTCAGTATTTTATTTTCTGCTTTCACAAAACAATACTGCTCAGTATCATTTGTCCAGTTAAACCCATTAGAAATAGAAAGATTGTCAAACATAAAAGCGGCCTTCAGGTATCTCACGGAAAAACCTGCATCAAAAACTGCCTGAGCTATTTTTTCAATATTCACTTTTTTACCTGCTTTAAAAATTATTTTGCCCTCCTTATTTTCAAGGTTCATTGCTACGCTGTCCACAAAATCCAGTTTACGGATATTCATTTCCACCGCACGGGTGCAGGCAGAACAGGTAAGACCATCTACCCCTATTTCAGCCCATTTGAATTGAGCGGAAATGTTTTCTGATAGCAGAAAAAACAGAATAGAAAAAAGGATTGTGTATGATATTTTTTTCATGGCGAAGTATTATTTTACTTTAATTCATCTTGATTATTTTTCCTTGTTCAATAATTTGTCCATTCAATAGCTTAACCTGGTAATAATAAATTCCCGGATTCAGGGTATTCATTTCCACTGTATGTCTATTTATTCCTTCAGGCAAAATTGTTACATAACAAATCTCTCCAAGTGTATTTACAATTGTCAAGCGAAGCATGGAAGAAACAGGGTTTGCAAATGAAACAGATAGTGATTCTGAAAATGGATTGGGGTATAACTGAATTGTATTGTCAAAAATCTGAGGTTCATTAATGCCTATGGTATATGCTGTATCTAAGGCACATTCAGCAAGAGTTGCATAAGCAAGTTTTGCTACCCTTTCGTAATAAGATAAATTAAACTGGCCTAATGAATCGGCCAGCGTATGCCAGTAAGGATTAAAATCAGTATCGTATGCTTCATCAATCCCTATTGCGGTTAATCCGTTATTCCAAAAGGGAGCATGATCTGTTGATGTATTACCCGGATTAACAGTATGAATTGACAATCCGATACTGTATGTTGTATTAAGCATTAAGGCTTTATTAGCCAGAGCTAAAGAGTTTGCCACAGGTTTCACATTGATATCTGCTATGGAATCATTATTTCCATCCCATCCAAGCATATCAAGATTTATGTAGCCTAAAATGCTATCGTTATTTGATAATGCGTTATTCACATAAGCGATGCTGCCTAATAATCCAAGTTCTTCTTCATCCCATCCTGCAAATACAATGGTATATGAAAAATTATAATTAGAAAAAATACGTGCAGCTTCAATTACAGCAGCCGTTCCGCTGGCATTGTCATCTGCGCCAGGAGCCACATTGAACGGAGGGTGGTTGTCGTAGTGTGCGCCTAAAATATATTTTTGATTCGGATATTTTGTGCCATATTTTATTCCAAAAACATTTTTACCTGTTGGATTAAATGCTAATGAATCCACCGAAAGTCCATACTGTTGAAACTTTTGCTTCAAATAATAAAATGCTTTGGCATTACCGGGGCTATATGCGTACCGGGAATTAATTGTATCTAAAACACCATTAATAACAACCTGTTTTAATCCGGTTAATTCTTCCACAAACATTTTCATTGAATCAATGCGAACATCGTTTAATAAGTTTGTAACAGTAGGTACTTGTGATCTTCCAATATGAAACATCGCAGTCAGGATCACAATAAAAATTCGCCTTTTCATTTTACTTTGTTTTTCTTTAAATGCTCTGTTAACCCCGGATACTCACAAACTCCGCTATATTCTTTTCCTTTGTATTTTAGCTTAATTACTACAACAAATCCATTTATAATATCTCCTATATTACAATACAGTTTTTCTGAATTCACTTTTTTCAGCTCGTAGGTTATTTCCTTTCCGTCTTTATATCGGAACGTAGCGCTTCCACTTGCATCTTTTAAATCAAGGGATTTGAGGTTTGATTTTAGCATAAAGACACTGAGCTTTTCTTCACTTGTCATAACATCCAAAACCACTTCGAGCTTGTATTTTCCAGCATCCAATAATTCTCACCATGAGGCGGTTCTTTATGAGTTTCTGTCCCTTCTTCATGGTCAGAATGATTATGCCCTTGTGCAAACATTCCGTTCGATATGCAAAGGGCAATTAGTATATACAGATATTTTATCATTTGACTTTTTAGGCACATTCCATTTTTGATTTTGCTATGGCTAAATTCTTATTAATAATTTATTTATTGAGATTAGAGATAGTATTGATTGCCAAGGCCACAATTATTGTATTAAACACAAAAGAGATCAAGCCATGCATTAAAACGAATCTTCTTATAACCCTTGAGGTTACTATAATATCAGAGACTTGGAATGTCATGCCAATAACAAAAGAGAAATAAGCAAAGTCAACATAATCCGGTTGTGTCTCTTTTGGAAAGTCAATGCCTCCTATATTGCTTCCCGTATTTAACTTGTTATGGTCATGATACAGGTGGGCATATCGAATAGTAAAGATCGTATGTAGCAAAATCCATGAAAGTACAATTGTTGACATCGAAACAAGCATGTGAAATCTTTTATCGGCTTCATTTTTTTCTATCAAGAGTAATAAGGTTCCAAATACGCTGAAGAAAGCTGAGATAATCACGATGGTAAAAATTACCTTAATACCGTCATCTTGTTTTTCAAAAACTGCACATTGATCTTCATAAGTAGTTGAGAAAAAAAGTATCCAACTGAGTGAGATCATTGAAAGACAAAAGGTATCCCAACCTAAAACTATCCGGCTAAGTATTTCAAGCTGAAAGATTGACATAATTATATATACGCAAGTTGAAAGTGTGATACAAAAAAATAATTTTTGAAATCCACTTACCCTTTTAATCAAGCTTTGTTTTTTATGTTTTACTTTCCCCATTAAAATTTCATTTTTTGGATCCGAATCGCATTTAATATTGCCAGCAGAGCTACACCAACATCAGCGAATACGGCCTCCCACATAGTAGCAAGTCCTCCAGCACCCAAAGCCAATACAATAATTTTTACACTAAAAGCCAATGATATGTTCTGCCACACAATCCGTTGGGTAGCTTTACTGATTTTAATGGCAGTAATAATTTTGGAGGGTTGATCGGTTTGTATGATTACGTCCGCAGTTTCAATAGCTGCATCACTTCCGAGAGCGCCCATTGCTATACCTACATCACTCAAAGCAAGAACAGGAGCATCGTTTATTCCATCTCCAACAAAAGCGATAACCCGATGACTTTCCTTTTTCAGCTCTTCTACTTTCTGTACTTTCTGTTCAGGTAATAAACTGCCATAAGCATTTACAATGTTCAATTCTTTAGCTATCTTATCTACAACGCTTTGTTTATCTCCTGAAAGCATTACAATTTTAGAAATTGTTTGGTGCATCTGTGAAACGGCATCCATCGCATCTTCCTTTAATTCATCAGCTATGGTAATGTACCCGGCATATTGGTTGTTTATTGCAGCAACTACAATGGTATCCGTTATCGCATCAACTTCTGCCGGATAAGGAACATTAAATTTTTTAAGCAGCTTTGCATTTCCTGCCAATACTTCTGATCCTTTAAAAGTTCCTTTTAATCCATGTCCTGAAATTTCTTCTACATTGCTTACCTGAATATTTTTATCTTTTCCGTTCGCATATTCAACAATGGCTTTTGCAATAGGATGAGTTGATTGGGATTCAACGGCTGCAACTATGGCCACAAATTCATCTTTAGAATGGCTTGCTGCATTTACTTCCTGAACTTTGAAAACGCCTTTGGTTAACGTACCTGTTTTGTCCATTACAATGGTATTTATCTTTGTCATCAGGTCAAGATAATTGGAGCCTTTAAACAAAATACCATTTCGTGATGCAGCTCCTATGCCTCCGAAGTATCCGAGGGGAATAGAAATTACCAATGCACAAGGACAGGAGATAACCAGGAAGATGAGTGCACGATACAACCATTGTGAAAATACATACTGTTCCACAAAGAAGTAAGGAACAAAAGTCAATAGCAAGGCCAATAACACCACTATCGGGGTATATATTTTTGAAAATTTACGGATGAATAATTCTGTTTTCGCTTTGCGTGAAGTAGCGTTTTGCACCATATCCAAAATCCGTGCAAGTGAACTTTCCGCAAATACTTTTGAAACTTTTATTTCTACAACTTTATCGAGATTAATCATTCCTGCAAGAACCGTTTCACCCTGTTTCAATGTATTTGGTTTGCTTTCGCCTGTTAATGCCGCTGTATTAAAAGAACTTCCGGCTGATTGCATTATGCCATCCAATGCCACTTTTTCTCCGGCTTTTACTTGTATGGTTTCGCCAACCTTTACTGTATCCGGTGCGACTTCCGTTAGTGTTCCATTACGTAATACGATGGCTTTGTCCGGACGTATATCAAGCAATGCTTTTATACTTCGCTTGGCACGGTTAACGGCTGCGGACTGAAATAGCTCACCAATAGCATAGAACAACATTACGGCCACGCCTTCAGGATATTCTTTTATACCGAATGCTCCAATAGTCGCAAGGCTCATAAGAAAAAACTCTGTGAAAAATTCTCCTTTGCGTATCGCTTGTACAGCTTCTTTTATTACCGGAATACCGACCGGCAGGTATGCAATTACGTACCAAACCAGGCGTACATAGCTTTTAAAGAAATCCGCTTTTACGTAGTTGTCAAATACAATTCCCAACAAAAGCATTATTAAACTAATAGATAAAGGCAGGTATTGTTTCCACGCTGGTCCTTCAGAGCTTTCATGCCTATGATCGTGCCCATCGTCTTCCGTGTGCTGATGTTTGGGCTTAATCAATTCCGCAGCATTGGCTTTGGCATAGATTTTCTCCTCCAGTGTACAACAGGTTATATTGCCTTGTGCATCGTAGGTGTGCTTATGGTTGGAAGCTTTACTTATCATATTACTTTGTTTTAATTATTAAAAAATTGAATTAGTTAATTTGCTTTAAGAATTGTTTTTTTATATATTTTATAATACGCCCTTCGTTTATTGTACAATTATTACTCCTTGTTCCTGTGAACTTGATGAATGATAATTGCAGTAGAAATAATATGTTCCCGCATTACTGAATGTGTAAGAATAGGACACACCGCTTTCTAATTTTCCGCTATCAAACAATTTATTGGTTGAAGTGGCCGTATGATTCGCATTATCCTTGTTGATAAAGGTGACCATAGTTCCTTTTTGTATAGATAGCTGTGTTGGATTAAATGTTTTGTATTGAAGAAATATTTCATTTTTACCTGGGGTTCCCGGATTTGTTTTCTTGCAACTAAATATTAGAGTGATAATAAAAACAAACCAAACTAAATCAAAAGCGATTAATACTGTTTTTTTCATTTTACTGTCTTTTTTTAATAATCTTGGCTATAATCAGTTTGGTGTTCATTTTTTTTCATTTGTCATTATCAAACTTGTAAAAAAGCAAAAAACAAATAATAGCAAATGAGATTAAAATCATTGCTCCACAAAAAATTAAAACATGATTTACTTTATTATCAAAGCAATCCACATGGTTAGTATCAACAGTATAGTCCGCATAATAACCTGCAACTAATAACAAAAGAAGCGTTGCAATAACCAGCAAATTTTTTTTCACGTTTTCTTTTTTCGTTGTATTTACATCTATGGTTTTTCAATTCATTTTCTCATTAATTGTATTACTATTATTTCTCTACTTAATTCCCATTTATCACTCCTTGATTGATAATTATTTATATGCGCTAATCAGAGCATCTATTATTTTTTTGTTATCGTTGACCCATTTATTCTTAATCAGGGATACTGATTCCATAAATTTTGCATTGTTGAAATTGCTTGTGTCGGCTAACAAATGTTTTTTGTCCATTGGCTTTATTGCTGATTTGAAGTCAATACTGTAGTAATAATGATAATCACTAATATGATGGTGTCGTGTGTATTGCTTATACACAATTAATCCTTTCATCTCCTTGATAATTTCAAAATATCCATAAGGAGAAAAAAATCCTCTGCCTTCAGTGTAACGATATTTTTTACTGTACTGATAATATCCGTAGATGCTTCCTGGTTTAAATTTAACAACACTTCTCTGCCAAGATTTAGTTGGATCAGGGGTGACAATTTTAATTTTTGGATACCAATAAGTGAATTTGAACTTACTTCCCTGTTGATTAAAGTTTATCGTGTTAGACAATTTGTTAATTACAAAATCATCATAAGTAAGATAGACACCCGCACCAATGCAGTTATTGTCCTGAGAAAAGCCTGATACGGAAATTAGCAGCATAGCAATAGATAGGCAGATCGTAAATGAAACTTTATTTTTCATGTGCTCGTTTTTTATTGGAATATTTATTTTTAATCTTTTGAACTTCTTCTTCAAGCCTCTGAGCCTCATCATTTAGCTTTTGAATTTCATCATATAGTATCTTTACATTAGTATTGTCCTTTTCTGTCTCAACCTTGAACTCTTGAACCTCATCGTTGAGTTTATGAATCTTATAACTAAGTATAGGAACCTTACTATTACCGATTCCGGCTATACGATTAAGTTGCCGAGCTTCATAATTTAGCTTCTGAAGCCGCTCATTGAGTTGCTGAATCCCCTCTTTTAACTGTTCAGGTTTTTTATTGTTGTTCATCCTTTATGTGGGTTGTTATTCACTATCGTCATCATGTTTATGATTCTCCTTGATTTCCCATTTCTTTTTAATTCTAACGTACCATTGAAAGTGATGCAGTGAAAGCAAAAAATAAATAGCAATTGCTGAAGCAACTGCAACAATAAACATTGAATAAGCCACAGCCACTCCAATAGCTGCTGTTACCCAAATGGTTGATGCTGTGGTTAATCCGTGAGTAAAACCTTTTGTGTTGTCTTTATAAATAATGCCTGCTCCGAGAAAACCAATGCCAGTTACGATATTTGCTGTTATGCGGGATGCTGCGGTAGTGTCATTTGAATGAAGTCCTATAAGAGTAAATAAAGCAGCGCCAAGAGATACAGCAGCATACGTTCTTATACCGGCAGGACTTCCATGCCTTTCTCTTTCAAGCCCAACAAATGCTCCAAGCAAAAAGGCAACAAAAAGTTTTGCAACAAATATTAATTCGATTTTTATATCAATCATCATTTTTCAAAATTTATGGGGTATGAGTTTTACGGTATTGTGATTTTTTTCATATTGTTTATTTATGGATTTGGTTAATGTCTATACCTATAATCACCGGTTGAGGTTTGCATTTTTGAAGGTGGCGAATTAGCATAATAGATTTTTCTGTCTTTTATTTTTAATATCAGTTTTCCTTTAGTATCATAAGTTAAATAATATATATTTTCAATTGTACTCCTGTTTCTGTTTATTTTTTTATGAGCTTCCAACTTGTAAATTCTAATTCCGCTGTGGAAGGTAATTTTAACAATATTTACAACCGAACAATTTTTATACTTTTTATGTAGATGCTCCTTTACCTCCTCGGGCAGAGCATCCTTATGGATTTCTGTTTGGGTTTGTGGCAAAACAGAATTACCTATAACCAGCATAATCATAAGTAATATATTATTCAGTATTTTCATTCATTCCCGTGTAAAGTTTCAGTTAAATTTTCTTCAGATGCTATTAAGTTATCAAATCTAACTTTTCCCGTAGTAGTATTATAATAGGCTGACACAATGCCTAATTTTTCGTTGCTGATTTGCTCACAAACAGAACTGCTTTTTTCTAAAATTTTATTTACGGAATTTTGCATATTTAATAAACAAGTATTTTCTGTTAAATTAGTATCCTTATCAGTTTGTATTAACTTTGCCTTTTCAATAGAAGGTTTAATTTTTCCGGTTATATATGCAGTTATATCCATATTACTCAATTTTAATTTCCGCTATCTGTCATTGAGATTGTTTTTTCTAATTTCTCTTTAGATGCAATTAAATCACCAAAATTCACATTTCCTGTTCTTGTATCATAATATGCTGACACTATACCTAACTTGCCTTCACTAATTTGCCCAGTAATGTATTGGCTTGTTTTTAAAATTTCATATACTGAATTCTGAATATTTAAACGACAAGTATCTTCTAACAAATTATTTTGTATATTTTTGTCGTCACGCAATTGAACAGCTTTATCAATTGAAGGTTTAATTTTTTCAGTAATAAGTCCAATATAGCCTCCCTTAACATCATGAATAGCTGCATTTATCGCTCCGCAGTTTGCGTGCCCCTTTACTACAATTAGCTTAGTGCCTATTTCCTTATGCGAAAGCTCCATGCTTCCTATGATTTCGTTATTTATGATGTTTCCGGCAATACGTATAGCAATCAAATCGCCAAGGTTACTGTCGAATACCATTTCCGGGGTTATCCTTGAATCAATGCAGCTTAAAATAACTGCCATTGGATATTGTCCTGATGAAGTTGCATCTACTTGATGTTTAAATTCTTTTTTGGACCATTTACCTTTAATGAAGCGATTGTTGCCTTCTTTCAAAAGGTTTAAAATATTTTCCGGTGTTAATCCTTGTTGCGTTTCCTTATCTAATACATTTACAAACTGGATATGATCAATAGGTTGATACTCTTTTTTCAACCCGATTATGTTAAGTTGTATCTTTCTTTCTGGTGCAACGATCATTTTAAAATCCTGCAAAATTTCCATAATATCATTATCAATATAATCCGTTTTACTTGCGTCAATTATAACTTTTGAATTTTCAGGAATATCCCAAAGCGTGCCTTTTATTGTAGCTTTGTTTAAAAACGAAACCTGGTTCGGTAATTCTATACGAATAGTTTCATTCGTATAAATTACCTGCTTCTCTATGGTAAACGGATTTCTAAAATTACTTCTGAGAAGATAAAAAACACCAACTGCCAAGCCGATTAAAATTCCTATTAAAAGATCGGTAAATATAATCCCCAGTATGGTAGCTATAAAAGGAATGAATTGATTCCAACCCTTATGA
>JAHEYN010000050.1 GCA_023251555.1 Bacteroidota bacterium | reverse complement strand
TCACATAAACCGAAAGATCTGAGTGATCGGTGATTTCGGTGTCACTCTGGCCTATCCCGGAAGTCTCAAGGATAACGAGGTCATAACCGGCAGCCTTAACGATATTCACCGCTTCCTGCACATGTTTGGAGAGAGCAAGATTGCTCTGCCTCGTGGCAAGGGAACGCATATAGACATGCCCGCCCGAGATCGCATTCATGCGGATTCTGTCACCTAGCAGCGCCCCTCCTGTTTTTTTACGGGAAGGATCAACGGAAATGATAGCAATGGTCTTTTTCTCAAAGTCTGAAAGGAAGCGCCTTACCAACTCATCCACGAGGGATGATTTTCCTGCTCCGCCGGTACCGGTGATGCCAAGCACGGGAATCTTTTTCTTTGCGGCAGATTTATCAATCTCACTAAATACGGAGCGAAAACTGCCATAAAAATTTTCGGCTGCTGAAATAAGCCTGGCAACAGCCTTGGCATCTCTTTTCTCCAGGATTTTCACCTCTCCGTTTAATTTTGCCCCGACAGGAAAATCGCATTGCCTGAGCATATCGCCAATCATCCCCTGTAATCCCATGCGGCGGCCATCGTCCGGCGAATAAATGCGCACAATGCCATAGTGCTGAAGCTCTTTAATCTCAGAAGGCAGGATGGTTCCTCCGCCCCCTCCGAATATCTTAATATGACTGCACCCCCTTTCTTTCAGAAGATCATACATATACTTGAAAAATTCCATGTGCCCGCCCTGGTATGAGGTAACAGCAATGGCCTGGGCGTCTTCCTGTATGGCACAGTCAACGATTTCCTGAACGGAACGGTCATGGCCGAGGTGTATCACCTCTGCTCCGCCAGACTGTATTATTCTGCGCATGATATTGATTGCAGCATCATGTCCGTCAAAAAGAGAGGCGGCAGTAACGATGCGTATCTTGTTCTTCGGCTTGTAAATTGCTGATTCTGTCATCTGAATGGTAATATCGACAAATATACCGAAAGATTTGATGATATTGTGCTTGCCCTATGATGGTGATTGAGGCTGTTTCAGAGATAAATTCTATATTCGCTTCATCAAAAAATCATCCTATGAAAAAAATTTCCTTCTTCATTCTTGTACTGATATCACCGGCAGCATACAGCGCCGTAAACATAAACAGTGAACTCTTCCGTCTGGACGAACAAAAGCTCGGCAAAGCGATGCGATCTCTTGATATGATGGAAAACGATGTCCTTGCAGGAAAGATCGCGACACTTCCCGGTGCATACCAGGACCCATTTTCTTCCCTCTCCGACTTCGGCCCCGGCCGTGGCGACGGGCCTCCCGTGCTCCCTTCCTTCTGCTGGGGATTTCTCTTTATTCCCATAGGAGTTGCCGTAGTTTATCTTTCATCGGAAGAAAAGGAAGACCGCCTCAGCTCCATATACGGTGCCGCCACCTCCGGTATCATTCTAACGGTGTATTATGTTCTGATTACCCTTAATAAATCACATCCCATTTTCTGAGAACTATCTCTCCGCGGCAGATGATACGTGCAAGAAATATTCATAAATCGTACGACAACCTTAAAGTGCTCCGCGGTATAAACCTCGAAGTGAAAAAAGGAGAAATTGTTTCCATTGTGGGCCCGTCCGGCGCAGGCAAGAGCACGCTGCTTCATATTGCAGGCACTCTTGATAAAGCCGACGAGGGATCTCTCGAAATAAACGGGGTAAATATCTCGGATCTTTCCGGCAACAGGCTGGCAGATTTCAGGAACAGATATATAGGTTTTGTTTTCCAGTTTCACCACCTCCTGCCTGAGTTCACCGCACTGGAAAATTCATGCATCCCTGCTTTTATCGGAGGTACCCCGCGGAAAGAAGCCGAGAAAAAAGCCATGGAACTCCTCGGCTACCTCGGTATTGAAAGCCGCCTCAAACATAAACCCGGAGAGCTCTCCGGCGGGGAACAGCAGAGAGTAGCGGTAGCACGGGCCATGATAAATAACCCGCTCATTGTCCTTGCAGACGAACCGACAGGAAATCTTGATTCGGCATCTGCCCGGGAACTTCACAATCTTTTTTTCGACCTCAGGAAAAGATTCGGGCAAACCTTTGTGATTGTAACGCATAATGAAGAACTTGCCAACCAAGCGGACAGGAAACTCACCATGAAAGACGGTGTATTTATACAAGACGGCATAAGTTCTCAGCAAGGAAAACCAGAGTGAGGGCATGAGTATAAAAAATATCATTTCGCTGCTTTCTCCCTTTAAGAAAAAACAGAGGGCTTTATCTGTACCAGGCTAACAACACCTTATTTTTTACATGCTTTGCCATTTAATTTATTTTTTGTTACTTGCACCAAAATTTAAAAAAAAATTAAACCCACACACAATGAGACTTCAGATTTTAAATTTCCTTTTAAAGCCTCAGTACCCCGTTGCAGCTGCACTACTTGCATTCACCATGGCAGGCTGCCACATGGGTGAATCTACCAAGGAAAAACAACTGGACGAAGGTGTTGACAGCAACGCTTCGAAGATTGTCAAGGTAGATAAGGTGACGTTCAGTGTGCCTTCCCCTATCCAGATTTCTATGATGCTTAAGAAGTCAGGGGCTAACTACAACAAGACATCCCTGAATTCCACGCTGAACCTGAGCAACTACAGCACTAATTTCAGCAAAGCGCTGAATCTCGGTATTTATGGCGCTGACCTTGGTTATGCCACTATCTATGACCAGACACAGGATGCTATCGCATACCTTAATGCCATCAAGCAGCTGGCGGATGTGCTGGGCATCTCCGGTGCGTTTGAAAAAAACACCCTTCAGCGCTTCCAGAATAATATAGGCGTGAAAGACTCGGTGCTGGCTATCATTACAGAAGCTTTCAGGCAATCTGACGGATTCCTTAAAAACAATGAGCGTAAAGATGTAGGTGCATTGATTGTTGCCGGAGGATGGATTGAAGCACTGTATTTCATGACCAATGTGGCAAAATCCTCCAACAACCAGGAAATCGTGAACCGCATAGGCGAGCAGAAAATCACTCTCGACAACCTCATTAAACTTCTGATGGGCTTTCAGGAACAGAAAGAAGTCGGCACCCTGATTGACAAGCTTCTCGAACTGACAAATATCTACGAAAACATCCAGTTCTCATATACCTACAAGGAGCCCACCATTGATACAGTGAAAAAGCTCACGGTAATCAACAGCGAAAGCAATGTTAAGATGAGTAAGGAGCAGCTTAAAGACATTACTGAAAAAGTTACCAAATTAAGAACAGAAATAGTAAAACCGTAACATTATGAACAGCAAACAATTAACCCGTATTTATTTTGCCATACTGTTGGGTGTATCAACCCTCTACTCAAATATTTCCAAAGCCCAGTGCGACACTATTGCAAATGTGTGTCAGAAAAGCTATTCCGGCTCCTTCATATCCGACGGTCAGCAGTACCGTTCCCTGCTCATCAATAACGAAATAGCAGAATACACGACCACTTTTTACGGAGGAAGCACCTACCGCATCATGGCATGCAGCGGCCTATCAGGCGGGAATCTCGTATTCCGCCTTTATGATTCTGAAAGGCACCTTCTCTTCAACAGCGGGGATTACAGAAATACGCCCTACTGGGATTTCAAGTTTACATCAACAGTCAACTGCACTATTGAAGCACAGCTTGCAAATGCAATGGCAGGAGGCACGCCCGACTCAACCGCCGCTTCCGGCTGTGCAGTCGTGCTGATAGGGTTCAAAAACTAAATATTCCACCCCTGCCACCTGCTTTTCCCGGCCCGTTCCGGCTGTTGTGTTTTTATATTGTGTTATTCTAAAACAGCATGAGTGAGAAGATTCTGAAAGCCCTGATGCAGCTCTTTGCGATTATCGCAAAGGTGGACGGCGTTACCAGCGACGGGCGTAAGGTGGTTCAACTGTTTCTCAAGCAGCAGCTGAACCAGGACCTGGTTGATGAATACCTCAAGCTTTTTGACCATTTTCTGGAAGAACAACCTGAAAGGAAAAAAACTGCCGACGGCACAAGGAAGCGCACCTCGGTAAAAGATTCGGTAAGGGTACTTTTCATTTGTACCCAGATTAATGCAGAGCTTACACAGAAGCAAAAGATTGTTGTACTTATAAGGATACTTGAGTTTATCAATGCGGGTAAAATCCTTTCCGAACAGGAAATAGAATTCGCAACTACTGTTGCTTCCACCTTTAATATCAGCGACGAAGAGTTCAACAACATCAGGAATTTTGTCCTGCACCCTGAAAACGAACCTTTCTCCTGCCCCGACCTTCTAATTATAAATAACAGTCAGAAAGGAAGCGTCTTTACAAAGAAACATATCTACTCCGAAAACATCTCGGGTCACATGGAAGTGCTGAGAATTCACAGCGTGGATATGTATGTTGTCAGGTATATAGGGGAAAGTGAATTATACCTCAACGGACAGGGTATCAGGAAAAATCAGGTCTACCTGCTCACTAACGGATGTTCCATAAGAAGCTCCAAAGTTTCCCCTGTATACTATAGTGACATTGTAGGCTGTTTCCTCAGTGATACTGCCAAAACAAAAATACATTTCACTGTTGACAACGTTGAATACGAGTTTAAGAACGGGAAGAAAGGACTCTATGAACTGAACTACGGTGAAGAGTCCGGAAAGATGATTGGAATTATGGGTGCCAGCGGCGCAGGTAAATCCACCCTTCTCAATATCCTCAACGGAATAGAAAAGCCTACAAAAGGAAGAGTGCTGATTAATGGCATAGACATTCACAACCAGAAAAAAAGTATAGAAGGTGTCATAGGCTATGTTTCCCAGGATGACCTGCTCATTGAAGAGCTTTCAGTTTTTGAGAACCTTTTTTACAACGCGAAACTTTGCTTCGGGGGCTATACCGACCAGGAAATTACCAAACTGGTATTAAAACTCCTTGAAGACCTGGGGCTTTTTGAGATCAGAAGCCTTAAAGTAGGAAGCCCGCTGAATAAGAAGATAAGCGGCGGCCAGCGGAAACGCCTTAACATCGGGCTGGAACTTATCAGGGAACCCTCTGTCCTGTTCGTGGATGAACCCACATCAGGCCTTTCATCAAGGGATTCTGAAAATATAATGGACCTTTTAAAAGAACTTTCGCTGAAAGGGAAACTGGTATTCGTTGTTATACACCAGCCCTCTTCGGATATCTTTAAGATGTTCGACAAATTGCTGATACTGGATTCCGGAGGATTCCCAATCTATATCGGCAACCCTGTAGATGCCATCTTATACTTCAAAAAAATCATCAACCATGTAAATGCCGATGAAAGTGAGTGTATCACCTGCGGAAATGTAAACCCCGAACAGATATTCAACATTATTGAATCGAAGGTGATTGATGAGTACGGAAACCCTACCAGAGAGAGAAAAATATCACCCCGGCAATGGAATGAGTACTACCTGAAGCATATAGAAGGCAAAAACATACCGCACGAAGGAAAATCAAAAGATGTTCCTAAAAGTTCCTTCAGCATACCCGGAAAAATCAAACAGTTCGGGGTATTCACTATCAGGGACGTCCTCTCAAAACTCAGCAATACCCAGTACATGCTGATTAATTTTCTTGAGGCTCCCCTGCTGGCATTCATCCTTGCTTATCTTGTAAGATATTATAACATCAACTCCGGGGAAAATGCAGAGTATATCTTCCGTGAGAACGCCAATATCCCCGCATACCTGTTCATGAGCATCGTGGTTGCTCTTTTCATGGGACTTACCGTAAGTGCCGAAGAAATTATCAAGGACAGGAAGATTCTCAAGCGGGAAGCCTTCCTTAACCTGAGCTGGGCCAGTTATCTTTATTCCAAAATATCCATATTGTTTATAATCTCCGCCATCCAGACACTGACGTACGTCCTGCTTGGAAACTGGCTCCTCGGTATAAAAGGAATGACCGTTTCCTACTGGTTGGTACTATTCACCACATCCTGTTTTGCCAATATGCTCGGCCTTAATATCTCCGCTAGTTTTAACTCTGCCGTTACCATTTACATCCTGATTCCCATTCTCCTGATTCCCCAGTTGCTGCTGAGCGGTGTTATTGTAAAATTTGACAAACTGAATCCTTCCATTGCTTCTGATAAGTATGTTCCTGTTACCGGTGAAATGATGACTTCAAGATGGGCGTTTGAAGCGCTTGCAGTAAACCAGTTCATGAACAATGAATATGAAAAGATTTTCTATAAGTATGACAGGATGATGAGCATCTCCAATTACAAGAAGCAGCTATGGGTACAGGAGCTGAGGGCAAGATTGGATTATTGCGTTGATAATATACAGGGGCGGGAAGATCATAAGCAGTACGCTTCCAAACTGGCTCTTATTCAGACAGAAATCAAAAAGGAAATGGATGTGGTAAAATCCGCAAAACTGGATGCCGTTGACAGCCTCACCCCTGCCCTTTTTAATTTCTCAGTAGCTCAGAAGGTGCGGAACTATCTGAATAGTGTTTCTGATAT
>JAHEYN010000036.1:16107-20058 GCA_023251555.1 Bacteroidota bacterium | reverse complement strand
CAATATCGCGCCCGTTGAAGGAAGAGGCGTCAAGTTCCCCGCTGGGGTCAATTTTCTTTTTCATCATCTCCACCCTTTTTTCATTGATGTCAAATCCGATCACGGAGATGTTCTTTGCAAATTCCAGTGCTATTGGGAGCCCCACGTAGCCGAGGCCGATCACTGCGAGCTTTTCTTTTTTATTTTTCAGTTCCTGGTACATATAAATTCCGGTTATTTTTTCAGTGCATAGATTCTTTCAATAATATCAACCACTTTTAATCCTTCGATGGCGTTGGTTGTAATGGTGGTGCGCCCTTTCAGCGTATCAATAACATTGGCTATGATATAATGATGATTGGAGGCAGATCCTTTGTAAGCGCCATAATCATTTGCGGGATTGGTGGGGGCAAGCACAGGCATCTCGTAATCTTTGATATGGCAATATTCAACCTTATCCATATACTGTCCGCCTATTTTCACACTGCCTTTGCTCCCGATAACAGCGATGCTGCTTTCTAAATTCTTATCCCATACGGAAGTGGAGTAATTGATGGATCCCATGCCGCCGTTCAGGAAGTTGAAACTGACGATGCCGCTGTCTTCAAACTGGATCGTTTGTTTATGAGTAAAGTTATTAAATTTTGCCTGTATGTCTTTGATATCTCCGAACAGCCAGAACATGATATCTATAAAGTGGGAGAACTGGGTAAACAGTGTTCCCCCGTCAAGTTCAGAAGATCCTTTCCATCCTCCTTTTTTATAATAGCGATCGTCGCGGTTCCAGTAGCAGTTGAGTTCTACCATGAAGATCTCTCCCAGAATTTTTTTATGCACCACTTCTTTTATCCAGAGTGAAGGCGGAGAGTAGCGGTTTTGCATCACGCAGAAAATATTTTTATTAACCTGGAGTGCTTTCGAGATAAGAGCTTCGCAGTCGCTTTTTTTCAGGGCCATAGGTTTTTCGCACACCACGTGTTTTCCTGTTTCGAGGGCAGCCATTGTATGGGTGGCATGAAGCCCGTTGGGGGAGCAAACTGATACTACCTCTGCCTCAGGGTGAGCGGCAAGCATTGCTGCGGGGGAATTATAAAAAGGAACATTGCCGAAGGCTTCCAGCCCCAGGGTTGCTTCGGGTGCCATATCGCAGAGCGCAACCAGTTCTCCTTCCGGGTTTCTGCGAATCATTTCGCCGTGGCGTTTCCCGATATGGCCGCAGCCGATGATGGCAAATTTTATTCTGGAGTCTTTCATGGTGTTTCTGTGAAAAGGGAGGTAAATATCATAATTTGTTTGATGTGTGCATCTTCAGCATAATTTGTAAGGTATACTATCTCCTGGTTTTGTGCCACGGAGAAAAAGGATGCAGTAAGAATATAAAGCCGTATAACAGAAACTGGAGGGCATATTTCATAGCCTAAAAGTACGCAAATAAAAATTTACATACTATATGCAGCAGGACATTCGGTATGGGTTACTGCCTGACCGGAAGTGAGAGGCGGTGGAAAAAACAAAACGTTTCCGGCGTGGTCCGCCTCAGCTGAACTTTATTGCTTTCACCGGGCTGATGCGGGTAATGATGTAAGAGGGTATGATAAGGACTGCAACACATATTATAAAAGTTCCCCCGTTCAGCAGCAGGAGGTGGGGAACGGAAATATGTACAGGCACTACAGATACGTAATAGGATTCCTGGTCCAGCTTCAGGATGGAAAAATGTTTCTGCAGAAAGCAAAGTGAAAGCCCGAAAATGTTTCCGAGCAAAATGCCCAGGCCTACGAGGTATGCTGCTACGTAAAGGAAAGTTTTCCGTACGCTCAGGTCTTTCATTCCGAGAGCCTTGACAAGGCCAATCATATTGACTCTTTCGAGGATAATGATTAGGAGAGCGGAAATCATATTGATGGAGGCTACAAGGATCATGAGAATAATTATGATGACGGCATTCATGTTCTGAAGTCCCAGCCAGTCGAAGATCTGGGGATAGATTTCCCTGATCGTCCTGGTGTTCAGGTTATAGCCGGTGGAGGAATAAACCCGTTCGCCTGTTTCTTTAAGTCGGGAGAAATCACTGACGAGTATTTCAAATCCTCCCGTTTGATCTTTGTTCCAGTCATTGAGTTTCTGTATGTGGGCAATGTCGCACAGGACAAATATCTTGTCAAAGTCTCCGAGGCCTGTTTCATAAATTCCCGCTATCCTGAATTTCCTCGCTCTGGGCGGCTGCTGTATGAAGTAAACGGTGATATCGTCTCCCAAATGTATTTTCAGTCTGTTTGAGATATATTTTGAAATGAGAACTTCATTTCCTGCAGCGGAATCGGAGATGGTAATTTTTCTTCCTGAAATGATTTTGCTGCCGAAAAAGCTCCAGTCAAAGTCAGTTCCGATTCCTTTCAGCAGGATTCCTTCTATATCTTCTTTTGTTTTGAGGATTCCTGCTTTGGTGGCGAAGGCCTGTACATGCCTTACTCCCTTTATTGCGCTGAGGGCAGGAACAGAGACCTGGCTTTTTTCCACCGGCCTGGCTTCGTATGAATTGTTTGATTCGAATCCGGTAACCTGTATATGTCCCCCGAAGCCGATTACTTTATTACGGATTTCATCCTGGAAACCGGTCACGATGGCGAGCGCAAGAATCATGACAGCCATGCTGAGGGTGATGCCGAGCAGGGCAATGCGTATGACCGGCCTGGAAACTTTTTGATCCCCGGAGGATCCGAAAAGGATTTTTTTTGCTATGAACAGCTCTGCGTTCAAGTGGGGTCTTACTTAAGTGCAAGAAGGTTTTCAATCCCCGGAGGCCTTTCGGTGGTAAAGCCTTCGGCATAGAGTACTCCGGTTATCTTTCCATATTCCATAGCTCTTGATCGGATATATTCCAGGAATTCAGGCCTTGATATATATGTCTGCGGCTCTTTGGAGGCGGGATCATGGAATTGCGACCTGAAGGCTTTGACCGCTTCCATTTTTTTATCCATGAAGGGTGTAATATCCACGACAAAGCAGGGTTGAACAAACCTGTCCTGTATATAATGGTAAACAGCTTTCGGCCTCCAGGCTTCCTGCCCGGTATTTATTTTTGACAATCCTGAGAGGAAACATGCTTCAGAGACGAGGGAAGCGGCCCTGCCATGGTCGGGGTGGCGGTCGGAGAGGGCAGGAGCCAGTACAACTTCTGGCCTGAACTCCCTGATGGCTTTAATTACCTCGATCCGGTGTTCTTTGTCATTCTGAAAAAAGCCGTCACTGAACCCAAGATTTTTTCTTGCGGCTATGCCAAGTATTGCTGCTGCCGCTGCCGCTTCTTCTGCACGCAGCAGGGGAGTTCCCCTCGTTCCAAGTTCCCCTTTCGTGAGGTCAACGATGCCGGCGTTCATGCCCATGCCGATATGCTTCAGAATTGTTCCCCCGCAGCCCAGTTCCGCATCATCAGGGTGTGCGGCAAAAGCAAGAATGTCAAGTTTCATGGCATCTGGTTTACTTCCCCGTGATCCACCGCACAACCTCATCGCTGTCCGGGCGTTCTCCCGGGGGAATACTTTTTACCCAGTTCCCGTTTTCATCAATGAGGAATTTCTGGAAGTTCCATGTCACCGGAGCATCTGCTGCGCTGTTGAGGCTTTTCGTGGTCAGCCAGCGGTAAAGAGGTGCGGTGTCATCGCCTTTTACCGAGATCTTTTCAAACATCGGAAAGCTTACACCGTAATTGCTCCGGCAGAATTCCACAATTTCTTTATTGGATCCCGGCTCCTGTTTGCCGAAGTTATTTGCAGGAAATCCGAGGATTACAAAACCTGTGCCCCCGTATGTTTTATAAAGTTTCTCCATGGCAGCGTACTGCGGTGTGTTGCCACAGAAGGAGGCAGTGTTCACAATCATTACTTTTTTCCCTTTCAGTTCTGAAAAGCTGAACTCTTTCCCTTCAATGGTTTTCATCTTGAAATCATAGAAGCTTTTTTTTTGATTATC
>JAHEYN010000036.1:0-16097 GCA_023251555.1 Bacteroidota bacterium | reverse complement strand
GAGAAACCGGGCGGCGCTGAGCGGCATTGTGCTTTATGTGCTTTCCACTGTCTTTGTAGCTTATCTTTCTTTCCGGCAGATTCTGGATCCTGCCACCTGGAATGCGCTGTTCTGGATCATTCTCCTGTTTGCCTCGGTAAATGCGGCCGCCCGGAGTTTTATGCAGGAGAGCAGCAGCAGGCACCTGTATTATTATATGCTTGTAAGCCCGCAGGAACTTATCCTGTCTAAAATAATTTATAATATGCTGATGGTTCTTATACTTGCTTTCATAGAGTATTTTTTCTACACTCTTTTTATAGGAAACATCATACAGGATCACTTTTCTTTTGTGATTGCCCTGTTGCTGGGGAGTATGGGATTTTCTTCCCTGCTTACGATGATTTCAGCCATTGCGTCGAAGGCAGGACAGAATCCCGCACTGGTGGCTATTCTTGCTTTTCCCGTGCTTATACCGCTTCTTATCTCTTCGATCCGGTTTTCAAGGGATGCCATTTTTGGTCTTGCACTTTCTGCCAATACAGGGGGCGTAGTGATTCTTCTTGCGCTGAATGTCATTGTGGTGATGCTTGCCTATATTTTATTTCCATATATTTGGCGCAACTGACAGGCAAAGGGAAAATGAAAAAATATTGGTGGAAAGTCTTAACCTGCACACTTTTATTTTATACGGTGGCAATGGCTTTTACCGGGGATGTTCCAGCCCTTGATATCCTGCATGAAACTATCCGGAATCTTTATTTTCATGTGCCCATGTGGTTTGGGATGATTGTGCTTTTAACAGTATCACTTGTGTACAGCACTAAGTATCTCGGGAGTAATAAGATCCGGGAAGATAGGGTAGCTGTTGAAGCTGCCAACGTAGGGGTTTTATATGGGATCCTCGGGCTTATCACCGGCTCTCTCTGGGCAAAAAATACATGGGGCGCATGGTGGGTGAATGACGCCAAACTTAACGGTGCCGCAGTGACCATGCTGGCGTACCTTGCCTACTTTATACTGAGAAACTCCTTTCCCGAGAGCCAGAGGAAAGCGCAGATATCGGCAGTGTATAACATTTTTGCTTATGTGCTCATGCTGGTTTTTATCCTGATTCTTCCCCGCCTTACCGATTCGCTTCATCCCGGAAACGGCGGCAATCCGGGCTTTAATACTTATGACCTTGACAACAGGATGAGGCTGGTGTTTTATCCCGCCGTGGCCGGATGGATACTGCTCGGCGTATGGCTGCTGGAGCTGAGGGTGAGAATTGCCCGGCTCAGGGATGAGGATAAAGAAACCCGGGCATGAGATATTTGTCTGCCCCCGTTTTGCTGGTTTTTGCCCTTTCCTCCTGCGGCCCCCAGGCCGGTTATAGCGGGAAGAACGGCGCTTCCGCGGTAATGGCTCATAATGCTCCTGAAAATTTTCCTGCCGACAGCCTGCTTGAGGGAGTTAAAATAACATCCGATACTTCGCTCAGCTTTGCATTGTACCTTCCTTCTTCTTATTCATCCGGAAAAAAATATCCTCTCCTTGTTTTTTTTGATCCCCATGGCGCAGGTGCTTTTCCCCTCGGGAAATACAGATCTCTTGCTTCCAGGTACGGGTTTATCCTTGCTGGGTCCAACAACTCAAAAAACGGGCTTCCCTGGGATGTTACGGGCAGCATTGCGGATAAACTTATGAACGACCTGAAATCCAGGATCAGCGTGGATGAAAAAAGGATATATCTTGCCGGCTTTTCGGGAGGAGCAAGAGTGGCGGGGCTTGCAGCAATGACCAGGGAGGATGTGGCAGGGATGATCGGATGCTCCGCCGGGCTTCCTGCGGATAAAAAAATCACGCGTAAATTTTTATATATCGGCATAGCCGGCGACGGGGATTTCAATCTTAACGAAATGAACATGGTGAAATATTCGCTTGACAGGATGGGCTTCGCGAATGCGCTCATGGTTGCTGAGGGCGGGCACCGCTGGCCCGGTGAAAAGGACATGGAAGAGGCTTTTCTATGGCTCAGGATCAATGAGATGAAAACAGGAACAACAGAAAAGGACGAGGGACTTATCTCCACGGCAGAAAAGTTTATAAAAGACAGGGCACAGGCCAATGTGAAGAGCAAGAGGATGCTTTATGCCGCGGCGGCTTATGCACGTATGGCCGACTGCCTCGGCGGCATTGCAGATACCCTTCCCTATGCGCGGACACTGTCTGAAATCCGTTCGGGGAAAGAATACCGGCAGGAATTTGAACTGCAGAAGAAACTGGCTAAGGAAGAGTTTGAACTGCAGCAATCATACCTCGGTGCCCTTAAAATAAAACCCGGAGCATGGTGGGAGATGGAAGTCGCCCGCGTGAACAGCCTTATGAAAGCATCCGGCTACGAAGAGAGGATGATGTATAAAAGAATTCTCGGATACCTCAGCCTTGTTTTGTATATGAACTGCACTGCTGCACTGAATGAGGGAGACTGGCCCAGGGCTTTTGATTTGATTAATCTCTATTCACTTGTTGATCCTCCTAACCCGGAGCATGCTTACCTGATGGCCGTTGTTTATGCAGTGCAGAAAAACCCGGAGCGGGCTCTTCAGTATATGGAAGAAGCGGCGCACCTTGGTTTTAATGATACAGGTCGCATGGATAATGATCCTATGCTCTCTTCTCTGAGAATGCTTCCTGCTTACCCGCATCTGAGGGAGAAAGTGAAGGGAGCAGTAACACCCGAACAATAATAAAAATGCTTATGAAAAATATACGAATGAAAACAATCCTTATGGCTGGAGTTGCTTATTTTCTGCTTCTGATTCCGGTCTTTGCCCAGCAGGCCGGATCCCGGCCTGAAATGGCTGATGCGATGCATGCTGACGGAAAGATATACGTTGTCGTGCTTGTGCTGCTCCTTATTCTTGCGGGGATACTCTTCTTTCTTGTGCTCACCGACAGGAAAATATCAAAACTGGAAAAAAGAAACCATTAGCAGCAAGCATGCTGCTTCAGTTTTGCGTCTGCAAAAAACAGTGTACGCAGGTTTATTCTTTTGTGCTGAGTGCAGGTTCCTGGCTTTCCTTCTGGACTTCAGAGCTTTTGTCTTCGGTAATTCTTGCCTGTTTGCCCCTGACACCCCTGAGATAGAAAATACGGGCGCGGCGAACGATACCTTTTTTATCTACTTCTATCTTGTCAACTCTGGGGGAATAAAGGGGAAAAATCCGTTCCACACCTACGCCGTTTGATATTTTTCTCACTGTAAAGGTCTGGGTAAGGCCAGCGCCTTTCCGCTGGAGCACTACTCCCTGGAATTGCTGTATGCGTTCCTTGGTACCTTCTATAATTTTATAGTGAATAGTAACGGTATCTCCTGCTTTGAAGGCGGGGTGCTTTTTTTTCTGGCTCAGCTGTTCCTCTACTTTTTTCAATAACTCCATGACATTTGCTTATTAGGATGGTTTTCAAAAATGGAGTGCAAATATAATGGAAATATCAGGAATTAAAAATTTCCGGTTATTGCCACTTTATAGCCTTATGGATACCCGTATAATGTAGCATTAACCCCGCTTCTTATCTGCCGTAGCGGAACGCGAAGATGGATTAAAAAAGTTCTCAATAACACTTGTTTTATTAAACATTAATTCACTCTTTTTTATCGCGATGATCAATCAATGGCAATTCGGCAAGATGCCGGAAAAAATCAACGACGTAGCGTCCCGCTACGTCGCTGAAGGCTGAAGCAACCCGGCCTCCGGCCGAAAAGTCAAAAGGAATACAAAGGCTTTGGTTACCTGATAAATGTTTACTTTTATACGGCAGTGTTTTTAGCAACGAGCAAAATTTTACTTTGCCAACAGGTTATAAAATCATTGAACAGGATCAGCTATATTTCCTTACGCTGAAGATTTACAACTAAGAGGATGGTGCTTTTGAAATGACTTTACTAACCCGGCAACCGGAAAGATCATAAAGACTGTAAGATACATCCCCGTTCAACATAGTTTGTCCTGGGAGTTAGGCGAAGGCGCACCTTCGCTTGAATATTTATATGGTTTTTGTATGCTCCCACGAAAGTTGGCCGGTTAAAATCAGCTTAAAAGAGAGGACTCATACACCCCCTTTGAAAAAGAGTTTTTTTTTCTATCTTTGACGCCCTTTGTTTAGAAAACAGGAAATTTAGCCATATTCAGATATACAAACCACAGGTTATGAACAACTTTATTTATTTGATTCCCGCCGTTTCGGTTGCTGCATTAGCATATGCTTTTGCGAAAGCGGTATGGATTGGAAAGCAGGATGCAGGAACAGACCGGATGAAGCAGATTGCGGGTTATATCTCCAACGGGGCGATGTCTTTTCTTAAGGCAGAATACAAGGTGCTTGCTATATTTGTGCTGATTGTCGGGGTGCTGCTTGCGTTTTTTGCCGATCCTCACCGTTCTCACTGGCTGGTGGCACTTGCCTTTGTGGTGGGAGCCCTGTTTTCAGCCTTATCTGGTTTTGTGGGGATGCGCGTGGCCACAAAAGCTAATGTCCGTACAACACATGCAGCGCGTACCAGCCTGAGAAAGGCGCTTGATGTTTCCTTTACAGGAGGTTCGGTGATGGGAATTAGCGTAGTATCCATCGGTTTGCTGGGGCTCAGCCTCCTTTTTATACTGTTCCAGGTATTGTTTAACCCTGCCGGGGAAATGGGTGAGCCGCTTAAAAGGGTGCTTGAGATACTGACAGGCTTTTCCCTCGGGGCGGAGAGCATTGCATTGTTTGCCAGGGTGGGTGGCGGAATTTTTACCAAAGCCGCTGACGTAGGCGCTGACCTTGTAGGGAAAGTGGAAGCCGGCATTCCGGAGGATGATCCCCGCAACCCGGCCGTGATAGCGGATAACGTAGGCGACAATGTAGGCGATGTCGCCGGCATGGGAGCTGACCTCTTCGGCTCCTATGTGAGTACCCTCCTTGCCACCATGGTGCTGGGAGCTTCCGTGAATACGGGAAAAGAGGATAAGCTTGGCGGGCTCTCCCCGGTGATTCTTCCTCTCGGTATTGCGGTGCTCGGCGTGATTTTTTCCATTGCAGGAACTTATTTTGTGCGTATCAGGGAAAACGGGAATCCCCAGAGCGCCCTGAACAAAGGCAACTTCGGCTCCATACTTCTCACTGCTGCCGCTTCATACCTGCTCATAAACTGGTTGTTGCCTGCTACTTTCGAGGTGAAAGGAGAGATCTATACTTCAATGCGTGTGTTTGGGACGGTGGTAGTCGGATTGGTGGTGGGCTTCCTGATGAGCATGATCACAGAGTTTTACTGCTCCCTCGGTAAACAGCCTGTGCTCACCATTGCGCGGCAATCGCTTACCGGTGCCGCTACTAACATCATCTCCGGCCTTAGCGTGGGTATGATTTCAACAGCTCTTCCCACTATAGTGCTGGCGGGTGGCATCGTAGCTTCTTATTTCATTGCAGGAATATATGGTGTGGCTATAGCTGCTTCCGGGATGATGGCCACTACCGGGATACAGCTTGCCATTGACGCTTTCGGCCCCATTGCCGACAATGCAGGCGGCATTGCGGAGATGAGCGGTCTTCCGAAAGAGGTGCGGGAAAAGACGGATGTCCTTGATACAGTGGGTAACACCACTGCTGCCGTAGGTAAAGGGTTTGCCATTGCTTCGGCTGCCCTGACTTCGCTGGCGCTGTTTGCTGCTTTTAAGGAAGTAACGGGAATAGAAGTCATTGACATTTCCGATGCCAAGGTTCTGGCGGGATTATTCATAGGGGGAATGATACCATTCCTGTTTTCTGCGCTTGCTATGCGTTCCGTGGGGCGTGCTGCCAATGCGATGGTCGTGGAGGTAAGAAGGCAGTTCAAAAGTATTCCCGGCCTGCTTGAGGGAAAGCAGGGCGTAGAACCCGATTATGACAAGTGTATACAGATATCTACCGGGGCTGCTCTCCGCCAGATGCTCCTTCCGGGATTACTTGCTATTGCGGTGCCTGTGTTTATCGGCATCACTGCCGGGCCGGCTGTGCTTGCGTCCGTGCTTGCGGGAGTGGCTGTGTCCGGCGTACTTATGGCTATGTTCCAGAGCAATGCGGGCGGTGCATGGGATAATGCCAAGAAATCCTTTGAAAAAGGAGTGGAGATCGACGGGAAAATGTATTACAAAGGTTCCGACCCTCACAAGGCTGCTGTTACCGGTGATACAGTGGGGGACCCGTTCAAGGATACTTCCGGCCCTTCCATGAACATCCTCATCAAACTCACTGCTATCGTATCTCTTATCATTGCTCCCATGATTTCCACCCGTGAGGCTGTTAAGCAGGAAGCCCCGGAGGCGAAAAAATCATACGATATCAGCAATGTTCACGCAGACCTTCACCTCGACGGAGCTCATACCTTCATAGATTTTAAGATAAGGCATTTTATTTCTTCCTCCCGCGGAAACATGATGCTCGATACTGCTTATAATAACACCATTGTGCTGACAGGAGATCCCGCCACATCTTCGGTTAACCTGCAGGTGAAAGTTGCCACTATCAATACACAGGACGAAGAGCGGGATGACCATCTTATGAACGATGATTTCTTTAATGCTGAAAAACACCCCGTTATCAGTTTTAAGTCATCTTCTGTACACGCTGTTTCCGGCGGGCCGTATAAGTATGTGGCTACGGGAACACTTACAGCCATGGGTATCGAAAAGCAGGTGGATGTACCTTTCAATTACCTGGGTGAAACCGTTACCCCGAAAGGCAAAAAGATACATGCTTTCGAGGGTGCGTTTTCTGTCAGCCGCCGTGATTTTCATATAGGCAAAGAAAGTCCTTACCTCGGGGATGAGGTGCAGCTTGAGTTTTCCGCCGAGGCTTCTCCCCGGTGAGGAGACAAGTCTGCTTGTGATACCGGGAATAAAACTTTGATTCCGGCGGTGATCCCGGCCGGAGTAAAAGGAGCCTGGACACGCACCCCTCAATAATTTTTTCTATTTTTGTAAGGATCACCTTTTCACCTTTCTCTATGCTAAAAGAAACTGTGGCAGGAAGCATCTTCGACAGGAAAAAACTTTCGTTTAAAGATTTCAGGAGCGAGATCCTGGCTGACTACCGACTGGTTAATGAAAGCCGGCAGGCCAGCCTGATGGGGAGGAAGGAAGTCCTTACGGGAAAAGCCAAGTTTGGTATTTTCGGGGACGGGAAAGAGGTCGCACAGGTTGCCATGGCAAAGGCTTTCAGGAATGGCGACTGGCGTTCAGGTTATTACCGTGACCAGACATTCATGTTTGCCATAGGCGAGTCGGATCTGGAGAAATTTTTTGCCCAGCTTTACGCAAATCCCGATGAAAAAGCCGAACCTTCGAGTGCAGGAAGAGCCATGAACGGGCACTTTGCTACGCGACTTCTTCACCCCGACGGGAGTTGGAAAAACCAGTCGGAGGGGAAAAACTCTTCTGCCGACATTTCTCCCACAGGAAGCCAGATGCCGAGACTGGTGGGTCTTGCGCTTGCCTCAAAGCTTTACCGCAACAACCCTGCCCTGTGTCATCTTTCGCAATTCTCGGCCGGCGGCAATGAAGTTGCTTTCGGAACCATTGGTGATGCGAGCACTTCAGAAGGATTGTTCTTTGAGTCAATCAATGCTGCTGGAGTGATGCAGGTACCCATGGCAGTATCCGTATGGGATGACGGCTACGGCATCTCTGTTCCTGCAAAATACCAGACAACCAAAGAGAGCATCTCCGAGATACTCAAAGGCTTTGAAAGAACAAAAGACAGCAAAGGCTATATTATCCTCAGGGGAAAGGGGTGGGACTATCCCGGCCTGTGCGCCATGTATGAGAAAGGCATAGCCGCATGCAGGGAACAGCACGTACCGGTTTTATTCCACATACAGGAGATGACACAGCCCCAGGGGCATTCAACCTCCGGGTCCCATGAACGATATAAAAGTGCTGAACGCCTTGCCTGGGAACAGCAATTTGACTGTATAAGGAAGATGAGAGAATGGGTCATTGAATCAGGGGTTGCACTTCCTGAAGAACTTGACCGCATTGAGTCTGAGGCGAAGAAAACCGTATCCGAGGCAAGGAAAAAAGCATGGGATACTTTTAACGGGCCTATACGGGAAGACCTGGATGAGGTAGCCGTCCTGTTTGATGAAGTGATTGCCGAAAGTGCTTATTCTTCCACTCTTTCCGGAATAAAATCCGGCCTGCTGAAGAACCCGGAACCCCAGCGCAGGGATGTTATGGAGGCCGTTAAAAAATTTATGCGGATTACAAGATCCGAAGAAATTTCTTCAAGGGCCCGTCTCCTGGTATGGCTCAGGAGTGCTTCCGAAAAAAATAAAGGCCTGTATAATTCTCACCTGTACAGTGTTTCAGAGCAGTCGGCGTTAAGGATTCATGCGGCTGCACCGGATTTTGTGCCCGATGCTCCTATGGTAAACGGGTATGAAATCCTGAATGAAAATTTTGACGCAATCCTTGCAAAGATGCCGGAGGTGATTGCTTTCGGAGAAGATGTGGGCAATATCGGGGATGTGAACCAGGCTTTTGCCGGGCTGCAGAAAAAATACGGGGAGATGAGGGTAAGCGACACCGGCATACGGGAAGCCACCATTATCGGGCAGGGCATAGGGCTTGCATTAAGAGGCCTGAGGCCGATTGCGGAGATACAATACCTTGACTATCTTCTTTATGCACTTCAGATTTTGAGCGATGACCTTGCCTGCCTGCAATACCGCACCAAAGGAGGGCAAAAAGCCCCTCTTATCATCCGCACCCGCGGGCACAGGCTTGAAGGGATATGGCACTCAGGTTCGCCGCTGGGCATGATCCTCGGTGCGCTGAGGGGGATTTATGTGTGTGTGCCCCGCAACATGACACAGGCGGCAGGTTTTTACAATACGCTTCTTGCTTCTGACGATCCCGGGCTGATCATCGAACCTCTCAATGCATACAGGTTCAAGGAAAGAAAGCCCTCCAACCCCGGTGAATACAGACTGCCGCTCGGTATTTCAGAAATACTTAAGGAGGGAACCGACATCACGCTGGTATCTTACGGATCCACATGCCGCATCGTCCTTGATGTTACCCGGGACCTTGCGGAGGCCGGTATTTCCGCGGAACTCATTGATGTCCAAACCCTGCTCCCGTTTGATATCAACCATACTATTGCAGCCTCTATACGCAAAACCGGTAAAATTCTCTTCATTGACGAGGATGTGCCGGGTGGAGCTACGGCATACATGATGCAGCAGTTACTGGAAGAACAGCAGGGATTCCGCTACCTTGATTCCGAACCCCGCACACTCACCGCACAGGCACACCGCCCGGCTTATGGCACCGATGGAGACTATTTTTCCAAGCCCAATGCGGAAGATATTTTCGACGCGGTATACGCTGTCATGCACGAATACGACCCGGAACGATACCCATCCATTTACTGAACGGCTGATGCCTCAAAAAATCATCACGGGCTTCGTACGGCTTTTCTGCTTCTGGATACTGCTCTTTGAATGCGAAAGGATTACCTTCCTTTTATACAATCACGATAAGATACATACCGCGGGGTGGGGTGAAATTTTTTCCTCTTTCTTTCACGCTCTTCCGCTTGACATCTCTACGGCATGTTACCTCATGGCAGTTCCGGTATTTATATCTGTCGGATCTTTTTTCTCTGCCCGCCTTTGTATATTTATACAGCGTCAATTCTTTACCACTTATGCTGTATTTATCATACTTGTGTTTTCTATTATTACCTCATCCGAACTTGGAATTTATGACGAGTGGGGTATCAAACTGCATTATAAAGCACTCCTTTACATCAGGCATCCATCGGAAATTTTCCAAACTGCCGGATGGGGGCTCACCTGCAGGCTGCTTCTTATATTCCTTCTTCAGTCAGCCCTGATGATTTTAATTTTCCTTCGCTGGTTCAGGGAAGCGAAAAGCAACATTCCCCCGGTAAAAAAAAGCACGGGGATTCTCTTTGCTTCCTCGATAGTCCTGCTGTCGCCCGGAATTCTTCTGTTGGGGATGCGGGGAGGAGTAAAACCCATTGCCATCAACCAGAGCGCAAGCTACTATTCCAGGAACAACACCCTGAACAATGCCGCCGTCAATTCAGGATGGAACCTGGTTCACAGCATTACGCAGAATCACTACCATCTCGGCAGCAACCCATATCTCTTTTGTCCGCACGAAGAAGCGGAAAAACAGGTATCCCTGCTTTACGCCTGTAACACAGACACAGTATCACTGTCCATACTTACCAATCCCAGGCCCAACGTGGTGTTATTTATACTTGAAAGCTGGTCGGCCGATCTGGTCAAATCACTGGGCGGGTTTGACAGCATCACTCCTTTTTTTGACTCACTGGCTCAGGAGGGCATTCTCTTCGACAGCATTTATGCCAGCGGCGACCGCTCGGAACAGGGAAATGTAGCGGTGCTGAGCGGCTATCCCGCACAGCCTGCCACTTCCATCATCATACAGCCCGGTAAATTTTCCCGCCTGCCTTGTCTTGCACAAAGCCTCGGTAAAGAAGGGTACAATACTTCTTACTATTTCGGCGGGCAGCTCAGCTATGGCAATATCAAGGCCTACCTTGTTTACAACAGGTTTGACCGTATCATTGAAGAAGATGATGTAGAATCTGTCCCGCACGGAAAACTGGGAATACATGATGAATTCATGCTCCGGAAACAACTCCGGGATCTCCGCACGGAAAAAGAACCATTCTTCAGCACGCTCTTTACACTGAGCACGCATCCGCCCTGGGATATCCCCCAGAGATTTGTTTTCAACTGGGGCGGCAGTGAGAACGGGATTATCAATACGGCGCATTACAGCGATGCCTGTTTCTCCCGGTATTTTGCAGAAGCAAAGAAGGAGAAATGGTTTGACAATACCCTCTTTGTTTTCATTGCAGACCATGGGCGCAACACTCCGAGAAATCACAATTTCTATTCCCCTGATTACAGGAAGATACCGCTCCTGTTGTATGGAAACGTCATAAAGAAAGAATTTCGCGGAATGAAATCCCGCAGGATCGGTTCCCAGGTTGACCTTGCAGCCACCCTGCTCAGGCAGATGAAAATAGACGCCGGAGATTTTAAGTGGAGCAAAGACCTGCTGAACCCCGCCTGCCCCGGGTTTGCTTATTATGCTTTCATTGACGGGCTGGGCTGGGTCAGGCCGGGGGAGTATTTCGTATATGAAAATAACCTCGGGAGGTTTTATGAGGAGAAATTTCTTACCGGCCAGTCAAAGGATCAGCTTGTTAAAGAGTGGAGATCATACCTTCAGGTTCTTTATACGCAGTATCTCGGATACTGAGACAGGAAGTAGTATGGCCGCATTCAATCTCCCAGCGACTTCAGTCTTTGGAGCAGGGTGGGGTGGGAGTAATGAAAGAAAACGTATGCGGGATGGGGAAGAAGGTTACTCAGGTTGTTGGAGGAAAGTTTTTTCAGTGCATCTTTAAGTAATGCTCCGTTATATGTGACAGCGGCATAATGGTCGGCCTGGTATTCAAATTTTCTTGAGAGCATATTCGTTAAAATACCGGTAATCATGGAGATAGGGCTGTACAGCATTCCAAAGGCAAGCAGCCCGAGCCGGAAACTTCCAGGTTCACCGCCCAGAGCGGAAGAGAGGGCTGGATACCCGAGAAAAAAAGAAAGCAGGAAAAGCATAACGCCTGTTTGCATCACGCTGAGCAGCAGGCCTGCCATGGTATGTCTGAGTTTATAGTGCCCCACTTCATGCGCCAGCACTGCAACCAGTTCCCCGGTGGAGTGGCGGCTTACAAGCGTATCGAACAATACAATTTTTTTCTTTGCTCCCAGGCCGCTGAAAAAGGCATTGGCTTTTGCAGATCTTTTTGATCCGTCCATCACAAAGAGATTATTCAGTTTAAACCCTGCCTTTCTGCAATAGTCTTCAATAGCCGATCGGAGTTCCCCGTCGGGCAGGGGTGTGAGTTTATTGAAGAGCGGGACAATCCATGAAGCATAGAACATAGACATAAAAATCATAAACACTGTAAAGAGCGCCCATGCATATATCCAGAAATGCTGTCCTGCCCATCCGTAGAAAAAAACAAAGAGACCGAGGAGCGCCCCGCCCACAATCCCCCCGATCAGGTATGACTTTATCTTATCAAGAATAAAAGTTTTCCATGTTGTCCTGTTAAAGCCAAATCGTTCCTCTATCACAAAAGTCTGGTAAACGGAAAAGGGAAGGCCGAGGAAGTCGGATGCAAGGAAGATAAGCCCGAAAAATAAAAGAGAAAGCGTAATCTCGCTGGTTGTCCACAGCATCAATTTCTTTTCAAGGTATGCAAAGCCCCCGCTCATCAGTACCAGAACAAGGATTATGAGGCTAAAAGAGGAAGAAAAAAAACGGAATCGTGAGTTAGCTTTTTCATAATCTCTGGATTTCCGGTAACGCTCGGGGTCGTATATGTCCTGGATTTCAGGCGGGAGAGGCTTTTCTCCGTTTTTACTGTTGAGATAATCAAGATAGCGTTCGAGGAGATAATCTGCGGAAAGGAGAACAACAATCAGGGGAAGGAGGTAATGAGCCATACATATTTATTTTTTACCGAATTTATGTTTTATTACTTTAAAGATTTTATCAAAGACAGAGGCGTTACATGCTAAGATTTCCTTTCCGAAGATGTAGTTGTCTTTCCCGGAAAAATCAGAAATCCTTCCGCCTGCCTGCCGGACAATAAAGGCTCCGGCCGCCACATCCCAGGGGTTGAGCCCGTATTCAAAGAAGCCGTCAAAGCGCCCGCATGCCACGTAAGCGAGATCAGCTGCAGCGGATCCAAGCCTCCGGATACCGCGGGTATTCCGCATGCAATAAGCGAAGACCTCCATGTATTCTTTCATCCTTGAATAGTTGGTATAGGGAAAGCCTGTTGCCATGAGGGATTCGGAAGGAGAAGAGGCGGCGGAAACACGGATGGGTTTGCCATTTAAAAATGCCATGCTTCCCTCCCAGGCGTAAAAACATTCCTTCCTGTTGATCTCGTAAACCACGCCCATAACAGGCATTCCTTCTTTCAGCAATCCGATACTCACGGCATAGCATGGAATTCCGTGAATAAAATTTGTGGTTCCGTCGAGCGGGTCAATGACCCAGGTATAGTCTTTTTCTTTCCGGCGCACTGTATTCTCTTCGGTAATAAATCCTGAACCGGGCAAAAGCTTTGAAAGCCCTTCCGCGAGCTTTTGTTCAGCCGTTTTATCTACATAGGAAACAAGGTTATGCTTCCCCTTGTATTCTACATGGTGCGGGGAAAAGCGCAGGGATTCCCGGCTGATAAAATCACCCGCTTTGATTGCCAGTTCGCAGGTTCTCCTGCAGAGGGTTTCCGTTGTCATAGCTGTGCTTTCCTTCGTGCCCCTGCCATGAAATACCAGGTGCCTGCAGCCCCGGCAATAAGCAGGAGCGAGGAAATAATTTCAGCCTGTGTTACCTGCATGGATCCCAAGTGATATACATTATTGATCCGGATTTTTTCAATAAGAAAGCGTTCGGCACCGTTCAGCATAAGATAAACACAAAATAACACACCGGGTGTATTTATTTTTTTCCGGAGTGACCAGAGAAGGAAAAAGAGAAGGATACAGGCGACAGATTCATACAGGGGAGTCGGGAACACCGGATGTTCGAGCATCATGCAGTGTTTGCCTTCACACCCGGGGACAGGGATTCCTTCGCTGATCACATTATGAGGGTAACGGAAAGCCCATACCCAGTCAGGGAGGAAGCTCATCCATGATGGTTTTGGAAGAACATTATTAATGCCCCAGTCGCCGTCTCCTGCCAGTTGGCACCCGATGCGGCCTATGCCATAAGCGAGCATCAGCCCCGGGGCAGCGGCATCAACCATGTGAAGGGAGGGGATGTTGTTTTTCCGGGTGTAGTAAAGCACCGCCACCGAAGCCATGATAAGCCCCCCGTAAAAAGTCAGTCCGCTGAATGAAAGAAGCGCACCAAGCGGGTCGCTCATAAATTCATTTAAGTTTTCAAGGTTGTGAAAAAGTTTTGCTCCTATGATCCCGGAGAGCGCTGCAATAACAGCAATATTGCCTGTCAGCTGGTAGGGATGCATTTCTTCTTCAGCCCATTCAGGATTGCGGCCTTTGTTCCTGGCCTGTTCCCTGTATTTCAGGTATGCTGCGATGATTGCCCCGGCAACGCCCCCTGCGAGGTTTCCTGCGGGAGAGAATATCATACCCTGGGGGTCATTGCTGCATGCGGTGTAATTCAGCACGACATACAGGAGTTTATAGCCTGCAATAAATCCCCAGAGGGCATTCATTACAATATCCGGATTACTGACAGGTTTTCCGTTCAGTATTTTTTTCTTTGCAGGATGGAGAAGCCCTTGTTTCTCTTTTCTTTTCAGTTCAATGGAAGATGAATATGCTGCAAATAAAAAAGCAAGCATCATGAAAAAACCGAAGGTCTGTATTCCCATGGGGATATGCAGGCCTGAAAGATCATAGATAAGGTCGGAGATAGAAGGATACATAGGCGGGGGTTAAAAAATCATCTTTCTTTTCATACCTCATTATCTGAATCAACCCCTGCGTAAACAAGAGTTTCCTGCACCGGCACCATTCCATCGGGAGCCATATTTCCGAGAGTTACCTGCCTTATTTCGTTCACCAGGGCAGGGTCATAGCTTCTTTTCACCTTGATATAGTTGCGGGTAAATCCATGCATCATACCCTCGTGGTGTTCCTGCTCGAAGAGAACTTCTTCTGTTTTTCCTTCATGCTGCCTGCAGAACGCTCTCCGTTTTTTATCGGAGAGGATATGCAGCATCCTGCTGCGCCTGTTTCTTTCGGAAGCGGGAACAACATCTTTCATCCGTACAGCGGTGGTTCCGGGGCGTTCAGAATAAGTAAATACATGGAGATAAGAAACATCGAGGTCATTGATGAACCGGTAGGTCATAAGGAAATCTTCTTCTGTTTCTCCGGGAAAACCAACAATTACATCCACGCCGACTCCGGAGTGAGGCATAAGCGATTTGATGGTTTGCACTTTCTGTGCATAAAGGCTGCTTCCGTATCTTCTGCGCATGGCACCGAGAACTTTGTCTGAGCCGGATTGCAGGGGTATATGGAAATGCGGCATAAAGAGGCGTGAAGAGGCAACAAAGCGGATGATATCATCGCTCAGCAGGTTAGGCTCTATGGATGAAATACGGATACGTTTTATATCCTCAAGCAAATCCAGTTCCCGGATGAGATCGGAGAAAGATTCCCCGTTATTCCTTCCGAAATCTCCGGTATTTACTCCCGTGAGAACAATCTCTTTGGCTCCTGTGGCGGCGGCTTTTCGTGCTGAGCGGAGGGTTCCCTCAATAGTATCGCTGCGGCTGATACCCCGTGCAAGGGGTATGGTGCAGAAAGAGCAGAAATAATCACAGCCATCCTGTATCTTGAGAAAGGAGCGGGTCCTGTCACCTGATGAAAAGGCAGGCTCAAAAGAGTTACAGTGCTTAATCTCTTCGGCAAATATCTTTGTCCTGAATTTTTTTCCGGCATTCCCTATATATTCCGGCAGGTTAAATTTTTCAGAAGCCCCAAGTACAATGTCTACGCCCGGTATGCATGCAATCTCGGCGGGCTTAAGCTGTGCATAGCAGCCTATTACAGCCACAAAAGCGTGGGGTGACTGCCTCAGTGCCTGCTGCACGGCCTTCCGGCATTTCCGGTCGGCATGATCGGTAACGGAGCAGGTGTTGATTACATACACATCTGCGGCCTCTTCAAACTTCGCCTTCCTGTAGCCTGCCTCATAAAAGGAGCGGGCAATGGATGAAGTTTCGGAAAAATTAAGCTTGCAGCCGAGAGTATGAAAGGCTATTTTCTTTTCCATGTGTGCACCGGCAAAAGTACACTGCGGGTAAGACTTTCGCAATAATTTTTCCACCTTCGTTAAGAACACGCCCTGCAGGATAGTTTGGCGCAGTTTTCATGGGGGGGGGAGATCATGTTGTGCCCAAGGCGAAAATGACAGAATAATAATTTAACTTTGCGAACAAATCATAAAAGGATTTTTTAATGGTAAAGATTTAAAAATAACCTAAAATGAAAC
>JAHEYN010000055.1 GCA_023251555.1 Bacteroidota bacterium | reverse complement strand
CCTGCTGCATGCCCTCATTTTTTTCAGGGAGATAGGGCTGCCCCGCCATGAAGAATCCCGCTGAAAATGTTCTTGTCATCACTTACTACTGGCCTCCTGCAGGAGGAGCAGGTGTACAGCGTATCCTGAAATTTGTAAAATATCTTCCCTCCTTTGGCATCACCCCTTTTGTGCTGAGCGTGGATGCCGCAATGGCATCCTATGCGGTCTTCGACCCTTCGCTCGGAAATGAGGTGCCCTCCTCGGTGCAAGTCCGGAGAACACCCACCCGTGAGCCTTTTTCTTTTTACAGGAGCCTGCTGCGAAAAAAAACAATCCCTTCCGCAGGATTTGCCGGAGAAGACCGGCCGGGAGTGCTGCAGCGTGCAGCAAGGTTTATAAGAGGTAATATGTTCATCCCGGATGCACGTGTGGGATGGAATCGTTTTGCCATGGAGAAGGCAAAAGAGATCATCAGTCAGAACAATATCCGCACGGTGATTATATCCACCCCCCCTCACTCATCCCAGCTGATCGGGCTGGAATTAAAGAAACAGGTTCCGGGAATACGGTGGATTGCAGATTTGCGCGACCCCTGGACGGATATCTACTACTATAAAGAATTCTATCACCTTCCCTTTGCCAGAAAAAAAGATGCAAAGATGGAACAGAATGTTCTTGAAAATGCAGATGAGATTCTCACTGTAAGCCCTTCACTCGCCCGCCTGCTGCGGGCCAAGGTACAGCCTGACATCTCTCCTAAACTTCACATCATCCCAAATGGCTTTGATGAGGATGACTTTATGATTCCGTCATCACCTCCACCGGATAAATTAATCATCACATATACCGGCACCCTTGCCGCAAGCTATAAGCCGCAGATTTTTGCCGAAGCTCTCGGAGAAATCATTCAACGGAACCCGGAGATTCCTTTTCTCATGCGATTTGTGGGAAGTGTTTCCCGTGAGGTTTTATCTTTATTCGAAAAACATCTCCCTGCAAAATCTATAGAAGTTTTGACTCATCTGCCACATGCCGGGTCTATCCGCTGCCTGATGAATAGTACTGTTCTGCTGCTTGTTATCCCGCATGTGGAAAATGCAGAAGGAATACTTACCGGGAAACTTTTTGAATATCTCGCATCACGAAAACCCATTGTCTGCATTGGACCTACAGGCGGGGATGCATCTTCTGTCATAAAAGAATGTGAGGCAGGAAAAACTTTTGACAGGGACATGAAGGAAGAATTATTTTCGCACCTGCAGCAGATGGCTGATGAATGGAAAAAATCCCCTGTTCTCGACTTGGACAGCAATAACTACCGGAAATATTCCCGTTCCATGCTTACGCGCAGTCTTGCTGAAATAATAAAAAGAAAATAAAACCATGTGCGGCATTGCAGGATTTATTGATCAATCCCATAGCAGTAATGGTGCAGCAAGTGCGCTTGCCGGCAGGATGCTTGATACAATCCGCCACCGGGGACCGGACAACAGCAGCGTATGGGCTGAGGCTCCCGCCGCACTCGGACATAACAGGCTGAGCATTATTGATTTGTCGGATAACGCCAACCAACCTATGGAATACGGCGATCTCGTGATTACCTATAACGGGGAGATTTACAACTATATAGAAATAAAACAGAAATTAATCGCGAAGGGCTATTCTTTCAGAACTGCTTCGGATACAGAAGTAATCCTTGCAGCATACAGGGAATGGGGCAGTTCCTGTGTCAGAGAGTTTGTCGGGATGTGGGCTTTTGCCATCTGGAATAAAACAAAAAAAGAACTTTTTTGTTCCCGTGACCGTTTCGGCATAAAGCCGTTTTATTATATTCATTCCGGGAATAAATTTTATTTCGGGTCGGAATACAAGCCACTTAAAATCACTCCCGTTTTCAGGAATGATCTTAATCTTATGCAGGTCAGCCGTGGGCTGCAGCTCGGGTGGGTGACCTACCACGATGAAACTTATTTTGAGCAGATAAAACAGATTCCCGCTTCGTGCAATCTCTTTTTTTCCGGGTCTGAAGCGAAAATAGAAAAGTACTGGGAATTATCTCCCGAAAAAAGTACCGGTGGAAAAACGGAAGATTTCCTTGAACTGTTTACAGACAGCATCAGGCTGCACATGCGCAGCGATGTGGAGGTGGGTGCATGCCTCAGCGGGGGACTCGACAGTTCATCTATCGTATCCTCCGTGGCAAAAAATTTTCCCGCTTCCCGGCTCAGGACATTCACTATTTTTTATGAAGGGAAAGATGAAGTCGATGAACGTCCGTGGGTGAGAGAGGTACTTGAAAAATACCCTTCCGTCCGGCAGGAGTCCTTCTCTCCATCGGATGCCGATGTGGTATCCTGCTTTGCCGATGCGGTGAAATTTTCAGATGTACCTCTCACGGGGTCATCTCCTCTCTCCCAATACTTTGTCATGAAACTGGCTTCACAGCATAAAATGAAAGTCCTCCTCGATGGCCAGGGAGCAGATGAATACCTTGCGGGTTACATGCATTCCTTTTACCGGCTGATAGGAGGCATGCTCGGGAAAATGCATCTTTCAGAAGCCTTTACCACCCTTTCTGATCATCGCAGGCTGCAGGGATTCACAGCCGGTAAAACGGCGGATGTGCTCATGAAGAGCCTGCTGGCTGCCGTATTTGATGAACAATTTCTCTACAGCCTTGAATACCGCCGGTATTTCCCATTCATGATGAATACCTCCCCGAAAACACCTTTCATGCTTTCCCCCGGCGAAGGATCCAGGCTCAGGAAATTCCTGTATCATCTTACTTTTTCCACCAGCCTCCCATCCCTTCTTCAGTTTGAAGACCGGAACTCCATGGCCTTCTCCATCGAATCAAGGGTTCCGTTCCTTGACCACCG
>JAHEYN010000035.1 GCA_023251555.1 Bacteroidota bacterium | reverse complement strand
GTCCGTGGAGAGAATTATAAAAATAACCAGCAGCATTGCGGCTGGCAGGAGTGAAAGCCAGTAAAAATCATTCATTATGAAAATAATATTGAGCAGCAGGAACCCGATTGCAATACGGTAAAAAACTTTAATATCCTGCCTGCTTATACCCGGTGGAGGAGTGAAAATCCCTGTTAAAGTTTTCATCCTGATGTGCTTACGGATCTTTTTTTTCTGACCCGGTTAAAAGACCGGTGTTCTCAATGAGGATGAGGATGAGCAGCGAAAGAAATGCAGTGGAAATGGCTACGGTGATAACAATGAGCCAGCGTACGGGATATGATTTTTTCTCGGAAGGATAGGCCCTCGTTATAATGTTGGAATAGGTGAGTTCTTTTTCTATGTCGCGGACAGCTACTTCATATTCGAGGCGTAGTTTGTTGTATGCTTTGAGCACTCTTTCAAGGTGGCCTGTCAGGATAATGAAGTCCCCTCCCTTTTCCTGGAGTTTTTTCAGAGCGGGGGTGATTACTTTTTGAACCTCCTGGTTCCTGCCTGCTGCCAGTGCGGAATAATATTCTTTTGTAAGCGCCTGACTTTGTTTACCAAAATCGAGAATCCCGTATTTTTCCCTTAGTTCATTCAGTGCGGATTCTATGGAGTCAAGCTGGTTTTTCTTTTTCTCCATTTCATTTTTGGTGATTCTCACCACTTCGGCTGATTTTTCTCTTTGAAGACTTCTGGCTTTCAGGTTGAAGAGGTCCACAATACGGTTGGCAATGGCGGCGGCTATCTTCGGATCTGTATCATACACGGTAATCTGAACCGACTCAAACTCGGTTTTGCCGAAAGTAATGTTATCCTCCAGTTCATTGTTTAGTGCAGTATGCGCATATTTCTCGGAGGGGTCAATGCCATAATGCTTCATCAGATCGAACTCTGTGATGATCTGATATCTTATGTCACCGGCCTGCAGCAACTGCAGCGTTTGTTCGGTGGGTGTTTCATTCCCGTAAGGGATTATGTTTGAAGGATAAAGGATAACGCCGGATTTATATTTCGGATGGATAAACCTCGGCCCTGAAAAAATTACAGCACAAACAATGCTGAGTGTAATTACGATGGCAAGATGAATCTTCCATCTGGCAATGATCCTGATTATATCTGTGATATTGAATATGGATGCCATGTTCAGTTAATAGGAAAGGGGTTATTTTTTCTCCTCAAATATTCAATGAATATGATAAAGATAACAGACAGGAGGAATGTTGAGACTGTCGTAATAAGTACGATGAGCCAGCGGATAGGGTATGATTTTTTCTCGGCCTTCACGGCATGGTTCACAATAAACTTATGGGGAATGACCTGCCGGGCATCCACCCTTGCTTTGTCATATTTTTCTTTCAGAAGGCTGAGCTGTCTTCTTTCCAGTTCAAGGTTTTGGGTAAGGGAAATGTTTGCTCCGCCAAGCTCACTCAGCAGTTTAAGGTTCGATTCGATTTCTTTCAGATTTTCTTTTACTGCGCTGATTCTGCCTTTTAGCCCTATCACGGCAGTGTCCTTTGTGTCTGTATATTGTTCAACTGACTTCAGGCGCTCGGTTTCATTATTGAAAAGGGAAGATGCTTTGCTGTATTCCTCGTTCAGGATCTTGGACTGCACTTCATAATCGAAAATGCCCCTTTCCCTTATCTTTTTCAGGGAGTCTTCCATCTCCTGTATGGACCTGGTTTTGGCAAAGTATTCTGATTCCACAATCTTCAAACCCTCTTCTGCCCGCTCTCTCTGAATTTTTGTTTTCATGGAGTCAAGAAGTGCAGCGATATCGTTCGCAATATCTGCCGCAAGCTGGGGCTCGGTATCATACACAGTTATTTTTACCGACATATACTCTGTTCTTTCATAGGAGATATTTCCCTCATATTCCCTGTAAAGTTGGGTGAGGGGGTACCTGGACCCCGGCTCAATGCCATAGTGCTTCATCAGGTCGTATTTGGCGGAGATCCTGTCCCTGATATCATCTGAATTAAGGATTTGCAAAAGTTGTTCGGCTTCTGCCTCATCCCCGAAGGCAAGAATGTCTTTATCGGCCGGGTTTTCTCCAAGGAGGGCCTTGGAAATAGAGTTAGTTGTGCCGGGGAAAAAGATTACAGAGGATTTGTATTTGGGTTTTATGAAAGACGGGCCGGAAAATATAGAAGAAAGGGTGATTGCCGCAATGGTAACCACTACCAGTGGCTTCCACCATTTCAGGATAAAAAACACAAAATTAACGGCATCCAGGTAGCTGGATGAATCCTCTTTTCTGTTCGTCATAAAACCGGCATTGTCAAAGGGGCTCAAATGTATGAAAATTTTGAATACGGGCAAGGGGAATGCCTCGTCCTCGTTTCCATGGATGCTAATATTCTCCCGGTATGCTGTTCCTGCGGTTAAAATCCCTGATGAGGTAGTAATACCAGCACACTCCCGCCACGTAAATACAGGCGGTGACAAGAAAAATGCTTCCGTATCGCATCTCCGCAAGCCTCATCAGCATAAATATTTTTGAACTGATAAACCAGCTTCCGGACCAGATGCATGCAATCAGTGCGCTTACTATCTCCTGATTTTTTTTCCCAACATAACTCATCATGAGCTCTGAAGTCATCGGCCCTGCCATGTTCATAAGCGGCTGGCGCAGGAGGTAAAATAATACTGCAGCATAAACAGCCCATGAAAGGTTGCTGTAATATTCTGTGGATGCCATAAGTGCAAGTGCAGCCACTGCGAGCGACTGGCTGAGCGTGATGGCTATGGGGTACCCGTATTTTCTTTTTATCTGCGGAATAGCCATGGCACAGAATGTTACAAGAACAGCGGAAAAGGAGCCGATAAGCGAAAAAGTACCAGAGTCAAGATGGTGAACTTTGTAAAAGAACAAATTGATAAATGGGATTGTAAGCCCTGCTCCCACAGCTATTATGAGCGAAGGTGTAAGCGCTTTTACTATAAGTTTCCAGTCAAATCTGCTGTCTGTATGTGCTGTGATTGTCTCCGTATCTTCCCTGTGTATTACTGATTCTTTTCCTCCTATCTTGAAGATAAAGTAGAGGCTTGCAAACCCTGAAAGGGTAAATAAAAGCAGCATATTGTGCTCCGAGAAAACAGCAGGGAAAGCCCGGGAAGCTGAAAAAATGAAAAACCCTGCTATAATATTGCTGAGACTCCAGGTTGAGTAGCTCAGGGAAATGGCTTCTGACCTTGTTTCCGCTTTTCCGTTTCTCAGGATGAAGGGAAGGACGCTGACCTGGAAACAGGTGAACCCGATTCCCCAAAGAGACAGGGAAAGATAAATGAGCCAGTCAATTTTAGCACTTACCCCGATAATGGCGGCAAAGGCACTGGAAGGCGACAGAATCCCGGAAACAGTGAACAGCGGAAGGAGTTTCTTTCCCCTGATGTACAAGCCCAGCGGAAGTGCAAAGAGGATGACACCGGCAAAACGGTAAGAAACAAAATCAGCAATAAGGTAATCGGGATAACCCTGCTTATCCATGTAGATGTTCAGGATAAGCATGAAAGAGGCATTGATAAGCTGAATGAAAAACTCTGCCGCAATGAGCAGCAGTATGGACTTTTCAATATGACGGTAGCGCCGGAATGCGGAAAGCATAAAAGCAGCCGGCTAAGTTATTTGTTTTTACTTAATTTTGCTTCATGCAGGAAACCATTATTATTCTTGATTTCGGCTCACAGTACACCCAGCTCATTGCAAGGAGAGTGCGGGATCTGAATGTGTATTGCGAGATACATCCATATAACGGATTCCAGGGACATCATTTGCCGGATTCCATAAATGTAAAAGGTATTATATTGTCAGGAGGGCCATCCTCTGTGAGAGACAGCAATGCTCCCATGCTGGACATGAAGCATCTCCGCGACGGGATACCTGTTCTGGGAATATGTTACGGGGCTCAGCTCATGGCTCACCTCAGCGGAGGAGAGGTGCTTCCGTCAAAGATCAGGGAGTATGGAAGGGCACAGCTCTCCGCGGTGAAGAATGATAATGAACTTTTCCGGGGAATAGAACCGGGTTCCCAGGTGTGGATGTCTCACGGAGACACTATCTCACGTGTTCCCGTTGGTTTCGAAGAACTTGCATCCACTGCGGATGTGAAGTTTGCGGCATACAGGATCAGCGGTAAAAAAACGTACGGGATACAGTTTCATCCTGAGGTGTATCATACCACGGAAGGAATGAGGCTGCTGAAAAATTTTATTATTGATATCTGTGGATGCTCCGGGAACTTCACTCCTGCTTCTTTCGTGGAAACCACCGTGAAGGAGATATGTGAAAAGGTTGGTAATGAAAGGGTTGTATTGGGTCTTTCCGGTGGCGTTGATTCTTCTGTGGCAGCTCTTCTCCTGCACAGGGCAATCGGGAAGAACCTCTTCTGCATATTCGTGGATAACGGCTTTCTCCGTAAAAATGAATTTGAAAATGTCCTCAGCTCATACAGGGGCATGGGGCTGAATATCAAAGGAGTGGATGCAAAACAGCGTTTTTATTCCGCTCTCCGCGGCCTTTCTGATCCCGAAGCGAAGAGAAAAGCAATAGGCAAAACCTTTATAGAAATATTCGACGAAGAATCGCACCTGGTAAAGGATGTAAAATGGCTTGGCCAGGGAACAATTTATCCGGATGTTATTGAATCCGTTTCTGTGAAAGGGCCTTCAGCCACCATTAAATCCCATCATAATGTGGGCGGCCTTCCTGAGCGTATGAAGCTGAAAGTAGTGGAGCCCCTCCGTACACTGTTTAAAGACGAGGTGAGAAGAGTGGGGAAAGTGCTTGGCATGAGTGATGCGCTTCTTTCGCGGCACCCTTTTCCCGGCCCCGGGCTTGCCATCAGGATTATCAGTGACGTGACACCCGAAAAAGTTATTCTTCTCCAGGAGGTGGATAATATTTTTATTGAAGGGCTGAAAAATGCAGGGCTGTATGATAAAGTCTGGCAGGCTGCGGCAATCCTGCTTCCTGTCAGTTCCGTGGGAGTGATGGGCGATGAACGTACCTACGAAAATGTAGTTGCATTGCGGGCCGTTTCCTCTACCGACGGCATGACTGCCGACTGGAGCCATCTTCCCTACGAATTCATGGCCAAGGTTTCCAATGAAATTATTAATAAGGTGAAAGGCGTTAACCGCGTGGTTTATGACATCAGTTCCAAGCCTCCGGCCACCATCGAATGGGAATGAAAAAACAACCTCACTTTATTTTACTTTTGCTCTGTTTCTTTTTCGCCGCTATTCCCGGCTCCTTTGCACAGGATTCCCGGGAGGTGTTTGAAATACATACAACAGTAAAAGGAGAAACACTTTCGGCAATTGCAAAAAAATATGCCCTCACTTTAGAAGAAATCCGGGCTGACAACCCGGGCATTAAAAAAAATATCAAAGCCGGTCAGAAAATAAAGATAAGGATACATGCACCCGCGAAGGAGAATGCTTCTAAAAACATTGGCGGCAGCGGGAAATACCTTCTTCATAAAGTGAGAAAGGGGGAGACTCTGTATGCTATCTCAAGGACGTACAGCGTTTCCGTTCAGGAAATACAATACCTTAATCCCGGCGCTGAGAAGGGGATAAAGGAAGGAGAGGAACTGAGGGTTCCTTCGGGTAAAGAACATGTTGCACCTGCCAAAGAATCCGCTCCCGACACCATTGCACCTTCCGTCGGTACGCATAAAGTACTCCCGGGAGAAACGCTATACTCCATTTCAAAAAGGTACGGGGTGAGTATTCAGTCCCTGCTTGATAGTAATCCCGAGCTGATTGTGGGCCTGAAGGCAGGACAGGTTATAAAAATACGTTCGCAGGCCGGTAAAACTTTGCCTGTTTCTCCGGACACCACCATCAAACAATCACAATCAGCGAAAGAAACAGATCATCCTTTTGCAGCAAGCGAAAAAGACTCATCTAAAGAAAAATCTTTTCTTTCAATATGGAAAAAAAATAAGGCGCGCCAGCCTGTATCCCGCCCGGACTCCTCCCGGGAAGAATCCAGGGTCACGGCTAAAAGTTCTGCAGATACCACAGCAAAAAAAAATGAATATAACGTGGCAATCTTCCTTCCCTTTCACCTTGGAGATGCACCGGAACCCTCTGATTCTTCCGGAGAAGAAGGCCCGCATATAAATTCCGAATCTTTGCCTGCACTTGAATTTTACCAGGGAGTGACCCTTGCTGCCGATTCTCTTGCAAAATCAGGCCTGAGCGCACACCTTTACGTTTATGATACCCGGGGCGACAGTTCTTATGTAAAGCAGCTGCTTCAGGGCGGGGACATGCAAAAAGCGGATGCAGTCATAGGATCCCTTACACAGAATGATCTTCTACCCCTTGCCCGTTTTGCGAAAGAGAAGAAAATTCCAATCCTGTCTCCCGTCACTACATCTTTCAACATTGCTTATAATAATCCCATGGCGGAAATGGCTTCACCTTCAGTGAAAACACAATGTGAGGAGATGGCCAGGTTTATGGGTGAGAAATATAAAAAATCAAACTACATACTGCTCAATAATAATCTTCCGCGTGAGATAGAGATATCTTCCATATTTAAAAATAAGCTTGCCATTGACGGGCTTTCAGCCAGGGAAATAAATATCCCTAAACAGGGTATCTCATTTTTTAAAATTAATATCATGCCCTCTGTGAAAAATGTCATTTTTGTATGCTCCTCCAACGAAGCTTTTGTGACGGAAGTGCTTACTGAACTCAATGCAAGAAAGGATTCAAATATTATAGTTGCAGGCCTGCCTACATGGGAAAATTTTGAAACTGTCGACCTGGAATTTTTCCAGAAGCTTCAGGTACATATTTTTTCTTCCAGCTATATTGAATACGAAGATCCGGCTACCAGAAAATTTTCTTCTGTATACCGTTCGCAGTATAAAACAGAACCGTCTCTTTTTGCCTTCCAGGGTTTTGATATGACCCTTTATTTTCTTAATGCATTGATGAATTTTGGCAGCCGGCTGAATGATAATATTTCATATGTTCCCCAGAAAGGATTGTCGCTTGGCTTTGATTTTTACAGGACCGGTCAGCAAAGCGGGTGCGAGAACCGCAGCATTGCCGTTTTTATGTATCGTGATTACCAGAAAATTCGCCTGAAATGAAGAGGGAAGAGGTTCAATCCTTTTTCAGGTCATTTCAGGACGAATTATGTAATTCGCTTTCTCAGCTGGACGGCCAGTCTGTATTTACGGAAGACACATGGAGCCGTGAGGGTGGCGGAGGCGGCATTACCAGAGTGATGCAGAACGGTGCTCTTATTGAAAAAGGAGGTGTTAACTTTTCAGCTGTATCCGGCACCATTTCTCCCGCACTTCGCAGGGAAATTCAGATCCCGGAAAATCAGGAATGTTATTTTCATGCTTCAGGAGTATCTGTTGTGCTTCACCCCCTGAACCCTTTTGTTCCAATCATTCATATGAATGTGCGTTACTTTGAAATTATACCTGGGGATGGGTTTGAGCGTTCGGCACCACCGGTCAGCACTCAATGGTTCGGAGGCGGCATTGATCTCACTCCTCATTATGTGGACAGGCAGGATGCTGCATTTTTTCACCGTGAACTGAAAGTGATGTGTGATAAGCACCACCCCGGATATTATGAACGCTTCAGTAAATGGGCAGAAGATTATTTTTTCATTGCACACAGGAATGAGTCCAGGGGAGTGGGAGGGGTTTTTTTCGACCGCCTTTGTGCAGAGGAAAATATGTCGATGGAAAGGCAATTTGCATTTGTTAAATCTGCCGCCGCTGCTTTCTTCCCGCTTTATTCCGCCATTGCCGGAAAGAACAGGAAACGGGAATATGGCTCCCGTGAAAAAAACTGGCAATTGCTTCGCAGGGCACGTTATGCAGAGTTCAACCTAATCTATGACCGGGGCACAAAATTCGGACTTGAGAGTGGAGGCCGCCCGGAATCAATTTTTATTTCACTTCCCCCTTCAGCCTCCTGGATTTACAACTTTATCCCCACGGAAGGAAGCCCGGAGGCAGAAACCCTGTCATTGCTGAAAAAAAGAATTTTATGGGAGAAAGAGCAGGCTTTTTAAGCAATTGACGGAGATGTAAAATGCTGAAACTTACTGTGGAACACGTATTCAAAAAGTGCAGATTTCGCTGTCAGGCAGTTTTCGGAGCTTTCTTTTTGGCGTAACGGGTCTTGAATTTATCCACGCGTCCCGCTGTATCCACAAGTTTCATCTTGCCGGTATAATAAGGATGAGACATATGTGAAATCTCAAGCTTAATAAGAGGATATTCTTTCCCGTCCTCCCATACTATGGTGTCTCTTGTTTGAACCGTTGACTTCGTAAGAAAAGCATAATCACAGGAAATATCTTTGAAAACCACAAGCCTGTAACTCTCCGGGTGTATACTCTTTTTCATAGCTTTATTTTTTGAGGGACGCAAACATAATAAAAAATCCTGAGTTTTAAAAGAAATGAAAGCTGCTGCTGAAATAAGCACCGGTAATTTGCGTTTGAATGCAACAGTGTATCTTTGTCGGCTTCTGAACGCTTCAAATGAGAAATACATTATTAATACTGTTCTCTGCAAGTTGCCTGCTCTCCTGCCATAAGGACCCGGTGGTTACCGACAAATCCGCAAAACTTTCCTTTTCTGACGACACCATTATTTTCGATACTGTATTCACTACTATTGGTTCAACTACAAGGCAGTTAAAGATATACAACACAAGCAGCCGGCGGATTATCATATCATCCCTCAGGCTTGCCAGGGGCGGCAGTTCTATGTTTCGTATCAATGTGAACGGGACACCCGGGAAGAGTTTCTCAGATGTTGAAATAGCCGGGAAAGACAGCATCTTTGTTTTTGCTGAAGTGACGGTAGATCCCAACAATATCACAGGTCCCATGATAGTTACAGACTCCATTGTTTTTGAAACCAATGGCAATCTGCAGGATGTGGATCTCGTTGCATGGGGCCAGGACGCTTATTTTTATACACCTCTTCAGGGCAGCCTTTTCGGCACCATTCCATGTAACAGCACCTGGCTGCCGGATAAACCTCATGTGGTATACGGATACATTTTTGTTGACTCCTCATGTACCCTGAACATTAATCAGGGTACGCAGGTTTATTTCCACAATAATTCAGGGTTATTTGTGTATAACGGAGGCTCGCTGCGAATTAACGGGGTTATGGGAAATGAGGTTGTTTTGCGCGGTGACCGCCTTGAGCAGGATTATAAAGATATTCCCGGTCAATGGGGCATGATCTGGCTTGGTCCTGGCAGCGTGGATAACAAAATCGAGTATGCCGTCATAAAAAATGCAAACATCGGCATACGTGCTGACACCGTCGGAAATTCCAACCCTACACTGATATTGAAAAATACCATCATGGAAAACATGTCCGGTCTTGCACTGTGGGCTCTCGGTGCAAACATTGTTTCCGAGAACTGTGTGTTTGCTAACTGCGGGCAATACCTTTCGGCGCTGACTATCGGCGGCAGTTACTCTTTTAAGCAATGTACTTTTGCCAATTACTGGGGATACGGCAACCGCCAGACACCAGCCCTCCTTATGAATAACTATTACACTGATACGTCCGGCACAATACAGCACCGTGATTTGAATGCATATTTCGGGAATTGCATATTGTATGGAGATATTGACAAAGAGATTGCCGGTGATTTTAAAACCGGGGCAGCTTCGGATTTTGTGTTTGATCACTGCCTCTTAAAAACGACCGACAGCACCACATCTCCTGCTAACTACAAAACTGTGATTGTAAACGAGGACCCGAAATTTAAAAATACGGGTGACAATATTTATGAGCTGGATACCCTTTCTGCTGCCATAGATAAGGGAGATGTAAGTATTGCAGCAGCCGTTTCCGGAGGCAATGATATTAAAGGAGTCAGCAGAGTGTCGGGTTCTCCGGATCTTGGAGCGTACGAAAGAAAGCCCTGACAGCGCGGTTTCTAAACGCCTTTGTTTTTTTGTTGAATAATTTCAGCGAATGATTTATTTTCAATCCTGCTTTCGAGCCAGGATATGAAGTCAAAATAATCAAGCACATTCGCTTCAAAAGGATCTTCGGTAAGTTTAATCAGGTTTTTCCGCATCTCTCTGAACACGGGTATCAGCTGGCTTTCTGATCTGATTTTTGGAAGCTTCCTGTGTATAAAGTTAAGTACCATACTCTCAAACTTGTAGAGTTTCTGGCGTTTGTACAGGAAGCGGTACGTGGATTTTACAATATACTCAAGCAGGTCTGTGTTCCCCAGTTCGAAATGAACGACAAGATTCATGATGTGCGCGAAGCAGTGGATATCCACACTGTAATTTTTTAACTCGGGAGAGTTGAAAATCCGGTTCAGCCATTGAAGTGAAGCAGAGTAATTTTCTGCTCCGAAATAAATCCGTGCAATGTAAAAATACAGGGCAACAATGGAGGCATTCCCGATTTTTCCCCTGTATACTTCCATCCCATCCGTTACATCCCTTATGATAGAAAGTCCTTTGCTATACTCTCCTTTGTGCGTATACAACTCCAGCTCCCTGATGTAAGATGTCCTGAAAATATCTGCTTTCTCTTTTAAGGATTTTGCAGGAATAGCACGCATCTTGCGGATTATCTCAAGGCACTCGTCATATTTTTTTACGAGGTAGCAGAGGTAACAATAATTTGCAAGCGCAGTGAGGTATCTCGATGACGCCCTTTCTATTCCACCGGGGTGAGACTCTGCAAGACTGACAACCTTCTTCAGGTGATTGTAGCTCTCTGTCAGATCCCCTGTTGCATAATAATACAGTTCTTTGATATAATGGTATTCATATTTTGAGTTATAGGAGAGGGCTTTGTCCTCGCGGGAACACAACTCATGACTTACAATTTTTTCATAGGCTTTTACCTCCGCTTCATTGCGGGCTTTGTTATGAGTAGTGTAGCGCTTGAAGAGGGTATTGCTTATTGCATAATACTTTTGTTCGTTATCAAGCTTTTTCAATACTGTTTCCTCTTCTGCCAGAATATCTTCTATGCTTTTTCCGGAAGATAATTTCACACCCTGATTCTGCAGCAGGTTTTTTTCCCAGCTAAGTATTTCGAGGATCTGAAGATGTTTCTCATGACGGTATGCCAGGCGTTTTATCTTAGGCAGAAGTTTTTCACATTGCCTGTATAACCCCTTCCCGAAGAGAACTTCAACATAGTGCAGATTTTCTTTCAGCTCGGCATCCGTGGAACTGCCTGAGTGAAATCCGTGGAGGCTTTTCAGGAGCAGGCTGTAAAGGTATTGCCGTGTCAGATTGAAATTTTTCACCGCCGGAGCTGAAAATAATTTCACAAGGGCATCTTCATCATAGCTTTTCTGCCTGTCCATTGCATCGAATAAGATCAAATAATTTTTGTTTCCTTTCTGCTTTGATGTGAAAAGTTTGAAATACCTTTTTTCGCTTTTTCCCATGGACTTGATAAGCTCGAAAACTATCTCATTTTTTATCATAGGATTAAGAATAACTTAAATTAAAAATCTATATTTTGTCAAAAATAAGCATTTATTTATGTAAATCAATAAAATAGGGTTAAGTTTATGTAAAAAAAACAATTTTAATTACGGGTGTATACAAACTACCTTTAAATAAGAAATCGGGGGAAATCCCGCGATATATGCAGCAGGATAAAAATTTGAGAAAATTTATGTGCATGACAATTATTATTATCATCACTATCTGCCTGGTTACTGCTATTAATTCATTTGCAAATACTCTGCTGGCCGGGTATGGCAATTATCTGCACAACAATCTGAAAATTATAAAACTATGATTATGAAGACAATTAAGATGTTTAAAATGCGGCGTCAGCGTACCGGTGTGATGCTTTTTTATATTCTTGTTTATTTATTGCCGGTTGCGGCGTTTGCCTGTGCTCCGCTTACAATTACGCTGAACTCTATATCCACTAACAGTGTTCAGGTGTGTGCGGCTTCGGGTGCGGCTGTTACAGTAACCTTCAGCGGGACCAGCGATGGTGCGGGATCAGGCAGCACCAGTATAACATACAGGGCGGAACTTAGCGATGCACTGGGAAGTTTTACAACGCCTGTAAATATAGGCTCTGTGGTTTTCAGCGGATGTGCACCGGCTTCGCAGGTGATTAATGCAACGATTCCGGCAGGTACCGCATCCGGTAATTTTTACCGCATTAGGGTAGCCAATGCCTCGAATGCCATAATCAGTGCCACTTCAGGAAATATAGTGGTTAAGAATGCACAGATCGTAACCGGAACCATTACTACGCCTTTGTGTGCCGGTAACGCTGTCAGTGTGCCTTTTACCATCTGCGGTACATTTAATGCCGGCAATGTGTTTACTGCACAGTTGTCCAGTTCTGCAGGGACTTTTACAGCACCGGTGGATATCGGAACTTTATCAGGAACATCCGGGGGCACCATTTCAGCAACTATTCCTTCTTCTACCGTAACAGCAACCTTATACAGGATCAGAGTTATTTCGTCGAACCCGTCTGTTACCGGCAATGACAATGGGGTCAATATTACCATTAATGCTCCGTTCGCTGCAGGGGCTCCATACCCGGTACCGGTTTGCCAGGGAGGAGCAATAAAAGTTCCATATACAGTGGGAGCTGCTCCGTGCGCAACTTTTAACGCCGGAAATGTGTTTACGGCTCAGCTTTCCGATGCTGCAGGTTCTTTTGCTTCTCCCGTCAGCATAGGTACACTCGCATCCACAGCCGCTGGTACGATCTCTGCAACCATACCTGCGGGCACAGCCCTTGGAACCGGCTACAGGATCAGGATTGTAAGCTCCAACCCTGTTGCCACGTCTACTGTCAATATTGCATCAGGCGTGCAGACCAAGCAGATGGTGGCTTATGCGGGAGGCAGCTATACCATCAACAGGTCATCGGGTGTGGACCAGTTCTCTTCTGCCGATAATAATGACTGGTTCTGGTGGAATGACGGCCGCCCTCCTTTTGTAATAAGCTATCTTACTGCTAATGCTGTGGGAACCTCCGTAAGTACGGGTTTGACTCCTGCCACTCCCGGTTCTGCAGGAATTGTCATAGATCCTAACGGCCCTGCTGACTTCAGCGTCTTTCCCGGAGTACAGACCGGTTCAGTCGCTTCTCCCATTTGTCCAGGAAGTGCAGTGAATGTTCCCTTCTCAATAGGGGTGTTCGGCTGCGCTTCTTTTAATTCAAGCAATGATTTCACTGCAGAACTTTCGGATGCCTCAGGTTCTTTTGCATCTCCAACTACAATAGGTACATTGCTCAACACTACAACAGGAGGTGTCATAAGTGCTACTGTTCCTGCGGGAGCAGCGATAGGAACGGGTTACCGTATCAGGGTGGTGAGCTCAAGCCCGGGTCTTACCGGCTGGGATAATGGTGTTGACCTGGTAACACAGGCCATTACCACAACTGTAATTGGCTCTCCTTTCTGCGCAAACAGCAATTATTCATATAGCGGAGTATCCTTTACTGTTAGCTGCCCTTCTTTAATTAATGCCGGCAATGTGTATTCGGCAGAACTGTCAGCTGCCGCCGGAACATTCCCCGGCACTGTTATCGGGACATTGTCCTCCTCTGCTGCCAGCGGGACCATTACAGTTGTGATCCCCACGGCAACAACACCATCAACCAGTTACAGAATAAGGGTAACGGCATCAAACAATGCATTTACAGGATTTGACAATGGAACAGATCTGACTATCAACTCATGCGCCCTTACGGCCCCTTCTTTTATAGAAACAATAGGGGAAACTTCAGGCCAGTCGGGAATATATTCAATACAACTCACGCCATCTGGCGGATATACTGTAGTCGGAAATGCCGGCACCAGTAATGTGAATCCCGGAGATTATTATCCGACTGTAGGCTATTGCAATACACAGGATATCTTTTTGTCTAATCTTAATTCAGATGGCAGCATTCTCTGGCAGAAAACATATGCGGTAACAGCATATAATGCTTATTACCATACGCTCAGGCATGAGAATACCTCAGACGGAGGGTATATCGTTGCAGGGTGCTATGACAATGGGTGTAGCCCTTCAAGTTCTACCTGTTATACATATCCTTTTCTTATGAAGACCCAGGGCGACGGAACCATACAATGGAGCAGGAGGTACGATGCATATGTTGATGCATTCCACTGGGGCGGTTCGGCAGCTTCCGTGAAGCCAACTACAGACGGAGGATACATTGTCTGTGGCACAAATAACGAGGCATACAGTGTGCCTTACCTGATGAAAACCGCATCCGACGGAACTGTAACGTGGAAATACAGCTATGGCACCAATGGCGGTGCGATTTGCTGTACAAGCATTGCCCGGGCTGTACGCCAGACTGCAGATGGGGGCTATATTCTTCTCAGCCCCGGAGGCGATTACACCATGGGCGGGGCCTTTGACCTCATAAAGGTTACTGCGACAGGGAATACTGTTTCATGGTCGAACCACTATCATTATGGAACCGGGGCAGGAGAGGGGTCGGGAGGCGGAATGGACTTGCAGTTAACTTCTGACGGAGGGTTTATCATGGTTGGAAATACACTCAATGCATCCAACAACAGTATCTTCCTCCTGAAGACAAGTTCAACGGGTGTTGTTTCATGGGGGAAAGCATTCATGTATAATTCCTTTTACGGCGGAGGCATGAGCAATGCAGTTCAGCAGACCACAGACGGGGGCTATATAATTACAGGAACTACAGAAACCCTTAATGGAACGCATGACGGAAATGTGATATTGGTTAAAGCTACTTCGGCCGGTGCTTTGTCATGGGCCAAATCTTTTGATATAGGTACTCTCGAGAGGGGAATAGATGTTAAGCAGGCAACTGACGGAGGTTTTGCTATTGCCGCATATACCAGCGCTTATGGAAACCAGGGTTTGTTTATCAGGACAGATCCCAGCGGAAACGGCACCTGCTGCGGGACCGATATTACATCAATCATTACCGTGGGGAATGCCGGGGTTACTACCGGTGCTGTGGCATACGGCACAACGCCTGCTGCACTTACAACAGGCTCGACTGCCATGAGCCCCGCCGCAGGAGGAACTCTTTCCGTCAATACTATTTGTACTTCGGTATCATCTTCTGTGCTGCCTTCAGGGCTGGTTGCTTTCAATGCAAGTCTGCTCGAAAATACGACAGTCCTTACGTCATGGACGACAACCACCGAAACCAATAGTGATTATTTTATCGTTGAAAGAAGCGGTAACGCTATTGACTATAAGTCCATCGGTAAAGTCAGGGCTGCCGGAACTTCAGCCAGTGTCCATAAATATTCATACACAGATGAACATCCGCTTAACGGCACCAGCTATTACAGGCTTAAACAAGTGGATTACGACGGGAAACATATTTACTCTTCTTCTGTTATGATCACAATCAGCAGGCTGCACCCTCTGGCTGTAAGTGTTTATCCCAACCCTGCCGGTTCATTGCTGGACTGCTACATTATTGTACCCGAAATGGAGCGGCTTACTATACAGGTAACCGATGCACTTGGCAGCGTGGTGATGAAGGAAGATCTGAAATCTGCTAAAGGAGAAAACATACACCGTTTAAATACAAGCGGACTCTCTCAGGGTATGTATTTCCTGATTGTTGCTGACGGAGAAGTACAAAGCCAGGTGAAATTTATCAAACAATAAAACTATACAAGCATGAAAAAGGTGCGCCTCCGTGTTTCAGTAATATTGTTTTCAGTAGTATCCGGGCTGAGTGTTTCCGGGGATGCGCAAACAATTAACACTATTGCGGGAACTGCCACGGCAGGATATAACGGAAACGGACCTGCCGTTTCTGCCCAGCTGTATTACCCGGGTGCGGTTTCTCTTGATGCATCAGGAAATCTGTATATAGCTGATATGATGAATGCTATTGTCAGAAAAATAGACCTGGCCGGAAACATAAGCACAGTAGCAGGTGTTGCACAAACGGCTCCCGGTTTTTTTGCTGGCGCAGGAGGGGCTGCCACTTCGGCAACCTTCAGCTGGTACATGATGGGTGTGGTTCCCGATGGCTCCGGGAATCTCTATATTGCAGATGCCGGCAGTAACGTGATTTGTAAGGTAAACGGAGCAGGAACCATCAGCATTTTCGCAGGCTTCAGCGGGGTTGCCGGTTCTTCCGGGGATAACGGACCTGCCACTTCGGCAACGCTGAACTACCCGGTAGCAATGGCTTTTGACGCCACTTACAGCACCATGTATATAGCAGATTGCTACAACCATAAAATACGGAAGATTGTTATGTCTACCGGCACAATAAGCACTGCTGCCGGAACCGGTGCGCAGGGATCTACGGGAGATAACGGCCTTGCAACCGGTGCCAAGCTGAACTATCCTGCAGGTGTTGCTGTAGATGCCGCGGGCAATGTCTACATAGGAGACGGAGGCAATAATAAAATCCGGAAAATTACTTTAAGCACGGGAAATATTTCCACATACGCCGGGACCGGTTCCGCAGGATCTACCGGTGATGGGGGCACTGCAACTTCTGCCAAGCTGAATGGCCCGCAGGGTGTTGCATTGGATGCCTCCGGAAATTTATACATAGCGGATCAGATGAATAACCGTGTCCGAAAAGTAACGGCAAGCACGGGTAATATCAGTCTTCTTGCCGGCACTACAGTGGGCTTTTCCGGAGATGGGGGAGCGCCCGCAGCAGCTCAGTTGAACCAGCCATGGGCACTTGCAGTGGACGCCTCGTGCAATGTGTATATATCAGACAATGCCAACAGCAGGGTCCGTTTAATTACCGGTCTTGCATGCACCCTCCCGCTTGAACTTATTTCATTTACAGGGAGAAGTATGCGGGATGGAAACCATCTTGAATGGATAACAGGTTCAGAAAAACAGAACGATTATTTTATGATTGAGAAGAGTATTAATGGAATTGAATACTATTCTATAGGAAAAGTTAAAAGTTCCGGCAATACACCGTTTAAACATGAATATAAATTCCTCGATGAGCAGATTGAGACTGCAGCGGTTTATTACAGGCTGGCGCAAACAGACTTCATCGGAAGTGTCACCTATTCAGATGTGATACAGATTGATACTTTTTATGATGATAAAGAGCTGCTTTCAATCAGTCCTAACCCCTCCTGTTCTTTTTTAAATATTGAACTTGAGAGCAAGGGGAAAGAAAACTTAATGATAAAAGTTACAGATGCATATGGAAATGTGGTAATGGAGGAGAGTATGAAATCTTCCAGGGGAAAGAATATTCAGCGCATGGGTATTAGTGATCTTTCCCGGGGAGTGTATTTTGTCGAACTGACCGGAGAAAGCACCCATGCCGTTCAAAAATTTATTAAAGAGTGATGACTATGAATAAAAACTACGCAGTATTCATGACAGGCAGCAATGAACAGCATAAGACAATAAATAAATTAAAATATAACAGACCGGGACGGCTTTTATTACTCCTTTTCACGATCACTTACCTTTTCTCTTCGGCTCAGCCTGCGATTACTTCATTCTCTCCTGTTTCCGGACCTGTAGGAACTACCGTAACTATAAATGGTACTAATTTTAACACTACACCCGCCAGCAACATAGTTTTTTTTGGAGCCACTATGGCCTCAGTGTCTGCTGCCAGCGCCACTTCTCTTACGGTAACAGTTCCCGTTGGTGCCACATATCAATACATCTCTGTTACCAATCTCAGCAGTAATTTAACTGCCTATTCTGTCCAGCCTTTTACTGTAACCCTTGGCTGTGGTTCAATTTCATTTGCTCCCAAAGTTGATTTTGCTACGGCTACCCAACCTTTTGGTGTCGCTATAGGTGATGTAGACGGAGATAGTAAATCAGATCTCGCGGTTACAAATATTGTTTCAAACAGTGTTTCGGTGTACAGAAATACCGCTGTGGCCGGAACGATTTCCTTTGCCGCCAAAGTTGATTTTACGACAGGAACAAACCCATACGGAGATGCAATCTCTGATATAGACGGGGATGGGAAGCCGGAAATTCTTACCGTTAATGCTGCCTCCAACACTGTTTCGGTGTTCAGAAATACCTGTACTCCCGGAACAATTTCCTTTGCCGCGAAAATTGATTTCAGCACGGGAACACTTCCCTATATTGTTGCAGTAGGGGATTTGGACCGGGATGGCAAACCGGATATCGCTATCCCTAACAATGGTGTAGGAATTAATACCGTATCGGTACTCCGGAATACCAGCAGCCCGGGAACGATTTCTTTTGCTGCCAAGGTTGATTACGGAACGGGAACCTATCCGCGTTTTGCTACTATCGGGGATATAGACGGCGACGGGAAGCCAGATCTTATTGTAGGCAACCAGACCGCCGCCACAGTCTCTATATTCCGTAATACAAGTGTGAGCGGGGCAATATCTTTTGCGGCCAAGGTCGATTTTGCAAGCGGGGCAAACACATTCGGAATTGCTGTGATAGGAGATGTGGATGGAGACGGGAAACCGGATATGGTTGTGGCTAACGGCGGGGCTACCACTGTTTCTGTATACAGGAACACCAGCGTGGCTGGAACCCTCTCTTTTGCTGCCAAGGTGGATTTTGCGACCGGAGCTACTCCATATAGCGTTTCCCTCGGTGACCTGGATGGTGACGGACTTCCTGATGTCTTGGTTTCGGACCTCACGGGGACAGCACTTTCGGCATACAGAAACACAAGCACTCCTGGAACAGTTTCTCTTGCTGCCAAGGTGGACTATACAACCGGCTCTCTTCCTGCCATTGCTGCTGTCGGGGATCTTGACGGTGATGGCAAACCGGATCTCGCTGTTGCCAATGAAACCTCCAATAGTGTTTCAACATTCCTGAACCAGTGTGTAACGCTACCACTTGAACTTGTTTCCTTTACAGGAGAAAATCAGGAAGGAAATGTTGTTTTAAAGTGGATAACAGGTTCAGAAACCAATAACGAGTATTTTGTAGTTGAGAGAAGTGAAGACGGAAATGATTTTGAAAAACTTGGAAAGGTAAAAGGATCCGGGAGTTCAACTGTAGCCAGGGAATATTCGTATACAGACCCGTATCCATTTACGGAAAAAACATATTACCGGTTAAAGCAGGTAGATTACGATGGCAATTATACATATTCAAATGTGGTAACAGTAACAGTTGACGAATTAAATAATTTGAGGATTAATATTTATCCAAATCCCGCCAGCACATTTTTAAACTGTGAGTTGTATTCAAAAGAACAGGGAATGGTAAATATTGAGGTAAAAGATGTTTTTGGAAATACGGTGACAGAAAAACAAATCAAAACAGCACACGGAAGCAATAAACAAAAATTAGATATTGATTTCCTTGTGCAGGGGATATATTTCCTGAAAATAAATTTGTCCGGGCAGTCTGCTAACGTAGAACAAACACAAATTAAATTTATTAAACAATAAAACTGATACCGTGAAAAAGAGAATCTCTAATTTACTGAAAACAGGAGCAGTTTTGTCACTTGCCTTCCTGTGTGCAGTGAATTTATATGCATTGCCACCTGTTACCATAACACTTGCTTCGGCCACCCAAATAGCGGCAGGCAGTGTTAATCCGGGATCATTGCGAAATACTGTTTATACATTCACCTTAAATCCCAGCGGAGCAACTAACCTTACAGGGTTTAATTTTACCACCAATAGCGGGTATGTGGCTGCTGACGTTACAAAGATGCAATTGTGGTATAGTACCACTAACAGTTTACCGGGTGCGACACAAATCAGCACTGATATAACAACATCACTTGGTCCCGGTTCTCATTCATTTGCAGCTTTCACCCAGGCATTATCTGCGGGTGTGAATAATTATTTTTGGGTAACTGCAGATATTGCTGCATCAGCCGCCGCCGCTAACACTATTACGGTTGCTGCCGTTGCGTCAGCCAACTTTACTGTATCTACGGGTTCTTTTGCAGGTTCCACGACTGCCGGAGGAACACAGACAATCAGCAGTTGCGCACTTGACCAGAGTCAGCTTGCAGGGAATAGTGGTACAGGTATCAGTACTCATATGTGGGAATCCTTTACCGCAGGCAAAAGCGGATACCTTTGTCAGATTGATATGATATTTAACAATACTAATTACTGGGGTGGCAGTTATCTGAATACAACAGGTACCCTGAATATATACAGCGGAACTGGAAACGGGG
>JAHEYN010000015.1:18287-74750 GCA_023251555.1 Bacteroidota bacterium | reverse complement strand
GCGGGGAACTTGACGCCTCTTCCTTCAACGGGCGCGATATTGAATTTACCTCATCTCTCCAGGTGCTGAAAAAAGCCCGCTTCTTTATCGTGGCGGTGCCCACTCCCATTGATGAACACAACCTCCCCGACCTGAAACCCCTGCTCGGAGCAACCCGCTCCATAGGGCAGGTACTGAAAAAAGGAGACTACGTGGTTTATGAATCCACGGTTTACCCCGGATGCACCGAAGAGGATTGCATCCCCGTCCTTGAAGAATTGTCGGGCCTCAGCTTCAAAAAAGATTTCAAAGTGGGCTACTCCCCCGAGCGTATTAACCCCGGCGACAAGGAACATACACTCGCAAAAATAATTAAAGTCGTTTCAGGATGTGACAGGGAATCCATTGACGAAATAGCCAAAGTCTATGGGATCGTGGTAAAAGCCGGCATCCATAAGGCTTCTTCCATCAAAGTGGCCGAAGCCGCAAAGATTATTGAAAACACCCAGCGGGACGTGAATATCGCGCTCATGAATGAACTCTCCATCATCTTTAACAAGATGGGTATCAACACTTATGAAGTCCTCGAAGCTTCCGGAACTAAATGGAACTTTCTCGGGTTTTCCCCGGGTCTGGTCGGGGGGCATTGCATAGGAGTAGACCCTTATTACCTGACCTACAAGGCCCAGGAACTCGGGTACCATGCCCAGGTCATTACCTCAGGAAGATATGTAAATGATTCTATGGGGTTTTATGTCGCCAAGCAAACGGTAAAGAAAATCGTAGGTTTCGGCAAAGACCTCTCCATGGCAAAAGTGCTCGTGATGGGCGCCACTTTTAAGGAAAACGTGGAAGATATCCGCAATTCCAAGGTGGCTGACGTGGTGAGCGAATTCAAATCGTACGGCGTACGGGTGGAAGTCGTTGATCCACGCGCATCTTCCGAAGAACTTGAAAAAGAATATGGCTTCGCACTGATAAAAAAGCCTGGAAAAAACTATGACGCAGTAGTAGTCGCGGTAAGCCATAAGGAATATAAAGATCTTGATGAAAAATTCTTTAAGCAAATATGCTCCAGGGACGGAATCGTCGTTGACCTGAAAGGCCTTTATAAGTCGAGGATAAAAACACTCTCCTACTGGAGCCTGTAAAAACAGCAATGTCCCTGTCCAACAGAAATAAAAAATACCGCATTCTTGTCACAGGCGGGACCGGGTATATCGGTTCTCATACCGCCGTGGAACTTCTCAACTGCGGTTATGATGTTGTAATAGCCGATAACCTCGCCAACTCCAGGCCCGAGGTTATTAATGCGATCCATAAAATTACAGGAAAGAAAACATCCTTCATAAAGGCTGACCTCTGCAATACCGGCGCCGTAAAAAAAATTTTTGATGGAAAAAGAATAGATGCCGTTATTCATTTTGCAGCTTTTAAAGCAGTGGGAGAATCCGTAGAGCAGCCCTTAAAATATTACCGGAACAATCTTCTGTCTCTCCTGAATATTCTGGAACTTGGAATGAAGGCCGGACTGGATAAAATTGTCTTCTCTTCTTCCTGCTCAGTTTACGGTGAACCTGACCAGCTTCCGGTTAATGAAAGCGCACCCCTGAAAAAACCTGAGTCTCCCTACGGAAATACAAAACAGGTTAGTGAACAGATACTGGCCGATACTGCTGCTGCCCTTGGCCTCAGAGTGATTTCCCTCCGGTATTTTAACCCTGTGGGCGCACACCCTTCAGCACTGATAGGGGAATACCCTCTTGCATCGCCTTCCAATCTTGTTCCCGTCATTACACAAACTGCTATCGGTAAAAGAAAAAGTTTTACCGTTTTCGGAAATGACTATGATACCTCAGACGGGAGCTGCATAAGAGATTATATTCATGTGGTGGATCTTGCAAAAGCCCATGTGGCTGCGCTCAGACGGCTCTTTTCTCCGGGTAATTCGCGCTGCGAGGTATTTAACCTGGGGACAGGAAAAGGACATTCAGTGTTCGAAATAATAAATACTTTTGAAAAGATCAGCGGGAAAAAACTGCCGTATAAAATCGGGAAAAGAAGACCCGGCGACGTTGTAAAGGTGTATGCCGATACAAGGCTCGCAAACAAAAAACTGAAATGGTACGCCCGGCACACACTTGAGGAAATGCTTGTGTCCGCCTGGAAATGGGAACAGGCGCTCGCTAAAAATAAAATCTCTTGAAAGAAGCAAAGAAAATACTGATAACCGGTGGTGCGGGATTCATAGGGTCCCATGTCGTAAGGCTCTTTGTAAAAAAATACCCTCACTACCACATATATAATCTCGACAAGCTGACCTACGCAGGCAACCTCGCAAATCTCCGGGATACCGAAAAAGAAAAAAACTACACTTTTATCAAAGGAGATATCGTTGATGCCGGGTTTACCGACGAGCTTTTTTCATCTTACCGGTTTGACGCCGTGATCCATCTTGCCGCTGAGTCTCATGTAGACCGCTCAATTGTAAGTCCTATGGAGTTCATCCGCACCAACATTACCGGAACCGTCAACCTGCTGAACGCAGCTAAAAATCTCTGGAACGAAAGTAAATACGAAGATGTTCTCTTCTACCATATTTCCACTGATGAAGTTTACGGATCACTTGGAACAAGCGGCCTGTTCACGGAAGAATCTCCTTACAGCCCCAGGAGCCCTTACGCCGCATCAAAGGCAAGTTCCGACCATCTTGTAAGGGCTTACCATCACACTTACGGAATCCCTGCAGTAATTTCCAACTGCTCCAATAATTATGGCCCCTGCCAGTTCCCGGAAAAACTCATACCGCTTACTATTAACAATATCAAAAATAACAAGCCGCTCCCTGTTTATGGCAAGGGCGAAAATATCCGCGACTGGCTCTATGTTGAAGATCATGCCAGCGCAATAGATCTTGTTTTCCACAAAGGAAAACCAGGGGAAACCTACAATATAGGCGGGGAAAATGAATGGAAAAATATTGACCTTGTAAAACTCCTGTGCAGCATCATGGATAAAAAAATGTCCCGCCCTGAAGGCTCCTCTGCCAGTCTCATTACCTTCGTTAAAGACAGGCCAGGTCATGACATCAGGTATGCTATTGACGCTTCAAAAATACACAAGGAACTTTCCTGGAGTCCTGCCGGAGGCTTCAGGGAAAACATTGAAAAAACGATAGACTGGTACCTCTCGAATGAACAATGGCTGAAGGATGTAACTTCTGGAGATTACCAGAAATATTACGAACAGCAATACACGCACCGCTGAACAGGAGAACTATATGTACGAAACACCTTTTCATAAAGAAAATATAAGCAACTGCTCTTTCCTCGTCACCGGGGGTGCCGGGTTCATAGGCTCCCACATTGTTGAGTACCTCGTCAGGCACAAAGCCGGAAAAATCCGCATACTGGATAACTTCTCAACCGGGTTCAAAAATAATATCCGGCCTTTTCTCTCTGCGCCGGGAGTGGAACTGCTTGAAGGAGATATCTGCAAGGCCGGAGACTGCAACCAGGCATGCAAGGACATTGATTATGTATCCCACCAGGCAGCATTAGGCTCAGTTCCAAGGTCAATTAAAGATCCGTTATCAACCCACCAGACCAATGTTACAGGGTTTATAAATATGCTTCTGGCTTCAAGGGATGCCGGTGTAAAAAAATTTGTTTATGCAAGCTCTTCCTCGGTGTACGGCGACAGCACAACTCTTCCGAAAACCGAGGATAAAACCGGGAATCCGCTATCCCCATACGCCGTTAGCAAACAGGCCGATGAACTCTATGCCAGAGTGTTCGCCCTTAACTACGGGATGCAGATCTCCGGGCTGAGGTACTTCAATGTCTTTGGACCCCGCCAAAGCCCCGAAGGGCCTTACGCCGCTGCAATCCCTCTTTTTATAAGACTACTCCTTGATAATAAATCTCCTGTAATCAACGGTGATGGGAACCAGACAAGGGACTTTACGTTTGTGTCAAATGTAGTACAGGCTAATATAAAAGCTTTTTTTTTCGCTGCCGAAACTCCGGGTAAGGTGTTCAATATTGCTGCTGGCGAAAAGATTTCAATAAACGAACTGTTCAGCACTATACAAAAGAATACAGGCGGCAGTCAGCCGCCAGTTTACCGGCCCGAAAGGCCCGGAGATATCAGGGATTCTCTCGCAGACATATCGCTTGCTGAGAAATATCTTGGATATGGAAGCCTTGTAAAATTCAGGGAGGGCATACAGATTACACTCGACTGGTTCTTAAAAGAAGGAGGCAAACATTGAAGCCCCTGTTTGGAAATCTTTTCGGGAGAAGCAGGCAAAACAACCTGAATGATTTTTCAGGACTGCACACTGATATGCATTCTCATCTTATTCCTGGTATAGACGACGGGGCCCAAACGATAGAAGATTCGCTCGGGCTGGTGAAAGACCTGTATCATCTCGGTTTCAGGAAACTCATTACCACCCCGCACATCATGAATGACTTCTACAAAAACACACCCGAAGTTGTCATGGAAGGCCTGAAAAAACTGAAAGAAGCCGTTGCCGGAAACGGGCTTCCGGTAACCATAGAGGCAGCAGCAGAATACTATCTTGATGATGGGTTTGAGGAAAAACTGAAAAGAAAAAATCTCCTGACCTTCGGTGAAAATTATCTACTTTTCGAAGTGTCTTATATCAACAAGCCGGACAATCTGAAAGAGATGATTTTTGAAATGCAGATTAATGGCTATACTCCAGTCCTCGCACATCCTGAACGCTACCCTTTCTGGTACGGAAATTTTGATAACTACATCAGCCTGAAAGACCAGGGTGTTTTGTTTCAGCTGAACATCAACTCCATCTCAGGCTATTACTCCCCTGCCACTAAAAAGATTGCCGAGAAGTTGATAGACAACGGGATGGTGGATTTGCTTGGAACCGATGCTCACAGCACGAAACACATCGGCGTTCTTAAAAAAACACTACAGGAAAATTATCTCGGGAAACTGCTGAACTCGGGGAAACTGCTCAACGGGAAATTATAACGATTCTACTTCTTAGAATCTTCCGGCTTGGGAGTTGGAGCCTCCTCACCTTCATGCTCATGCTTTTCCCCTGCTTCTTTCATATGGCACTCTTTCATTCCTGCATGAGGACATTGCATGCCTTCTTCCCCCATGCCCACATGACCACCGCGATGGCAGCATCCCCTATCCTCACCACTGCACCCGCCACGGTGCATCATCATACACTTGCCATGCCCACCACCGGATCCTCGTTTACAGCTAATCCTGAACACACCCTGTGAGAAAACACACAGGAAAGAAAGAAGGGCAAATACAATTACAAAGTAGGAGATGTATTTATACATACCGCCAAGATTTTCTTTTCTTACTTTAATAAGAAGGAACATGCCGGCAACAAGCGCTATAAGCGAAGCAGAAAGTGAAAACATAATCATAGTGTAAATTTTAAAGTCAGTTGTTACTCATCGTTCTTAAACCCAACCAGCACCGCCACGCAGCCGCTACCGCTGATATCCGCAACCTTCTGGTGCTTGGCATATGGAACAGAAACCTGGATGGTATAATCCTCCGTGGAACCCACCTTGAGATCCCAGTATTGCGAATTATTGAAATCCTTATTATTGAAAACAAGTTTCCTGTTGCTGTCGTAAATGGAAAACTTGAGAATCCCGAGGTAAACAGGAGCACAGGTAAGAATTCTGTATTCCTGGCCGGCAGTAAAGGTCATAACAAGTTCCGCAGATTCACCCTCGTTCAGGATGGTACTGTTCAGTTGCCCCGTATATACAAAGGGCTTCATGTCCGGAAGGCACTTCTTTGCCACACCCTTGCACTGGGAAAATGAAAGTTTAGTGGTAAAGGCAAGTACAACTAATGCACACAGGGCCGAAATTCTTATGATCTTCTTCATTGTAAAAGTTATTTAATGATTTTATTTCTGAGAGCCTCTATTTTGGAAGTAATTTCCTTCATCTGATCATCCGTGATGGAAATCTTACTGGTGGTATTGATCGTGGTAACCTTACCGGCTGTGTCAATGGAAGGAGCTTTTTCAGTGCGGTCCGTTACAATACCGTCGTACGTCTGCTTAAGATCGGTAAGGCTGGTTATAAGTTCAGCGAAATCTTTCTCGTTCTTATACTCATCAATCAGGGAAAGCAGGTTCCTGAGAGAGTATTTCTGCTCGGCGATACGATCGGAAATTTCCTTGCTCGGGTTCTTCTTTGATTGCTTTATGGCGATGTATAGACCTTCAATCCATCCGCCCACCAGCACAAGAGCTGCTGAGTGATACTGCTGGTTTTCCTTCAGGTAATCATCAGATTCGCGGAAAATGTCAGAGATGATATCAACCAGGGAATCCCTGTTATTAATATTGGCCTGGAAACGCTTGGAGATATCAAGGTTTTCAATCATGTTGGACATCCCCAGCCCCCCGGCAAGTTTGTTCACTACCGCAAGGTAATTTATTGCTTCCTGTGTCTGGTTGAATATATTTGTATATGCCAAATCCGTTCCATATACCCCAAGATTCATGGCTTTATCATAGTTAGTGGTGTACCTGGAAACATTGGCCGTGGCATTTAATATTTCCCTGGCATATTTTGCTCCTGATTTTTTAAGCAGGGCAGTGGCCTGTACAGGGGAAGGAACAGTGTAAAACACCTTTTTAACTTTGGCGATCTGTTCAGAGGTTGAGTCCTGTTCATCGGCCACAGCAGGCTCTTCCTTTTTTGTGCTTTGGGAATTGCAGCCGGCAATTGCAAGAAATGCAACTCCAATAAGGCCCGTCAGATAAAATTTGTTCTTAAAATACATTTTGTTTTTTATTTAAGTTTTAAAACTTAATACCGGAGAATGATTTGCAAATATAGTTAAAGGAAATTATTATCCAAAAACCGCTTTTATCTGATATAAAGCCTTTGCTGGAAAGACATTTGCCGCCGAAAATACCTCTGTAATGCAAGGAAATTTATGCTTCCACATTAATGGAGAAAAAGATAAGGGCTAGCTTCATGAACCAGCAATCACGGCATTCTTGCTGATTTTTTTTACGAGCCCCTGCAACACCTTCCCCGGCCCGGTTTCAGTAAAAGAAGATGCTCCGCCGGCAATCATATTCAGTATCGTTTCTGTCCACCTCACGGGGGCAGTAAGCTGGGCAACAAGGTTTTTCTGTATGGAGGCAGGATCTGTTACTGCACTTGCATTTACATTCTGGTAAACAGGACATACGGGCGGGATGAATTTCGTTGCAAGAATAGCCGCCTCAAGCTCCACGCGGGCCGGCTCCATGAGCGGGGAGTGGAAGGCGCCACCCACATTCAGCAGTATGGCCCGTTTGGCACCTGCCGCAATAAGTTTTTCACAGGCAATTTTTACCCCATCCACGCTCCCCGAAATAACAAGCTGTCCCGGACAATTGTAATTCGCAGGAACCACGACCTCCCCGGTAACCGATGCGCAGATTTCTTCAGCTTTTTTATCATCCATTCCAAGCACTGCGGCCATAGTGGACGGGCGGATTTCACAGGCTTTCTGCATGGCATTTGCTCTTTTCACCACCAGAAGCAGCGCATCTTCAAAAGAAAGGGTTTTGTTTGCAACAAGGGCAGAAAACTCCCCAAGGGAATGTCCTGCAACCATATCAGGCCTGAAATTATCCCCCATCGTCAGGGAAAGAATGACAGAATGAAGGAAGATTGCAGGTTGTGTAACCCTGGTCTGCTTAAGGTCTTCTTCGGTTCCTCCAAACATCACATCGGTAATCCGGAATCCAACAAGCTCATTTGCCTTTTCAAACAGATCCTTGGCAAGAGGAGAACTTTCATAAAGATCTTTTCCCATTCCGGGAAACTGGGAGCCCTGGCCGGGGAAGATATATGCTTTCATAATATTTGAGTTTTAATTGTATCTATTACTATAATGAAACAAGCCTCACTCCGTAATGAAATGAGGCTTGCAGGAGGAAACAGATATCATTTCTTTTTTCCGAAAAACCGGAGAAGGTACAGGAACAGATTTACAAAATCAAGGTATAGGGTAAGTGCGCCGATAATAGCCAACTTACGGGTTCCCTCCGCCCCGTATTCAGCACCGTTCCCGATATTCTTCAGCTTCTGAACGTCATAGGCCGTCAGGCCTGTAAATATGAGTACCCCGAAGAAACTCACAATGTAGTCCATTCTTTCACTGTGCATAAACATATTGATAAGCGAAGCGACGATAATTCCCATCAGGGCCATCATCAGTATGCTTCCGAATTTTGTGAGATCCGTTTTAGTGGTGTAACCAAGCAATGCCATCGCTCCAAAAGTTGAAGCCGTAATGCCAAAAGTAAGTGCAATGGATCCATGTGTGTAAATGAGAAAAATAAAACTCAGGCTCATGCCCATAATGGCCGCATACAGTAAAAACAAAACGATCAGCACAGTCGACGAGAACCGGTTAAATCCGAGCGACATCAGCAGTACAAAACCGATGGGGGCAAACATCACAAAATAACCAAGTCCGTTCAGCTTGCCGGTCTCAGCAGAGTAAAGATACTGCAGGTAATTTTCATCTGTCCCGAAACGGTAGGCCACAATCCCTGTGATAGCAAGGGCAAGCGCCATCCATGAGAATACATTAGCCACAAATGCATTGGGCACCGAAACACTGAATTCTCCGGTGTTTTTTCTGCTATTGATATTTACTTCCTGGTTTTCCATAACGAGGTTGTTGTTATTTTACGCAAAGGTACGGAAAAAGCTCAGCTTATTTACAAAGCTGCCTGGTATATTCGTATGCTTTGAAGTAACCCATCTCGAACGACTTCTTAAGGTCCTCGCAGCCTTCATCTTTCTGGCCGAGGTTATACCGGGTTCTGCCGCGGTAACAATAGGCATAGGCGTTATCCGACTTCAGCAAAATCACCTTGTTAAAATCCTTGATCGCTTCCTTGTAATCCATGAGGGAAAACTCCGCCAATCCTCTTTGCAAATAAGCATCTGTGTAATATGCATTAATGGAAACCGCCTTTGAATAATCTTCTATTGCGCCCTTATAATCCCCGAAAGTATTTTTTGCATTTCCCCTGTCCATATATCCTTTGATCTCTTTAGGTTTTACCTCAATAATTTTTGTAATCGCATCAATATTGGCTTTGTAGGTTTTCAGCTCATCTTTTTCATTGTGATAGGTTTTGGTTGTATCCGACAATTCTTTTGCTTTATCAAAATCAAGCATGGCGCCGGCGTAATCTTCCGCATCTGACCTGGCAAGTCCGCGGTTATAGTAGGCTTTCCCGAAATCAGGCCTCAGTTCAATGGCTCTTGTAAAATCCTGTATAGCCTGGGTGTTCTCCGCAAGCTTTCTCCTTACAACGCCCCGGTGGTAGAAGGCATCTGCATAGCCAGGGCGCAGGTCAATAGCCTTCGTGAGGTCCTGTATGGCACCCTTATAATCGTGGAGACCTTCCTTGGAGATCCCTGTGTTGAGGTAGTCTTCCGCTGTAGCCTGACCAAATGCATTGCACAAAGGAACAAAAGAAAGCAGGGGCGCAAGCAGAAAAAAGGAGGGGATTCTGATTGTCATAAACGGAGGTTTTCAGTTCACTGAATCAAAAATAATAATTTCTATTTTTCCCTATCAATTATTTCAACAGCGATATTCCTGAGAGGCTCTTTCTTTTCTTCAGAGATCCCAATCTTTTCAAGAGCGCGAAGCGCATTCACATAATGTCTGTTCATTTCTTTTTCAGCCAGACTGCGGACTCCTGTGGCATCGTACACAGCAGTCACTCCTTTCACTTTTTTGTGCGGGTCAGGCGAAGGCGCTGAAAGCCACCTGTCAAGCTCCTTCTTAAGGAGAGGGCGCGAAGGTGCCAATTCCATAGCTTTCAGCAGAAGGTATGTTTTCTTCCCCGAGAGAATATCTCCGCCTTTTTGTTTGCCGAAAACACGTTCGCTCGCATAGACATCGAGAATATCATCCCTGATCTGAAAAGCAATCCCGATGCTTTTGCCGAATTCACGAAGATGCTTTGCATCCGTTTCACCTGATCCACCGGTAATAGCGCCTATTTCAAGACTTGCGGCAAGGAGTGCGGCGGTTTTCAGTTCAATCATCCGGAGATATTCCATGATGGATACTTTTGCTTTTTTTTCATAATTCATGTCAAGCTGCTGTCCTTCGCATACCTGCACCGCTGCCCGGTTAAAAACGCTGAGTACCCGGTGCAGCACTCCCGGTGGTGCTGCCGCCACGAGAGAATAAGAAAGAGCATACATCAGGTCACCGGACAGGATTGCGATGTTCGTATTCCACCTGCTGTGAACAGTTGGCAATGTCCTGCGCAAAGGGGCATTGTCCATGATATCATCATGCACCAGGGTAAAGTTGTGAAACAGCTCTATCCCGATGGCAGGCTTTAATACATCATCCGGTTTTCCCCCGAACATCTCACAGGCCATAAGCGTAAGGACGGGACGCATCCGTTTACCGCCCAGAGACAAAATATATTTAACGGGGTCATACAACTCCGGCGGTGACTTGTCAAACTTAAGGCTTTTGATTCCTGCCTCAACCTTTTTTTGAAAATATCTGATGTCGTGCATACCGAAAAAGGCTCTCAGCCAAGAATATACCGCGGGTTGCTGATAATCTTACGTATTCCTTCTTCAAGGGGAGTAAGTTCTCTTTTCAGGAGTTCCTTCATCTTGGTAACGTCGGGCTTCCTTCTTGTCATGTCTCCTTCCTTCAGGGGAGGCAGGTGAACAATTTTTGAGCGGGAACCTGTAATGCGTATAACCATCTTTGCGAGCTCAAGAACGGACGTTTCCGTATCATTCCCGATGTTGGCAACATCATTCACGACAAGGTTGTTGTAAAAAGCATTTGTACAGGCCTCTATGTTATCGTCAATATAGCAGAATGTTCTTGTCTGGCTCCCATCTCCGTAAATAGGAATATCTTCGTTCTTCATGGCTGAAGCAATGAATTTGGACATGACAAAATCTGTGCTTTGCCGGGGCCCGTATGTATTGAAAAACCTGAAGATGGTATAGTTCAGGTCAAATTCCTTTTTATACGAACGCATATATGCTTCCCCCACATTTTTCACAATGGCATAAGGGATGCGGGAGTTCAGGGGTGTGGTGTGTTCGTTCTGGGGATATTCAACCGGTTCGCCATACACCTCTGAAGAAGAGGAGTAATAAACGCGCTCTACCCCGGTGTTCTTGGAAAGGTTGAGAATATTTTTTATTCCCGTAATATCATTCAGCACCATCACAGGGAAAGTCTGCGTCCGCCTTACACCAACCACTGCGGCATAGTGAAATACATAATTAAAAGAGTAGGCGTGGAAAATACTGGATATTTCGCGGAAGTCGTTGACATCCGCCTTGATAAACTTAAGATTCAGGTGCTCTGAAGCAGGAACTTTTTCCTGGTCCCCGGTAAGGAGGTTATCCACCACGATCACGAGATTCTCACTGTCACGGGCGAGTTTTTCGGCAAGGCAACTGCCTATAAATCCCGAACCACCGGTTACAAGGATTTTTCTCTGGTACAATTTGTTTTTATTCATGTTAAGTGCGTAGTGATTTTTCGATTTGCTTCAGTTGTACTTCCTGAATACCGGCCGGATGACTTTCCCTGAAAGGTACTTTTCATATCCCTCTTCAAGTGCCCGCCGGTACACTTCAAGGGCTTTCTTTACGGCATACAATGTAATATCAAGTTCTTTTTCTCCATGAGAGAAACTGATTGCAATATAGGGCATAAGAACATTGTTCTTTATCATCTCCTGAGAGAAAAGAGTTCTTAAGCCGGGAGAAGGGGCTCCATCTTTTCCTTTTGTTACGTACGCCGGAGAACATGGATATCCTTCCGCATAAAAATAATCTTTTATTCCAAGCCCGGATGAAATTTCATTGATCCCGTTCACCAATTTTTCCCCATATGCCCATAAATGCGCTACCACATCACGTTTTCGGTATATCTCCATTGTTTTCACAAAGGCTGAAAGACCGTGCATTTCAGCTCCATGAGTTGTAGAAATAAGGAAGACTCTTTCCGCGCCTTCCTTTGTGATTCCTCCCAGTTCCATTATTTCTTTTTTCCCCGCCAGGGCGGCAACAGAAAAGCCGTTTGCCATCCCTTTCCCGAAAGTGGCCAGGTCCGGCTTAATATCAAAGAAGGCCTGGGCTCCGCGGATATCCCATCGAAAACCCGTTATCATTTCATCGAGAATAAAAACAGTACCGTTCCTGCTGCACAATTCTTTTACTTTATGGAGAAACTTATCTTCAGGACCGACGGTAGTGGCCGGTTCCAGTATCACAGCTGCGATCCTGCCGGGATGCCCGCTGAAAAGTTTTTCAAGCGACCCGATGTCATTATAATGAAATATGAGGCTGTTTTTTTTCTCTTCATCCGGGACCCCTTTATCCATCACTGTGGAGCCTATAAACCAGTCGTCGTATGAAAAAAAAGGATGCTCAGCAGGGAAGACCACCAGAGGCCGCCCTGTATATGCCCGTGCAAGTTTTACTGCCGCCGAAGTAACAGTAGATCCGTTCTTGGCAAATTTCACCATTTCGGCGCATGGAATAATTGATGATAAAAGTTCGGCGGCTTCCAGTTCAACCGTGGTTGCCCTCGTCAGGTTTACACCATTTTCCATGCCTTTAAAGGCGGCCGCATTAACGTCTTCATCCGCATAGCCAAGCGTCACGGCACGCAACGCCATGCCATAATCAAGGAACTTGTTCCCGCGGGGATCCCATACGTAAGCGCCCTTCCCTTTTTCGAGTATCGCCGGGGCATTGGAAGGGAACTGGTCATCGCCCCTGCTGTATGTGTGTGCTCCGCCGGGGATCAAACGGTGCAGGCGGGTGATGTAATCATTGTTTGAATCGCTCAGCATAACTCATCCGTTTTTTTCTTCGCGGGTTTCACGTTCAAAATTTTTCCAGTATTCCTCATCAAGTGATTTATTGATGTCATTGAAATGATTATCCTTTACAAATTTAATTAATTCATCATCGGGAATATCAATAATTTTTTCACCGGCTGCATAAATGAGTGTCCTGAAGAAATCCGCATCAGCCGGGTAGTCAAGGGTAAACCGCAAACTCCTGTCCCTGTCATATTCTCCCATGCGGAACTCCGCAAACTTTTCACCTGAAAATATGCGCCCCCATCCTGTTTCAAGCCTGGCGGAGGGGTGTTTTTCAAGGTTCTTTCGCAGGAGAGCGGAAGAATACCCCGACACATTCATGCCGAGGGGAAGTCCTGTCGTACGGGCTGCAGGAGCCTGGCCGGTATTGAGGCATTCGTATATCTTTCTTGCCGCATGAACAGAACACAGGATATCATCCCCATCAACAGAAATGATAAAATCCAGTTTGTACCTGCCGGCACATTCGAACTGCCGGAGGGGGATATTATGCCTGTTCCCGTAAAAAACCCTGACCGGCGTATCTCTGAAAATATCTTCAAACTTACGGTTGGCAGGCTCGTCGGAGCTGGCAATTATCAGCATACATTTTTCTTCGTTTATTTCTTTTCCGAACTCTTTCAGGAATCTCCCCGCAAGATGCTCAATGAAAGTCTTTCCGGATGCCCCGAGCAGGTGCTTGTTGCTCAAACGGGAAGAGCCTAAACGGGCGAGTATAAGTATGCCTGTCACTCAGCAGGAAAAATTAATCGTTCTGCCTTTCTTCGAAGACTCCTCAATGGCATAGAGCAACTTCAACACACAGTGATCATACTCCATGGTATTGAATATATCTTTTTTACCTTCTATGGCTTCGAAAAAAGCGGCCATCTCATCCACATACATCTGTTCGGTGATATTCTTGTTATATCCCGCGGCTGCAGGAGCGGACTGGTATGCATGCTCCTTCCATTGCTTTGCCGAAGCATCAAACACCCTGACACAGTTGTCGTCCCAGTTCCACCGAAGCTGACCTGCGGTTCCGTTGATAAGAAGCTCCCTGACTGCATTCCTCGAAACGATATCCACCACAAGATTCACCACAAGAGTCTCATATTCAAGCAGCGCATTGTATGTATCGTCAACGGATTCGGCTCCTTTTATCTGCGCCGCATTTTTAATTACTCCCTGTACACGGTCCGGAAAACCCAGCAGGCGTGTAATCCAGGAAAGTTCGAAGGGGACAATCTCCCTTGCCCCTCCTGTTTCTTTCCGGGAAACATAATATTCAGAAACCGGTTCATAGGTATGCCAGTCGGGAAGATACTGCCCGGAATGATAAATAAAGTTTGTAAGTTTCCCGAGCTCACCGGCACGTATAATTTCATTTATTTTTTTTACGGCGGGATGAAAGCACAGCGTAGCCGAAGGCGCCGCAACAATATTTTTTTTCTTGACGCCCCGGGTGAGGGTGTCATAATCCGTGTCAAGGACACTGGCTTCCACGAAAAAAGGCCTGTTCATGCCAAGTGCAAGTTTCATATAATGATGGTGCTGGTCAGGGGGAACAGAAATGATAAATACATCAGTATTTTCCCCGAGCAGTTTCTCCTCAGAGCCAACAACCTTAATGCCGTACAACTGCTTCGCCTCTTCCCTCCGGTCTGCCCTTTTATCAAAGCCCGTAACATTGACATTACTGAACCCAAGCGACAACAGGTTTCTGATGCGCCTCTTGCCCATTGAGCCGAGGCCTGCCACTGCGATTTTCCGGTTTGTGTCAAAGCGCTGCAAGGGACAATGTTATAATTTCAGGTGGCGTATATCCTCCTGGGCTTTTTCATAATCTTCTGCCTGCCCAATGTCAAGCCAGTAGCCGAGGATGGGGTAATAGGAAACTTTTTTTCCTTCACTGATAAGCTTCTCCATAAGGTCAGTTGCATTGTAATGGGTCCCGGCAGGGATATACTTCAGGAGTTCTTTCCTTAAAAGATAGATGCCTGCATTGGAATAATAAGTGTATGAAGGCTTCTCTTTGAGGGAAAGAATCCGTTCTTCATCAGTTTCCACAACAGCAAAGGGGACATTAACGCGGTAAGGAATGGTAGCCACGGAGAGGTCTGCTTTCCGCTCAATAAAACTCCTGTAAAAATCTTCAACATCAATATCGGTAAGGAGATCGGAGTTCATCACCAGAATGGTGTCATGGCTGTAATCCTTTATACAATTAACAGACCCGATCGTGCCAAGAGGCTTGTCCTCCCGGATATACCTTATGGAAATTCCTTTGTTTTTACCGTCGCCAAAGTAAGCGGAAATTTTATCTCCCAAGTAATTGATGCTGATAAAAATTGTGTCTATTCCGAATGAGCGGAGGCGGTCAATATTATGCTCAATGATAGGTTTATCGCCGACTTTAAGCAATGGTTTCGGAAGATTGTCGGTAAGCGGCTTAAGTCGTTTCCCTTCCCCACCCGCCATGATTACCGCATCAAGCGGAAGAACGGAACGCAGGTGTTTCAGGTCAATTACACGCAGTATCTTTTTGTTGCTGTCAAGAAAAGGGACAAGTTCAATCTCTTTCTTCCTGATTTCACGGATGTCATCAAGCGAAAAACGATCCTTTTCCAGGAAACTGAAATTCCTGAACATGACTGAAGTTATGCTGTCATTGATATTTTTACCGGAAAGAAGGCCCCGTCTTATATCTCCGTCAGTAAGCGTTGCCACCATCTGCTGACTGTTGTTTACGACAAAAAGGGTAAGGTTCTCCTTGGAGCCGAGAGAGTTCAGCGCATGAAGAGCATCCTTAATGATGCTGGTTTCTTTAATAATATTCCGGCTAAAATCTTTCATTTCAGGGATACAAATTTATGGATTGGCAGTCAAATAAACCTTTGAGGGTTCCCGACCACCACAGCTCCGTCGGGGATATTTTTTATAACCACTGTTCCGGCGCCCACCGTTACGCCTTTCCCTATTTCCACCCCTTCCTTTACCACCGCACCGGCACCGATAAAACTCTGCCCGCCGACCTTCACATTACCGCAAAGGACAGCACCAGGTGCAATATGGGCGAAGGCTCCTATTTCACATTCATGTTCGATCACGGAAGCAGAATTGCAAATCACCCCATCTCCTATCCTGCTCAGGGCATTGATAACTGCGCCCGGAGCAACCATAACGCCATTCCCAATCTCCACACCTCCTGACAATACAGACCGCGGATGGATGGCATTAACAGGAGGTTGGATCTTGCCGGCAAGCTGCTCATGGATTTTTTTCCTCGCAGCGATGTCACCCACTGCAACAAAGTAATCAAATGATTTCAGGCGGCCAATAACAGAGGATTCAATTTCATTTCCGAGGTACGGGAGTTTAAAGGGATTGAGTTTTTTGGGGGCAGGCTCACAATACCCGGCTATGTTGCGTTCCCGGGAGAGAAAAATTTCATATACCACGAAAGCGTGTCCGGAGTACCCAATTAATACCACATCCTTACCCATTGAAAGTTCGTTTTATAACCTGTGTAATTTTTTCCGATGCCAGCCCGTCCCCGTATATATTCCTTCCCCTGAAAGAAGGCAGTTTCTCAATACGGGTAACCGCATCAAGTATTTGCCTGCAGGCGACAGGCACATGAATAACATTTTTCCCTGCCAGCCGGCCTTTCTGGCGATCGCCGGCATCAATAACGTATTTTCCGAAAGAAGCAGCCTCTATGATCCCGCTGGAGCTGTTCCCCAGAACAAAACTACAGAGATTCATACAGCTGAAATATCCCTTCGTACCGAAATTCTCAACTAACAATACATTGTCTTTTTTATTTGCCTTTCCAAATCTGATGAGAGCATTGCGAATCGTGTTGCTGCTGGTATCCGCATTAGGCATCGTAATAACCAGCCGGTATTTTCTCTTGAGGATGTTCAAAGCCGCAAGCAGTTCCTGCACATGTTTTTTATTTTTTTCAGGGGAAACAGTTTCGGGATGAAATGTTACAAGAATAAACGGGGAACGGGAATCTATTCCATATTCTTTTTCAAACTCCCGGTCAGACAAGAGTTTCATAAGCCCAATATTATCGAGGCCAAGCGCCCCCACGGAAAAGATATTTTTTCCGCTTCCTCTCAGCAGTGCCACTTTGCGCGCATATTCCTTTGTGGCGGTAAAATGCATGGATGCCATGAGTGAAAGAGAATGTCTGAAAACATTATCAACGGATCCGAGTGTTGTTTCCCCGCCGTGAACATGAGCTACCGGAATATTAAACGGCACCGAGGCTGCCACCGCCGAAAACATTTCATAGCGATCCCCGAGGCAAAATACCAGGTCAATGTTCCCGGCGATCTTCTTCCAGAGGGATGTAAAACTCTTCATGGTTCCTGCCATCGACAGTGCGATATGCCCCGGTGTATCGCCGGCGGGATGAGTTCTGATACGGTATTTCACCCCAAAGCCGTCAGCCAGGATTTGCTTTAAAGTATAGCCATGAACGGGGGAAAGATGTGTGCCAAATGCCGCAATGTCAAGCTCAAAGAAAGGATCTGCCTTCATCTTTTTAAGAAGCGGATGGTAGATACCGTAATCCGCCCTGGAGCTGGTAAGTACAAGGACTTTCATGCTAAATCTGAAAACCGGAGTTTGTAATCAGGAGGCATGTCTTTTTTTATTTTTTTCCCGGTAACCTCATTCATCCGCATCGGGGAAATACCGTCCCCCGGGCGTTTCATTACAAGGTCCTCTGCACGGAGCCGGCTGCCGCGGGAAAGGGAGCGGGAAATATGGATACTGCGCCTGGCGGCAGTCCTGTTTCTGCTCTCTGAAGGGGAAGGGCGCTTTTGACCGTCTCCAAGGGCTTTCTCAATATTTCTTATGGCAATGACCATTTGTTTTAATTCGGAAGGCTGAAGAGAGGCCTTGTGGTCGGGACCCTGCATCTCCCTGCTGAGCGTAAAGTGTTTCTCAATCACCACGGCACCAAGAGCCACCGCAGCGATGGGAATCTCGATGCCGGGAGTATGATCCGAATAGCCGGCCGGCATGCGGAAATGCGCCGCCATAGTGCACATTGCCAGGAGGTTCACATCCTCCATGGGAGTTGGGTATTCCGTATTGCAGTGCATGAGGATTATATCTTTTTTTCGCGTACCGCTCCGCAGCAGTATCTCAAGAGCGGCTTCTACTTCCTGCATTTCTGCCATACCCGTGGAAAGAATGACCTTCTTTTTCAGGCTGCCTGCCTTTCTAAGGTAAGGAAGATTGGTAATTTCCCCGGAGGGTATCTTAAAGAAAGGCACATCCAGCCTGCAAAGCCATTCTATACTTTCTTCATCAAACGCAGTGGAGAGAAATCCTATTTTTTTCTTTTCACAATGCTCCCTGAGCAGGACGTGGTCTTCAAAACTGAGCTCAAGGCGGCGAAGCATGGTAAGTTGAGTCTGGTCTTTCCCGCCTGTGTTCCGCGACTGGTACGCAGCCATCCCGGCACTCCCGGTCACAAGTTTATCGGCTTTAAATGTCTGGAACTTTACAAAGTCAGCACCTGCAGCCGCAGCCACATCAATCAGTTTCTTTGCAATTTTAGTATTTCCATTATGGTTTACTCCGGCCTCGGCTATTATCAAGGTTTTCCGCATATCACCATATTATTTTTCGGTTGTATAACCATAGCCATAGCCGCCATAACCGTAGCCGTAGCCATAACCGTAGCCGTAGCCATAGCCATAATATCCGCCCCGTTCAAAGTTAACCCCGTTCAGGAGGAAAGCGAAGTTCTTTGGATTATGCTTCTCTTTAATATGATGGCCATTTTCTATAAACTCCGCCTTCGCTTTCCCCGCCCTGAGGACATAAAGATTAATATCGGCATGCTGCATCATTACCAGCGCATCGCTGATGATACCTATAGGAGGTGTATCGATGATAACATAGTCGTATATTTTCCGGAGATTTTCAAATAACATTCCCAGCTGGGGAGTAAGTATGAGTTCGGAAGCATTGGGAGGAAGAGGACCTGACAGGATCACATCCAGCCCCTCAATATCAGTATGCCTGATGGCATCCATAAAATTTGCTTTCTCAATCAGGATAGAGCTGATTCCTGTTTCATTGTTAAGAGTCATCACCTTCTGGATTCTTGGCTTGTGCAGGTCAAGTTCAAGCAGGATCGTCTTTTTTCCCGCTTTGGCGAGGATGGTTGAGAGGTTAATCGCGGTAAAAGTTTTTCCTTCGCCTCCCACGAACGAGGTTACAAGTACCACCTTATGCTTAATGCCGGGAGCCATATACTCCATGTTGGTACGAATCAGCCTGAAGGATTCCGTAAAAGCAGATTTGGGAGACGTTTCCACAACGCGGTAACTGAAATCTTTCTTTTTCAGCCGGCCCACAATACCAACAATGGGAACGGTGGATAATCTTTTCAGGTCTTCAACTCCTTCTATAGTATCAAAGAACATCTTGCGGAGAAACACCACCACAAGCGCCAGGATAATTCCGAATCCAAGATAATTGATGAGAATCTTCTGGCTGTTAGGGCTTATGATCCCCATTGAATGCGCAGGCTCAAGGATTTTTTTGTCAGGCACAATACCCGCCTTTGCGATGATCGTTTCATTCTTTTTCTCAAGGAGATAGAGATAGATTTTTTCATTTACCTCGAGTTTCCGCTTGATGTTGATAATATCCCGCTCTGTACGGGGTATCTTTTTAATATATACCTGGTTTTCATCAATCTGCTCCTCAAGGTGCCTGATATCTGCCTGCAGACTCTTTTTTGAGCTTACCAGATATGATATAACTACTCCTTTAAGTTTGGTTATCTGGTTGTCAAAATCTTTAAAAACTGGATTATCATCGGTATAGTTGAATCTGGCATTCTTCTTCTGGATATTCAGGGCATAAAGTTTTTCAAGGTTTTCATTAAGGTAAGGATCTTCGTTACGCTCCACCAGAGAAGGCGAAAGGGTAGTATTGTCGGTATTTTCAGTAAGGTAATTGTATAGCAGGTCATAGGCCTTTATCCGGTACTCAAGTTTTCGCTTCTCGGTATCCCACTCAATCACTCTCCTGAAATAAGTGCTGTATTCTTCATCTACGTTAAAGGTGATCTTTTCCTCCTTGTATTTCTCAAGGTCGGTTTCTATATCATTCAGCACATTCACAACTTCGTTAAGCTGTGTTTCAATAAACACAACCGTTTTTTCATTCACACTTCTCTGGTTCTCAATGGATTTTTCGACATACACAGCCATGAGCGTATCAAGGAACCTGACCGCCCTTTCGGGGATTTCATTGGTGGCGGATATCTCAAGTATCGCTGTCCACTGATAGTCTTCCACCTTGATGGAGTTCTTGTATTTCTTCACCAGATCCTTCTTGCTGTTCACCCTGAACAGGTAATTAATGTCTTTAAGGCTTGTAAGGTTTAAAAGGTGAAACACTTCGGTTTTGTTGATTATAAAAGTGAAATCTTTATTCACGATGGGTTCGCCCCAGCGGTACTCCTTGCTGTATTTCTGATCTCCCACCTCGTACATCAGATCAAAGCGTTCGGCATTGATGATATGCACTTTGAACATATAAGTGTAAACAGCATAATTATATACTGCAGCTTCCACCTTAAAGGGCATGGATTCATATACCTCGGTAACCTTGATTCTCCCGGAAATAAAATAAGATATGTCGAGGTTAAGCCTTGAAATAGTTTCTTCGATAAGGGGCGAAGAATTAATAACACGCATTTCGTTGGCGATGTTTTCAAAAGAGGGATTAATGCCGAGCCCCTTTAAAAATGCATCCTGGAGGTCATAACCCTGGGAACTTGTTTTCACCAGGACAGCTGATTTTGCCTGGTATATATATGTTGACTTATGAATGACGATGTACGCAATGAAGTATGATGGTATGAGGAAAACAACAAAGACATACCAGTTTTTACGAAACACGCTGACAATGCTTCGGATGTCAGACTTGTCAATAATACCGGTGTTCTTCTTAGTAGTTGATTCCATCATGCATATACCGGAATTTTTATCCGGACAGGTAGTTTGCTAAGCAAAAATACTTATTTTTGCGTGATACTGCACATCAGTACTTGTATTCAGTCTGCCATGCATGAATGGCCTTGTGTTCATTGCTGTATTACAGTTGTAACATTACCATGTGTTATAAAGTATAAATTATCGTGTGTCAAGACAAATGAAACCCTCAAATAACAATATTTTTATGAAAAAGATTACCACTCTGCCGGCAATTGCATTATGTATCATTACACTTGCAGCAAATGCCCAAACCCGCACCTCTGTTCAGACAGGATTCTGGAGCGTGGCTTCCACCTGGGATTGTAATTGTATTCCTGCTGCCGGGGAGGATGTTGTTGTTGCTGCAGGCCATACTGTTACGCTTAACGGGAATACTACTATTAATAACGTAAACGTAAATGCAACAGGGATTTTAACCATAGGTGCCGTTGCCTTCACTTCCAACGGAACACTCACGATTGACGGAACAGTGAATATCACAAGCAATACCGGAACAAAAATCTTTAATAACATCACCGTAGATGCCGGGGGAAACTGGAATGTTACAACTGCCGTTGCTATGACCGTAAACGGCAGCATCCAGAACGATGCCACGTTTACTTCCGGATCCGGCCTTTACACACTTGCCGGTGCGGCAAAGACCATCAGCGGGGCAAATCCCGTTTCCATCACACAGGTAACTATCACGGGATCTTATACAAACAACGGGACATTTACCGTCGTATCAACCTTTGCAGGTGCCGGCAGCCTGACAAATTCCGGCACGGGAACACTCAACATCAAATCCTCAGCGGTATCTCTGTCAACGCTAACGGCCACTGCCGCCGGAAACACGGTAAACTACAGCGGTTCTGCCACGCAGACCATGAAGTCAACAACTTATTATGACCTGAACGTAGCAAGCACCGGCGGTACTGTTTTTACAAGTTCTATCACCGTTAATAATAATTTCACCGTTTCCACAGGAACCGCAAACATAGGAAGCTATAATGTAACTGTAAGCGGCACCACCTCCATTTCCGGTATACTGACTCTATCGGGAAACTCAGGGACATGGTCGTTCCAGGATGTTAATGTGAACTCCGGAGGTACAATTGATGCCACCAGTTCCGGAACTCCCAATACCGCCACCATCAACGGGAATCTGAATATGTCCGGCGGTTCCATTACCGGAACATCCACAGGCACTTTCAACGTGCTTGGCAACTTCAATATCCTCAGCGGGGCAAACACCATCGGACAGGAAACCATCACCGTAACCGGAACTACCGATATAACCGGGACAGTTACCTTTACAAGTATTTCCGGGGTAAAGACTTTCGGAAATGTAAATATCAACTCCGGGGGATCCTGGAGCAACAGCGCTGCTGAAACTTTTACTGTTACCGGGAACCTGACAATGACAGGGGGTTCGCTTGATGGAGCTGCCACTGGTATTATCACCATTCCCGGTACATTCAATGTATCCAGCGGAGCAAACACCCTGGGGAACGTTACCTTTACTGCAAGTGCTGCCACCACCATATCCGGCACGCTTAACATCACGAGCACAGGCGGAACAAAAACATTCAAGGATATTACTGTAAATCCCGGTGGAACGTGGAATTGCACTGTTGCGGAGGACTTCTCCGTTACCGGTAACATAGCCAATGACGGGACTTTCACCGGTAACAGTGGAATTTATACACTTTCAGGCGCAGGAAAGACGATCAGCGGCGCATCCTCAACAGCCATCTCCAACGTAACTATCTCAGGTGCAGGCAGCTATACCAATAATGGAGTGCTTACTGTCGGGACAGCACTTTCCGGAGCAGGTTCCCTTACCCAGGGGGCTACCGGGACACTCAACCTCGGAGGCACAGCACTGATTACAACCCTTGTTGCCACCGCTGCCACCAATACAGTAAACTACAACGGAGCAGGAGCACAGACTCTCCGCACCACAACCTATTATAATCTGTCTGTCACCAAAAGTGCAGGCACTGCCTCTGTCAATGGCGCTATCACTGTAAACAACAATCTTGATGTAGCCCAGGGAACACTGGCCATAGGCGCTTACAATTTCACAGTAAGCGGGAACACATCGGTTACCGGAACTCTTAACATTACCAGCAATGCAGGAGTGCCTGTATTTAACAATATCACCGTTAATTCAGGGGGTACATGGAATTCGACAGTAACAGAAAATTTCACAATCAACGGGAGCATCCAGAATGATGGGACTTTTACTTCAGGGGCAGGAACCTATACGCTTGCAGGGGCAGCGAAATCACTCAGCGGCAACAACCCCCTGTCTATTGCCAATGCAGCGGTTTCAGGTTCTTACACCAATAACGGAACATTATCTGTAACAACCGCCCTTACAGGCGCAGGCTCCCTGACCAATGCAGGGGGAAAAACACTCAATATCGGCGGATCTTCTACCATTACGACCCTCACCGCCACAGCCGCAGGCAATACAGTTAACTACAACGGATCTGCAAGCCAACTCATGGTACAAACCACCTATTACGACCTCAATGTAACCAGCACCGGAGGAGCTGTTTCCACGGGGGCTGTCACCGTTAACAATAACTTCACGGTTGCTTCAGGCACTGCAAGCAACGGAGGCTATAATATGACTGTTACAGGCACTTCCAGCATTACAGGCACCTTCACCATCAGTTCAACTGCAGGGACAAAAACTTTCGGGGATATTACCGTAAACCCGGGAGGGAACTGGAACTGCACAGCTGCAGAGGACTTTACCGTAAACGGAAATATTCAGAACGACGGCACTTTCACTTCAAACAGCGGAACTTATACCCTTGCAGGGGCAGGCAAAACACTTAGCGGGGCTAATACAGTCACAATTACCAGTGCTTCCGTTTCAGGATCATACACCAACAACGGAACCTGTACAATCACAACCACTCTTGCCGGCGCCGGATCTCTTACCAATGCGGCAAACAAGACGCTGAACATAGGAGCATCTTCGGTAACCCTTACCACGCTTGCCGCCAGCGCAAGCGGAAACACGGTAAATTACAACAGGGCCGGGGCACAAACTATCAAAGTCCCCTCATCCACCTATACCAACCTCACCATCTCAGGCTCAGGGACCAAATCACTTGCCGGAGCCACCAGCATTACAGGAACACTTACTGTATCTGCAGGCACTTTCAGTGTAAGCGGGCAGACATTCACACTTATCTCTGACGGAAACGGAACCGCACGCATTGCCGACAATACCGGGGGAGGAACTATCAGCGGAACAGTAGTGATGCAGCGTTATGTGGCAGGAAGCGCCTGCTATCACATGATCGGATCTCCCATGACCGATGCCACCATACTCCAGCTGGATGATGATGTAACACTTCAGGGCCTCGTGGACAGGCACCCGACACAGCTTCCGAGCCTTTACTACTATGATGAATCAACCACCGGCGACTGGGCCAACACCTATGTTGTGCCTGCAGGAGGAACTGCAGACCTGATGGTGAACGGAAGAGGTTATGACCTTTATTTCTTCCAGAGCAACCTGCCCGCCACCGTGGATATCACAGGCACACCCAAATCAGGAGCGGCAAATCTTAATGTAACCTATAACCCTACCGGGCCCGGAGACCCTGTGAATGACGGCTGGAATCTGGTAAGCAATCCCTACCCTTCTGCCATTGACTGGGATGCGGCATGGACTACCAAAACCAATGTCGCGACCACCTTCTATATATGGGATGAGACCATCAGCGACTACAGGTCTTACCAGACAGGGGTTGGAGGAAACGGAACGAGGTATATTGCCTCTATGCAGGCCTTCTGGATCCAAACCACAGCTTCTTCTCCCTCACTTACCTGTCCTGAAAGTGTAAAGAGCAGCCAGGATCCCTCCTTCTATAAAAACGGTAATGGTACTATTGCAAACCTGCCTGACCTGATGAGACTGAGGGTAGTGGATAATAACAGCCCTGAACATTTTTCCGATGCTGCGCTCGTAAGATTTACAAAAGATGCGAAAACCTCTTATGAGCCTGAATACGACTCACACAGGCTGTTCAGCCCGACTTCCCTTATACCCAATCTTTCCACGCTCAGCACAGATAAACTGCCCCTTACCGTGAACACTTTTCCTGCCCTCAACAGAGGCTATGATATACCCGTTGCCCTGCATGTTGGCGCAACAGGAAGCTATACCATCTCGGCAGAAAACCTCGCCAGTTTCCCTTCCGGGACTTCTGTAACACTCGAAGATCTGGATAACGGCAAGATCACAGACATGACCCGCAACAGTTACACCTTTGATGCCGCGTCAGACAAAGAAAGGAAAACACGGTTCGTGCTTCATATAGGCCCCCAGCAAACAATACCTGCAGAAGCAGAACCTATTCCTTCCGATGAAATCAGCATTAATAGCCTGGATGGCCATATCAATATCAATTTTAACTATTCTGAGGCTGTTAACTCTTCGGTGTCCATTTATGATGTTCTCGGCAAAAAGGTATCGGAGGTAAAAAACATCTCTGCCGATAAAAATCTTTTATCCATCGATCTGTCTTTTGCACCCGGAGGAATTTACCTCGTAAATGTTCAATCCGGGAACAGGGCATTAAACAAGAAAGTAGAATTGAAGAAATAAAACTTCCGGGTACCGGCTCTGCTTCATCCAAAAGTTTCCTACTTTTGCAAAAAGCGTGAAGCGATATAGAATATGGGAAAAGACACAGTTAAAAAACAAAAAAAATTGTTGAGACGCGTTCTAAGGATTTGCAGCGGTATATTTCTCTTTCTGCCTGTTCTCCTGCTCCTGTTCGTTTTTCCGCAGGTATGCCTTGCTCCTCCCCCCATGCCTGGTCCTCCCGTAATCCCCATTGACGGTGGCATAAGCATTCTCCTTGCTGCAGGAGCAGCCTACGGTTCAAAAAAGATTTACGACTCCATGAAAAAAAGGAAGTAACAGGACTTCCGTATATTCCGCGGGCCAGCTTTGCTCATCCACTATTTAAAAGAGAACAGACCTTTAGTACGGTTCCTCGCTATTGCATGCGGGCTTTATGTTTCCTGGTACATTGTTTATGACCTCCTGCTTCATCCCGCAAAGCACCTGGATGACTTTGTCACCTACAATGCCATTAACCTGAGCAAAAAAATTCTTTCATTCCTGGGCTTTACGGTTTATTCAAGAAACCGTCTCACAGGAATAGTTCCCACCACCGGGCTCTGGATAGGAGATCCCTGCAACGGGCTTAACCTTTTTGCCCTGTTCAGCGGGTTTATCATTGCCTATCCCGGAAAGATAAAATACAAACTGGTTTTCATCCCTTCGGGGATAATCATCATCCACATCATAAATATTGTGAGAATAGCAGGCCTGTGCATTGTGCTGCTATACCGGCCCGGATGGATGAACTTTAACCACACTTACACATTCACCATAATAGCTTACATCTGTATTTTTTCACTCTGGATGTTATGGGTAAACAAATTCAGCAGACGGGGAAAATAAATCAGATGGAATCCGGAAAAAATAAAAAAAAACATGTTGTCCTGCTGCTGTTATTCATTGTCCTTTTCTCTGTAGGATTCCTGAGAGACTATGTTTTTGAAAACATAAACAGAATTATCGGAACGCCAAAGGGAACAACGGCCATCGGATTGTACAGGTTCGATAACATATACTACATCCTCAAGTGGATACTGACAGAGTTATTCAGCGACCTGTACCTCCTTGACGGATGCCTCATACTATACCTGCTTTACAGGGAGAAGATATTCATAAAAATCACTATTGCCGTTTACCTATTTCTTATGCTGCTTGCCCTCCTCTCATTATACGCCGGACATCTTTCGGGGAACGACATCCCCGGCTACAGGGTCGCGAGGGATATCATGGGATTTGTGCAGTCGCCCGTTCTCGTTCTTCTCATGCTTCCGGCCTTCGCCCTGGCCAGGCAAATAAAGAAATAATACTACATTTGCAGACATTTTTGCGACCATGAATCAGGGCACGAAAGTCATCATTCCCGTAGCGGGCATAGGAAGCCGCTTAAGGCCCCACACGCATACACAGCCTAAAGCGCTTGTTCCCGTGGCAGGCAAACCCATCCTTTCTCATATCATTGACAGCCTCACCGAGACCGGATTTAACGAATTTGTTTTTATAGTAGGATACCTTGGGGACAAGATTGAATCTTTTATAAAAAACAAATACCCGCTTATTCAATCCACCTTTATCGTACAGGAACCCAGGGAGGGTATAGGCCATGCTGTATGGCTGGCAAGGAACGAAATCAGGCCGGGTAATGAAATACTGATCGTACTCGGAGATACCATCTTTGATGTAGACCTCAGGTCCATTATAAACCTTCCTTACTCGTCCCTCGGGGTAAAAAGGGTTGAAGACCCCAGGAGTTTCGGAGTGGCTGAGCTTGATGAGAATGGGTTTATCAAACGGGTCATTGAAAAGCCGAATATCCCCACCTCCAACCTGGCGCTGGTAGGGATATATAAGATAAAAGAATCGGGACTGTTAATTGAATCTATCGAACAAAACATAAATAACAACATTAAAACCCAAAATGAATTCCATCTCACAGACGGCCTCATGAAAATGATTGAAAAGGGGGCCAGGATAACCACCTTCCCTGTAGAGAACTGGTATGATTGCGGAAGTAAGGCCAGCCTGCTTGAAACCAATGCGGTACTGCTGAAAAAGCTTGCTGCCGGAAAAACGCCTCCCGGGCATTTCGAAAGCTCAATTCTCATCCCGCCGGTATCCGTGTCGGACAACTGTAAAATTTCCAACTCCATCATCGGCCCTAACGTATCCATAGGTGAAAACACTGTCATCTCCGACTCCATCCTGAAAGACTCCATCATCGGGTCATTCTCCGAATTAAGGAACGCTGTGCTTCACCACTCGGTGATAGGCAGCGATGCCACTCTTAAAGTTCCCAACCAGAGCCTGAATATAGGCGATAACACCGAAATCGATTTCGGCTGATAGTTCAACAACACAAATAACCGTTATGAAACGCGACGAAACCATTTTCAACCTTATTAATGAAGAGTTACTGCGCCAGAGGCATGGCATTGAACTCATTGCCTCCGAAAACTTCGTAAGCAGGCAGGTAATGGAGGCCATGGGCTCCTGCCTCACCAACAAATACGCTGAGGGACTCCCCGGAAAAAGGTATTACGGAGGATGCGAAGTAGTTGACAAGGTAGAGCAGCTTGCCATAGATCGTGTCAAAAAACTTTTCGGGGCCGAATGGGTAAACGTACAACCTCATTCGGGCGCCCAGGCCAACGCCGCAGTCATGCTTGCAGTGCTTAAGCCCGGAGATAAAATACTCGGCTTTGACCTTTCGCACGGAGGGCACCTCACACACGGATCCCCGGTCAACTTTTCGGGAAAATTATACAAAGCCTGTTTTTACGGGGTGGACAGGGAAAGCGGGAGGGTAAACCAGGACAGTCTGGAGGAGATTGCATTACAGGAGAAGCCCAGGCTCATCATTGCAGGAGCATCTTCCTATTCAAGGGACTGGGATTATGAAAGAATGCGCAAAACGGCTGACAAGATCGGGGCCCTTCTGATGGCAGATATTTCGCACCCGGCAGGGCTGATTGCATGCGGGCTGCTCAACAACCCTCTTCCCCACTGCCACGTGGTTACCACCACTACTCATAAAACACTGCGCGGGCCGAGAGGCGGCTTAATCATGATGGGAAAAGATTCCCCCAATCCCATGGGAATCACCACCCCCAAAGGCGAAGTGCGCATGATGTCATCTTTGCTGGACTCTGCTGTATTCCCGGGGACTCAGGGCGGGCCGCTTGAGCATGTCATTGCCGCCAAAGCCGTGGCTTTCGGGGAAGCGCTTACGGAGGAATACAAAGAATATTGCAGGCAGGTCATGAACAACGCCAGGGCAATGGCAGAATGTTTCACCGGGAAGCAATACCAGATTATCTCCGGGGGTACTGACAACCACTGCATGCTCATTGATCTCAGGAATAAAAATATCTCAGGGAAGCTTGCAGAAAATGCACTGGTGAAGGCCGATATCACTGCAAACAAAAACATGGTACCCTTCGACGACAAGTCACCCATGGTTACTTCGGGGCTGCGCCTGGGAACAGCGGCCATCACCAGCAGGGGGATGAAAGAAAAAGATATCCCTCCCATCGTTGAATTTATTCACGAAGTGCTCCACTCCCCCGAAAACCCCGGAGTTATAAGCAGCGTACGAAAAAAGGTAAACAGCTTCATGGAACAGTTCCCGCTTTATGTGTGACCGGGGAATTCTGATGCCATTTATCAACAGATAATCGCCTAATTGCTACTTTTACAAAAATTATTATTAAGCCATGAAATTCTTCATTGACACTGCAAACCTGTCCCAGATAAAGGAAGCTCAGGATCTTGGCGTGCTTGACGGCGTAACTACCAACCCATCCCTGATGGCGAAGGAAGGCATCAGGGGGCAGGCCAACATTGAAAAGTTATATACAGACATATGCAACATTGTTGAGGGGGATGTAAGCGCAGAAGTTATTTCCACCGACCTTGCCGGGATGATAAAAGAAGGCGAGAAGCTGGCTGCACTCCACCCGAGGATTGTTGTGAAAGTACCCATGATTAAGGACGGAGTGAAAGCTATCAGGTATTTCACAAACAAAGGCATACGCACAAACTGCACACTCGTGTTCTCGCCCGGCCAGGCCATCCTTGCCGCAAAAGCAGGTGCAGCATATGTTTCGCCGTTTATAGGACGTCTGGATGACAATTCCGTTGACGGCATCGAGCTCATTAAACAGATTGTGCATATCTATAAAAACTACAATTTCAGGACACAGGTACTTGCCGCTTCCATACGCCACAGCGTACATATTGTTCGCTGCGCTGAAGCGGGAGCAGACGTGGTTACCTGCCCGCTGAGCGCTATCATGGATTTGCTCAAACACCCGCTCACGGACATTGGTCTTGCAAAATTCCTTGCCGACCATAATAAATAAGGATGCTTCTCAGGATCCATCCTGACAACCCCTATCCCAGGGAGATAAGCAAAGCAGTTGCGTGCCTGCGCGAAGGCGGGGTGATTATTTTTCCAACTGATACGGTTTACGCTCTGGGATGCAGCATATACAGCACAAGAGCTGTCGAGAAAATCTGCAGGATCAAAGGAGTAAAGTTGGAGAAGGCCGACTTTTCCTTTATCTGCCATGACCTCAGCCATCTCTCGGATTTTACAAAACAATTTGACCGCTCTATATACAAACTCATGAACAGGGCGCTGCCGGGCCCTTACACATTTATTCTTCCCGCAGGGAATAAAGTCCCTTCAGTTTTCAGACACAGAAAAAAAACAATAGGGATAAGAGTCCCCGGGAATAACATTGCCAGAACGCTGGTAAAGGAGTTGGGCAATCCCCTTATGTCAACTTCCGTACATGATGAGGATGAAATCTCAGGCTACACTACGGATCCCACGCTCATCCACGAAAAATACGCTAAACTTGCCGACATGGTGATTGACGGTGGTATGGGAGACAATGAACCTTCAACAGTAATTGACTGCACAGGAGCAGATCCTGTTATTTTAAGAGAGGGCAAGGGAAGCACGGAAAGCCTGTTTTGATCCGCTTTCGCGTTCTGCTACGGCGGACAAGATGTCCCTGGACTTGCGGCGGGGTTAATACCATTTTGGCACTCCATTGCTTGTTGAGAATTGGCAGAAGTTTTATTTTTTGAATTTTACATTTTACCAATCTTATCTGCTGTATTTGCTAAATATTATATAAAAATATAAATAATGGATTTTTGCTTTTTATGAACTAACATCAGGCATTCTCCTGTTTTTCATCTGTATTTTTGAAACTTAAACCACACAAAACTGCCCTGATGAAAAAGACTACCCAACAACTTCTCGCTGCAGGCATGATTTTTTTCCATGCGGCAAGTATTTCTTATGCCCAGCTTATCTCGACAGGCTGGTATCATACGCTTGTAGTATGCAGCAACGGTACCGCCCAGAGCTGGGGACAGGATGCATTCGGTCAACTGGGCGACAATGCAGCCATCGCCAGTCAGCCTACTCCTGTGGCTGTGGCAAGTTTAACTACCCTCATTGCCGTTGCAGGCGGCGGAAATCATACTCTTGCGCTTAAAAGCAACGGTTCTGTATGGTCCTGCGGATATGATGTATATGGACAGCTCGGGGATAATGCAGCGCTTGCAAACCAGTCCACACCTGTGCAGGTCAGCGGGCTTACAGGCATCACTGCCATTTCTGCCGGAAACAACCATTCTCTTGCTCTCAAAAACGACGGAACAGTATGGTCATGGGGAAACGATAGTTACGGGCAGCTGGGCGACAATGCATCTCTTACCGATCAACCCACACCTGTACAAGTCAGCGGGCTTACCGGCATTACTGCCATTTCGGGAGGATGGAGTCATTCCCTTGCACTGAAAAATGACGGGACGGTATGGGCATGGGGGCGGGACAATTACGGGCAGCTCGGGGATAATGCCAGCCTCACCAACCAACCGACACCAGTACAGGTAAGCGGACTTACGGGAATCATATACATTGCTGCGGGATACGGCCATTCACTTGCCGTAAAAAATGACGGGACAGTATGGTCGTGGGGATGGGATGCCATGGGGCAGCTGGGCGACAATGCATCTCTCACCGATCAGCCCACACCCGTGCAGGTAAGCGGGCTTACAGGAATGGTTTCTGTGGCAGCGGGAAACAACCATTCTTTTGCAAGAAAAAATGATAACACACTATGGGCGTGGGGTTATGATTTTTACGGGCAACTAGGGGACGGGGGAAGCAATACCGACCAGCCCACACCCGTACAGGTAACCAGCCTTACCGGTGTCATGGCGGTATCCGGGGGATATATGCACTCTCTTGCACTGAAGGGAGACGGAACAGTCTGGGCATGGGGAAGAGATAACCTCGGGCAACTGGGCGACAACGCTGCGCTGGTGGATCAGTCTTCGCCTGTACTTGTGGGCTCCTGCGCAATGACTCCTCTTTCAGTAAACCTTACAGCTTTTACAGCCATAAAAAACGGCTTGCAAAATATACTGGAGTGGACAACCGCATCAGAAATAAACAACGATGTATTTATTGTTGAACGCAGCAATAACGGGGAAATCTTCGAAACTGCCGGATTGATAAAAGGATCCGGGAACAGCAGCGGAATCAGGAACTATGAATTCACGGATACTGATCCGGGATTCGCACATTCAACGGCATACTACCGCCTCAGGCAGGTGGATTTCAGCGGAAACTCCATGTATTCGCAAACAATTTCAGTTGCGGGGTTGGCGACACCGGCCATTTTGATTTACCCTTCTCCTGTGTATGAAACTCTGCACCTGCTTTACTCTGCCGGAGAGAATTGCATATCCGAAATTGCCATCTTTAATGTATCGGGTAATCTTGTAATGAAAGAAAGACTGAAAACCTTTACAGGAGAAAACCATTTCGAATTCACGACAGATAACTATAACCCGGGAATATATTTCCTTGAAATAACAAATAATTACCGGACAACGAGGCTGAAATTTTCCATACAATGACAAGGAAATCCGTTACGCAACGCTGTTTGCCTTTGCTGCCCTGAGCATTTCAGCAAAACCAAGCCCGGCAGACATAGCAGCAACAGTCTGGCTAATGCGCTTCACCTTTGTTGGTTCTGTTTTTGCACTCTCAATCCATTTAGAAAAGTATTGCCTGTGAGATGCAGGCAGTTTATTGAAAAATTTATTTGCGGCAGGTTCATCGGCAAGGCAATCCATAAGATCCCTGCTGAGAGGAATTGTTTTTTTGTCTTCGGTGAGCTGAAGCCGGAGCATGGCGCCATGCTTCTTCCCTGTTCCCTTGCGGATCGCAGCATTAAGCGGCAGAATAAAAGAACCTGCACCCACAGGAAGAAGAGCAACCCGGCTGACAGGAAAACCATCAAGTAATCCTTTCACCCTGAAAGATTTCTTATTGCCAGGTTTCAGTTTCTGTGCAATATCAGCGGGGATTTCAACATACGTCCACCCTGTTTTTTCTCCCTGCTTCTCAAACTTCAATACCCTTGCAAAAAAATTGACCATAAAGCAAAGATATACCGGAGAAGGGTTCTTCCGGCTTCTTATTTTTTATTCCTTCACAAACTTAGCCCGGGCTGCTGCTGATTTCAGAAAATAAACACCAGGCTGGAGTGTGCGGGTATCTGCCCGGAATTCATTGCTGCCGGCAGGTATGGCTATGCTCATTACTTCTTTTCCCAAAAGGTCAGAGACGGTAAATCCGCAGCCTGCTGTTGATTCGGGGATACGTATAAACAGGGCATCCTTCACCGGGTTGGGGCCGATGAGTAAATCCTGCTGTGCAGCAGGCCTGTGAAGGGCAACAGTGCCGGGATAAGTGAAATGCCCATCGTAATCCACCTGCCTGAGGCGGTAATATATAGTCGGGGAAAGAATTCCGGCGGCATAGTCTGTGAATTCATAATTCTTTGCAGTACTGCTGTTACCTGCGCCTTTTACGATACCAATTTCAGCATAGGAGTCTCCGTCTGAACTTCTTTCAACAGCGAAATAATCATTATTCTGTTCACTTGCAACGGACCAGCTGAGGTGAGCAAAATTGTCATAGCCGAAACTCCCGGTAAAAGAGACGAGGTTCACGGGCAAGACTGCGCATCCTGCGGAGGGCATGACGGAAAGGCCTGTAATTTCGCGGATACGGTTATTGTTATAATCTGCGATATAGACATTACACGAGGCATCCACCACCATGGTAATAGGCCAGTATAATCTTCCCTGAAGGGAGTTACCTCCGTCGCCTGTCCAGCCTGGATTTCCGTTTCCCCCAACGGTATTGATATTCCCGGTAGTCGCATTAATTTCCCTGATGCGGTGGTTGCCGTTATCTGCGATAAAGAGGTTGCCTGAAGCATCGAGAAAGAGACCGCAGGTATAGTTAAGCTGTGAAGCACCTGCAGGACCGCCATCGCCTGCAAAACCTGCAGTCCCGTTTCCTGCAATAGTTGATATAATACCTGAAGTATTAACTCTTCTTACACAGTTATTGCCCTGGTCGCCTATATAAACATTTCCTGCAGCATCCACTGCCACTCCAAAAGGAAAATGAAGCTGGGCAAGGGTAGCGGCACCGGCATCACCGGAATAGCCCATCGTGGTTCCCGCTATAGTAGTAATGGTTCCTGATGTATTTATCTTACGGACACGGTTATTTCCATAATCAGCGAAATAAATATTTCCGGCGGCATCAAGGGTAATGCCGGAAGGCTGGTTAAGGAGCGCTGCGGTCGCAGGGCCGTTATCTCCCGAAGATCCGAAGGTGCCTCCTGTACCTGCAATAGTGGTGATGGTTCCCCCGGTGCTTATCTTACGGATACAATGATTCCATGTGTCGCTGATATAAATGTTGCCCGCTGCATCAAGGGTAATTGCCTCAGGCTGCCTCACCTGTGAAGCAGAAGCTGGTCCGTTATCTCCCGCGAATCCACCGGTACCATTCCCGGCTATAGTAGTGATTGTTCCGCCAGAGATTTTACGAATAGCATGGTTATAGGTATCTGCTATGTAGAGGTTATTTCCGGAACCATCAAGTGCCACGCCCCATGGGCCAAAGAGAAGAGCCGAAGATGCAGGGCCGTTGTCGCCCGTATAGCCTGAAACGGGAGGACTTGCCGTCGAACCGGCTATGGTGGTAATAACAGGGCAGCCGGCATAGCTCACGGCAGTAAGCGAAATCGGGTTGGCCCCCACCAGCACACATGTGCCGGAGAAAGTAATATTACCGCTGGCACTGGTGGATGTTGCCTGAACCAGGACACCGGTAATGGAAAGCACATCTCCCAAAGTGGTTCCGCCTCCGTTTCCCGTTACATTAAAAGTAATGGCAGAAGATGTAGCTGATGCAAAGGAGAATCCGGTGATATCCATGCTCGTGGTAACAGAACCAAAGATACCGGTAGTATTAAACTGGAAACCGGCGGGACAGTTCAGGATAAGGGTTCCGCCGGTCTGGGGAATATCATCCTTATTTACTATTTCGGTAAGCGATATACTTCCTAGGGAAGTGTAACATGAAACACCGCCCTGCACATTAATACCGCTGACGGAAGCAGGCGCAACCGTTACACTGGCCATTAAAGAAGTATTCAGCGACAGAAGCAATGCAAGAATTGCCACGTGTGTAAACAATGAGAACATTCCCGGCAATCTGCGGGAAAACTCATAAGAGGATAACATTTTCATGTTCATTTTTTAAATACGACTAATTATATTGTATCAGGCTATAGAATTAAGAAACCGGTTTTGTTCTATTTTTATTATACGCAACTTATATACCTTAAAGATACATCCATAACATAAAAAATTTAAATACCATATCCCTCCAAAAGCAAAAATCTAATTATAAATATTTACTTTAATCATTTTTAGATATACCTTACAAAATACAATTATTTTATGCTAATATAGCATTAATTTATTCATACAGGGGATTCTTATTTTATCGTTATAAAGAAAAAGTCCAGAATAAATTGGTACTAACTCCGGGGCAAGCCCCGAACCCTCTTGTCCGCCGTAGCGGAACGCGAAGGCGGATTAAATAAAAGAATCTCCATAAAACAGAACAAAACTCTCCTTGTAAATTTATCGTGGTATTATTACTATTGTACCTGCATTATTATTCTAAAACAAAAAAATGAAACACATCACTACACTTCACTCCATCCTGATGGCAGCCGGAAATTTATTGATTTTCTGCCTGCATCTTCACTCCCAGAATGCATACCAGAGTGCTTATGCCGCCACTATGCCCTCAGCAGGCTGGTACCAGACTATAGGGAACAGCGTTACCAAAACAACAGACGGGGGGTATCTTATTGCGGGAGAAACTGCGGATTCTCTTTACGGGTATAGCAAGATTTTTCTCATGAAAACCGACTCCAACGGAATGGAAAAATGGGTAAAAGCCCTGAGGGTAGATCCCTATTCTGCATCCGGGAACCGCATCATCACGGCTGCAGACGGGACTTTCTACCTGGCAGGCAGGACAACTGTTTTCAGTTCTGCAGGAGAATCTCTCATCATGCACCTTGACCAGAACGGAAACATTTTATGGAAGAAAATTTTTCATTTTTCCACTTCTGCCAATGCGCTGAACGAGGCCACATATATCTCCCAGACAAAAGACGGCCACCTGATTATTCTTGGGAATGACAATAGCGGATCATATATCGGCTACGCCGACAGTACGGGAAATATCCTATGGAACTTCAATTATTTCAATTCCAATGTCCGGTCCGCCGTGCGGGAGAGCGCCGACGGTTCCCTTATAATGCTGATATATCCCCAGCTTATGATAAGACTGGATCAGGCAACCGGGGCAGTGACTGACACCTGCACCCTCGGAGCCAACGGGAGCATCGGGTCGCTTGAATCGAACCTTGATCTGTTACTGGCTCCCGACAGCAACCTGATTGTTTTCGGGACTACCGACTGGGCTAACTACAACTGGTACATCGCCAAGGTTCGCAGCACCAACTGGCCCTGCTACGGGGGCATCTTTCTTGAACCCTGCAGCACGCAGGTATTGTGGAGGGTCGGATATACGCTTCCCGGCGGATTCAACGGGATCGATCCCAGGTCATTTATCCAGTGTCCGGACGGGGGATATATGGTATGCTTCACGCATGATACTACCATCTCTTACATTAACTACAAGTCCATAGGGTTGATGAAAACAGATGCTGCCGGTAACACACAGTGGACAAAATTATACAACGGTTTTGCAGAACTGTCCGGCAAACCCGGGGGCTACAGCATTGCCAGCGACAACGGAAACGCTGTTGTCGCAGGGTATTCCCTTCCTGTTTCGGGAAACGGCAAGGCAGCGTATTTCCTTCACTCTGATGCCGGAGGAGGAGGAGGCTCATGCGGCGAAACGGATGTAACCATCACCAGCACAGCTTATACTATTGATATAAGCGGTACCGTATGGGATTGTATCAGCAAACAATTATACCTGTATACAAGCCCTCTTACCATGCAGAGTTCAGGCAACAGCACCAACGCATACGCTCCGGTGATGGCGGACGGGCCACAGTGCCAGCCCCTCACCACAAGCATCAGAGAGAAAAAAAACGGGCAGGAACTTGCCGTGAGCATTTTTCCCAACCCCTTTACTTCGTTTTCGAACATATCCGTTTCAGCCGGTGCGGGTAATTCTCTCCGCTTTGTAATCTGTGACCTTGAGGGAAGAGAAATAGAGGATGTCGCTCTCTCTTCAGTGCAGCCGCAATTTATTCTTGACGGAAGAAACCTGTCTGCGGGGATGTATTTATACAAGCTCTTAGCTAACGGCAATATTGCCGGAACAGGAAAGATTGTGATACAGTAGGATGCCATCATGCCCATGAAACTGCACAGCATCAATACAGGTTTATTCAAACTGGACGGCGGCGCTATGTTTGGCGTAGTGCCTAAATCCATATGGAACAAATTAAATCCTGCCGATGAAAACAATATGTGTACGTGGGCGCTGCGCTGCCTCCTGGTTGAATACGGCGACCGCCTTGTACTCATTGACAATGGGATCGGCGAAAAGCAGGATGAAAAATTTTTCCGCCATTATTTCCTGCATGGAGATGACACCCTTGACAAATCACTTCACAAGGCCGGATTCAGCAAAGACGACGTCACAGACGTTTTTCTTACGCACCTGCACTTTGACCATTGCGGGGGAAGTATACAATGGAACAAAGACCGGACAGACTTTGAACCTGCTTTCAGGAATGCAACATACTGGAGCAATGAACGCCACTGGAAATGGGCTACCATACCCAACCGCAGGGAGAAAGCCAGTTTTCTCAAAGAAAACATCCTGCCCATAAAAGAGTCGGGACAACTTAAATTCACCACGGAAGGGGCTGAGCCCTTCCCCGGATTTACCATTATGTACACCAACGGGCATACCGATGCCATGATGATTCCGCATATACGGTATAATAATAAAACCATTGTATTCATGGCAGACCTGCTCCCGTCCACCGGGCATATTCCTCTTCCTTATGTGATGGCGTACGATATGTTTCCTCTCACAACGCTTGATGAAAAAGAAAAGTTCCTTGCAAAGGCAGCCGCAGAAGATTATATACTTTTTTTTGAACACGATCCTTTCAGCGAATGCTGCAGCCTTCAGCAGACAGAGAAAGGCGTTACCGTAAAAAATAAATTCAGCCTGAGAGAAGTTTTGTAAGCACTTATCTCATTACCACTCCTCTGAGAAGGCTCCATTCATAGGCACTGAATGACAGCGGACATGCGACACCCTGCATTCCCTGCGCCATAGAGAAATCCTGTAAGGAGAATTGGAAGAATCGAAAATCAAAGCCCTGAAGCAAAAGAGGCGGCGGAGATCCCCGATCTTAATCTTGACATTTCCTGAGAGAACCAGGTAATCAAGACTGAGCCTTCTCCCTGTTGGCATTACGGATAAAAAAGAAGTGTCCCTTACAATTGCGACTCTCCTTCCGCAAAACATAAAAAAATCACCCGATCTGCTGAGAGACGGCGTAATAAAATTCCTTTTATCATTTACACTGCCGGGAGCTATAATCTGTTTTTCTTCCACACCCCTGCTCTGAGGATAATTACCGGTCCGGATGACACTGTCAGACAGCAGTACCATCTTTTTCCCTTCAATAAACCCATAAGCGAAAGTTCCATGCTCAGCATATACGGTAAAAATCCTTTGCCGGGATTGTCGTACACTCTCCAGCAACTGCATGGAAGAAAAAAGAAGCGTGAGCAACAGTGCGATAAGAACATACCAAGATCTCCGCATCATAAAAAAGAGGAAGAAAAAAATCACCATCAGGAAAAGCAGCCATGACTCACAGGGAGAAATAAAAATCCCATCCCGGACGGCAAAGGGAAGGGATTCCACCGTATATGCAGTTTTGTTAAGAATTAAAACCATATACGACAGCAGTTTTCCTCCTGCAAGTCCGGCGGCATGCCAGGGGCAAATCACCAGGAGCAGGATACCACTGTACACAATCAGTGTGGATAATGGGATCACAATAAGATTTGAAAAAATGAAATAGTCAGGGAACTGGTGAAAACAATAAACCGCCAGGGGAAAGGTGGCAATCTGGGCCGAGACGGAAACGCTCACAAGTGCCCAGACCTTGTCCATTATCACTGAAGAAGGTTCCCATAAGCTGTATATAACGGGGTGTATAAGAACAATCCCTGCTACTGCCAGATACGAAAGCCTGAATCCGGTATCCATAATAAGAAATGGATTGAAAAGCAGGAGAAAAAAAGCAGATGCTGCGAGGGAGTTATAAATGCTTGCCTGCCTGTCAAAAATTTTCCCAAGCAGCACAAAAGACAACATGGCGGCAGCGCGCTGAACGGCAGGAGAAAAGCCGGTAAGGAAAGCATAACACCAGAGGGAAAAAATCAGTATTACTGTTTTTGCAAATCTCAGCCCCCTGTTCCTGTCCATGAAAAACAGCAGCAGGTTCAAAGCGGCATAAACCATGCCCACATGCATTCCCGAGACCGAGAGAATATGCATCACCCCGGCACCCGAATAGGCTTTCATCAGGGAGGCATCCATCTCATTCATATAGCCAAGAACAAGTGCGGAGATTACGGCAAGCTCCTCTCCCGTGACACCGCAATCCTCAAATGCCTGCACAAGATTTTCCCTCACTCTTACAGCGGAGGCCTTTATCCAGCTTCCCCTGTTCTCTCCCATCTTTTTCCATTGCCCATTTTCAATCATTACGCGATGGTAAATCCCGTGCTGAGTCATGTAATCAGCATAATTGAATTCTGCCGGATTGCCGGGAGGAGGAATTGCAGACGGCAGGGCATCGAAAACGATCTCATCACCATAATGCAGGCTGGCGGCAAAGGAGTCTTTTTCAAAATACGCAAGCAACTTTCCGCCGGCAGTGATATTGCCATTTTTCCCTGAAACACAAACCACCTGCAGTATGCTGCTGTATGTCTTTTCCTTTTCTTTGAGGGGTTCCTGGAGGTATGCCGATATGACGTCTCCTGCCTCATAAACCCGTCTGAAATGAGATGCGGAATCAGCACGGGATTGCTCCGCCGGAATATAACAGCCGAGTGCTGAAAATGCAAGCCCTGAAAGAAGGCCGAACACCCAGCGGAGACGGAAAGAAGAATAGAGCCGCCGGACAATTACAAAAGGCAGCAGCAGAAATAACAACAGTAACAGCAGTTGCCATGCAATACCGCTGCACGATGTCCTGCTGTATATCGAAAAAAGAATCCCTCCCGAAAACGGGACCAGCAGCCGCAGCAGCGGAACCTGGTTCAAAATCACCCTCACAAATCTTCCCTTCCTTCCGGCTTTAAATCATTCGGTAATTTTTAAAGTGTCCATGACGGCCAACGAGACATTCCTATAATAGAAACGGATAATATCCGTGTAACTATACCCCATATCCGACATGCGCATTGCTCCTTCCTGGCAAAGGCCAACACCATGTCCATAACCTTTTCCCCTGATAAGGATGCTGTCATTCAGTTCAATGATTGAAAAATAACTTGACCTCAGACCCCAGTCATGACGGAGCGTTTTCATAGGAATATTTACGCCATTATATGTGTAGAATTTCTGCCGTTCATTCCCGAAGGTATCGTATGAGTCGGGAGCATCATCATTGTCCGAAAAAGTTCTTCTTTCAATATAATTTTTCCATTCTTCCATCGGAATATATTTTTCCCAGTTTGCGTGGGGCTGGGAAGTGCAGAACGAATCATTCACAGAGCGGAGATACGGAAGGGAGCTGGTCCATACGTCTTCTGAATTAGCCGTATGTCCTCCGCAATTAGAGTGAAATGCTGCAGTAACCGGCCTGGAATTTTCATCCATCAGCATCAGCGATCTGGTTGCGGCGGCAGCGGCGACGGCCAGCATATTGAAACGCGGCAGGCCACGGTATACCTGGCAATGAACCTGGTCGCAAAGATCAAAACCTTCATCCTGGTGACGTTTCAGGTTGCTGAGGGCATAGGTACGGACAATGATGGACTGCACTTTCAGGAATTCAGGCGAAGGACAGTTGCCGGTTTCCGCTTCCACCACTCCCGGAACATAATGTTCAATCTCTGCGAAATTAACCAGGCGGAGAGACGAACGGGAAACACCCACCCTGAGGTTGTCCGGAAAAGTAACCCCTTCGGACGAAGGGTCCACTGGTTTTACCCTGAAAGCGCGGTCATCGCCGTTAACCCCTATAATATTCAGGGTATTATATTCCCCGAAACCGGTGCTGAAATTTTTCACGACAATCTTTTCGTTCTCCACGGAGAGTTGTAAAAAATTATCGGCAGCAAGTGTATATATTTTAAAGCCGTCGCCATAAACCTCGTATGATCCCACAGAGGAGGATAGAATAACAGAATGAAGAGTGGATGCCGAAAAGATACCCACTTTCAGCGTAATGCCCCAAAGTCTCGCTGCAGCAAAAAGAAAAAACAATGTATATATGTATTTCCGGCACACTGCTTATGATGTCATTAATTTGTATATCTCCGAAGCTGTTCTCGCCGAGGCGCCGGGTCCTCCGAGCCTGGCTGCAAGTTCCCTGTATGCCCTGAGCATCTCTTCTCTCGCGGCACCTGCTGAAAGCACAGCCCTCAGTTCAATACATAAATTTTCATGGTTAAGATCAGCCTGTATGAGCTCTTTCACTACTTCCCTGTTCATTATAAGATTTACCAGGGAGATGTACTTTACCTTAACGAGAACACGTGCAAGCATGTATGAGAGGACATTCCCCTTATAGCAGACCACCTGCGGCACGCCAAAGAGAGCAGTCTCAAGTGTTGCTGTACCCGATGTAACAAGAGCGGCAGAAGCATTCTCAAGCAAATCATATGTTACTCCTTCCACAATCTTTATATCCCCGTTGTGCAGGATCTTTTTATAGATCCCGGTATTTACGCCGGGAGCTGCCGCCACTACAAACCGGCAATCCGGGAATTCCTTTTGCACCCCGGCCATCAGGGGAAGCATGCGGGAAATTTCCTGTATGCGGCTCCCCGGGAGAAGAGCAACCACAGGCCGATCATCCAGTCTGTATTTCTCCCGGAAAGAAACCCCGGCAGCAGTTCCGATTCTCCGTGCCGAAATCATATCAAGAAGGGGGTGCCCGGTAAAAGTGACATCATATCCGCGCTTCGCATAAAAATCTTTCTCGAAAGGCAGAATCACAAACATCCTGTCCACCACCTTCCTGATAAGGGTTATCCTTGACGCCTTCCACGCCCATACCTGGGGAGATATATAGTAAAACACCTTGTATCCTTTACGGTGTGCGAACTCTGCAATCCTGAGATTAAAGCCCGGATAGTCAATAAGAATAACCGCATCCGGTTTAAATCCGGTGATATCTTTTTTACAGAAAGCAATATTATCAAGTATGGCGCGAAGGTGCATCAGCACTTCGGCAAAACCCATGAAAGCAAGATCGAGGTAATGCTTCACGATTATCCCTCCCTCCTTCTTCATCAGGTCGCCTCCCCAGCAGCGAAACTCAGCCTTATCATCAAGCAGTTTCAGGGCGCGCATAAGGGCAGATGCATGCATATCACCCGAAGCCTCACCCGCTATGATGTAGTACTTCATCTGAAAATTTTCAGGCAGCCGATCACGGCAGCATAAACAAACATTGCCCCAATCAGTCCCCTGGCCGCCCTGTCCCACCGCAGCCAGATGAACAGAAAAAAAACAGCGAGGTTAAAAACGAGGCTGAGGCTGAGGAAGGGAGAAATGGTATGCGTATGAATAATAAACTTCAGCAGTGTTCCGAGGGAATACTTATCGCTGAATTGCGCAAAGTATAAAATAAGGAAACCGGCAGCAGGAGCTGTGATTCCGGCTGAAAATCCAATCCATACCCTGTCTCCTTTCTCTTTAAAAACTCCATTCATTCAGGACCGGTATTGCATGATGTGCGGTAAAGTCAAACTGGACGGGCACTACCGAAATATAGCCATGGGACAGTGCCCATTCATCGGTATCTTCGCCTTTGTCGTAATTCGTAAAACGTCCGGTGAGCCAGTAATATGGCCTCCGGTTGGGATCTTTTCTCTCGTCAAAATCTTCCTGCCACTTGGCAATTGCCTGACGGCATATTTTTACTCCTTTAATTTCATCCCGGGATCCCGGAGGGATATTTACATTCAGCAGTGTGGACGGGGGAAGTCCCTGCGTCAGTACGCGGGAGGCTATCTTTCCTGCGTAATGGGCGGCGGCAGAAAGATCTGCGCTAAACGAATAATCCCGCAGAGAAAAACCGATAGAGGGTATGGCCTCTATAGCGCCTTCCATGGCGGCCGACATTGTGCCGGAATAAATCACATTTATCGAAGAGTTGCCCCCGTGATTAATCCCTGATACGCAGAGGTCGGGTTTGCGGTGAAGAATTTTATTTACTGCCAGTTTCACGCAATCCACAGGTGTACCTGAGCACTGGTAAGCAAGGACACTCCCGAAAACATCAACCTTGTCAAGCCGCAGCGGGAATGCCACGGTGATGGCATGCCCCATGCCGGACTGCGGGCTGTCGGGTGCCACCACTGCCACATCGCCTATTTTCTTCATAGCTTCCACAAGCGCATGCAGGCCGGGAGCGGTAATGCCGTCATCATTGGTGACAAGTATAAGCGGGCGGAGGGTTTTCATTTTCAAAACCCAAAAATAATCCTCATTTTTGAAATATCCTATGAAGATCTCCAGGCACTTCAGAATTTATTTCACCATCATCCTGCTTGGCTGCGCTTTCCCGCTCCGTGCCCGGCAGGCAAAAAATGACACCCTGAGAAATGTCATTAAATCAAACCCCATCTATACCATTACAGGATGGGTACCCGCGTCATATGAGCGGTTTATTTCAGAAAAAACCAGTATCATGCTGGGTTTCTGCTACATCACGAACCCGCCCGGGAGCGTGACTGGCTTACTTGGGAACCTTTATCCTTACGCAGACAGGAAAGGCTTTTACCTCAACCCGTCCATCCGTTTTTATCTCTGGAAGCAGCCTGGCGTTCCGGGGGGATTTTATGCCGCGCCCGAACTTGGGTTTACCCGCCAGGTGAAAAGCGTAACCCCCTACATTTATTCACGAACAAACAAAAGCATTACCATTTCATATGACCCGGGCAATAAGATAACCGTATACGACTACCAGGTCGCCGCCACTCTCGGCTACCAGGCAGTGATTGGGAAAGTTTTTGTTTTTGACCTTTATGCGGGAGAAGGGTCCAGTTTTATTTCTTTTTCCGGGAATGAAGAATTATTTTTTTCACACATCAATAAAAAAATTCCCAAAAGCGGTGCAAAACTGATCGGGGGATTCAAGATAGGAATTCCTTTTTGAGAGCACTCTACTCAAACGGCTCGGAAGAGGAATATTTAGGACTGGCAGCCAGCTTCGACATGTGGCTGAAAGCCTTCATCATCCCGTCAACGCTTTTCTTATTCGTATCAAGAACAAAACTGAAACGTGAATACTGCCGCCTGATTTTAGTGTCGAAGAGCTTCCGGTCAACACAATCGTCATCCCCTCTGCACGGGATAAAAAATATTTTATCTTTTGCCTCATATCCCATCCTCTTAAGGTCAAGTTCTTTAAGGCTCACTTTATCTTCCCTGAAGAGAGTGCCATTTTCGTAATACCTCGCAATAACGATCCCATGGACTACCTCAATAGTACATTTTGCACCCAGTTTGCCGTTGATGTATGCAAGCGTCTGCTCCATGGTAATTTGCGCCCTGAGAGAAAAGGAAAATAAAAAAGCAGGCAAAAGCAGGAACAATGTTTTCATGAGCCGGTTTTTCATTTTTAATATTCTGTTTTTTTTTATCAAATTTAAAAATATTTTTTTACTGGAGATTACACCCTGAAGAAACGTATATTTGAATTACATTCTTTGCTATGACAAACAACAGAAACAGCCTGCAATGCATTTTGTTAAGCGTTATTTCTTTGCTGTTTTTCCTTCCTGCTTTCTCTCAGGAGACTGAAAAGTTTATCGTCCCGGTTAAATTCAGGATCGAGGACGGAAGTATGGATGCAGCAGGCATCAGTATACAGAAAATCGGGGGTGGCACACGGAAAATGGCAGGGGATGCCCGTTTTGAACTTGAGCTTGATTACGACAGTGAATACATCATTTCCTTTTCCAAGCCGGGATATGTTACAAAGAAAGTGAGTATAGTGACCAAAGTCCCTGCTGAAAGGAAAAAGCAGGGTTTTGAACCTTATCCTTTTGAGATAAGCCTTTTCAAGCAGTACGAGGGCGTGAACATCATTGTCTTTAACCAGCCTATCGCCAAAATTTCTTTTTCTCAGGACAAGGATGATTTCGACTATGACGTGGACTACACAAAGTCTATACAATCAGCACTGCAGAAAGCGGAAGAGGCAATAGCCAAAAAACAGGAAGAGGAAAAACAGAAAGCAAAGGAAGCTGCGAAGACAAAAGCAGAAGCGGATCAGAAAGCCAAAGATGAAGCCGATGCGCGGGCCAGAGCACAGGGGGAAGCAGAGAAAAAAGCAAAAAAGGAGGCGGAGCAAAAAGCCAAAACTGAAGCTGAGACAAAAAAACAGGCGGAGAAAGCAGCGCAGGAAAAGGATGAGGCCGATGCCAGCGCAAGGGCAAGAGCCGAAGCAGTGTCAAAAAAAGCCGCACAGGAAAAGGATGAGGCTAATGCCAAAGCAAAAGCGAGAGCCGAAGAAGAAGACAGGAAAGCAGCCAAGGCGAGGGAAGATGAGGATGCAAAGAACAGGGCCAGGGGAAAGGCCGAAGAAGACAAGCGTTCCGCGGCACAGGCAAAAGCTGATGATGACGCAAGAAAAGCCACCGCCATGGCAAAAGCTGATGAAGATGCAAAGGCGAGGGCCAAAGCAAAGGCAGAGGAAGAAGAAAGATCAAGGAATACAGCAAAAGAACAGGCTGAGGAGAGAGCAAAAAAAGCCGCGGAAGCAAAAGCAGAATCGGAAGCAAGAATTAAAGCGGCTATGGAAAATCCCGTGGAAGGAGTGACGAGATCCGTTACGGAAGAGTATAACAGGACTATCACCCAGGTACTCGTAACCAGGGGTAGCAAAGTCACTGTTTACCGTAAAAACGAATACAAATGGGGCGCCACATTCTTCTTTAAAGACTATACATCCATTACGGAATTGCTCTTTGAACTGGCCACCAACAGGTAGCCCCGCCAGGATTTTTTTATTTAACTAATCTTTTTTTTAGACATATCTAAAATTTTTTCTTACTTTGCAGTAAAATCATGCATCCCATGAACTCGCATTCCGAAGAAAACTACCTGAAAGCCATCTACAAGCTTCTCGAAAAAGAAGACGTGGTGTACACCGGTGACATTGCAGCAAAGATCAGCACACGGGCATCTTCTGTAACCGATATGCTGAGAAAACTTTCCCGCAAGGGGCTTGTTAACTACAGGAAATACAACGGCGTAACCTTAACGCCGGAAGGAAAAAAAATTGCGCTGAAAATCATCAGGAAGCACAGGCTTTGGGAGATGTTTCTTGTCGAAAAATTTTCATTCGGGTGGGATGAGGTGCACGAAGTGGCGGAACAGCTTGAGCACATTGAGTCGGAAAAGCTTGTGCTCCAGGTGGATAAGGTGCTGAATTACCCGAAATTTGACCCCCACGGGGATCCCATCCCGGATGCAAAAGGAAAAATCTCCTTTCCCCAGTACAGGCAGCTATCCCAGACCGAAGAAGGAGCAAGTGTAATCATCACAGGGGTGGTTGACCATTCGGATGCATTTCTGCGCTACCTCAGCAGGATACCGCTCTCTCTGGGCGATAAAATCAGGGTGAATACCCTGAACAGTTGTGACGGCTCCATGCAGGTTTCCGTGAAGGGGAAAAAACAGATTTTTCTGAGCAGCCAGATGGCTGAAAATATTTTAATCTCTCATAAAAAGTGATACGAAGAAAAGCTCATGCAGCATCGCTTTCGGAAGTGCATTCTTCTGTAAATACAGGACAGGAAGGCTTCTTCAGGAAACTACTTGCATTCTCCGGTCCTGCATTCCTTGTAAGCGTAGGGTACATGGATCCCGGCAACTGGGCAACAGACATTGCAGGCGGAAGCCAGTATGGCTACACACTTATATGGGTACTGCTGATGTCTAACCTGATTGCACTGCTCCTGCAAAGTCTCAGTGCCCGGCTGGGTGTCGTAAGAGGACTTGACCTGGCACAGGCCTCAAGGGAGAGTTATCCTCCTGCCGTAAATTTTTCTCTCTGGCTGCTTGCAGAGATAGCCATTGCCGCCTGCGACCTGGCCGAGGTACTTGGCATGGCCATCGGCCTTCAGCTCCTTTTTAACATCTCCCTGCTCACAGGCGTCTGCATTACCGTGGCAGATACTTTTATTCTCCTTATCCTGCAGCAGTATGGCATCCGGAAACTTGAAGCCTTCATACTCGGGCTCATTTCAGTCATAGGGCTTTCTTTCCTTGCAGAGATGATACTCGCAAAACCGCTGCCGGGAGAACTTGTAAAAGGATTCATCCCTTCCCTCCCCGACCATACCGCCCTGTATATCGCCATCGGTATCATCGGCGCCACGGTGATGCCACACAACCTGTACCTTCATTCGGCGCTTGTACAGACCAGGCGGATAGACAAAAGCGTTCAGGGCATCAAATCAGCCATCAGGTTTAACATCATAGATTCGGCTGTGGCGCTGAACCTCGCCTTCTTCGTGAACGCAGCTATCCTTATTCTCGCCGCTTCCACATTTTACAAAGCAGGACTTTTCAATATCTCTGAAATAAAAGATGCTTATCATTTTCTCTCCCCTCTCCTCGGTACAAAATGGGCATCCATCCTGTTTGCCGTAGCACTTATTGCCGCAGGGCAAAGTTCTACCATCACGGGCACGCTCGCAGGACAGATCGTGATGGAAGGTTACCTCAGCCTGAGGATACAACCGTGGCTCCGCAGGCTTCTCACGAGAATGCTCGCGATCATCCCTGCCTTTATCACGATATCCGTCCTCGGCGAAGGCTCAGCGGGAAAACTGCTGGTCCTCAGCCAGGTCGTACTCAGCCTGCAGCTGGGGTTTGCAATCATTCCCCTTATACATTTCGTAAGCAACAAAAAGAAAATGGGGATTCACTCCATCAGCTTCACAACAAAGACTCTTGCCTGGCTATCAGCCCTGGTTATCATATCCCTGAATGTTAAACTGGTGGCGGAAACGCTGTCGGAGTGGATGTCAGCTTCAGGGAAAAGTCTTGCTGTATGGTTATTTGTGATCCCTGTTGTTGTTGTATCCGGGCTTCTCCTGATCTATATTTTCCTTTTCCCGATGCTGTCGGGGATTATCCGCAGGAAAGTCACGCTCCCCCACGGGATGCTCCCCGACATTGGTACGCTCTCCCCTCCTGCCTGTGACAAAATCGCCATTGCCGTTGACTTTTCGGAGATGGATGCCATCTCCATCGCCCATGCCGTGGCCCAGGGGAAAAAAGATGCGGAGTACCTCCTGGTGCACGTTGTGGAAACCGCAGGAGCTTTTATGATGGGAAATGAGATCAGGGATTTTGAAACAGAAAGCGACCATGAAAACATGCTGAAATATGCAAACCAGCTCCAGGGTATGGGATACCATGCATCATTCAGGCTGGGTTACGGGAATCCCAAGAAAGTCATCCCTGAAATCGTCAACGGCTTCGCTCCCGGTCTCCTTGTGATGGGAGCCCACGGGCACAATACGCTCAAAGACCTGCTTTTCGGGACAACCATAGAAGCGGTAAGACATAAAATAAAAATACCTTTGCTGGTAGTAAGGAAGTAACATGGGTTCCCGGGATCTCAATATTAAAAACAGGAAGGCGTCCTTCGAATACCAGCTCATCGAAACATATACTGCCGGGATACAACTGACAGGAACTGAAATCAAATCGGTAAGAGAAGGAAAGGTAAGCATAGCGGAAGCTTTCTGCGTATTCATAGGACAGGAACTGTGGGTTAAGAACATGGATATTGCTCCTTACCGCCTCGGCCACGAAAGCAACCACGAACCGAAACGCCTGCGCAAACTGCTCCTTCATAAAGAAGAACTGAGAAAAATTTTTTCGCGGCATAAAGAGAAAGGCCTTGCCCTCATCCCCCTCCGGATGTTTATCAGCGACAGGGGGCTCGCAAAGCTCGACATCGCACTTGCCAAAGGGAAAAAGATTTATGACAAGCGCGAATCCATCCGGCTGAAGGAAGTAAAAAAACAGATGAAAAACCGGCAGGAATAAACAAACCGGTTGTCTTGTTATTTTCCGGTAATCTTTTCCTCAACAGCACTATATATCCGACCCAGTTCATCTTTGCTGATGCAGTAGGGAGGCATCATGTATAAAATATTTCCCAGAGGCCGCAAAAGCATACCCCGCTCCAGAAAAAAACGAAAACTGTCATCGGATGAGGAATGAAAATAGGAAGTTTCTTCTCCTGTATTTAACTCAACGGCAAGGATAGTCCCGGCACAACGGGCATTCCTGACATTTTTGTTATTTTTTATCCCTTTAAGGAAGTCCCTGTGCTGCTGTGATATGAATTGAATCCTGTCCATACACTCTTTCTTCTCAAGCAGGTCAAGACTCGCAAGTGCTGCCGTGCATGCAAGGGGATTGGCGGTGTATGAATGGCCGTGAAAAAAAGTTTTTGTCTTATCGTCCGAAAGAAAAGCGTCGAAGATTTTCGCTTTGCAGGAAGTCACTCCCATGGCCATAGTGCCGCCTGTAATACCTTTGGAAAGGCACATAATGTCGGGCTTCTCATCCATGTAATCTGAGGCAAAGAGTTTCCCCGTTCGCCCGAAACCCGTCATCACTTCATCAGCAATAGTTATGATTTCTTCTTCCCGGCATGCCCGGATCATTTCATTTAATGCATCAGCATCATGCATCAGCATGCCCCCTGCACCCTGGACGATCGGCTCGTAGATGAAAGCAGCTGTCTGGGATCCGAAGCGGGAAAGGTATTCCTTCATCGCGGTAACAGCCTGTTCCCCCTGCCCCCGGAGAGGAGCAGGAAGAAAATCTGTCTCAAACAAAAAATCACGGAACGGTTTTGTAAAATATCCCCTTTCACTCACACTCATGGAACCGAAAGTATCCCCGTGATATGCATGTTGCAATGCAATCACTCTCCGGCGGTTATCTCCGCGCTGCCGGCAATACTGTATAGCCATCTTTAAAGACGCCTCAACGGCGGTAGAGCCATTATCCGAAAAGAAAATTTTCGACTGGCCCGAAGGAAGTATCTTCAGCAGCCGGGCGGCAAACTCAAGCGCAGGCGGATGGGTGAAACGGGAAAATATAACGTGCTCAAGCGTACGGAGCTGGGCAGAAACCCTCTCTGCAATGTACGGGTGTGCGTGTCCGTGCAGGTTGACCCACCAGGAAGAGATGGCATCTATATATTTCTTCCCTTCGGTATCATAAAGGTAAACGCCTTCCCCTTTTACGATACACAACGGCTCACCGGATGTTTTCATCTGGGTGTATGGATACCATATATTACCGGCAGGAGTCTTCATTATTTTTCAAATATGCGCTTGTCAATCTGTGCAGCATAACGGCTTACAAGCTCCCTGTTTATAAGAGCTTCGTTGTTAACCCTGAAAAGCATACGCAGGCCGGAGCAGCTTGCAATGACCGCCTCCGAATAAACGTCGGGCGGCCCGCTGATAACATATCCGGCCACTCTGAGTTTCCGCGCCGCAAGTGCTTCCGCGGAAAGAAGCGTATGATTGATGCTGCCAAGATAATGCGATACCACAAGGACCACAGCGGCGTCAAGCCTGGCTGCAAGATCAATGATAAACTCACTTTCATTCAGCGGCACCAGCACGCCTCCCGCGCCCTCTGTCACAAGAGGTTTGTCTGTTACAGGCGGTTTGATACCGCCAAGGCTCATGGAGATACCTTTCTTTTTTGCAGCAGCATGGGGGGCGATGGCCTCTTCAAAAAAATAACTTTCCGGAAAAAATTCCGAGATACCATTGGAAACCAGGCTGCGGACCGTTTCCCTGTCTGTGGAGGGAGTACACCCTGCCTGAACGGGTTTCCAGTAGTCTGCCTGCAAAGACTCAACAAGAATGGAAGACACCAGTGTTTTCCCCACTCCTGTTCCTATGCCTGTAATAAAAATATTTCGGGGATGTGCTTTCACAGACTTTCGCCAATAGCTTTTACCAGGCCTTTGATTTCCGTTTCAGTATTGAAAAGATGAATAATGATTCTCAGCCGCTCTTTCCCTTTCGCCACCGTGGGACTCAGGACAGCCCGCACATCATACCCCCTCTTTTGAACTCTTTTTGCAACAGAACGGACATACGTATTTCCTTTCAGGATAACACTCTGTATGGGGCTGCCGCTGTCAGGGAGATGCATACCCGGAAGCGAACCGGATTCTTTCCTGAACATGCTTACCAGCTCATTAATCCTGCCGTATCTGCTGTACTCCTTTCGCAGCTTTTCATAGGCGCACCTGATCCCCGCAAGGTTATGCAGCGGGAGAGCCGTGGTATAGATGAACTGCCGGGAAAAATTAAGAAGATATTTTTTCAGTACCGGGGATCCCAGTATCGCTGCGCCATGCGTCCCGAGCGCCTTACCGAATGTATGAACCCTCGCAAACACCTTATCCTCCAGCCCGAGAGACTGAACCATTCCTGCACCCCCGGGGCCCATGAGCCCCGTGGCATGCGCCTCGTCAACAAACAGATGAGATTTGTATTTACGGGCTATGGCCGCAATCTTTTTCAGGGGAGCGTAGTCGCCATCCATTGAGTAAACAGATTCCACTGCAATAAAAACATTACCGGAACCCGACCGCAGGCGCTTTTCGAGGTGGGCGATATCATTGTGAAAAAAGGGGAAACTCTGAGCCGCACCCAGCCTCATTCCATCCCGGACCGAAGCATGTATAAGTTCATCATAGATAACCGTGTCGCCCTTCTGCGGAACACAGGAAAAAAAACCGGTATTGGCATCATAGCCTGAATTGTATAACAAAGCAGATTCGGCACCGTGAAAAGATGCTATATATTGCTCAAGGTCTTCGGCGTACATACTGTTGCCCCCCAGGAGGCGGGAACCCGAGGAGCCGGAAATGTTTTTGTGTGCCTGCGCGGAGATTTCAGAAACAACAGACCTCCATAAATCTTTATCTCTTGCATACCCGAGGTAATCGTTGGAACAGAAATCAATAAGATCCCTGCCTGCCGGAAGCACCCGGAGAGAGTCGTCGTTCTTCCTCCTGCTCAATGCTTCATACAGGTGATGCTCAACAGGATACATGGCTCTGCCCGGGAATGGAATCAGGCAGGAATGCCTGATTCTTTTTTCGCTTTGCTGTATGCCTGCATAGGCTTCAGCCCGAGTACCGTGAACATCTCAAGGTCTTCGTTAAAAGCAGGATTGGGAGTAGTAAGCAGTTTATCGCCTGCGAAAACAGAGTTTGCGCCCGCCATGAAACACAGGGCCTGAGCTTCGGTGCTCATTTCCGTTCTCCCTGCCGAAAGGCGGACGGCAGAAGCGGGAAGGACAATACGCACAGTGGCTATCATGCGCACCATCTCCCAGGTGGAAATCTTTTCGTTGCTTTCGAGGGGAGTCCCTTTTACGGGTACCAGGGCATTGACCGGAACAGATTCCGGGTGAGGATTCATGGCCGACAAAACCTGCAGCATGGATGCACGGTCTTCCGCACTCTCGCCCATGCCGATAATACCGCCGCAGCAAACAGAAAGTCCCGCTTTCCGCACATGGCCAAGAGTTTGAAGGCGATCGGCATAACTTCTTGTGCTGATAATTTTTTTATAAAAATCTTCAGAGGAATCAAGGTTGTGATTGTATGCATACAACCCGGCATCAGCAAGTTTTTTTGCCTGGCTTTCATTGATCATTCCGAGTGTGCAGCACACCTCCATATCCATCTCTGCAACAGCTTTTACCATCTCAAGGATACGGTCAAAGTCCCTGTTGTCCCGCACCTCCCTCCAGGCAGCACCCATGCACAGGCGGGAAGCCCCCCCTTCTTTCGCTTTCATCGCTGCAGTAACCACTTCTTCCGTGGAAACAAGGGCATGAATATCAATATCCGTATGGTATTTAGCCGACTGCGGGCAATATGAACAGTCTTCGGAACATCCCCCTGTTTTTATGGAAAGCAGGCTGCTTACCTGAACTTCTCCGTATGTATTGTGCTCCCTGTGTACGGAAGCAGCGCGGTAAACAAGGTCAAGGAGGGGTGTATTGTAGATGTCAAGGATTTCCTCTTTTGTCCAGTTATGACGTATCATTCTATGTCAGATTTTTGCTTTTGACAAAGATAATCCAAAGTTTGATATTTGCATTCTGAAAAAATGTAAAATGCGCATTGACATTATATCCGCACTCCCGCAGCTGCTTGAAAGTCCGCTGGGACATTCCATTGTAAAACGTGCAATACAAAAAGGTGTCGCAGAGATTAATGTCATTAACCTGCGTGATTATTCCACTGATAAGCACCGCAGCGTGGATGATGCTCCCTACGGCGGCGGCGCAGGCATGGTACTCATGATCGAACCCGTGGCACGGTGCATCGATAAACTCCGCTCTGAAAGGAATTATGATGAAGTGATCTATCTCAGCCCTGACGGGGAGCTGCTGGACCAGCAGATCTCCAACAAACTTTCCATGCTGCATAATATTATACTCCTTTGCGGACATTATAAAGGAATAGACGAAAGGGTGCGCACACATTTCGTTACCCGGGAAATTTCCATCGGAAACTATGTGCTCTCCGGGGGAGAACTCCCGGCAGCCGTCCTTTGCGATTCCATCATCAGGCTCCTGCCCGGGGCTATTTCGGATGAAACATCCGCACTCTCGGACTCTTTCCAGGACGGACTGATAGCCCCCCCGGTTTATACGCGGCCGGCAGACTTCAGAGGACTGCAAGTTCCTGAAATACTGCTTTCAGGCAATACCCCCGAAATTGAAAAATGGAGGCACGAAGAATCTCTCCGGCGCACAAAAGAAAGGCGCCCGGGAATGATATAAAAGGTGACTTGTATTTCCGGTTTCTTTGCTGCTTCCCCGCAAAACCGTTGTTTTTTATTCTGAGGTATTTCAATAACTTTGCAGGCCTTCTGCCACAGCCCCCTTTCAGTCAATATTAAACTCCGTTCCAGATGAAAATTCTTGTATGTATCAGCAACGTTCCCGACACCACCGCCAGAATATCTTTCACACCTGACGGTAAAGCATTTAACACGTCGGGCGTGCAGTTTATCATTAATCCTTATGATGAAATCGCCCTGACACGCGCTCTTGAATTAAAAGAAAGCCTGGGAGGGAGTGTTACTGTTATCAATGTCGGCAAACCGGATACGGAAGCCAACATCCGGAAAGCACTCGCAATAGGAGCCGATGACGCCATCAGGGTTAATGCGGATCCATCGGATGCCTATTTCGTTGCCTCCCAGATTGCTCATGTCGCAAAAACGGGGGGGTATGATATCATCCTCACAGGAAAAGAAAGCATTGATTACAACGGATCTCAGGTGCCCGGCATGATTGCAGAGCTGCTCGGCATCCCTTCTGTGTCAGTTGCAACAAAACTTACCATAGACGGCACTACAGCTACTCTTGAAAGAGAAATCGACGGGGGAAAAGAAATTGTAACTACACCCCTCCCCTTTGTTGCTTCGGCACAGAAAGGAATGGCAGAACCGCGCATACCCAACATGCGGGGAATTATGTCCGCCCGCACCAAACCCCTTGCTGTCACAGAACCCCAGGGCAGCCCGGCATTCACTGTTAATGAAAAATATGAACTTCCGCCTGCAAAAGCAGCCTGTAAAATGATTCCTGCCGATAACCCCGCTGCCCTCATCGACCTCCTGCACAACGAAGCAAAAATTATCTGAAAGACATAAAAACCATCTCTTATGCCAGTATTAGTATTTGCAGAAAGCATAGACGGCAAGTTTAAAAAGTCCGCCTTCGAGGCCGTATCCTATGCGAATGAAACTGCTAAGATCCTCGGAACTACCACTACCGCCATCTCTGTCGGGAACATTACCGGTGATGACCTCAAACAGCTCGGGGAGTACGGAGCGTCAAAAATCCTGAGTGTTACGGACTCCAGGCTAAATAACTTCGTTAACCAGGCCTATGCCTCAGTGATCGCACAGGCTGCAAAGGATGAAGGGGCGGAAGTCGTTGTCCTCTCCAACACCTATACCGGCAAAGCCGTTGCGCCCCGCCTTGCGGTGAAACTCCAGGCGTCACTCGCAACGGGTGTTATACAGCTTCCCTCCAAAGGAGATAAGTTCACCGTAAAAAAGAAATCCTTCTCCGGGAAAGCATTATCCGAAGTGGTCTGTAATACTCCTGTGAAAATTTTATCCGTCGCCCCCAATTCGTTTACAATCATAAAATCGCCGGCAACCCCTTCCATCACAGCATATAATCCTGCCATTCCCGACACTGATTTCAGAAGTGTATCCGGGGAAATTGTAAAATCTTCCGGGAAAGTATCTGTAACCGAAGCTGAAATTGTTGTTTCTGCGGGCAGAGGCATGAAAGGACCCGAAAACTGGGGCATGGTAGAAGAACTGGCAGCTGAACTGGGGGCCGCCACAGCCTGTTCAAAACCCGTAGCCGACATAGGCTGGAGGCCACACCACGAACACGTCGGCCAGACCGGGAAAGCCATCAGCCCCAATCTTTATATAGCCATCGGTATCTCCGGCGCCATCCAGCACCTCGCAGGAGTCAATTCTTCCAAAGTGATCGTGGCTATCAACAAAGATCCCGAAGCCCCCTTTTTTAAAGCCGCAGATTATGGTATTGCCGGGGATGCCTTTGAAGTGGTTCCAAAACTTATTGAAGCCGTTAAGGCTTTTAAAGCCTCCCATCACTGATTTTTTTTCTTAACCTTTAAACCTGTATTTTAGAGTAAGCTATTGCCCGGTGGAAAAAGTCAAATTAGATATTGTCGGACTCTCATACAGCCAGACCCATACCGGCGCTTACGCCCTCGTACTCGGGGAAACGGAAGGGAAACGAAGGCTCCCCATCATCATCGGCGGGTTTGAAGCACAGGCGATCGCCATTGAGCTGGAAAAGATGACTCCCAGCCGCCCTCTTACCCATGACCTGTTCAAAAACTTTTCACAGTCCTTCGGGATAGAGATTAAAGAAATAATCATTTACAATCTGGTTGAAGGTATCTTTTATTCAAAACTTGTTTCATTTGACGGCACCAAAACTATTGAGATAGACGCACGCACTTCTGATGCCATTGCAATAGCGGTCCGGTTTAACTGCCCCATCTATACTTACGAGTTCATCCTCGCCCAGGCGGGTATCATCCTTGATGAAAAACTTTCCCTCGAAA
>JAHEYN010000015.1:0-18277 GCA_023251555.1 Bacteroidota bacterium | reverse complement strand
CGAAAAAGAAATCGAGGCACAGGCTGAAAAGAAGGAGAAAGAAAAGGAAGAGATGAGCGAAGTGAACCTCCACAGCACCTCGGTCGAAGATCTGAAGTCCCTCCTCGAAAAAGCAATTGATGCCGAAGAGTATGAGCGCGCCTCGAAAATACGCGACGAACTGAAGAAACGGAAAGCCTCCTGAACGGCCCTCCTTCCCCATGAAACAATACCACGATTTAATGCGCCATGTGCTGAGGCACGGAACAAAAAAAAATGACCGCACAGGCACAGGGACTGTCAGCGTTTTCGGCTACCAGATGAGATTCCCGCTTGAAGACGGATTTCCCCTCCTGACAACTAAAAAATTACACCTGCGGTCAATTGTATACGAACTTTTATGGTTCCTGAAAGGGGAGACCAATATTAAATACCTTCGCGAAAACAAGGTCAGCATCTGGGATGAATGGGCAGACATGGAAGGCAATCTTGGCCCCGTTTACGGCTACCAGTGGCGCTCCTGGCCTGCATCTGACGGGCAGCATATAGACCAGATCACAAAACTTATAGACATGATCCGGAAGAACCCGGATTCAAGAAGACTTATAGTCAGCGCATGGAATGTGCCGGATATTGAGAAGATGGCGCTTCCCCCCTGCCACGTGATGTTCCAGTTTTATGCGGCAAACGGAAAACTCTCCTGCCAGCTTTACCAGAGAAGTGCAGATATTTTCCTCGGGGTACCTTTCAATATTGCCTCTTATGCGCTTTTAACCATGATGGTGGCGCAGGTATGCGGCCTTAAGCCCGGCGATTTCATTCATACATTCGGAGATGCACACCTGTATTCCAACCATCTCGAACAGGCAAACGTACAACTGCAGAGGACTCCCAGGAAACTGCCTGTGATGAAGATAAATCCTGCAGTAAATGACATCTTCGGATTCCGGTTCGAAGATTTTACACTCGAAGGCTACGACCCTTACCCGCATATTAAAGCCGAAGTGGCTGTCTGAACTTTCACCATGGGCATCTCCATCATCGTTGCTGCAGCAGAAAATAATGCGATCGGGAAAGATAACAAGCTGCTGTGGCACCTTCCCGCTGACCTTAAACGTTTCAAATCCCTAACTATGGGGCACCCCATTATAATGGGAAGAAAAACTTTTGAATCCATCGGAAGGCCGCTTCCCGGAAGAACCAACATCATAATCACCCGAAATAAAGATCTCCGCACTGAAGGAGTGTTACTTGCAGGCACCATGCAGGAAGCCCTTGCTGTTTCCGGAAATGCGCCCGAAATTTTCATCACGGGGGGTGCAGAAATATACAGCCAGGCACTACCCCTCGCCGACAAAATATATCTGACCCGGGTTCATGGCACCTTCGAAGGAGATACATTCTTTCCCGCTATCAGTGAAAAAGAATGGCATAAAACCGAAGAAAAATCCTACCCCGCTGATGAAAAGAACGCTTTCCCCTATACTTATATCACGTACATAAAACCCGCCCGAAGTAAAATTATACCTGAATATTAATTATTATTATCTTTGAAGAGGTTTAAACTTTCTTTGTTTTCAATTGTCTTACTAAAAAATAAACACTTATGAATAAAAAATTGTACATCATCAGCGCAATGATAGCGGGGTCTGTCATTGGTCTTTCCTTTTATGGCTGTAAAAAAACTGAAGTTGACAGCGATACCCAGACCGCAGAAGACAATGCCCAGTCTGAGTTCGTTTATTCAGACTGTACCAACATCGTGGATGACGGTGCAAGAAACGAAACCGGCATCAACAAAGGTATTATGCCTTACTATGCATCCCCGGCAGGATGCTATTCCGTCTATACCAATTTTGTGACAAATAATACCGCCCCCTATGATACTACCGAAAGGAAAATGACATGCAGCTGGGGCACTTCCAACTGCCTCTGCCTTGATAACAGGTGGAGAAGGGGCCAGATTGTTGCCACTATCTCCGGAGGAAAACACTATAGCGAGGTCGGTGCGGTGGTAACTATCACCTTTGTCGGTTATTACGTAAACAACCACCACATTGAAGGGACTATAACACTAACCCACAACGCTGCAAACACCTACACTATCTCCATACAGAATGGGAAAATCACCAGGCCTGACGGCAAATACCACTCAAGAACGGGAAGCATCACCAGAACCTGTATCGCAAATTGTTCTGCAGTTGCAGCAACAGCAAGGTCCTATTCCCTTACCGGGTCAGGCTCAGGTACCAATATTAATGGGGAAACCTATTCCCTCTCCATCACTAATCCCGTTATTGTAGACCCCGCATGCAAGTACATTGCAAAGGGCACGATCGAAGTAACCCCCGGGAATAAACCCACCAGGGTTCTTGACTTCGGCGACGGAACATGCGATGACAAGGCAACCGTTACCATCAACGGCAATACCTTTAACATCAGCCTCCAGTAACCTTTAATCCGCCTTCGCGTTCCGCTACGGCGGACAAGAGGGTCCGGGGCTTGCCCCGGGGTTAATACCAATTTAATTCAGGAAAATACAGAAAACCCGTGAACGTTTCCGTTCACGGGTTTTTTATTCCCGCCGGAGGTTCTTAACTTTTTTTATGTCCCCGTTAAACCTTTCCTGATAATACCTATCAAACGAAAAACAAATGTTCAACCAACTTAATCTATTTAACAAAATGAAAACCAAACACCTTATTATCGGCACCTTCGTTGTGGCTGCAGGTCTTAGCATTGCCATCAGCGGATGTAAGAAAAAAGAGGAAGATTCTGATACAACTTCCGCCAGCGACAACGAACAAAGCGAGTTTGTCTCAAACGATGCTTTAAACATGGCAGATGCAGCAGCCAACGGCCAGTCGTCTTTTAAAAACAATCCCTCAGGAGGGTATATTGATGAAGCACTCGGAGGATGTGCTACGGTAACAAAGGATTCTGCCACACACACCATCACCATTGATTTCGGACCTTCAAACTGCCTCTGTAAAGACGGAAGAAACAGGAGAGGAAAAATTATCGTGGTGAATACAGGATTGTTCTTTATCGCCGGCTCAAGCAGGACAGTCACCTTTGATAACTATTATGTTAATGACCACCACATTGAAGGTATCCATACTGTTACCTATAATGGCCTGAACTCATCGAACCATCCCAACTGGACCATCAGCGCCCAGAACATGAAAATTACCCGCCCGAACGGTAACTATCACAGCTGGAACTCTACCCGTAACCGGGAATGGGCCCAGGGAGATTCGACTCTCTTTAACTGGACTGATGACGTTTACCTGATTACCGGTTCTGCAAGCGGAACCAATGTAAATGGCGCAAGTTTCACCGCTAATATCACCAGTGCCCTCCGCTGGGAACTGAGCTGCCACTGGCTGGTAAGCGGCACAATAGAGCTTACCCCTGCCAACAAACCCACAAGAACCGTGGACTTTGGCAGCGGGGCATGCGACAACCAGGCTACCGTTACCATAGGCACCAAAACCTATACCATCACAATGCACTAAGGATTGAATCCTGTTAACCCTTTATACTTAAAACTATGGAACTTAAAAAGCTGATATCACGCGGACTGCTAATAGCCGCTGTTTCCAGCCTCGTAATTGCAGGCTGCAGAAAAAAAGACGAGGATAAGGATACCCAGGCTGCCAGCGATAATGAGCAGGCAGAATTCATGTCAAACGATGTGGTAAATATGTCCGACGCAGCGGCCAATGGGGTAAACTCCTTCAAGAACAACCCCTCCGGTACATTTGCCGCACTTTCGTGTGCAACTGTTACGAGGGATACCATCGTCTCCTCTGATCCTGACACCACTACCATTGACTTCGGCTCAAGCGCCTGCCAGTGCATGGACGGAAGATACAGGCAGGGGAAGATTATCGTTATCCATCATGGAAAATTCACCATCCCGCAATCGTTCAGAAGCGTTTCTTTCAGCAACTATTTTGTGGGAAAAGACCCTGCCCAGATGCACCAGATAGAGGGAGTCCATACCGTAACCTTCAACGGGAAAAATACTGCCGGCAATTTCAACTGGACCATTGATGCGCAGAACATGAAAATTACCCGCCCGGACGGCAAGTATCATACGTGGACATCCACCCGCAACAGGGAGTGGATACAGGGCAGCAATACTCCGTTCAACTGGACTGATGATGTGTTCCTCATTACAGGCTCCGCCAGCGGGACCAATGTAAACGGGAATTCCTATAGCGCCAACATTACCACTGCCCTCAGGAGAGAACTGGGCTGCCACTGGTTTGTAAGCGGAACGGTTGAGATTACTCCTCAAAACAAGCCTACAAGAACTGTTGACTACGGGAACGGCACCTGCGATAACCAGGCCACCGTTACCATAGGAAACAATACCTATACGATTACTTTGCACTAAACGGAAGTTTTAACCCGCAAAAAAAACCTTCGCCTCTGAAAAGGGACGGAGGTTTTTTATTTTGTCAAAAAAATATGACTGGTGAATAAAAGGGGCAGGCAGTTGTTTGTTGGATAGTTAAAGGTAAAAAATAAGGTGATAAAAATTACTGCCTTGTCCAAAAACAGGAACGCTTACTGCACTATGGAATATAAACAGGGAAAAATTACGCTACCCTCAACTGGGCAATGTTCGACTTCTCCACTTTCTCCTTTGCATAATCAAGCGTAACGGATAGCTCCTTAATTCCTTTCTGAGAAGGGGATTCAAACATTGCATCGAGCATAATGGCTTCGCAGATGGAACGCAGGCCCCTGGCACCCAGCCTGAATTCCATGGCCTTGTCAACAATGTAGTCAAGAACTTCTTTTTCAAACCTGAGTTTAATCCCTTCCATCTCAAATAATTTTTCGTACTGCCTGAGCAGGGCATTCTTGGGTTCGGTAAGAATAGACCGGAGCGCCGCTTTATCAAGCGGCTGCAGGAAAGTAATCAACGGCAATCTGCCTATAAGCTCCGGTATAAGGCCGAAACTCTTCAGGTCCTGGGGAGTGATGTATTGCAGGAGATTTTCCCGGTCAACGGATCTTGCTTCCTTTGACGTGTTATAGCCCACCACCCTGGTTTGCAGCCGGCGGGCTATTTTCTTATCAATGCCTTCAAAAGCTCCACCGCAAATGAATAAAATATTCTGGGTATTAATAGCAATCATTTTCTGCTCGGGGTGTTTTCTCCCGCCATGGGGTGGAACATTAATCACCGAACCTTCCAGAAGCTTCAAAAGCGCCTGCTGGACACCTTCCCCGGAAACATCTCTTGTAATGGAAGGGTTATCGCTCTTCCTCGCTATCTTATCTATCTCGTCAATATAAACAATCCCTCTTTCTGCCGAAGGCACATCATAATCGGCAGCCTGGAGCAGACGGGTGAGAAGGCTTTCCACATCTTCGCCCACATACCCTGCCTCCGTAAGCACCGTAGCATCCGCAATGCAAAAAGGAACATTGAGCATCCGGGCGATGGTACGTGCGAGAAGGGTTTTCCCCGTGCCGGTTTCACCCACCATAATAATGTTCGACTTCTCTATCTCAACATCATATTTGTTTTTATAGGTATATGTCAGACGCTTATAATGATTATATACCGCAACAGAGATCACCTTCTTGGCGTGCTCCTGCCCTATCACATAAGCGTCAAGAAATTTCTTTATTTCGCCCGGCTTGAAAATCGTGAGGCTGTGAGCAATGGAGTTTCTCAGTTTGTCGGCTGTTTCCTGGCCGACTATACCCTGGGCCTGGACAATACACTGGTCGCAAATGTGGCCGCTGATACCGGCTATAAGCACCTGCGTTTCGCTTTTATCCTTCCCGCAGAAAGAACATTTGATGTCTTTCCCTTTCATCTTATTTTTTAGTCCTGATAAGCACTTCGTCAATCATGCCGTAATCCTTGGCTTCGGTGGCGGTCATCCAGTAATCCCTGTCTGAGTCTTTCCAGACCTTGTCATATTTCTGGTTACTGTGGAGGGCAATGATCTCATACAACTCCTTCTTCAATTTCTGTATTTCCCTGGCTGTAATCTCTATATCCGAAGCCTGTCCTTCCGCTCCTCCCATCGGCTGGTGTATCATAACCCTCGCATGCTTGAGCGCTGTCCTCTTGCCTGTTACTCCCGCACACAATAAAACAGCAGCCATAGATGCAGCCATGCCGGTGCATATGGTTGCCACGTCGGGAGCAATGTATTGCATGGTGTCATAGATTCCGAGGCCTGCATAAACCGATCCACCGGGGCTGTTCAGGTATATCTGGATATCTTTTTTTGCATCCGCAGATTCAAGAAACAGCAGCTGGGCCTGGATGATATTAGCCACATAATCATTGATCGGAACGCCGAGAAATATAATCCTGTCCATCATAAGGCGGGAAAATACATCCATTGTAGCCACGTTGAGCTGACGCTCCTCAATGATAGTGGGCGAAATGTATTCACCCTGGAGAGAAATGTACCTGTCCAGCGCCAGGCTGCTGATGCCCCTATGCCCCATGGCATATTTCCTGAATTCGTTTTTGTTAATCATGGTGATGGTGTGCGTTTACGATGTTAATAAATTCTTTGTATGAGACGGGTTTTTTATCAAGCTTTAATACTGTTTTAAGATATTCAAAAACTTTGTTTCCCATGAGGGCGTGTTCTATCTTCTGCAGCTGTTCAGGGCTGTCGAGATATTTAGATGAGATCTCGTCCAGGCGGGAGTCTTCCACATTATAGTAGCCATATTTTGCAAATTGACCGGCCGCTATACTCCTGGCGTAGGTTTTGAGTTCTTCGGGCGTAGCAGTAATATTATTCTTTGTGATAAGACCTGATTCGATAAGCCTCCACCTCAGCTCCCTTGCATACGACCCGTATTCTTTTTCTACCTGTTCGGGTGTAATGGGATTTTCCGTTGCCGTAAGAAGCCATCTTTTCAGAAACTCATCGGGAAGAGGAATCTTATTAGCTGCAAGAAGCCCGTCCATAACATCATGATGCAGTTTATCTTCCGTATCCTTCACAAACATGGCCTCTATTTCCGTTCTAACCTTATTTCTGAACTCTTCTTCGGATTTCACCACGCCTTCGCCATACACCTTGTCGAACAATGCCTGGTTCACTTCGGCTTTCACAACCCTGTTAATAGTTTTTACTGCAAGCCGGAAGTCGGATTGCAGGCCGGCTGCAACTTCTTTGTCAATTCTCAGCATGGCTGCAATCTCGGAAGGATTATTGATTGCTTTCGAAATATTAAATTCCACTGTTGCATCTTTCTTCAGTCCGACAAACTTTTTCTTCTCTTCCGCATCAGTAATATATTCAATGGCCATTGTAGTGGTAGCTGTAATACCCTTTGGGCTGGGAAGCCCGCCGGATTCCAGCTCGGTGAATTCGCCATACAGAATGTCTGTTTCTTCCGACAACTCCGGATTCTGAAAGTCTCCATACCTGCGGCGGATATCAGCGATGTATTTTTCCATCATCTCATCATCCGCTGTAACTGCATAATATGGAACTGAAATTTTCCCGGGAATTTTCACCTCAAAGGAAGGGGCCAGCCCCAGTTCATACAGGAATTCAAAATCAGAAGGATTATCCCAGTCAAAGGCGCTGTTCTGCTTATTGTCAGGCATTGGCCCTCCGAGGATGGGCAGCTTATTGTCAGTAATATATTTACTCAGGGATTCTGACAGGAGTTTATTCAGTTCATCCACGAGAATTGATTTCCCGTACATCTTTTGGATAATTCCCGCAGGCACCTTGCCCGGCCTGAAGCCTGGAATGCTCGCCTTCTTCTGATAATTCTTTACAGAGGTTTCCACCCTGCCCTTATAATCTTCGGAAGTAACCCGGATTTTCACTACTGTATTCAGGTCGCTGATCTTTTCCTGTACTATATTCATTGTTTTCTGCTCCCTTTTTGCTGATTCTTATGCCTGAAGATTTATTTTGAAAGACTGCAAATCTAATAAAAGTTAGGTAATTTAAATTGGTATTAATCCCGGGACAAGATCCGGACTATCTTGTCAGCCATACCGGAACGCGGAGGCGGATTCAAGATTGGAATAATACCGGCAGACGGCATCAGGGTCTTTGCAAAACCCTTCTATTGTATTAACTTTGCACACTCTGTAAACACTGCACACTCTGCATCTATGAACAAATTCCTTTTAGGCTGGGGTCTTATCTTTATCTCCGCCCTCCTGGATTCTTATGCCGCTTTTATGGTAAAGACCCAGTTCAACAAGATGGGGGCCATTAATTTCTCCTCGTTTTCTGCTTTTTTTGACTACCTCTTTACCTTCTTCAGTTCTCCCCTCCTCGTGAGTGCATTAATAGCTTTCGTTTGCGCGCCCGGGATCTGGTTCATTGCATTAAATAAGATAGACCTTTCCGTGGGATATCCTATCCTTGTGGCTTTTCACCTGCTCTTTGTGCTCTTCTTCGGGGTATTCTTTCTCCACGAACTTATGACATTGAAAAAGTGCATCGGCGCTGTGCTGGTACTTGCCAGCCTTTATTTTTTCTATTCCAAATAATGGTATGAGCCTTAAAAAGATCAAAATAGGTATGGGGCAGATTCTCGTTGAAGGAGGGGAACCCGAGCGGAATCTCGAGCGTGCGGAAAAGATGATCGGGGAAGCGGCTGGGCAGGGGTGCGATCTCGTACTTCTCCCGGAAACGATGGACCTTGCATGGACGCATCCCAGCGCACTTACACAAGCCCAGGCGGTTCCCGGCCCTTTCTCGGAGAGGCTTTGCCGCAAAGCAAAAGAATATGGCATATACATCTGCTCCGGCCTCACCGAAAAAGAAAACGGGAGGACATACAACACCGCCATCCTCATCAACCGGCAGGGAGAAATCATACTAAAATATCATAAGATTAACTGCCTTGTGGTGGAGCAGCCCTTCTACGAGGTAGGCCAGACCCTCAACGTGGTTGTAACTGAATTCGGGAATATCGGGGTAAATATTTGTGCTGACAATTACGCTGACGGGCTCGCCATCGGGCATACCCTCGCACGTATGGGGGCCCAGCTTATACTATCTCCTTCATCGTGGACGGTAGATTATTCTGTCACGGAAGAAGATGATCCCTACAAGAAAAAATGGATACTTCCCTATTCCACCCTGGCTAAACTCTACGACATTGTTATTGCAGGAACGACATCTGTCGGATACATTGTCGGGGGACCCTACGAAGGTAAAAAGAGCGTAGGGTGTTCGCTCATCATAGGAAAGAACGGCATCATTGCACAGGGTCATTTCAACGAGTTTGCAGGGGAACTCATCATAGCTGAATTTGAAATACCCGAGAGAAAACTCAAGGGGACCGCCATAGGCGAACAGATGAAAAAACAGGGTTACAGTTTTTCCTGAGACAATATGGATACGATTCCGGCAAAATCTCCCGGGCAAGCAGCGTCCGCCTTAACATCTTACAGGAGATGCAAAAGATGCATCTGCGATACCACTATTGAAGGGATAAACTTTGACGCAAACGGAACCTGTAACTTCTGCAGGGTTCATGATAACCTCGAAAAAGAATTTCCGCGGGGCGAAGAAAGCCTGAAGCGGCTGCACGCAATTGCAGAAAAAATAAAACTAAAAGGCCGGAAAAAAAAATACGACTGCGTGCTGGGAGTAAGCGGGGGACGCGACAGCATATTTACCCTGCACTATATTACGATGAAACTTGGCCTCCGCCCTCTGGCAGTGCACTTCAACGATGGGTTCGGCAACCCGGTAGCAGGAGAGAATGTGATCCGTGCAACGAAGAAGCTGGGGGTTCAGCTCATCACTATCACTTCCGACTGGAGAGAGTCAAAGGATCTGAAAATTGCATTCCTCAAAGCTTCCACTCCCGACATGGAAGAAGGAACGGACATCGGAATAGCCACAGCCCTGTATGGGGTGGCTGCAAAAGAGAACATCAGGTACGTAATAATAGGGCAGTCCTTCCGTACAGAAGGCATCTCCCCCATCACATGGAATTACCTGGACGGAAAATATCTTAAAAGCGTTCACCGCAGATATGGGACAACTCCGCTCAGAAAATGGAAGCCATCCGATCCCGGGTTCAACCTCGGTCTGTATGAAATGTTTTACTATGCCGTTATCAAAGGAATCCGTACCATTCCTGTGCTCTACTACATCGACTATGTCAGGAAAGATGTGGATGAGCTCCTCAAAAATGAGATGGGATGGGTGTATCCGGGTGCCCATTATTTCGACGACCTGTACCAGAGCCTCATGACTATGGTGCTGAGAAAAAAATTCAATATTGACAGGCGCATCTTTAATTATTCCGCACTGGTTCGATCAGGGCAGATGAGTTTAGAGGAGGCCCTTGAGAGAGTGAAGGAAGTGTATTCCATTGAAGATCCTAAAATCATTGATCTCTGTATAAAAAGGCTGGGTATCACGCATGAACAGTTTGAAGAGTACATGGCGCTGCCTCCGAAAACATTCAGGGATTATCCCAACCACTACGGGCTTATCAGGCTGATGAAATTTCCAATCAGGCTCCTGAGCAGGATGGATCTCCTGCCCCGATCGGCTTACGACAAATATTTCAACTGCGGATAAACATGAAAACAAACAACATATTCATCACCGGGGGCGCCGGTTTTATCGGCTCGCACCTCGCGGAGCGACTTGCAAAAGAAGGGTATAAAGTTATCCTCTTTGATAACCTCCACAGGGATTCGATCCGCTACACCGATATTGCTAAAAACAAAAATATCCGTTTTGTGCGCGGGAGTGTGCTGGATGGGAATCTCCTGAAAAAAGAAATGAAAGGATCCGGAATAGTGCTGCATCTTGCAGCAATTGCCGGGGTAAGCAATTATTACAGTTACCCCGCCCTCACCCTGAAAACCAACCTGGTCGGGACTTATAACGTGCTGGAAGCCGTTGTGGCAAATAATATCAGAAGAATGGTGGACCTTTCCACCAGCGAGGTATACGGGTGTGAAGCCATAGGCGTAAATGAAGAATCTTTCCTGAGTATCGGTCCCCCGCACGACAAGCGCTGGAGCTACGCCGGAAGCAAAATAGGAGGAGAACAGTTTACTCACCGTTATGCAGAGGAATACCGTTTTGAGGCTACCATCCTGAGGCCTTTCAATATCTACGGGCCACGGCAAACGGGAGAAGGCGCCATCAGCAACTTCTGCCGGAATATACTTGTCGGAAAGAAAATACGCCTCGAAGGAGACGGATCTTCCACAAGAAGCTGGTGCTTCGTGGACGACTTCGTGGAATTAATGCTGAAAGTGATTCAGCAGCCCCACGGAAAAGTGGAAGCCTTTAATATCGGGAACCCATGGACATCCGTATCCAACCACATGCTTGCACAGCTTGTAATTGCGGCAGCCAAAGCAAAAAAAATTAAAGTGTCTGAAAATATCATTGAGTTTGTTCCGATGAATTTCACAGAGATAAAAGTCCGCTACCCTGACATCGCCAAAGCTCAGAAGGTATACGGGTGGCAGCCGCGTGTTTCGCTCGAAGAGGGCATAAAAAAAACATTCGGGTGGTTCTGTGAACACCATGAAAAATCCTGAGGAGAATCTCCTTCCCCGGCTTTTTGTCTTTTATCATATTTCCGTGTGAGCAAAGTCATAGACTGCGTATAAACTCCTGTGTACCTTAGCCTTCGATTTCTTCAATCATGTGAAGGAAGCCTGTACGGGAATACTGTACAGGCACAAAGAAGCGGGTCAATGGGGGTTCCCGCTTCTTTATTTTTATACCAGGCTGCTCCCTGTTTATGCTCAACAAAAATTCACGGCGGATTACCTGATTATATCCACAGGCGGAGGATGCGGGTCGGTGTTTCTTCTCTTTGGACCTGAAGAAGAAGGGTTCCGTGCATCAATATCGTGGATGTATATCCATCTTCCTTTTTTCAGGGTAAATGCATCATAAATAAAGTCAGGGCCGTAATTGCTGAAAACACCCTCCATGCGCGGATCTGCAGGAGAAAGATGATCAAACACAATCATACAGGAGTGATCATCATATTTAAGGCTCATTACAACAGAGGCATTATATTCAAAGACAATCCTGTTGATTGTTTCCTTTTGAAATTTAAAAACAGGTTCGCCGAACACCGGTTTGTTTCCGGGGAAATACAGGCTCTCTATTACCTTTTTTGTTGTTATGCGGTCGTTCCCTTTCCAGCCCAGAAGGGTATACCTCCGCTTCCCCGATGAAATTATTTTATAGTAAGATGCTCCATACCAGGCTCCCCCAGAAAGCTTAACATTTCCGGGTGTTACGAGGAATGAGGACGTATCCCTTAAAGGATAAACGGCAGTCTTTTTTTTCTTTCTGTCAAAGCACTGTATAATACCATAATAGCTATATGATGACTGGTCTGCACGGGGAATCACCCAGGTATAAATATGAAAGCTTTTGTCCGGAGGAGTCTGAACAGAAATTTCGGGCACGGAATCAAAAGAATATTCAAATGAAGCAGGAAGCATAAGCAGGGAGGTAAACTTTCCGGCAAAGAGGCGGCCTGCTTCCGTCCTTCCGGAATCAGTTTCCGCATGTATCATTCGCCAGGCTGCCTGCCGGAGGCTTTCCCCGCCCGCAGAATCACCGTTCGTTTCCGTTTGCGCAGGGGATATGCATGGCAGCAGCGCAAACAGGCAGACCATCAGATGGAGATACATTAAGCGGTTTATTTTTTCCCGGGCAGAAATCATAATTTAAATTTAATGAATATTAATATTACAGAAACCCCGGCACATGTATGAACTGTTCAAGTAATTATCACACCCTCAAAAAAAATCCTGTCCGGCAACACAGGCGGGACAGGATTCCAATGAATGAAAACCGTATGTTCAGGAATGAAGTTTGTCTTTTTTGGCCGCGAGTTCTTCTTTGCTCTCTTTGTGATCCTCGTCAGGAACACAGCAGTCGACAGGGCAAACAGAAGCACACTGGGGCTCATCATGGAAGCCGACACATTCGGTGCATTTTTCAGTAACTATGTAATAGAAATCATTGGAAACTGCCGGCTGGGCCGCATCGGCATCGGCACCACTGCCGTCCAGCTTTGGAAAAGATCCTTTAACAGTAGTTCCATCGGAGAAACGCCATTCCGCCCCGCCTTCATAAATAGCGTTATTGGGACATTCTGGTTCGCAGGCACCACAGTTGATGCACTCTTCAGTAATTTTTATTGCCATCTTATTATTGTTTAAGTGTTTTTTTCAATATCATGTACAAAGTTATAAAATTATAATGCCTTTAAAAAAGGGCTTGCAACAAATTTACAGGCGGGGGAAAAAAGCACATACGGGAGTTTTGTACTGTTTATTTTTTATCCTGACGCACAAAATCAAAGGCGCTGGAAAAGCAGATCCATACACCTAAATAGGTATTTTTACATTCTATAATAATTCCGGCATGAGCAAACTTCAGGAAAGGATAGAAGCCTTCGTGCACCTCGGACTCCGTCTCCGTAAGGCGCTGGAGAAAGATGATGATGACCTGGGGAATGTCCTGTCAGAGGCATTCACACTCAACCAATGGTTCACCCCGGAGAATTCCCGTTATGCACTGGATGCACTTTCCCGCAACCTCACAATGGAGAGCCTTAAGAAATTTTTGTCGCTCTACCATCTCCCGGATAACAACCCTCTTCCCAAAAGAGTGGGGCTGGTGATGGCGGGAAACATTCCGATTGCGGGATTCCACGACCTCATGTGTACTGTGCTCAGCGGGCATTATGCGGCTGCAAAGCTTTCTTCCCAGGACCGGGTTCTTATGCAATATGTTACGGGAATTCTTGCGGAAAAACTACCTGGCACAAAAAACCCGGTTTCTTTCCCGGACAGGCTCAGCGGAATTGATGCCGCCATTGCCACGGGCAGCAACAACAGCTCCCGCTATTTTGAATATTATTTTTCCTCTGTCCCGCATATCATAAGAAAAAGCAGGACCTCCGCAGGACTGCTTACAGGAGAGGAGAACGATGAAGAAATGCAGGGACTTTGCAATAATATTTTTCAGTATTTCGGACTTGGGTGCAGAAGCGTATCAAAAATATATATCCCGGCTGGATTCGATATTGACAAGCTGTTCAGGGCCGCTTATGCTCACAGGGAAATCATTCACCATAACAAATATGCGAATAACTATACATACCACCGGGCGCTTTTCCTCATGGACGGAGTTTCATTTCTTGAGAACGGGTTTTTAATTCTAAAAGAAGATGTGAGCCTTCCCTCTCCTGTATCTGTTCTGCATTACGAATACTACAGGGATGAATCAGACCTGCTGAAAAAACTGGAATCGCATACCAGGGAGATTCAATGCCTGTGCACAGGGAATAACAGGTTCAGCAGTATAACAAAAAAGTTCCCTGCAGTTCCTTTCGGGGAAACGCAGCACCCTGCACTCGCCGATTTTGCCGACGGGGTCGACACCATGAAAATTCTACTCGGACTCTGAAGACCTCCTCCAGATCCGGGAAATTCCCGTTGCTGCGGCAAAAGATGAAAGCAGGATCAGGAAAGGATAAACGGGAACAAGGTATCTTGACTCCACAAATCCAAGAACAAATCCAAAAAGGAAAACATACGACATGACCACCAGCGCAACAAGCAAAGCATTCCTGTTTTTCTTCCATACTGCTGCTGCCATACCAGCCAGGGCCGAAGCAATTACAAAATAATAAAAAAGAAAATATCCTCCCTTTACAGCCTTCTGCACCATATTCATTTGTCCGGAGGCGGGAAAGGGGAGGTGGTCAAGACGGCGGATGAACAATATCCTTGAGCAAATCCTGAGCCTGTTCAGGAAATAATAATATACAGGGTGGCAGGATATATATGACAGGCGGTACCTTTCACACGCAGCAATTACGCTCTTTGCAAGTTCCATGCGTTTATCGCCCGGGATATTTTCGTCAAGCGAAGACCTGAAATCATCCCTGAGCCTGAGCAGGGAGTCTGTATTATAACGTGGTGTAAAATCCTTTGCGGTAAAAGGCATAACTGCATCCTGCTTCCCGGGAGGAAGATAGAACCAACCCATTTCCCCTGCCGGTTCCCATTCCTGGCAATCGCCGCCAACAGCGATCACCCAGCGTTTCAGCGACACTTTCTGCTCAGGGAAATCCCCGGTATAAGCACCTCCCGGGCCTATGGCTGTATTCTGCAGTATCACAAATCTTCCAAAGCTGCTGTAATTGCGTATTATCCAACATACGTCCGCTATCATAAAAGGAAGAAGAAAAAATACACATGCTTTTAAAAATCCGGGAGGAGATAAGCGTATGCGTATCCATCCTATCAGCGGGAAAAGAATAAGGAAAATTGCAAGCACAGGGCGGAGGAACACTGCCCAGGCCAGAAAAAATCCCGCCCACATCCAGTCCCGGTATCCTGCCACGGGGGAAATCCGCATCAGCATATAAAAAGAAAATACCAGGAAAGAAGCGGACAAGCTCTCAGACAACCCATAGTGAACAAAAACCGAATCGAAGCATCCGGCTGCAGAAAGGAAAAATGTTATATAAAAAGAAAGCTTCGTTTTAAAGAGCCTCTCCGCAGCCTGCGACAGCAGGTATACCGAAAAGGCATTTAACAGGAACTGGAAGATTATGAGGGCTGCTGAAGCCGCTTCCTTTCCGAAAAAATAAAAGAGCGGGACATAAACAGGCAGGAACCCCGGCATTCTCCCTGCAAAAGGCTGGTAGCTGGCACCCCCGCTGCCGTCCCTTACCGTGACAGAATACCCATGCCCGTTTACCAGGTTTTCAAGAGGCTCGAAATAGCCCGGCGTATCACCGCTCCCTATAAACAGCGGCCTGACTATGCGTTGTGCAGGCCAGTACCGGAGAAAGTGATAATGAAAAAAAACAAAAAAAACCGCCTTGATAATAAGGGCGATGCAAACCCACTTCAGCATACTGCTGTTCAGCTTCATCAGCAGAGGATAGAAATAAGCGCATGAACAACAGCATCCATATCCTTCTTCTCCATGGGGACATACAGCGGGATGATGATACTCCTGTCGCAGGCATGTTCTGTTACAGGAAGAGATAAGCCCCTGCACAGTTCCCCGTAAGCCTTTTCCCGGTGAATAGTCATCACTCCCCTTCTTGAAGCTATGCCTTTATCAAGGAGCCGCTGCATGAGTTCGTCTCTTGAAACAGGAGCATTATCCTTAAGCAAAATGCTGTATGACTGGAAATTGGTAAAATAGCCTTCCTTTTCGGAAGGGAGAGCAAGGCATGGTATATGCCCCAGTTTTTCCTGATAATAACGGGCCGTTTTTCTGCGTTCGGCCACAATGTAATCCAGCCTCCCAAGCTGGCAGATGCCCACTGCCGCCTGTATATCCGTAAGGCGGTAATTATATCCCGGCTCAAGATATTCCTCGAATATCAGCTGTAAAGAAGTATGCCGCTGCCTGTCGTTTACAGACATACCGTGCTGGCGGAGAAGTCTGAGGCGGTGATAATACCGTTCGTCCGATGTGGTGATCATGCCCCCGTCGCCCGTGGTAATTACTTTCCTCGGATGAAAGGAAAAGCAAACAAGATCAGAATGGGATCCTATTTTCCTGCCTTTATATTCAGAACCAACCGCACAGGCGGCATCTTCAATAAGCTGTAACCCATGCCGGGCGGACAAATTCCTGAATGCGTCAATATCCGCAGGAAGCCCTATCTGATGTACAAGTATTATTGCTTTTGTTTTCGCGGATACCAGCTTCTCCGCATGCTGCACATTCATATTGTAGGTTTCCGGTATTACCTCGCAGAACACAGGAACAGCTCCTGCATGCAAAACAGCATTGGCGGTGGCAATATGCGTCATAGAGGGGCAGATGACCTCATCCCCCCTCTTCACTCCCGCAACTATCAGTGCAAGGTGAAGAGCGGTAGTGCAGTTTGATACGGCCACGGCATATTTCGCTCCAACATATGCTGCGAATTTTTCCTCGAATTCGCTGACTTTCGGGCCCTGCGTCACCCAGCCGGAAAGGACGGCGGCAGATGCGGCATCAGCTTCTTCTTTGGCGAGAAAAGGTTTGGCTATGGGAATCATACCACGCTGTATTACATATTTACTTTACCCGACAGGAATGTACTTTATCCCGGACTCTTCAATTTTCTTACCCGGCAGGGCATAACGCCCGTCAACGAGGTAACGGAGCCCGGAAGCATAAAGTTTTTTCCAGTCCGCATTCCTGAATTCCGTATGAGCTGTTACAAGGAAAGCCGCTTCGGCTCCGGCGCTGTACAGGTCTTCTGCGGGCTCAAACCCTTTGCTCCTGAGCTCATCACCCGTATATAAGCTATCGCACAACTTCACGCTGAAACCCGCACCCGTGAGGCTTTCTTTGAGCAAATATGCAGTGCTGAAAGTATCTTCCTTCACATCAGGCCGGAAGCCAAGGCCGAGAATTACAGCGCTTTTTTCCGAAAGGTGTTTATCCGCGAGCAGGCTTACGGCATAAGAAGCCATCCTGTCATTGACAATCCTGCTCTCGCCTGCCAGTGTAAAATCCAGCCCGTATTCCTTAAAATTATTAATAAGGAAATAGGGATACACGGGGGTGCAGTGGCCTCCCACTCCTATCCCGGGCTGAAGGAGATGCGCTTCCCCGTCAGTGTTGGTATGGGCAAGAACTTCGCCGTAATCAATTCCCGCACGGTGTGCAAACTGTGCGAGCTGGTTGGAAACAGCGATGTTAATATCCCGGTATGACATTCCTGCCAGTTTAATCATCTCGGCCGTTTCAATACTGTTAACTTTTTTCAGCAGCTCCTTCCTGAAAAAAAGGCTGTAAACTTCATATCCTTTTTGAGCAGCCTCCCCGGTAAGCCCTCCAATCACTTTAGGCGTGGAGAGGAGTTGCTTCATCATGGTGCCGCTTTTAATGCGTTCGGGGCTGTGCACCAGCAGGTAATCCACCCCATGCTTCTTTCCTGACTTAGCAAGGCGTTCAGCAATCCTGTTCCGTGCAAAGCCAACGGGGATAGAAGTTTCAACGACCAGCAGCACTTTGTTTTTAAGTTGTGCGGACAGCCTGTCAAAGCAGGAAAGAAACGGCTCCTCCAGGATATTTTTCTGTTTATCAACGAGAAGAGGGATACACACTATTATTGCTTCGGAACCTTCAGCAGAAGTGAAATCTGAAGAAACGGATAATTTACCTTCGCTGAATTTCGGCTGCAGCACTTCTTCAAGCCCTGCTTCGCCGGAGCGGTAACTTCCGGACTTGAAAACCCCGCCCAAGGCAGGATTAATATCTATTGCAACGACCGAAAGCCCGTGTTC
>JAHEYN010000034.1 GCA_023251555.1 Bacteroidota bacterium | reverse complement strand
AAACCTTTTATCTGTTCACCGATGGTTTTGCCGACCAGTTCGGCGGAGAACAGGGAAAGAAGTTTATGAGCAAGAACCTCCGGGATATCCTGCTGGGCATACAGCATAAAAGCATGCAGGAGCAACTCTCCTTCCTTGAGCATACCTTCGATTCATGGAAAGGAAAGCACCAGCAGGTGGATGATGTGCTTATGATCGGCGTGAGGGTATAAAGCTCCCGGCTTACTGATTTGTTTTATCTTTGGATTCCCAAACGGATTTAATTTTATTACGATGGATATTGAATTCAACAGTAATGAGGACGCAATGAAGCAGCTGCTTGCGAGGATGAATTCCAGGCTGGAAAAAATCTACCAGGGAGGCGGTAATAAAAACGCGGGCAAGCAGAAAGAAAAAGGCAAGCTGCTGGCCCGCGAGCGTATATCATATCTTACCGATCCGGGCAGCCGTTTTCTTGAACTGGGAGCTTTTGCGGCGGAAGACATGTATACTGAACATGGCGGCTGCCCTTCGGCGGGAGTGGTGACAGGTATAGGATATATTGCCGGCCGGCAGTGCGTGATTGTTGCCAATGATGCTACCGTAAAAGCGGGAGCATGGTTCCCCATGACGGCAAAGAAAAACCTGAGAGCGCAGGAAATCTCCATAGAAAACAGGCTGCCCATAGTTTATCTTGTGGACAGTGCCGGGGTTTATCTCCCCATGCAGGATGAGGTTTTTCCTGATAAGGAGCACTTTGGGCGTATCTTCAGGAATAATGCTGTAATCTCCTCCCTTGGCATTGTACAGGTGGCGGCAATTATGGGAAGCTGCGTGGCGGGCGGAGCTTATCTACCCATCATGTCGGACAGGGCCATGATAGTGGATAAAACGGGAAGCATATTCCTTGCAGGTTCTTACCTCGTAAAGGCTGCGATAGGCGAGGAGGTGGACAATGAAACCCTCGGCGGTGCCACGACCCATTGCGAGATATCCGGTGTGACTGACAACAAATTTCCGGACGACAAATCCTGTCTTGATGCCATCAGGAAAATTTTTGAAAAGATGGGAGAGCCTTCCAGGGCAGGCTTTAACCGTACCAAAGCAAAATCTCCTGCGAAAAACGAAAAAGAAATATATGGTATCATTCCGCCCGACAATAAGCCCTATGATATGCTTGAAGTGATTTACAGAATCACCGACAACTCTGAGTTTGAAGAATACAAGGACAAATACGGACAGTCTGTATTATGTGGGCTTGCACGCATTGAAGGATGGGCAGTGGGGATAGTGGCAAACCAGAGAAAGGTAGTGAAGAATAAAAAAGGAGAGATGCAGTTCGGGGGAGTTATATATTCAGATTCTGCAGATAAAGCTGCGCGTTTCATCATGAACTGCAACCAGCAGAAAATCCCGCTGGTATTCCTCCAGGACGTTACGGGTTTTATGGTGGGTTCACGTTCCGAGCACGGCGGAATTATTAAGGATGGGGCGAAGATGGTTAATGCAGTGGCCAACTCTGTAGTTCCCAAGTTTACCATTATCATCGGAAACTCATACGGGGCAGGAAATTATGCTATGTGCGGGAAGGCCTATGATCCGAGAATCATTGCTGCATGGCCCACCTGCCAGCTCGCCGTGATGGGAGGATCTCAGGCGGCAAAAACCCTGCTGCAGATACAGGTAAGCGCGCAGAAAGCGCAGGGTAAAGAAATTCCCCCTGCGGAGGAAAAAGAGCTTCTGAAAAAAATTACCGACAGGTATAACAGCCAGCTGTCACCATACTACGCTGCAGCGCGTCTCTGGGTGGATGCCATTATTGACCCTGCCGACACACGCAAACTGATTTCCATGGGAATAGAGGCAGCCAATCATGCCCCCATAGAAAAACAATTTAACCCGGGTATTATCCAGACATAAAGAGCGTTCCTTTTATTGAAAACCTTCCCCTGTCTTGAAAGAAATCTTCTCATACACTAAAAAGCTGTTTGTCTTCTGGCTGGTATTTTTTGCTTTCCAGCGCGTTGAATTTTTGGTTTATGAACACGTCTATCCGGAGGAGAACGGTTTCTCAGGCCTTTTACTGAGCCTCTTGTTTGGACTGCGTTATGACCTCTCTGCTGCATGCATCCTCACGGTAATTCCTTTCTTTATCATCTTCGCTGCATCTGTAATTAGAAAAGAACAGCCCCGGAAAATCCTTTCTGTTTACCATTATATTGCCATCTCTCTCTCTTCTGTTACGGGTTCTGCCGACATGGAGCTTTTCAGGCAGTGGGGGACCCGGCTGAATGGCAGGGCGTTCTCATACATGGCATATCCTGAAGAGGCTATTGCTTCAGTTTCATCTTCTCCTCTTTTGTTATTGCTGCCACTCCTGCTGTTACAAATTGCCGGGGGGATTTATCTGTGGAAAAAAATTACCCGCAACGGGATGAAAGCACCTGTCAGCAGTAAACTGGCAATTCCCGCATTTCTTATTTTTTCACTCTTGTTTTTTGTTGGTATCCGGGGAGGCATACAGCGAAAGCCGCTCACAAAGCTATGGGGCTATTTTTCCAAGCAACCCGCGCTAAACCAGGCTACTATAAACACATGCTGGAGTTTGTTTTATGAGCTTACATCTCATCCTGCGGGAGAAGGCCGGTACCACTATTTCACTTCCGGGGAAGCGAAGAAAAAAACGGCGGAGCTTTTCCGGTCTTCCCCAGGCAGATTCCCTTCCATGCTCAGTTTAAAGCACCCAAACATAATTTTCATTATTCTCGAAAGCTGGAGTGCTGACGTGATCGGTTCACTAGGGGGAGAAAAAAATGTGGCTGTTGAATTTGACAAACTCGCCCGGGAAGGAGTCCTCTTTACTGATTTCTATGCGAGTGGATTCCGTACCGACCAGGGACTTCCTGCTATTCTCAGCGGATTCCCTGCGCAGCCAAGGACTTCCATCATCAAAGACTTTGGGAAATTCGAAAGGCTGCCGGGCATTATTAAAAGTATATCCCGGGCCATGCCCTCCTATGACGGGCATACATCCGCCTATTACGGGGGAGACCTAGGCTTTGCAAACACAGGGAATTATTTCACTTCGCTCGGCATAAAGAAGCTGACGGGCCAGAACGACTTCAGGTACAAGGGAAAAACCATGTGGGGGGCTTATGACGAAGACCTGTTCATGTTCCAGGTCCATGATACCGGATTGATGCAGGAACCATTCGTATCCCTGATTCTGACCATTTCCAGCCACGAGCCCTTTGATGCTCCGGGGGAAGCGGTGTTCAAAGGCATCAGTAACCCCCAGAAGTACAGGAACGCCATCCATTATACCGATCGCTGCCTCGGCATGTATTTTGAAGAAGCCAGAAAGCAGCCCTGGTTTAAGAATACCCTCTTTGTACTTATCTCCGACCACGGGCATATATACCCTTACAAGAGGATTCACAATGTTCCGGGACGCTATAAGATAGCAATGCTGCTTTACGGAGATGCAATCAGGCAGGAGTACAGGGGAACCTCAATAGATAAGACAGGTTCACAGACGGATATACCTGCTGTAATCCTTTCACAGCTTGGAATAGGGCATGATGAATATCACTGGAGCAAAAATATTCTTGACTCTTCGGTCCGGCCCTTTGCCTTCTATACCTTCGACGACGGTTTCGGGTGGCTCACTCCCCGGGCTTCTTTTATTTTTGACAATACAACCGCATCTGTTGAAAGGCAGAGAAGCAGTCTTGGAAAAAAGGAGACACAGGAACAGCTTGATCTCGGGAAAGCATATATGCAAACTCTTATTGAAGAATATCAAAACTATTAAACACGTTATGAATACCCTCTCTGAGAAAATAAATATGGTGAAGGACTTCCATGCCGCTTTCGGGCTTACCATCAACGAATCACCTGCCGGGCAGATAGATAAAAAACTTTATGAATTGCGCCACCGGCTTATGGAAGAGGAAAACAATGAATACCTTGAAGCCTGCAGGAAAGGCGACCTTACCGAAATCGCCGATGCACTCGGGGATAAAATGTATATTCTCTTCGGTACCCTCATCAGCCACGGCCTGCAGTACAAGATTGCGGAAATATTTGACGAGATACAGAGAAGCAATATGTCCAAGCTTGATGAGAACGGAAAACCCGTGGTGAGGGAGGATGGGAAAATTCTCAAGAGCAGCCGCTATTTCAGGCCTGACATAAGAAAGATTCTCGAAAAATAATCAGGATCCGGAGTAAATCCTCTCTACCAGATCCTTATACTTTTCAAGGATTACCTTTCGTTTCAGTTTCAGGGTTGGGGTAAGTTCCCCTGCATCGAGGGTCCACTCATGGGCAAGCAGCTCGAACTTTTTCACCTGTTCCGTTTTTCCGAAAAGCTTATTGAAATCTGAAACCTCCTGGTAAATTCTCCCTTTGAGGTCTTTGTTGTTTACCAGGTCTTCGTTGGAGGAGAAAGAGATGCCGTTTTCTTCACACCATTTTTTTACATACGGAAATGCAGGCACAATCAGCGCTGCGGGAAAATTCCTGTTTTCGCCCACAACCATCACCTGTTCTATGAAAGGAGATTCCTTGAACTTGTTTTCAAGTGCCTGGGGGGAAACGTATTTCCCGCCCGAGGTTTTGAAGATTTCTTTTTTCCTGTCTGTAATCCTGAGGTATTTTCCTTCTTCCATCACCCCTATATCGCCGGTATGAAACCACCCGTTTTTGTCAATCACTTCGGCAGTGAGGTCGGGGCGCTTATAATAACCCAACATCACGTTAGGCCCTTTGCAGAGGATCTCCCCGTCAGGGGCAATGCTCACACTCACTCCCGGAATCACAGGCCCTACGGTTCCAAACCTGCATCCCCCTGGTGTGAAGTTATTGACTGCGATTACAGGTGATGTTTCAGTAAGGCCGTAACCCTCAAGGATGGGAATACCTGCGGCCCAGAAAACGCGCATGAGGCGTGGCTGAAGGGCAGCACTCCCTGAAACAGCCACTTTTACATTGCCACCCAGCGCTTCTCTCCATTTACTGAAGATGAGCTTTCCTGCAATTTTCAGCTTCAGCTCATACCACCAGCCGTTGGCGCGGTTGAGTTCGTACTTCAGCCCCAGGTTCAGCGCCCAGAAGAACAGAATCTTTTTTATGCCGCTGAGATCCTTTCCTTTGGCGACAATTTTATCATACACTTTCTCGAGCAGCCTGGGCACCGTGGTGAAAATATGCGGCTTAACCTCTTTAAGATTATCTCCTATTTTTTCAATGCTCTCCGCATAATAAACAGATATGCCGAGGTAGAGGTAGAGATAAACAATCATTCTTTCATATACGTGGCACATGGGCAGGAAGCTCAGCGCCCGGTCATGGTAATCGCAGGGGGGGAGGTCGTGGCACGCAGTGAAGTTGCTGACGATATTCCTGTGGGATAACATGACGCCTTTGGGACTGCCGGTGGTGCCGGAAGTATATATTATCGTGACAAGATCATCCTCCCTTACAGCCGATTTCACAGCGTTAAGCTGCTGTATGCATGAAGGATCGGAAGAGGATTTCTGCAGCCCTGTATTGCGGATTTCTGTCCAGTGTTTTGCACCGTCTATACGGTCAAAGGTATATACTTCCTTAAGCGAGGGAACAGAAGGCATGATGTTCCGGATTTTGTCATAGAGCTCTTTCGAAGAAACAAAAACCAGCTTCACTTCTGCGTCATTGAGAATAAACTTATAATCCGACTCGCTGATAGTGGGGTAAATGGGAACATGGATTGCAGCCAGCTGCTGCATAGCCATATCCACAAAATTCCATTCGGGGCGGTTGTTTGATATATTGGCGATCTTATCACCTTTCCCGTAGCCGAGGGCTGCAAGTCCGAGGCTCAGGCTGTTTACGTTTTCGGTGAAAGCAGCGACACTGTATTTTACCCATTCCCCGTTTTCTTTTGCAGAAAGGATATCATCCTTCCGGTACTTTGAGGCTATGAGGGGCAGGAGATCAAAGATTCTTTTTACTTCCATGGGATTCATATAACTTGTGTCCTTCAAAGATAAAATTATTTGGATATCATCCAAAATGTTTCTTTGAAGGGTGTCCTACTTCCCGCCGAAATCAATCACGCAGTTCCATCCGAGTTTCTTATGTCTTCTTATGGCAATTCCGGCATAATAAAATTTCGGGCTAAGGATGTTTTTCCGGTGACCGAGGGATGATATATTTTTATCAATAAGGAGAGCCATCACTATATCAATTGCACGGCCGTGTCCGTAATCGCAGTTTTCCCCGATGGAGTGGTATTTCTTAAGAAGATTTTTAAATCTACCCCTTGGGCCTTTCCCCGAAGATGTATTATGGCCGGACTTCCCGCTTTCTCCCATATCCATGGCATGATTTTCGGCTTCGCGGAAAAGGTCTTCTGCGGGTGAAAGCGGCTGCACGGGTTTTCTTTTCATGAGTTCCTTTTGCAGGGAGCGTGTCCACTTGTCATTCTCTCCCGTGCTGTCAAGGTAAAACTTCAGAAATGTATCAGAGAATAATTTCGGATTTATCCGTGCGAGATTTATAAGATAAAGAACCTCTTTTTCTTCTGCGCTCATATATGTGACATCTCCGGGGAAATGAGCAGCTTCGTACCCGGCAGGGTTCAATTTTTCAAAGCCTGGATTCTGAGCGGGGAGATAAAAGCATGAGAGTGTAAGAAGCAGTGCAAATGGGAGTTTCATGTAAGGATAACAACTACACTTTTCTGTTCAAATGCTGTGTGTTGGCCTGTGCTGCCGGCATGATAACCATTTCGTTAATATTGACATGCGCGGGACGGGAGGCTGCCCAGCAGATGGCATCGGCAACATCATCTGCAGAAAGCGGGGTGAACCCCCTGTAAACATTTTTTGCTTTTTGTTCATCCCCATGGAAACGTACAAGGGAAAATTCCGTTTCAACAGCACCGGGATGAATCCCGGTAACTCTTATTCCATGGGAAAGAAGGTCTATCCGCATTGACTTTGTGAGGGCATCCACTGCATGCTTGGTGGCACAATACACGTTGCCTTTTGCATAAGTTTCTTTTCCTGCTATGGACCCGATATTAATGATATGCCCCGTTCCGTTCTTAATAAAGAGGGGTATTACAGCTTTTGATATATAAAGCAATCCTTTGATGTTAGTGTCTATCATGGTTTCCCAGTCACCGGCATTTCCATCCTGTATATCCGAAAGACCTGCAGCAAGCCCGGCATTATTTACGAGCACATCAATTTTTTTCCATTGCCCGGGAAGAGATGCAACGGATTTCTGCACTTCCTTCATTGACCTGATGTCAAAGCACAAAGGGTGTACTTGCGCACCGGATTTTTTCCTGATTTCACGTGCAATGGAATTCAGCCGTTCTTTTCTCCGCCCGGTAATGATGACATTGTACCCGTTCTCCGAAAATTTAAATGCGGCGGCTCTTCCTATGCCCGACGTGGCTCCTGTAATTAGTGCAATCTTCATGGGTTATTCTTTAAAGCTGCCTGCATTTTTTGCCAGCACACTCTTCTTCATGCTGTATGTGAAATAAATGACAAGCCCTATGGCAAACCATATAAAAAACCAGATCCAGTTTGATGCCGCCATGCCTGTGAGCAGGTAACAGCAGGAAAGAACACCGCATACGGGTATGAGGGAGAGCTTCTTTATAAACGAGGCCAGTGCCATCGTTATGCATAAGGCAAAGAATACCAGCATGGGAATGTTTGAGGCGGCGGTTCCGGCAGTAATGAAGAACGGGGAGGTGATGAAACTCCTGTCGTATATCCACAGAAGGCAGAAAGCGGAAATGGTAAGCGGCATGATGATCCACCTTGAATTAATGTAAGGCAGGAGGAACTCCCTTTTATTTTTATTTTTTTCTCTCCGCGGGAGCATGAGCACTCCCCCGCACACCAGAACGAAAGCAAAAAGGGTTCCGATACTGGTGAAATCCAGTACGAAGTTTTCATCTGTAAAAAAAATAGGAATGCCGACAACGAGCCCGGTAATGATAGTGGCAAAACCGGGTGTTTTGTACCTGGGATGCAGCGACGAAAACCGCGAAGGAAGCAGGCCATCCCGGCTCATGCTCATCCATATCCTGGGCTGGCCCATCTGGAAAACAAGGATCACGCTGGTCATTGCAAGCACGGCAGCGGCGGAAACAATAAAAAGCATCCATTTTACCCCCTTGATTTTGAAAACTTCTGCCAGCGGATCACTTACCCCGAGTTGGGAGTAAGAAACCATTCCGGTAAGGATAAGGGAAAGGACTATGTATATAACTGTGCAGATAACGAGAGAGTACATCATTCCCCTGGGCAGATCATGCCGGGGATTTTTACTTTCCTCTGCAAGGGTGGAGACGGCATCAAAGCCGATGTATGCAAAAAATACGGCAGAAACGCCTGCCATTACCCCGCTGAACTTATTCGGGAGAAAGGGTGTCCAGTTGGCTGTATCGAGGTAAAATACGCCCACAATCACTATGAGCAGAATAATCAGCAGCTTGAGCACCACCATCAGGTTACTCACATTTCTTGATTCATGCACGCCCCTGTATACCAGCCAGGTGATTACGATGTTGATAAAGACGGCAGGCAGGTCAAAGATAAGCGGCATGCCAAGTATTCTTGGTGCGCTGGTCCATGCGGTAAATCCTTCCGTGCCGGGCTTTCCTTCAAGGAATGCGGCATGTGCTGCGCGGAAGTTGATAGTCAGCCATTCGGGAAGGTGAAGACCTGTCCCGTCAAGGAGATTGGTAAAGTATCCGCTCCAGGAAAAGGCCACATAAATATTTCCTATGGAGTATTCCATAAGCAGTGCCCAGCCTATAATCCATGCAAAAAGTTCGCCGAAGGAAACATAAGCGTATGTATAAGCGCTCCCCGACACGGGAACGCGTGAGGCAAACTCTGCGTAGCACATGGCGGTGAACCCGCATGCAATCCCGCATATGATAAAGAGCAGGATCACGCCCGGCCCCCCGCTGAAACAGGCCTGTCCCATGCTGCTGAAGCTCCCTGCACCGATGATGGCTGCTATACCGAAGAAGGTAAGGTCGCGGACGCGCAATACCCGGTGAAGGGTATGTCCCTGCGCTCCTTCCTGGGATTCTGCGGCATCACCGGCAGTTTTTTTCCGAAATAAAGCCTGGAGATTCATGCTGTCAGGACAAAAGTATGCAAAGAAAAGAATCTTTCATTCCGCCTTCGCGTTCTGCTTCGGCGGACGAGAGGGATGGGTTAATTCCCCGCTGCTTGCTGCGAAATAAAATCCAATTCCCGTAATAGATCCCGCTGCTTGAGGCGGGGTGATTCATTCCGCCTTCGCGTTCCGCTTCGGCGGACGAGAAGGTACTGGGCTTGCCCGGGGTTAATACCAAATTTATCGCCGGTTGTTTACACCTGTCCCGAACAGGGCAAAATCATACTTTACGGGATCCTCCGGGGAAAAGAGTTTAAGATTTTCTGTTAGCTCCAGCACGGCTTTCCAGTCATCCTGTTTTCTCCTGAGGAGCCCTATGTGCCTCGCCGTTCTTCCGGAGTGCACATCCAGAGGGCATAGCAGCATGGCTGGTTTTATTTTCTCCCACAACCCGAAATCCACTCCTGCCGCATCTTTTCTCACCATCCACCTGAGAAATAAATTAATTCTCTTGCACGATGATCCTGTGAGTGGAGAAGATATATGCTTTTCCTGGTGTTTATGATGAGGGAGGGAAAAGAAAACATCCCGGAACCGTTTTATGGCGCTGCCGGCATGAAAATCTTCCCTGTGTATGCATTCACTGAAAACAGTTTCCATTCCCCCGTGGTTTATATAGATGTTGCGGAGAGAGCGGATAAAATAAACACAGTCGCTCCCGTTGAATGTACGGTAAACAAAATGCCTGAATGTGTGCAGTTCCGCGGAAGAATGAGAAAGGATAAACTGATGCGGGCAGTAATCCATCATCTCCATCAGCAATCTTGCTTTTTTAATAATCATGGGCCGCTGCCCCCATGCAAAGACCGAGGCAAAAAATCCGGCGATCTCAATATCTTCTTTTGCTGAAAAAATATGGGGAATGCAAACGGGGTCGCTTTCAATAAACCCCGTGTGATTATGCCTGTCATGCTCCTTTTCAAGCCAGGCTGATATCCTGTTATACTCCTTTTCTTTCACTCCGCAAATGTAACCGAAACATGCCGGTTCAGGGAATTGCGGACAAAATCCTGAGGCAGGCAACAGGGGAACGTGTATGTTACAGTGGTTTTTGCTTTATGAAAAGTTATATTTACTTTTGAAAGGATATCACCAGCTTCTTATGAATCCTTTTACTGCGGAGCAGTCGCCTAAAACCCCTCACATCACCCTGAACCCTTCATCGGGCGTTTTCGAAATGCAGGGGAAATCAATACCGGACAATTCCGTTATGTTTTACAAGCCTCTCTTTGAATGGCTTGAATCTTATCTTCTTCAGCCCGCACCGGTAACTACGCTTAACATACAGCTTGATTATTTCAATACCAGCTCTGCAAAATGCATTGCGGATCTCTTCAAAAAACTTGAACAGATTTCCATCCGGGGAAAAGGGCAGGTGGTCATCAACTGGCTGTACAAAGAGTTTGACGAGGACATGATAGAAGCCGGCGAGGATTATAAAACGATTGTCAAAGTTCCTTTTAATGTAACTGTATCAAATAAAAACAACTTATAACTAAACTTAATTATTATGAGCCCTCTTAAACAAATGGTTTTTCTTTCTGCAGTTTCCCTTCTTGCTTATTCATGCGGGAACGAAAACAGCGCATCTTCCGGAACTGCTTCCGACACAGCCAAAAAATCCGCCATGGATACGCTCTCCGGGGCTCCGGCCAACACTGTGGCGGATTATAAGTTCCATAACATCATTGCAAACATGCCGTCCCCCCTTGAGCTGATAGACCTGCTCGGGAAATCGCATGCGGCTTTCGACAATAATCTTGTCAACCCGCCGGGTAACGAATCAAAATATCTTACGTCCTGCAGGAAGGCGCTGAATTTCGGGATCTACTCCATGGATCTTGGCTACCTCGCTTCCAATGAGCAGTATACGGATATCCAGAAATTTTTTACTGTGAGCCGCAGTCTCGCCAAAGCCCTGGATGCAGGGGAGAGCTTCGACAAGGTTGTCAGTTCGAGGATACGGAATTATTCCGAGAACCGGGATACCATCCTGAAAGTGGTGGACGAGTTTTACGCTGAGGTAGACAACTATCTCCGTTCCAACGACAGGCTGCTTGCTGCCACTGAGATGCTCACGGGTGCATGGGTTGAAACGCAGTATATCCTTTTGTCCACCCTGGCCGGGGCGGAGAGAAATTCTGCAACCGAACCTTTATATAAAAAGATCGGGGAACAGAGATTCCACCTGAATAACCTCTGTGACCTTCTTAAAAGTTACTCGTCCGACAAAGAATTTTTATCCGTTATAAAGGGTGTCAGCAGTCTCAGGGATGCATACGGAGCTGCCGGGAATGCTGATAAAGCTGCCGTTGAAAAACTGCTTCATGCAGTATCCTCCGTGCGTAATACGATAACGCAATAATTCCGGCTATCCCGGGGATGCAACTCCCCGTGTATTCCCAGGAAAAGTACCGGCCATGAGCGAGAAAATATTAAAAGCACTCATGCAGCTTTTTGCCATCATCGCCAAAGTGGATGATAATGGTGCCGGGCGGAAAAAAGTCGTAGAAGATTTCCTCAAACAGCAGTTCAGCAGCGAACAGGTTGAAAAATACCTGTCGGTTTACGATGATTTTCTGAAGGCCACCGATACCGGAAGGGAAGGGGAGAAGCGGCAAAAGAGAACTGCCGTCAGCTCGGTTCGCGTTGTCGTAATCTGTAACCAGATCAATGAAGAGCTCACGCAGAAGCAGAAGATGGTGGTGCTTCTCAGGCTGATGGAGTTCGTCCTCCTGAAAGAAAACATTCCGGACCAGGAGATGGCGTTTTTGGATACGGTTGCTTCTTCGTTCAACATACCCGAGAGCGACTTCACCGAGTGCACGGGTTTTTTAAAGAGAGAGAAGCAGCCGGCACATTCTCTTTCCCTGAATCACCTTGTGATAAGCGGTGGTGCGAACCCCGGGACATGCAGGCACCTCCGTTCCGAAATGCTGCAGGAGGAAATCAGGGTACTTCACCTTCCCGCATCTGATTTGTTCCTGATTCGTTCTGACGGGCGTTCTAACCTCTACCTTAACGGGCAGATTATGCAGTCTGCGAGGGTTTACATCCTTTCCCCCGGATCTTCTGTCAGGGGGGCTAAGATGCATCCCATCTATTACAGTGACATACTGGGCTGTTATGTGAGCGGAAAGAGCGGGAACGGGATAAATTACTCAGTGCACAATCTCGGATTCCGTTTTAAAAACGGGAAGGAGGGTCTGCATGACCTCAGTTTTTCTGAAAACTCGGGAAGGCTGATAGGTATTATGGGTGGAAGCGGTGCAGGGAAATCAACACTCCTTAATATTCTTAATGGCAATACGGCACCCGGCAATGGAAGCATAATGATTAACGGATATGATCTTCATGGCGAAAAAAAGATGCTCGAGGGTCTGGTAGGCTTTATCCCCCAGGATGACCTGCTTATTGAAGACCTGACTGTATACCAGAATCTTTATTACAATGCCCGCCTTTGCTTTGACGGGGATAGTGAAGATGTGCTCAGTAAGAAAGTTAACGCACTTCTTGCCGATACCGGTCTTGCCGAAGCGGCTCACCTGAAAGTAGGCAGCCCTATGGATAAAACCATCAGCGGCGGTCAGCGGAAGCGCCTGAACATTGCCCTGGAACTGATCAGGGAACCCTCCGTTCTTTTTGTTGACGAACCCACCTCGGGCTTGTCTTCGAGAGATTCTGAAAACATCATGGATATGCTCAAGGAGCTTGCGCTTAAGGATAATCTCGTGTTCGTGGTGATTCACCAGCCTTCTTCGGATATATACAAGATGTTTGACAAGCTTCTCATTCTGGATACGGGCGGGTACCCTGTTTACTACGGCGATCCCGTCGAGGCGCTGGTGTATTTCAGGAAGAAGATGAATTATGTCAATGCCGAAGAAGGAGAATGTACTCTCTGCGGCCATGTGAATCCCGAACAGGTCTTTAATATCATAGAGTCCAGGGTGCTTGATGAGAACGGCAACCAGACGCATGAAAGAAAAGTTTCTCCTGCCGAATGGAACAGGTATTACATGGAGAACATGCTTCCTGCTTCCGCCGATAGGGAGGGGTCAGTGCGCCGGCCTGTTTCTGTAAGCTATGTGAAGCCGGGCTTCTTCAGCCAGTTCCGAATCTTTATCACCAGAGATCTTCTTTCCAAGTTTGCGAATACACAGTACCTTGCCATTAATGCACTTGAATCCCCCCTGCTTGCCTTTGTACTTGCATTTCTTGTGCGGTATTTCAGGAACGGGCAACCCTATTCGTATGCTGACAATAAGAACATCCCGGCATATATGTTTATGTGCGTGGTTGTTTCCCTGTTCACAGGTCTTATTGTAAGCGCTGAAGAAATCTTCCGCGACAGGAAAATCCTGAAACGGGAATCATTTCTGGATCTCAGCAGGGGCAGCTACCTGCTTTCAAAAGTTTTCCTGTTGTTCGTCATCTCTGCCTTACAGACTTTTCTTTTTGTGGTCATAGGAAATTCCATTCTCGGCATACGCGGAATGTATCTTGATTACTGGATCGTTCTTTTCTCCGCTTCGTGTTTTGCCAACATGCTCGGGCTGAACATCTCCGCAAGTTTCAACTCTGCCGTAACCATCTACATCCTTATTCCCTTTCTCATTATCCCCCAGTTGCTGCTGAGCGGCGTGCTGGTGAGGTTTGACGATCTTAACCCCCGCATTTCCGGGAAGGCAGTGGTGCCATGGACGGGAGAACTGATGGCTTCCAGGTGGGCATTTGAAGCACTTGCCGTAAACCAGTTCGTTAACAATAAATATGAGAAAAACACCTTCGCTTTTGATAAAGATATCAGCAACTCAAACTTTACCAGGGTGCACTGGTGCACAAAGATGAATTCACTTACAGATGAACTTGCCGCCACTTCCACGGATAATACCAGGAAGCAAGAAATTATTGTTATTCTTAAAAATGAGATTGCCTATATGGCAGCAAAATTCCCCGGGGTGAAGTTTACCGGCGAAGCAGGTAACCTCCAGGCCGGGAAAATTCATGCGTTTGTTTCCGAAATAAAGAAGCAGTGTTCCCTGGTTTATGATGCCGCCGTGAAAAAGAAGGATGAATATATACTTTCGTTCCAGTCGGGCGGAGAAGGCATAAAGAAATACCATGAGCTCCTTGCAGCCTGTCATAACAGGCATCTTGAAGACCTCATGAAAAATATCTCGCCTGATGAGGAATTTATTTATGAGGACCACGGACGGCTGCGCACTTCCATTGATCCTGTGTTCAGGAAAGGGCCCGAAGATGGCTTTCTCCGCGCGCACTTTTTTGCACCCGAAAAGAATATTTCCGGAAGATACTACAGCACATTCCTTGTCAATATATCCGTGCTGTGGTTCATGTCCGCATTACTTGGCACTATGCTTTATTTTGATGTGCTGGGAAAACTGATCAGGCTTTTATCTGCCGGGAAAAGGTAAGTCCGCTTTGGAATGCACTTGTTGAAATTTAATATCTTCCTTTCAGAAGAAAACCGATAAGCAGATCAGTCCGCCGCCCTGTGTGCCGAAGCCGGAGGATTTTACCGTAGCTGAATTATACCCCGTTGTTACTGTTGTGGGCGGATTAACGGAGGGATCGTACTTTGTCATCGTTGTTTTCCCGTTGCCGGTGGAAGCGGTGGAGAATCCATAACCGAATTCCCCCCCGGCAGCAAAGTGCTCACTGAAAAAATAATTAAATCCAGCCACTGCTTTTATGCCAAACTTATAACCTTTTCCGGCATCAGAAACCTGTGTGCGGTAATACATCCCTTCAGGTCCGCCGCCTTTCTTGTTTACAATTTTTTTGACACTGTCAAGGCTGCCGTTTAAAAAGCCGTACCAGACATCTGCCCCGACATAAGGATCAAGCTTTGGAGAAGAACCGAACGATTTGCTTATCCCGAGGCTGATACCCATACTTGTGGACTTGGTCGTGACGGAGTATAATACACCCAGGTTGGTGGTGTCGGATTCGGTGGAGAACTTCGAATTACCGAAAAATACCCCGGCTCTTGCGGCAAGGTCATCCCTGATGAGGTACTTAAAGGAGAGTGTCCCCGTTCCGTTATTGGCGGTGGTGAGAACGATGGAGTCAATTCCCATCACCCCGAAAGTGAATCCCTTGTTCCCTTTAAGGGGTTTCTGCGCCAGTCCGGCAAAGCCAGGCAGGATGGCGGCAAAGAGGAGAATGATTTTTTTCATGCGGAATTTCATTAAAGTATGAGTTAATGCAAAGTTATTACATTTTAGTATACCCGTCATTATGCTATTTGCTCTTCAGCATTTGCTTCTTCTCAATACACTTAACGTAAAGTTAAAACTAAATTTTTGTGGTTGGGCATCCGTGCCTTACCACGCCTTATCCCCGAGGAGTGGAACAAAGCGGAAATTTTCCAGTTCTGTTTTCTCGAAAGAATTTTCAGATGTCCTGATGATGGTGGTCATGACCTGGCCTTTGTCGTTGCCCACGGGTATCACCATAATTCCGCCTACCCTTAGCTGCTTTGTGAGATCTTCAGGAATGAAAGGAGCTCCTGCGGTGACTATCACTTTGTCGAATGGAGCGAAAGAGGGCAGCCCCTTGTAACCATCCCCGTAAAACATTTTCGGGTTGTAGCCCAGGGAAGGGAGGAAGTGCCGGGCTTTGTCATAAAGTGTTTTCTGCCGTTCGATTGTATATACTTTTGCTCCCATTTCAATGAGCACAGATGTCTGGTATCCCGATCCTGTTCCGATTTCGAGGACCTTATCTCCTTTCTCTACCTGCAGGAGCTCGGACTGGTAGGCAACGGTGAAAGGCTGTGAGATGGTTTGCCCGGCATCAATGGGAAAGGCTTTGTCCTGGTATGCAAAAGCAAGAAACGCCGTGTCCATGAACAGATGGCGGGGAACAGACGCAATTGCATTCAGCACCTGGTCATCGGATATGCCTCTCGCTGCAATTTCCGCAGCAAGCTTTTTTCTTAATCCTTTATGTTTGTAGGTGTCGTCCATGGAACAGACCGTCATTTTTCAGGCAGGGTTCAAAAATAATGAATTCATTGTCCGTGTCCATGATAAAATAAAATTTTTGAAAGGATAGAGTTCCGGAATGTATATGCTGTGCCCGGTTTCCGTCGTTAAAAATGTGGAAGCATCTCCCGGTATCTGAAGTTTTATATTTTTGTGGCGTTGGATTAGTATGCTATGAACTACAGGATTTTGCTTGTGGAAGATGAGGAGCACCTCCAGGAGGCGATACGGCTCAACCTTGAAATGGAAGGTTATACTGTAACTGCTGCCGGCAACGGTATTGATGCGGTACAGGTTTTCAGGAAAGAGAGATTTAACCTCGCAATTCTCGATGTCATGCTTCCGGGGATTGACGGGCTGACGGTTTGCGAGTCAATCCGTCTTGAAAACCCGAACATACCTGTTATGTTTCTTACCGCAAAGGATTCAAGCAATGACAAGCTGGAAGGCCTTCGCCGGGGTGCGGACGATTACCTTACGAAACCTTTTAATCTTGAAGAACTCCTTCTCAGGGTAAAACACCTGCTGAGGAGAGGAGGATTTTCCCCGCCGGCCGAACAACATTCTCCCGTGTGCCGCTTCGGGAACAATGAAGTGAATTTTTTAACTTATGAAGCCAGGGATTTCAGGGGCAAAAGGATCACCCTGACGAAAAAAGAAGTACTGCTCCTTAAGCTCCTTTCCGAACGCAAAAACCAGGTGATCTCAAGAGAAAATATCCTTGAAACAGTATGGGGATTTGATATTTACCCATCCACGCGTACCATTGACAATTTCATTCTTAATTTCAGGAAGTATTTTGAACAAAACCCCCGCCGGCCGCAGTATTTTCATTCCATAAGGGGAGTGGGCTACCGGTTTACAGGATAGGACAGGCTGAAAGTGAAAAACACTCTGGCCTGTCTTGGCATAATAAAAAAAATTCCTACTATTGCCGTAAAGTCATGCACCCTTCATGAAAAAACCTGTCAGGCTGATCATTGCCGCCCTTCTTCTCGTCCTCCTGGGTGCATGGATGGCTTACTATATATCCGGCACTCCTGAATTTTCCCTTTATAGGAGCAGGAAAGCCGCCCAAAGCCATAACTGGAAAGGATTTCAGAAGTATGTGGATGTGGATAACATTCTCGACAAATCCATTGAAGTGCTTGCAGATTTGCAGATGAACCCGGCTCAGTCCGACAGCGGGACATCCGTAAACCTGGGTGGCTTGTTTGCAAAAGGGTTTATGTTTCTTTTTAAGAATGACCTGAAGAAAGTCCTTAAGTCGGAAGTGCGTTATTTTATTGATCATGGAGAGTTTGAGAAAAGAAAGCGGGAGGAGGAGGTCGGTTCGGCCGTAACACTTTCCGATTACTGGACAACCCTTGACCCGGAGAAAAGCTACAAAGGCAGGACCCGCGCTGATATAAGCGGAGACGAAGCAAAGGTTTCTTTTACTTTTCATCCCCGGGGTGCAGCGGCGGATATTACAGTCTGGATTCTCATGTCGCACCGTGACGGCTACTGGAAAATCACCGACATTCAGAATATGAAAGAGGTGATAAGGGCTCTTGATAAATGCCGCGAAGCTGCAGGGTCACAGGTGGAATAGGGGAGTGTATTTCCCTTCCGCATAGCGGTAGCATCTCATCTTGTCTTTAAAAACAGCGGGTTTGAAAATGGATTTTCCCCGCAGCATGCGCACACACTCCTGCACGCCTTCAATGATCGACGGGTGCGGGTGTATAAGGTCAGCCAGTTCATCAATTCCTTTGCCCATAGAGATAAGCAGCGCTACAGCCTGTATGGCACTTGACGCATGCTCCCCGAGCGCCCTCATGCCGAGCAGCTTCATTTCATCATCATCGCTTACAATGATCTTGAAGAACCCCTGGGTTTTGCGCATGGCAATAGCTCTTGCGAGGCAGGAGTAATCCAGTTTTACCACGCGGAACGGGATGCCTTTCTGTATGGCCTGCTGTTCATTGAGGCCCACGGCGGCGGCCTCAGGGTTGAGAAACATGATGGATGAAATGTTTTCATACGTGAGCCTCCGTGCAGGTTTTCCGAAAATCCGCTCAACAGCATACCTGCCCTGCAGCTCTCCGACATTTACAAGGGAAATATGGGCAGTGAGGTCGCCTGTTGCATAAATGTGCGGGATATTGGTTTGTGTGTCTTCATCTGCTATATGTCCTCCGGGAAGGGTTTTGACACCGGCAGCTTCCAGCCCGAGTCCTTTAATATTAGGCACACGGCCTACGGAAATAAGAGCTTTGTCTACGCGTATGACTTCTCTCCTGCCGTCTTTGTAAGAAAGTTCATACTCCACCTTCCCGTCTTTGAGTTCCATCCGTTCCAGCTTAGAATTTTTATGAATGGTAGCCCCGTTGCGTTCGAAGTTGGATGACACAACCCCTGCAAGATCTTCATCTTCAAACGGAAGAATACGGTCGGCTTTGTCTATCAGGTAAACTTTTGTTCTTCCGAGATTGGAGAAGATGGTGGCAAACTCGCATCCTATAACCCCGGCGCCAAGAATAACGAGCGATGCGGGAAATTCTTTCCATGAAAAAATTCCGTCGCTTGTCACGATATTTTTTTCATCAATTGAAATGCCGGGAAGCCTGCGCGGGGTGCTCCCTGCCGCGAGAATTATGTTTTCAGCCCGGATAGTTTTGTTCTCGTTTTTTTTCCGGATAAGGACTTCATGGGCGGAGATGAGTTCTCCCGTTCCTCTTTCATAAGTAAACAATTTTTCTTCCACATCGCTTTGCAATAGCTTGACGTGGCATGCCAGCTGGAACTTACGTTCAAAAACCGCCGATGATACGGTTTTCATCAGATCCTTGAAAGAGATTTCAAAATCACGCCCGTCATTATCCTCCAGCTCATTTTTTACGGTATGGTATTTCATGGACAGCTCCCACATGGTTTTGGATGTGAGCGCTCCGTTGTAAATACCTGCTCCCCCGACCTTGTCTTTTTCAATGAGTACTACCTTTTTCCCGAAGTCGAGAGCGCGCATGGCAGCGGCATACCCTGAAGGGCCGCCGCCGATAATGCACAAGTCATAAGTTTCCATGATAACATGGGGGTTTGGCATCAAAAATAATAAATTGCCGGAAACCACCCGCCAGGCTTAACCATTGCCCAAACCTGTAAATTTTTATTTTGCCGGGTATCAATACAAAATGTGCTGTATCCATGGTCTTTTGTACGGGGTTCCGGGAAATAAGATTTTTGTATCTTGCAAGGACTAAAAAAAAGTCATGACATTTCTTGATTTTGAAAAACCCGTGGCAGACCTGATAGAGCAGCTTGAGAAGGTCAGGCAGGTTGCGGAAAAAAGCGGGGTGGACGCATCCAAAACAATTAAGGAACTTGAAGCAAAACTTGAAGCTGAAAGGGTTAAGATATACAATTCGCTTACTCCCTGGCAGCGTGTTCAGCTTTCGAGGCACCCTGACCGCCCCTACACCTTAAGCTATATTGAAGCTATTGCCGGGGATACTTTTATTGAGCTGCACGGCGACAGGAGCGTAAGGGATGACAAAGCGATGGTGGGCGGATTCGGAGAGATTGACGGGCAGGCAGTGATGTTTATTGGCCAGCAGAAAGGAAATACCACAAAGCTCAGGCAGTACAGGAATTTCGGGATGGCGAACCCCGAAGGTTACCGTAAGGCGCTGAGGCTTATGAAACTGGCTGAGAAATTCAACAAGCCTGTTGTTACATTCATTGATACTCCCGGTGCATACCCCGGCCTTGAAGCCGAAGAGAGGGGACAGGGAGAGGCCATTGCAAGAAACCTCTATGAGATGATCCTGCTGAAAGTTCCGGTTATCTGTATTATTATAGGAGAAGGGGCTTCGGGGGGCGCGTTGGGTATCGGGATAGGAGACAAGGTTCTTATGCTCGAAAATACCTGGTACTCCGTCATATCACCCGAATCCTGTTCTTCAATATTATGGAGAAACTGGGATAATAAAGAGAAGGCTGCAGAGGCCTTAAAGCTCACAGCGGAAGACATGCTCGGGCTTAAGCTTATAGATGGGATTATCAAAGAACCTGCGGGCGGCGCCCACGCATTTCCGGATGAGATGTTTCAGATCACCAAGGCAGAAATAAAAAAACATCTCGCCAGGCAGGGCACATATACGCCTGAAAAGAGAATCGAGAAGAGAATTGCGAAATTTTCCTCCATGGGCGTATATCTTGAGGACTAAAAGAGACTCCCTGATAAATATTTTTCAAAAAGTGTTGCCACAAAAAAATTAGTTTATAAATTTGAGCATCATAAAAACAACCCACTAAAAAAGATTACTGAATATGTTCACTCTCAAAACCAATCTCATTATTGCCGGTATGTTTGCATTTGCAATTTTCACCGGGTGCGGTCCCAAAGAAAAGAAAGTGCTTGACGAGGAAATAACCACGGATTCTGCCAGCATGGAAGCTAAAGTGAAGCTGGATGAGATTCTTGTCAATATTCCATCCCCAACGGAGATGAGCAGGGAACTTTCCAAAGCCGGGTTTACCTATAACAGGGGCGTGCTTAACTCGTCCGGGAAAGCAAGCGGCTATTCCACCAATTACAAAGCTGCGGCAAACCTTGGTGTTTACGGCGCAGACCTCGGTTATACTACCGCTTATGATCAGTCCCAGGATGCAATTGGCTAT
>JAHEYN010000033.1 GCA_023251555.1 Bacteroidota bacterium | reverse complement strand
TTTAAAGTTGAATAATTAAACTGTAAAAATATCTTACTATGAACTCAATGCGAAAATCAACTCTTGAAAGTCTGGGACTCGGAACAGTGCTTGAAATTTTCAGGAATGGAAAACTTCCTGTCAGCACCGAAGAAATGGTGTCAAAAGTTTTTGGTCCGAAAGAAAAAAGAGGATGCATGGTAATTTCTGGTGCCAACGGAATTGTGGGTGCAGGGAAAGTAATGCAGTTCGCTTCACGGCTGCTTCCCTACAATGTACCCATTATTGCCCTTGATTTGCCGGGATCCCCCGATGGAATCAGTAAACAGTACAGCGGTTTGGTGAAAGCGTTTGGCAGAGATGGCGCAAATGATATTATGAAAAATATTATCCGCCTTAATTACGATGGAAAATCTCTTCCTGAAACAATCAAACAATACAATCCAAAATTTTTACTTGAAGCAATTCCCGAGAAACTGGAACTGAAAAAGGAACATTTCAAACTTTTCAGAAAGGAATTTCCAGGAATTCATATCTGGTCTGTTACTTCCGGGTTTCCTTCTTCTCAACTGGGTGTTGGAATAGCACACCCGGCATTTCCGCACGAGATAAATAAGATTTTTGAAATTGTGGAAGAAAAACCTTCGGCACAAACTCAACTGCTCTGGTCAATGGGACTAATTCCCATGCAGGTAAGCGATGACTGGTCATTTGTGCTCGATGTTTTCTTCTGCGGACTGATGAACGCAGCTATACGTTACAGCAGCATGACCAATACTCCATTCTGGAAAGTGGATAAATATATCCGGAAGATGGTAGGACCCAATCCTTTCCGCGCGCATGACGCAATCGGGGCTAAAGGCGCTAATTTTCTCACATGGTCATGTCTTCATCACCTGGGGAAAGAGTACGGAGAACTTTTTTCTCCCGATGAAAAATTAGTTGAGTACAAGGACAGTGGACAAAACTGGTATCCACCCGACCACTTCCGCCCGCTGGTGAACTGGACGCTGGATGAGGAAGAAAAAGAAACACTCCGGATAATGATTTTCGGTGCGCTGTTTCAGATGACCTCCATCATGCTTCACGAAAGGCGAAGCGACCTTGCCACGATGAATTCTATTGGTGAACTATGCGCACAGTTTACCAAAGGAATGTTGGCGACAATAAGAAATTACGGAGAAGAAAAAGTTATAAAAACAATTAAAGCATATCATAAACTTCATCCCGAAGCGGCAAAAACAAAGTGGTATCCGGAAGAATTCAAAAAGATGAGTTCATCCGAATGGCAGCAACTGTATGTTAATGCCGGGCACGATGGGAAAACCGGGGTTATCACCATCAGCAGGGAAAGCTACAACAGTGATGTGGACGCTGAACTAAACCGCGCAATTGACTATCTGAAGAAAAACAAAATTAAACGCGTAATTGTTACCAGTGATTTCCATTTTTCTACTCAAATGGTGGGTGCCGACACCAATGAATTTTTTCCGGCTATCACTGATGTGAAAGAGGGTGAACGCATCGCATCTTCGTGGTCTAAGACCGCGAGGCGGTTGTATTATGAATTTGAAATATCACTCGGCTTCATCAACGGAAAACGCTGCATGGGCGGAATGCTGGAATTGATGCTGCACTGTCATTATTTGTTTGCAACGGAAGACACTTCAATCGCCATGCCCGAAGTTACACTTCCGGTTGTGCCAGGCATGGAAGGTTGTCATTGGGCCATCCGCAAAGCGAAACCTGCCGACAGAAAACATCTTGTTAAAATGCTCCTGGAAGGAAAGCAAATGAAAGCGAAAGACACTGTTGGATGGTTTGTGGATTTTTCCGACACGCTGGAAAATTCTTTGAAAAAGGCGTGGCAGGTTATGGAGAAGGGAACTTCAGCACTTCCTCTGAGGAAGGTGGAAGAAAGTTCTCTTGGAAAAATACAGTTTGATGAAAACTTATTTTCACATGCAAACGGAACGGGAGAAGCGAGAAAAGCAATTTCAAAGTGCATTGAAGATTCGTGCAGTGCAAAACTTTCGGATGCCATTACCGTGCAGGCCAGGCATTCTGCTGATTTCATGGTCAGCAAACTCTGCCGTAAAGGAAGAGTGGGAAGCGAATTTGACAAAGTGATGGGGAATTAGGCAGATAGCATGGATAAAGAAGAAACTCAAATAAAGAAAGAAGAACTTAAAAAAGTTTTTCTTGAATCGGGTTTGGAAGTAAATCCGCTCTATACACGCGAGGATGTACTGAAAGGGAATCCCGATATTGACAATGAGCATCCTGGAAAATTTCCTTTCACAAGGGGGATTCATCCCCTGATGTACCGCAAGCGCCCCTTTACCATCCGACAGTACGCCGGCTTTGCATCACCGGAAGAAACCAACGAACGTTTTAAATTCCTGATCAGGAACGGGCAAAACGGTTTGAATGTTGCTTTTGACCTGCCTACGCAATGCGGCCTGGATTCGGATGACCCCAGGGCGCTTGGGGAAGTTGGCAGAGTGGGAATGGCAATCGATACGCTGGAGGATTTTGAAATCGCCTTCCGGGATATAGACCTGGAACAGATCACGGTTTCCATGACCATCAATGGTTCAGCACTTGTGATGATGGCAATGTATTTTGCTCTCGCTGAAAAAAGAAATATTGACTTGAAGAATCTGAGAGGCACGGCACAAAATGATATTCTCAAGGAATTTATCGGAAGAGGAACCTGGATTTTTCCTGTAGACAAATCGGTAAAACTGGTTGTTGACACCATTGAATATTGTGCGAAAAATATTCCAAAATATTCTCCTGTGAGCGTTTGCGGATATCACATCCGCGAGTCAGGTGCAAATCCGATCCAGGAAATGGCGTATGCGTTTTGCATTGCCAGAGCGTATTCCGATGAAACATTGAAAAGGGGAATTGATATTGACGAATTCGCTTCACGGCTCTCTTACAACTTTGATATTTACGGAAATCTTTTTGAGCAAATCGCTAAATTCAGAGGGGGAAGACGGTTGTGGGCAAAAATTATGCGGGAAGAATACCATGCAAAAAAAGATGAATCATGCTGGCTGAGAATGATAGCCGGTGGCGGCGGTGCAGGATTAACGAAAGAACAGCCCGAAAACAATATCGTCCGGACTGCATATTACGCTTTGATTTCCGCCCTCTCCGGAACACAAACGATGGCACTTTGCACTTACGATGAAGCATTCACTATTCCCACCGAAAAAGCCGCAGAGATTGCTCTTCGCACCATGCAGATAATGATCCACGAAATGGGAATCTGCGATACGGTTGACCCTCTCGGAGGATCTTATTATGTGGAAACCCTTACCAACCGGTTTGAAGCAGAAATAAAAAAAGAAATGAAAAAAGTGGATGCCTGGGGAGGGATTGTCAATGCAGTGGCAAGCGGAAAAATTCAGGAAGCCGTTTCACATCAGGCGTATGAAAGGGAAAAAAATATTCAGGAAGGAAAAACATTAAAAGTAGGCGTGAATTGCTTTAAGCAAGAAGAGGAAGCAAAGACAGTAGCGTTTCATCCATATAATACAGAAGCGGCTGATAAACAAATTCAGAAACTGAGAAAAATAAGATCATCACGGGATAGTGGAAAAGTGAAATCTGCACTGCAAAAACTTCGCATCGATGCGGGAGAAAATAAAAACCTTATGTCTGCAACTATTGCGGCAGTAAAAGTTTATGCCAGCGTGGGAGAAATTATTCAGGTGTTGAAAGATGTTTATGGCGAATACGAGGAGCCGATTTTTTTCTGAAAATGCAGGAGAGGAAGACGATATTATCACTGGAGCAGGCGCTGGCCCTGCCATATGCCACAGAACGCTTTGTGCAATTGGGCTGGCGCGTAATCCGCATTGAAGCCCCGCAGGAAAAGGACGAAAACGCAGGCGACCCTAACCGTTACATCGGTGCCGATTTGGGTTATCATGATTTGCATTCATATTACATCGCACCCAATGCCGGTAAGGAGGCCATCACGGTTAATCTCAGAAAAAAAGAAGGACAGGATTTGCTGAAAAAAATCATCCGCGAACTGAATGTGGATGTATTTATGTGCAATACCTTGCCGAAACGGTATAAGCAACTCGGAATTGATTTTAAAAACCTTTCCGAAGCAAATCCTGATATAATCTGGTGCGGGATTTCTGCAATGGGTCCTGATTATCCCAACCGCGCGGGCTATGACCCGGCGTTACAGGCATTGCTGGGTTATACATTCCTCACCGGGGAACCCAATGGGAAGCCTGTCCCATGCGGAATCCCGATTATTGACCTGAAAGCGGGGGATGAAGCTTTTACACAGGTTTTACTTGCTATGATGGAAAAAAATAAAGGTGGAAAGGAGATTCACATTTCAATGGCTCAATGCGCTGCGAGTTGGTTAATCACCGCTCTTCCTCAATTGAATTTTGTGAAAAGTGATACCGAGCTTTTCAACCGCAGCGGCAACGAACACAGAAGTTTTATACCCTGTAACGCCTACCCTACCCTTGACGGATTTGTTTACCTGGCCATAGGTAATGATTCCCAGTGGGCAAAGTTCACATCAATCAGGGGTTTTGAATCACTCTCTTCTGAAAAAAGAAAAAACAATGAAGGCAGGATGCAGGAAAAAGAAAGTATTTACAATGAGATCGGCGCTCTTACCAAAAAATACACTACCAGTGAATTCACAATGATTTGTTTAAAAATTGATCTATCAGTCGCACCCATCAATTCGATCAAAGAAGTATCGGAACTTGAATTTGTAAATAAATATTTCATAAAGACAAAACTTCCGAATGGAAAAGAAGCAAAACTCTCACCCGCATCACACAATACAGAATTTCTCGAACAAAATAATTTTTCTTTGAAATGTTCTCCGCGATTAGGAGAACAAAATGAAATCGTTCTGAAAGAAATCGGGCTCGCTGAAACCGATATAAATAATCTTAAAAAAGAAAAAGTGATATAATGCTCAGGCAAACGATTGAGATACTCACCTCCTACCCGACCCCAAAAAAGGTTTGTGCTATGGGCAATGTGGCTATCGCACGCGGTGCGATTGAGGCGGGAGTATGCGGAGTTTTTTCATACCCCGGGACGCCTTCCACGGAAATTTCGGAAGTATTCAATTATGTAAATTCATTTCAATTCAGAAAAGAGAATGAAATAAAATATCCAGAACAAACCCGAAACAAGATATATTTTGAATACAGCATTAATGAAAAGATTGCGCTTGAGAAAGCTATCGCTTTTTCCATAGGGAACAAGAGCGCCATGTGCGTGATGAAAAATGTGGGAATGAATGTGGCAAGCGATGCGCTGATGAGTATTACTTACCAGACCATCTGCGCTCCGCTGGTCATTGTGATCTGCGATGATCCAGGCTGTCATTCAAGTTCAAACGAACAGGACTCACGCCACTGGGGTATAATGGCGAATGTTCCGGTTTTAAATCCTGCAAATTCAGAGGAGGCAATTGAAATGACAAAGCAGGCATTTCAAATTTCCGGTGACTTAAAACTGCCTGTAATTGTGCGTACCACAACACGCGTTTCTCACTCGCGCAGCGTAATTACCTATGGGAAAATCCCTGTCGGAAATACCATCCCGCATTTCGACCGCCTGCCTGAACATATTAATATTCCGGCACGCACAGCGGTCGCTCATTTACGGTTGCTTGAAAAACTAAATAAAAAAAACATCAATACAGTTCTCAGGAAAAACAGCAAAGTAATCATCAAAGGAAAAAATGCCCGGTTCGGAATAATTACAAGCGGTGTTTCTGCTGAATATGTGAACGAAATTATCCATCAGCACAAACTCACCGGGAAAGTATCAGTCCTTAATATCGGCATGATCTATCCATTCCCGGAAACAGAAATTATAAATTTTATCAGGAAACGATTTTCAAAAGTCCTTATTCTGGAAGAGCTTGACCCTGTGATTGAAAATTCAGTCAGGGTAATTACGCAAAAAAATAAAATCAAAACAGAGATTCTCGGAAAGGGTTTTGCTGAATTGAAACCTACAGGAGAGTTTTCGACAGATATAATCGAAAATGTTCTTAATAAATTTCTAAAACTTCCGCTAAGAGGGAAGAAACATGTTCCACTCAAGAATCATGAAACCTGTCTGCAAAATCTTCCTCCCCGCCCTCCGGCACTTTGCGCTGGCTGTCCGCACCGTTCCACTTTCTATCTGCTGAAACTTGCTGTTCCCCGCGAAGAAAGCGAACTGATTCTCTGCGGTGACATCGGGTGTTTCGGCCTGGGTGCGCTTCCTCCTCTGAAAATGATTGACACCATCAATCACATGGGCATGAGTATTTCTATGGCGCAGGGCCTGAATGAAGCGTTCCGGTCGGCTGGAAATGATAAAAAATTAGTTGCACTTGTGGGTGACGGAACATTTTTTCATTCGGGCCTCACTTCACTGGTAAATGCAGTTTACACCCATGCCAACATTCTCGTAGTGATTTTCGATAACCGCACCATTGGAATGACGGGCCACCAGTCGCACCCCGGCGCATCGCAACACCTGCCTAAATATCACGAGATAGATATTCCCACACTGCTTAAAGGTTTGGGGATTAATGCAGAAAGTATTAATCCGTTTGATTTACGCGGGAGTTTTCAAAAACTCAACAAAGCGATGGCACACCAGGGTGTTTCAGTAGTTGTTGCCAAAGCCCCATGCATTTTTCTTCCGGATTTCAAGGAAAAGATAGATAACAAAATGAAGATTGTAGTGGATGAACATCTCTGCAATACCTGCGCCAACCATGAAGACATATCGCTCGCCTGTTCACGGTGCTACGCTCCAAAAAATAATTTATCACGCGCAAGACAGAAATTATTTGCCGAATTTTCACTTTCAGGTGAAGAGCAGCTTTGTCCTGCAAATATCTGCAATCATGGATTTTTTAATTCTATTCTTGAAGGCGATTATAAATCCGCTGTGGAAATTGTACGGGACAAGATGCTTTTCGCAAGAACCTGCGGCGATATATGCCACCGGCCATGCGAATTATTTTCTCAAAATGAAAAGATTATTCCGATTAAGGCATTAAAGCACTTTGTTTCTTCCATTGACGAAAACTTCCGCGATTTTACACTTCCGAAATCAAGAGTACTAAAGGCACAAAGGAGAAATAAGACAATTGCAATTATCGGAGCGGGACCTGCAGGACTGAGTGCAGCTTATGATCTTGTGCAGGCCGGATATAGTGTCGAAATATTTGAGAAGGAGGGTAAAGCAGGCGGAATGGTAACATTCGCCATCCCTGATTTCAGGATGGATAAAACAGGATTTGATTTTGAAGCAATGGCCCTGAAAGAAATGGGCTGCATATTTCATTTTAATAAATCACTTGGAAAAGATTTGTCTTTGGCGAATCTTTCAAATAAGTATGATTCCGTCATTCTTGCCATCGGGATGGGTAAATCCAAACCCATGGATATAATTGAGAATAATATTCCGCCTGAAAGAAGAACAGATTCTCTTTCTTTTTTGAAATTATTCAATCTAAAGAAAGCAGTAATCAGGGATGGCTCAAGCGTGCTGATTATTGGCGGAGGTAACAGTGCCATTGATACTGCCCGCTCAGCAAAAAAACTAAACCCGCATGGAAGGGTAATAATCTCCTGTATTGAAACGGGAGATAAAATGCCCGCTTTTGCAGAGGAGATAAATCATGCAGTAAATGAAGGGATTGAATTTATTCATGACAGTTTTGTTGAAAATTGTTCTTGTCCGGGCAATATAGAAATCAATCTTTATTCATTCAGCAAAAAGATATTTCTTCAAAAACTTGAATGCAATTATGTAATTACCGCTATCGGACAGTTAAGTGATAAGGATGCTTTGAAAGAAATAAATAAAAACAAGTTTGACTCTCAGGAAAGAATAAATTGGAAGAATGAATACAAAAATATTTTCGTTGCCGGTGATATTTCTTCCGGCAACAACATGAGTGTAATCGGAGCGATTGCATCAGGAAAATCAGCAGCAGTGAACGTTCGTCAGAAATCAGAAAATTATCAATATAAATACGAAGGTGAAAAAGCATTAAAACAGCTAAATGACAATACCTTTTTAAACACAACTAAAGAAAATACTGTTGCTCAAATAAATTCCCGGCAGGAAATTGAACAATTTAACCTCCATCAATCGTGCATGAAATGCAACCACTGTATTGATAATTTTGGCTGCCCGGCAATGGTAAAAGTAAATGGTAAAATAAAAATTGACGAAAGCCGCTGTACCCTGTGCGGGTTATGCATTGATGTTTGTCCGAATAATGCGGTGCGGTGGGAAACGGTGAAAGAAATGGAATTTGAACCGGAAGAAATAAAATGAAGGGGAATAAAAAAATATTAATTGCAGGCGTTGGCGGACAAGGAATTGTTTATCTCACCAACATTATCGTTGAAGCGGCAATGTTGTCAGATATTCCTGTATGTGTGAGCGAGATTCACGGACTTTCACAGCGGGGCGGGGTTGTTACCGCGGGAATCGGATTAGGTAAACATTGCACGGGGTTTATCGGGAAGGCAAATGTTGATTTACTTATTGGACTTGAACCGCTGGAAACGCAGCGGTGCGTATCACATCTTCACAAAAACAGCAGCGTAATTTTCGGTAATTATAAAATTGCACCTTATTCAGTGAATGCAGAAACTGCACAGTATCCGGAAATAAACCCCTTTATTTATTATTTGAAAAGTCAAATCGATAAGCTGATTTTCATAAATGAATTGCCAAAGGAAATTTCTGCTGTACTTCAAAACATTTATTTTCTTGGCGTGGCCACGCAGGCAAAATGTCTCCCTTTCTCCCGGAAAATTATAGAAATGGCTATCCGAAATACAGTTATGGATTATCATCTGGAAAACACAATTGATATTTTCAACAAGGGATTAAATTTTAACATGGATACCAAAGCTATTTCAAGCGTACAATGAAGAGAACAGAAAAAATCAATTTGCACAGGATTTCTTTCGTTCTGAACGAAAAAGCCGTTTCGTGCGAGGTAAAATCTTCTGCTGTCCTGCTGGATATTATCCGGGATGTGTTTGAATTAAAAGGAACGAAATCAGGCTGCAACGAGGGAGAATGCGGAGCATGCACAGTACTGGTGAATGATGCTCCGGTAAATTCATGCCTGTTCCTTGCTGTAAACGCAAATGGAAAAAACATCCAGACGATTGAAGGGCTTGCAAAGGATGACGGAACACTTCATACTGTTCAGGATACGCTGGTACAAAATGGAGCGGTACAGTGCGGATTTTGTACTTCAGGAATGGCAATGTCGCTTAAAGCACTTATGAATAAACATGAAAAATCGCACCATGTTTCGGGTGGAAAGAAAATTGAAATTCCTTCAAGAGATGAAATAAAAAAATGGCTCGAAGGTAACCTATGCAGATGCACCGGTTATGTAAAAATTGTTGATGCAGCAGAAAATTTATTTTCGAACGAAGAGTAAAATCCTGAATGAAGAAAGATTTGAAAGTTATAGGCAAGCCTATTCCCAAACACGATGCTCACATCCGCGTTACGGGTAAAGCAGTTTATGGACATGATATTGTTTTGCCTGGCATGTTGTATGGCGCGATTCTGCGGACGGAACACCCTTCGGCTGAATTTACCATTGATGTTTCTATGGCCAGAAAACTCCCGGGAGTTGTTTGTATCATCACTGCCGATGATGTGGACACTAACAATATCAGTTATAAACGCGACCACCCCATTCTGAAAAAAGGGGAAGTGAACTGCATACGCGATGAAATTGCCGCTGTTGCTGCTGAAACAAAAGAAATTGCAGAGCATGCACTGAAACTTATCAGGGTAAAATACAAAATCCGTAAAGGAATATATGACCCGTTTGAGGCATTGAAAGAAAGTGCTCTGCAAATCAATAAATATATAAGCGGAAAATTTCCTAATAAAAATGTTGCTGAAACATTTCACTACGAGCACGGAAATATTGAGGATGAAAAAAAGAAAAGTAAAGTAATTATATCAAAAAGATTTACGCTTCCACGGATGACACACGCCTGCATGGGCACCAGTAACATCACAGCTTCATTCAATAAAACAGACGGAAAACTTTTACTCTACAGTTCCACTCAGGTCCCGTTCCTTTACCAGCGCGATATGGCACATGCGCTGAAAATGAATCCATCAGATATCCGCATTATCCAGCCGGTAATTGGCGGGGGGTTTGGGAGTAAACTGGACATGTATCCCTTTGAACCGATATGTGCTTTGCTCTCAATAAAAACCGGGAAACCTGTTCAGATTATCTATTCCCGTCAAGAAGAATTCATTTCTTCGCCCACAAGGCAGCCAATGATCATTGATTTATCGGCCGGGGTTGATGCAAAAGGAAATTTCACTTTCCGGGAAATAAATATTGTGAAAGACAATGGTGCTTACACTTCATGGGGGGCAACCACTCCGTTCGTGATTATGCAGGCATTTTCTTCTTTGTATAAAGTGCGGGCCTGCAGATTTGACGCCACGGCAGTGTATACCAATAATGTTTTTGCAGGATCTTTCAGAGGTTATGGAAATCCTCAGGCGACATTCGCCCTGGAGCGGATGATTGATTTGCTCGCAGGAAAAATCGGAATGGACAAAGCAGAAATCAGGTTATTGAACGCAAATGAAAAAGGAGAAATAACAGGACAAGGATTGCATTATGAAACCTGCGGGCATAAAGAATGTTTAGGGATTGTGATAAAACAAAGTCATTACAAAAAGAATGAATCAACCAAACAGAAGGGAAGGTATAGAAACGGCATTGGATTTGCATCCATGCTTCATGTAGGCGGAGGTGCTAAAATTTACCGCTCGGATGGCTGCGGCACAACTTTAAAAATTGACCCTTACGGATACTGTACCGTCATTACCGGCTCCAATGAAATTGGACAAGGTTCGGAAACTGTTCTGGCGATGATTGCATCAGAGGAACTTGGTATAGATCTGAAAAAAATAAAAGTAATCAACACGGATACCGATATTAAACCATGGGATGTGGGTGTTCACGCATCCCGTACAAGTTTTGTTGCAGGGAATTCTTTGCTCGGTGCAGTTAAAATTCTAAAGGAAAAATTAAACAGAAAAACTTCAGAGTTGCTGAAAGAGCCTTCTTCTGAACTGATTTATGAAAACGGTTTTATCATTTCAAAACAGACAAATGAAAAAATAACACTGGATAAAGTTGTCCGTGAAATGCATTTTTCCATGCCCAATGAACTTGCCATCGCTTCCTATTTCTATGAACCCTCCAGCAGTTTTCAGGACAAAGATTTTAAGGGAAATGTTTCCGGAACCTATGCTTTTGCTTCACAGGCAATTGAAGTGGAAGTTGATACTTACACCGGAAACGTTGCGGTAAAAAATGTATGGGTGGCGCAGGATGTGGGAAAAGTTTTGAATCCATTATTGCTTGACGGACAAATTCACGGTGGCATTATACAGGGAATGGGTTATGCTCTGTCAGAGGAACTATTAATGGAGAACGGAAAAATCCTTAACCCCGATTTTCATAATTATAAAATCCTGACCGCTTCTGATATTCCTGAAATACATTTTTTTCCTGTAGAAACAAATGACAGGCAAGGTCCTTATGGAGCAAAAGGGGTTGGTGAAGCACCACTGATTCCCACCGCAGCCGCAATTGCCAATGCCATCTGCAATGCCCTGAATATTGAAATCGCTGAACTGCCGGTTACACCTGAAAAAGTACTGAGAGCACTCAGCGAAAAACTATAGATGAAAAATAATTACCTGGGAAATGAACTTTGAAATAAAAAATCCAACAACAACTAAGGAACTTCTGAGAACAATTAAACAGTTTCAGAATAAAAAGTTCCGTTTTGCCGCCGGTTGTACGGATTTACTACCCGGTTTAAGAAAAAATCCTGTTAAAAATTTAACCGTCATCAATATTTCACAGGTTGTCGATAAAAATTTTTCAATGATCAGGCATACACCCAAAGGCTTGTGGCTTGGAGCAAGAGTAACGGCAAATGACATTTTGAACAATGAAGAGATAAAAATCTCTTACCCGGTTTTACACGAAGCTGCGCTGAGCCTTGCCTCGGTGCAAATTCGTCAGGTCGCTACTATTGGAGGGAATCTTTGCACTGCTTCTCCGTCCGGAGATATTTCATGTTCGTTGATGGCGCTTGATGCGAAATGCGAATTACTCAACACAAACGGTAAGAAAAGGATTGCCCCGGTAAGAAATTTTTTTACGGGTGTAAGAAAAACCGTGTTGAATAAAAACGAACTGCTGTACGGAATAATTATCCCCATCCGGTATAAAGGCACAAAAAAATATTTTTCGCGATTTATAAAAATAGGCACAAGAAAATCAATGGAGTGCTCGGTTGTATCATTGGCATATCATATTCAGGCAGATGGAAATGGAGAAGTAATACGGTCAGGGATCGCTATTGGCTCCTCTGCACCAACCATACGTTTTGCGGAAACAGCCTGTGATTTTCTTGCAGGAAAAAACATTCCTGGTATTTCTGAAGAAGAAAAAGAAGTATTTGCCGGGAAGATTTTATCATATGCTTCGCCGGTTTCCGATATAAGAGCGACCGCATGGTACAGGAAAAAAGTTTTATTCAATATCAGCAAAAGCATTTTTGAAAATGTTCATCTATGAAAAATGAGAAAACGCTGATTCGCCTTAATGCCAATGAAAATTTTTACGGCTGCTCTCCCAAAGTAATTCCGGCTATAAGAAAAAACTTTAAGAATTTTCATCTTTATCCGGATTTTCCAATCCGTCTGGAAAACAGACTTGCTGAAAAATTCGGTGTGAAGCAGGATAACATCATAGTAGGATCGGGTTCTGTCCGGATTATTGATGGGATTATTCAAACCTTTGTCGGGCCTGATGAAGAGATACTGATTTTTGAACGGAGTTTTGTTGCTTACGAACAACTCGCAGCAGCACACAGGAAAAAAACCGTTTTCGTAAAACAAACTGATTTCATTTGCGATGTGGAAAATATATTTCCCTTTGTAACACATAAAACGAAAGTTATTTTCATTGCAAACCCGAATAATCCAACCGGTACTATTATTACCCATTCACGGCTTGAAAACCTGTTAAAAAATATTTCCGAAAAAATACTTGTAGTGATTGATGAAGCATATTGCGAGTATGTTACTGACAAGTCTTTTCCCGATTCCATTTCATTGCAAAGAAAATACCCCAATCTCATAATCCTCCGTACATTTTCAAAAATATATGGACTTGCGGGATTAAGGATAGGTTATGCGATTGCTGAAGAGTCTTTTTCAAATTCATTAAAGAAGAGCAGGATTCCTTTCTTCTTTAATTCCCTTTCACAAGATGCCGCACTTGCCGCGCTTGAAGACGAGAATCATATTGCTGCCTGTGCAAAACAGAATACTGAGGAACGGGAGTTTCTGTTGAAAGGTTTGATTAAAAACGGATTTAACGCAATCCCGTCACAAGGGAATTATATCTATCTTTTTTTTGAAAATGAGCATACAAAGGATCTCGTTTTTAAGAAATTGTTTGATGCCGGAATTTTAATCTGTAATCTGAAAATTTTCGGACAGGACAGGAGTTTGCGGATTGGGGTGGGTAACAGAAAAGCAAATATGACATTATGCTCTGTTACTTCATGAACTGGTTAACCTTTTTTATGATGTCCTCCGCAGAATTTTCCCGGGAAATTATTATTCCGCGCTCATCAATGAGAATAAAAGAGGGGACTTTGTTGATTGCATAAGTGTGATACATTACAGCCTGTTCATCGAATACATTCACCCAGGGCAGCTGCAGTTCCGACAGATCTTTTATCCATGAATTCTTCTCAGAATTATAGGCCACTCCGTAAACAGGAATACCTCTTTCCCGGAGCATGCTGTAGGAGGAAAGCAGCCCTTTAATCTGCTCATGGCAATGCCCGCAATCCGCCGACCAGACAAGGAGAATTACTCCTTTTTTCCCTTCCAGTGTTTTTTTTAAGCCCACATTTACTCCTGCAGCATCAGGCAGAATGAGATCCGGGGCAGGATGCCCAACGGATGCCTGCTTAAACTGCTCTGCACGCTTCGCCACCTTCTCATCGAGAGTTACATGGGTTCCCTCGAGATAATTTTCAATGAGGTAGTCTACCATATACTCAGGGCCCCGTTCGCTGAAAAGATTGAGAAGGTATTCAATGGTAAAATCTTCAACCCGCTTATTGGCTCTTGCCTGCCTGACAATGAGGTCAACGGACTCCTGGAAACCGGCCGGGGAATGATCGGTGTATTGTTCAAGATATATCAGGTATTTTTCAACAAGTGCCGGAATGTATATAATCTGGTCATTGGAAAAATCCATGTACCCGAAGAAATGATCGTGGAGGTAAGCCCTGTCATTGTCATAGTTCTCGTTGAGTGCAACACGCTGGGGGATCATATAGAGGGAACACAGGACATCGGCTGCAAAAGTGTTCTTATACCGGGTTTTAATATCCGAGAGTGAAGTATTAAACTCCCTGATCCAATTATTCATTGCATATTCTGCTGCTTTTGTTTTTCTCGCATAGAAAGAATCAACAACAGAAATTGCCGATGAGATGTTCTTAATACTGTCCATATTCATTCTGAATACCTCATATATTTTCATGGTCTCCCTGTATGCCTCATCTTCACGGGAAGAAATGAGAATATCCTGTCCAAGATTTTCAAACGAAAAAGTCAGTACAATCTTCTTTTCGTTCTTCTTTATAATCACGGAAGATGATTTGCGTTTGTCCGTTCCAACCTTATAGATTCCGGTATGATCCACATGAGAGGCGAGTATCCTGAACTTTCCGCGCACGTCCGTCATGGCAGAATCAATTTTCTGGAGGCGGCTTCCATAGAAAGAAAAGAGATAGACCGGGCGGGGGGCAGCATTGTAATTCAGGATGGTTCCCTCAATAATGGTGGATTGCGAAAATGCAGGCATACAGCATAACAATAAGCCGGCAGTGGTGAGAAGGCAGCTCGCTTTATTCAGGTATTTCATGGTATTTCACAAGGGTTTAAAACCCGAAAGCGCCCCTGAAGGCAGGAACGCTTTCGAACAGATCATCAGCCTGTTTATTTTTTTTCTACGGAAGAAGTATCTGCGGGCTGAGTGGAAGCAGTATCAGTTTCGGCAGCGGGAGAGGTTTCATTTGCCCCACCCATTCCTTCTTTCGAAATGGAAACAAGCCACTTTCCTTCCGACTTTTTAAGCGAGAGCTTCTGTTCCATCTCCTTCCCTTCTTCTTTATAAGCTACAACGGCATTGTCACCGTCTATTTTCTCCTCCCCCATCGTGATTTTTGTTTCCTTGTTTTTAAGGGAGTCCGGCATCATGGCCGACATCTGCTTCATCATATCGAGCAGCTTGCCGGTTTCTTCGGTAGCATATTTCTTTGCTTCATCGAAATTCATCTTCACGGAAGCTTTCAGAAATTTTTCAGCCACCGCTTTCGGGGCATCGGAACCTCCCATACAGGCCATAAAGAATCCAATCAGGATAAGGGTTCCGAGATTACGCAATTGTTTTTTCATCTTTTAATCAATTATAGTTAATACTGATATCTGTACACAGAATCACAATGTTCGTTCAGGTAGAGGTTGTCAATGGAAACATACCTGAATCCTGCGATTCCCGACAAAGGTAAATAATTTTTATTATGCGTTGCGGATATGATTGCCTTGTAAATAAATTCCGAACAATAAACGAGGGAATCTGTATCAAGACTGAAGTCGAGATCGAAAGCGAGTTCATTCCTGTACTCCTCCCGGACGATATTGCAGAGACGATTTCTTTCATCGTCACGGAGCCTGTAACGGTAAACAGCGAAGGAGTGTATATCAGACGGGTTGCAGAATTCCGGCATGGGATCCATACGGAGCCTGTTGGATGCTTTCTCTTCTCCTATGGCATGTACCACGAAAGGTTTTCCGCGGTTGAAAATAACAAATCCCGCATGGGAATATTTTTTGTCTTCCCGGGAGAAAGATCTGAACGCATTGCTGATAAATCCCCGCCCGTGACGCAATATAAGATCTCCCTCGCGGAGAAGGGAATCCGGGGGAACGGCTTTCATCCAGATGTCATTTTTTTCCCGGCCGCTGTACGGATGGTGTTCCGCCTCAATGACAGGAAATGTGCAGAAAGCCGCTACGAATGCGGCAGCGGAAAAAAGCAGAAGAACTATGAGTCCCTTTCTTCTCATAAACAGGCTACATTCTTTCCGGCATACTGATACCGAGAAGGTTCATGGCAGTATGGAGCACCGATGCCGTTGTGGCGGACAGTGTAAGCCGGAATGAAGACAGAGAAGGATTTCCTGCCGACAATATCGAATGTTCGTGGTAAAACTGGTTGTATGCTTTCGCCACCTCATAAGCGTAATTTGCCATAAGAGCAGGACTGTATCTTGCAGCCGCATCAATGAGCTCCTCTCCATACCGGTCGAGCAGGAATATCAACACCTTTTCTTTCTCTTCCATAGCAGCCGGATACGGATAATTCCCGGTACGAAAAGCTTTCGCCTCATTTTTTCCCAGCACAGAACTGATCCTCGCGTAAGTGTATTGAATGAACGGGCCCGTGTTGCCGTTAAAATCAATTGACTCGGCCGGGTCAAACAACATTCTTTTCTGAGGATCCACTTTAAGAATAAAATACTTGAGCGCTCCCATTCCCAAAGTTTCATACAGGAGAGTTCTTTCATCTTCATTCATGTCGGATGCCTTTCCGAGCTCCAGGGAAATCTTCTTTGCCGATGCAGCCATCTCATCCATCAGGTCATCGGCATCAACTACAGTACCCTCCCTTGACTTCATCTTCCCCGAAGGGAGATCCACCATGCCGTATGAGAGATGGAAAATACCAGATGCCCAGTTTTTATTGAGTTTCTGCAGGATAAGCCGGAGAACTTTAAAATGGTAATCCTGCTCATTCCCAACCACGTAAATAAGCTTGTCCATCCTGAACTTTTCATACCTGAGACATGCAGTTCCTATATCCTGCGTAATATATACCGAAGTTCCATCCCCTCTCAAAAGGAGTTTCTGGTCCAGCCCGTCGGCGGTAAGGTCCACCCATACTGACCCGTCTTCTTTCCTGAAAAAGACTCCGCCCCTTTGCCCTTCCCCCACAATTTCTTTACCGGTCAGGTATGTTTCTGATTCATACCATATATCGTCGAAATCAGCACCCAGTCTTTTATATGTAACATCAAACCCTTTGTAAACCCATGCGTTCATTGTTTTCCATAATGAAACCGTTTCCGGATCCCCCTTTTCCCATTTCCTGAGCATCTCATGTGCCTCAGCATTGAGGGGGGCTTTCAGATCTGCATCTTCAGCACTCATGCCCTGCTGAATCATGGCTTCCTTCTCTTTTTTCAGTTCCCTGTCAAAACGTACATAATAATTTCCCACCAGCTTGTCTCCCTTGATTCCGGATGATTCGGGTGTTTCCCCGTCTCCCCATCTCTGCCAGGCCAGCATGGATTTACAAATATGAACACCTCTGTCATTTATCAAATTGGTTTTCAGCACTTTATATCCTGCTGCTTCAAGTATTTTTGAAACTGAATAACCAAGCAATATATTCCTGATATGCCCGAGGTGAAGCGGCTTGTTGGTATTGGGAGATGCGTATTCAACGAGGATGGTTTTATTTCCGGCTCCTTCAACCCCTCCCCGCTTATGAAAGGAAAGTGCATTGGCGGCAAAATATTCATGCAGCCAGCCGGGGCTGATACTCAGGTTAAGAAAGCCTTTGATGAGATTATATTCCTGTATTGAAGGATTATTTGCCTTTAGGTACTCCCCTGTTTCCTTTCCAATAACATCCGGCGACTTTTTCAGCGTTTTGGTAAGCGGAAAAACCTGGATGGTAAAGTCTCCTGTAAAACCGGGTTTGGTTTTATCAACCAGGATATCTTCCCCGGGGATCCGGGTTTGGTAAAGGAAGGCTATTGCATCTGCCGCCGACTGCCTTAAAAAGCTCTTGATATTCATATACAAAACAGGAGATTAATCAATAAGTAAGCTGGCTGATCACCTTCTGGAGTATCTCAAAAGTGTTCTCGGCCATGAGATTTTCACGGTCAAGGGTGGGATTTACTTCTGCAATTTCAAAGCAGCTTACCTTTTCATTCTGTATAAGTCTCACGAGCAGACTCCCTGCCTCTTTCTCGGTAATGCCGTTGCGGACAGGAGTTCCCGTTCCCTTGGAAATGGAGGAATCCATGGAGTCCACATCAAAAGAAATATGAATATGATTGCAATGTCCGAGGTGGGCGAGCGCATCCCTGGCAATCTTTTCAACACCGTGCCTTTTAACCTCTGCGGTGGAAAACATCTTTACCTTGTTTTTCTTAAGGAGATACGTTTCTTCGGGTTCAACGTCACGTACCGAAATATAAACCAGGTCACTGTAATGAATCTTCGGAACAATATTGCCTATTCTTTTAAGCCTGTTCCAGACATCCATCGTATCCCTGTCCGGCTTATTCATCTTGTTGCTGGCGTTATCTTCGCCAAGACAGGCAGCAACTGCCATTCCGTGAAGATTTCCAGAAGGTGTCGTGTAAGGAGAATGGATGTCGGAATGCGCATCAATCCATATCAGCCCGAGCCTCTGCCGGGGGTATGCCATGCGGACTCCGGCCACAGTGCCGATAGCGCTGCTGTGGTCCCCGAGAAGAACCACAGGAAAATAATTTTTTTTGAGGCTGTTCTTTACTTCCGATGCAAGTTTTTCGCATACCGAAAGCACTCCTTTTATCCGCTTGGCATAGGGGCTGCTGTGGTACTCGAACAGGAGTGAATTCTGGACAGCAACCTCCGCAGATTCAATACTCCTGAACAGGGAGCTGCCATAGTCGAGGGCTGCAATTTTAATAGCATCAATGCCAAGGCTGGCACCCCTTGTACCTGCTCCTATCTCCGATTTAACCTCAATGAATTTTATTTTTTTCATGCATGTTAAATTTTATTATTTTTGACCCTCCGCCATAATCCGGGTTAACCGGATTGGTAATATTTATTCAATCCGGCTCACTTACATTTACACAAGATATGAAAAACAGGTACATTGACTTAATAGAGCAGACATTCTATTTTCCTCAGGATGGGTTCGAGGTTATTGACGGATCGCTTCATTTTCATGGCATTTCACTTATGGAGATTATCAAGCAGTACGGAACCCCGCTGAAAATAAGCTACCTGCCAAAAATAAGCCAACAAATCCAGAAAGCCAAAAAACTTTTCAGCGTGGCTATGGCAAAGGTTGATTACAAGGGAAGCTACACTTACTGCTATTGCACCAAAAGCTCTCATTTTTCATTCGTGCTCGAAGAAGTGCTGAAAAACGATGTGCATATTGAAACATCCTCAGGGTTTGACATTCCCATTATCAAGATGCTCTACCAGCAGAAAAAGCTCAGCAAAGATATTTTCATTCTGTGCAACGGTTATAAGCGCCCTGAATACACGCATAATATCTGCGATCTCGTCAATGACGGCTTCACCAATGTAATACCCATTCTTGACAACAAGAACGAGTTATCAAAATATGAGAAGCATCTGAAGAGGAAATGCAAGCTGGGCATAAGGATTGCAGCGGAAGAGGATCCAAATTTCGAGTTCTACACCTCCCGCCTCGGGATAAGGTATAATGACATCATGGAGTATTACCAGACAAGGATTAAAGGCAATCCCAAATTTGAACTCAAGATGCTTCATTTCTTTATCAATACAGGCATCCGGGACACAGCTTATTACTGGAGCGAACTCACCAAGTGCATCAACGTTTACTGTGATCTTAAAAAAGTATGCCCTGAACTTGATTCCCTTGATATCGGGGGAGGCTTTCCCATCCGCACCTCGCTTGGATTTGACTATGATTACGAATACATGGCGGATGAAATTGTAAAGCAGATAAAAGCGGTGTGTAAACAGAAGCGTGTGAAGGAACCCAACCTCTTCACGGAATTTGGAAGTTTCACCGTCGGTGAAAGCGGTGTGGCGCTTTATTCGGTTATAGGGCAAAAGCAACAGAACGACCGGGAAGTCTGGTATATGATTGACAGTTCCTTCATCACCACCCTTCCCGACACATGGGGTATCAACCAGCGTTTTATTCTGCTTGCCATCAACAACTGGGAGAATGAGTACCAGCGTATAAATATAGGCGGGCTCACCTGCGACAGCCAGGACTACTACAATGCAGAATCTCACATGAACCGGGTATTCATGCCCAAAATCGAAGGCAAGGAAAAGTTATACATCGGCTTTTTTCATACCGGCGCTTACCAGGAATCGCTCGGAGGGTACGGCGGCATTCAGCATTGCCTGATCCCTGCTCCCAAGCATGTTATCATTGACAGGGATGAAAACGGGGAAATCGTAACAAGGCTCTTTGCCAAAGAGCAAAGCCCGAAGTCGATGCTGAAAATCCTCGGATATTGAAAGCTGTCCCGCTGCCGGACAGACAGAGAACATTCATGCTCCGGGGTTAATACCTTTATTCCCGGAAATTTGTTAAAAGGGCTCCCTTGCTATCATAAATAGATTTATTAGCTTTGCGACGTTTTGAAACCGAGTAACCTGAATCTATTGTTCTTCATCAGGAAAATTTCTCTGTCCTTCTTACCCATTGCAGGAGTCCTGCTTGTTTTTTCTTCCTGCCGCAGCCTCTTTGACCGCTCGAAAAAAGAAGGCTTTATTGAGTATGGGATAACTTATTTATCAGATTCGGCAAAAGACAACCTCCTCTCCTCCATGATGCCGTCAAAGATGAATGTGCGGTTCAAGAACAACATGACCGCCGCAGAGCTTAAAATCGGGATGGGAATAATGAGCACTGTTTTTATTTCCAACCCTGATGACAGGACGCTCACCACCCTTCTTCAGATTGTAGATAAAAAGTATGCGCTTGTCATGGATTCGGCACAGATCGGGACGCAGCTCAGAAAAGCTCCGGGGCTGCAGGTAAAGCTTACGGGTGACAGCAAAATGATTGCGGGATTCCGCTGCAGGAAAGCAGTGGTTACCGACGATACCGGAAACAGCTATGATGTTTATTACACCAAAGAAATAAAAGTGAAGAATCCCAACTGGAGTACGCCTTTGAAGGAGATTGACGGGGTGATGCTGGAGTACCAGATCAAGCAGAAAAACATTGTGATGAAACTTACAGCACTAAAAGTCGAAGATGAAGACATAGATAAAAATACTTTCTCAATCCCTCCCGACTTTAAAGTGGTTTCCCGGGCAGATATGCCCGAGATTTTTTCTCAGTTTTTCGAGTGACTTTCTGATCTTATACCCTGAAGCCCACCACAAGCACATCGTCCACCTGTTCGGCCGAACCTTTCCATTTCTCAAAAGTAAGACTGAGCGCCCTTTCCTGCTCGGACATGCTCAGTTCGTGAATCTCCGCAAGGAAGCGCTGGAAATGCTTTGCCATGAATTTTCTTCCGCCCTCCCCTCCG
>JAHEYN010000032.1 GCA_023251555.1 Bacteroidota bacterium | reverse complement strand
GGTGACAACGGCTCCGGTTTTTTTTACAGAAGAAAGTATCAGCTCTTCGTCGAGGGGTTTGATGGTGTGAATATTAATCACTTCAGCGCTAATCCCTTCATGCTCCATGGTTTCCGCAGCCTGAAGTGCTTTCCATACGAGGTGTCCTGTAGCGATTATGCTTACATTTTTCCCTTCACTGAGCAGGAGTCCTTTTCCGATCTCAAATTTCTGGTCAGGAGGGGTGAACACGGGGACGGAAGGCCTCCCGAAGCGGAGATATACGGGGCCTTTGTAGGCTGCAATGGCGATGGTGGCAGCTTTGGTCTGGTTATAGTCGCATGGGTTGATGACCGTCATGCCGGGCAGCATTTTCATCAGCCCGATATCTTCGAGGATCTGGTGGGTGGCTCCGTCTTCTCCGAGTGTAAGCCCGGCATGGGATGCGCAAATTTTTACGTTTTTACCGGAGTAGGCAATGGATTGCCTTATCTGGTCAAAAACTCTTCCGGTAGAGAAGTTGGCGAATGTTCCGGTAAAGGGGATCTGTCCGCCCGTGGCCAGTCCCGCAGCAATGCCCATCATGTTGGCCTCGGCTATACCGGTCTGGAAGAAACGTTCAGGAAACTCCTTTGCGAAAGCATCCATCTTGAGAGAGCCGGTAAGGTCGGCGCAGAGGGCGACAACGGAAGGGTTTGTTCTCCCTGCTTCCAGCAGGCCTGCGCCGAAACCGGACCGGGTATCTTTCTTTTCGCCGGAAATAAATTTCTTCATCAGCAATTAGTATAAGGATATATTTGAGGAGTTTCCCGAAACAATTTTAAAACTCTTTTCCACAGTATAAGAAGATTCGGTGGAGTTTTTCGGCCTGTGTATAACCCGGTAGCTGCCGGGCTGGAGCACGAGGGTCTGGGACACACTGTTTTCATCAAGGTTGTAAACCCATGTGAGAGTATTTTTTTCCTCTGCGTAAATGCTTCCGTAGCCGGGAGATGTAGTGATTATTGTAATCATCCCCGGTTGTGGAATCTGAACGGTCGTGGTATGGCTCTGGGATATTTTTACATCTTTGACCGTGATTCTGGGTATGCTGAGTACCTCAAGATCATATTTTCCCACGATATACTTTTCGGTGGTGTTGAACTCCTGTACGTGGAGGGTAGCATTATCAGCGGATTTCCTGATGATCGCATGCAGCTTTTTATATTCGCTGACTCCATCATATTTAAGGAGCAGTTCGCCCTGGGGTGCATCAACGGCAATGATGGTGTGATTCCCGGGTGAGAGGCGTATGCTGTCTTTTGTTACCGGAGGAATGGTGTGCACCACCATGCGGTAGCTGTATGCGGGGTCAATGCGGAGAGTGTCCGGATTACCGCGGCTGTTGATGGTGTGGATAAAATTGTACCTCAATATCCCGCTGAAACGGTCATAGAAAGTCATGTTTACATTTGTTTCAGAGGGCTTTCCGTAGATATCAAGAAGGTTCACCTGGGCGGTAGTGGAGTTAAGCGCCTGTGAGATGACAATACTCAGCACGGTACGGAATGATTTTTCATTGGCCGCATTGTAGAAAGTGCCCACGCAGTCGAATGTTTTCGTGTAATCTTTATTAATCCCGAGCCCGATAACAAAGGGTTTAAGCATGATGCCTTTTTTCTGGAGTTCATAGGACACGGCACAGGGATCGCCTTTACATTCTTCTATCCCGTCGGTGATAAGGATGATAATATTTCTTGATGAGAGGTCAGGGAAGTCACTGGCGCAGGCTTCGAGTGAGGCGGCAATGGGGGTAGTGCCTTTGGGCTGGAGGGAGCTGAGTTTCCTTTTTATTTTTTCTGCGTTGTCTTTTTCAAACGGGACCTCCAGGCGGTTGTCGTCGCAATCCTGGGGGGGATACTGTTTCAGGTGGCCGTATACATGGAGAGCCATCTCCACGTTGTCAATATAACGGAGACTGTCCACCATCTCGGAGAGGAGTTTCTTTGCAATTTCAATTTTTGAGCCCGTCTGCCATTGTCCGTACATGCTCTGTGAGGCATCGAAGAGAAACAGAATCCTTGTCAGCACAGGCTGCTCTTTCTGCCTGGGCTGGGAAAAGAGCAGGGAAGGGGCTGTTAAAAAAACAATAAGAATAAGTTTGATTTTCATCAGTAGTCTCCGAGCGTTTCTTCAAGTTGTGACAAGGCTTTGGAAAGCTGTTCATCATTGGGTGCTACCCCGTGCCATTTATAATTTCCTTCCATAAAATCCACTCCTTTGCCCATCACTGTGTTCATCAGAATCATTACAGGAGCCTGTTTACCGGTCAGGCCGGCTGCCTTCTTCAGAACGGCAATTGTTTCCTGCATATTGTTTCCGTTCATTCCGAGCACCTGCCAGCCGAAGGCTTCCCATTTGGAGCGGAGATCTCCTTCGCTGAGCACATTTTCTACAGGGCCGTCAATCTGCTGCCCGTTCACATCAATCACAGCAACAAGGTTGTCAACTTTTTTAGCGGAGGCAAACATGGCGGCTTCCCATACCTGCCCTTCCTGGATCTCTCCGTCTCCCATCAGAACATAAACCATCCGGTTATCGTGCCTGAGTTTTTTTGAAAGGGCTGCACCTATCGCAACTGACAATCCCTGTCCCAGTGAACCTGAAGCCACGCGTATGCCGGGCAGCCTTTCGTGAGTGGCAGGGTGTCCCTGCAGGCGGGAGTTCAGCTTCCTGAAGGTAGACAACTCCTTTACGGGAAAGTACCCCGAGCGGGCCAGCACGCTGTACCAGACCGGGGAGATGTGCCCGTTGGACAGGAAGAAAACATCTTCCCCGTTTCCATCCATGCTGAAAGGAGCGGGGCTGTGTTTCATGATTTCAAAGTATAAAGCACAGAAGAACTCGGCGCAGCCCAGGGAACCTCCCGGGTGCCCGGACTGTGATCCGTGTGTCATACGGAGGATGTCTCTCCTTACCTGTGAGGCAGTTTGTTCAAGCGAAGGCATAAGGGAAAAATTAAGTTTCAAAAATAATTTTTTTTAGCCTTTATAGTTTTTATACGCAGTTAAAGTTATTAACAGGGGCAAAATGCGCGAATGGACAGTGCAAAAGAAAATATTTTAATAAATTTGCCGTTCCAGGAAATGATCATATGATTTCTTTGAAAAACACCATACTCCTTACATTGCTTCCTGCGGCATCTTTTATCCTTTGTTCGCTCTCACCCGACCATTGTTCTGATTCCGGAAATTCTTTACTGCCCGGGCAGACAGGCGTTTCTGTATATATTTGTCCCGCCCCCTCAGCAGCCTGTTTACTGCATGTGGATGATCTTTTTGAGGATAATGATGACAGTGACTTCCTGCTCAGGAAGCATTCCAGGAGCCGGCTGAGGAACCAGCGTTCATCAGAGGTGTTCTCATTTGCTTCAAAAACTTCATTGGCAGTAACCTTATTACTTCCACACCCTCCCGCAGCAGATCGTGCTGCAAGGCTCTGTTCTGCCAGATCTTTTCGCAGCACTCCTTTTTTTATACTCCGTACCTGATACCATTCTTTCTTTTCCAGTCTCTCACCTGGAAATAATTTTTTTCCGGGCCGGAAGCATCTGAATATAACACCCGCTGTTATTTCATCTCCTGAGATATTTCTTTACTAATGTTTTAAAACAAATGTATGACTGTTAAAAGCAGGTTCATCCTTCTTATTTCCCTCTTTCTCTCCGTCGTTCCTGTTTTTTCGCAGGTTTCCGGGGATACGATTGTTCTTACACTGCCGGAAGCAGAGAAAATGTTTCTTGAAGGGAACTTAAGTATTCTTGCAAAAAAATATGATATAGACGCAGCCAAAGCCTCAGTAATACAGGCTAAACTGTGGAATAATCCGGTTGTTCAGATTGAGCAGAATGTATACAATCCGGTTGTCCGCCAGTATGTCGGCATTTCACCCTCGGGAGAAACCGCCATACAGGTACAGCACCTTATTTACATTGCAGGAAAAAGAAATAAAAGAATAGCCATTGAGAAAACAAATCTTCAGATAGCCGAGTATGAATTTTATGATCTCCTCCGCACCCTGAAGTCCGAACTGAGGTCCACCTTCTTTGATCTCTATTTTGAATACCGCGCCCTTCAGGTATACGATCGCGAAATCAATGCCCTCCGCCGGCTTTCGGAAGCCATTAGTGCACAATATGAAAAAGGAAATGCATCACTCAGGGAAACCATTCGCATCCGGGCTTTGCTGCTTGATGTGGAGAAAGACAGGATTGATGTTCTTTCTTCCATCAACAGAGAGTCGGCAGACATTAATGTGCTCCTTAATAACTCTTCCATGCGGTTCATTATTCCTTCCGCCGACAGCTCATCATGGAAAAACCTTTCTGCCGGAGGACTTACGCTTCAGCAGTTTTCTGATTCCGCATTTGCTAACAGGTACGATCTTAAAATATATGCCGCCGACACTCTCCTGAAACAGCAGGAATATGTACTGCAGAAAGCAATGGCTTATCCTGACATATACTGGGGCACTGCCTTTGACAGGAACGGGAATTTTATCCATAATTACAATGCGGCGACATTACAGCTTGAAATTCCCCTGTTTAACAGGAACCAGGGCAACATTAAAGCTGCGCAAAGCCACATGGCGGAAAGCAGTGCATTATACCGGCAATTTACCTCGAGGCTTGGGAATGATGTGATGACTGCATACCGCCAGGTAGCCGAAACGGAAAAACTGTACAGGATTTTTGATGCCCGCCTCACCGCTGAGATGGATACGCTTGCAGGAGGAATCATTGAAAATTTTGCAAAGAAAAATATCAGCATGCTGGAGTTTATTGATTATTATCAAACCTATAAAAGTACGATGGAAGAGTATTACCAGCTCTGGAATGCACACATGAAAAACCTTGACCGGATTAACTATGTGAGTGGTACGGAACTGTTCAGGTTCTGATACATGCTCCATTCACAGACACAGACTGAAAAGAATAAAACGAATATTATGAAACCAATACGGCAAATTACAGGAATAACGCTGATGCTACTTTCCTTTTCGGCATGCAATAAGCATAATGCAAAAAAAGAGGATACACGTTTTTGCCTGACCCCGTCAATGATGCTTTCCACGCATTTGGATACGGCCAGGACAGCGGAGGTGAAAACCAGGCTGGTACTCAGCGGACAAATTACATGCAATGAGCAGAAAACCATAAGGGTTTTCCCTCTTGCCGGCGGGAAAGTGGTTTCCATGAAGGCCGAACTGGGAGACTTTGTAAATGAAGGCCAGGAGCTTGCCGTTATAAGAAGCGGGGAGGCTGCGGGTTTCAGCCAGCAAATGGTTGCGGCGGAATCAGCTCTCACGCTGGCAAAGAAAAATCTGGATGCTGCGGAAGATATGCTGCATGCAGGGATTATTTCCAGCCGCGATTATCTTGCTGCAGAGAAAGAGTATGATGTGGCCTCGGCAGAGGTCAGGAGAGTCAGGGAGATGCTTAAGATATATAATGTTTCCGATGGGGCTGATTATATCATTAAAGCACCGGTTTCGGGTTATATCCTTGAAAAAAATATTAATAACAATATGGATATACGCCCCGATGCTTCAGAATCCGTTTTTACAATCTCTGACCTTGGCGAGGTATGGGTGATGGCGAATGTGTATGAGTCAGACATTGCAAATATTAAAACAGGATATGGTGCAGAGATATCTACCATCAGCTACCCTGGAAAAACTCTGAAAGGTACGGTGGACCGCATCTTCAATACAGTTGACCTGGAGTCGAGGGTGATGAAAGTCCGCATTAAACTGGATAACCCCGGCTGCCTGCTTAAACCCGGTATGTTTGCCAACATCATCCTGCTCATTCCGGAAGGAAGAAAAATGATTTCCGTGGATTCCGGTGCGCTGGTCTTCGACAGGAACAGGAATTATGTGATTGTGTTCAGGGATAAATGCGACCTGGATGTCAGGGAAGTGAAAATTTATAAAACCTCTGACGACAGAACTTATATCTCCGGCGATATCAGGGAAGGAGAACGTCTCATTACGCATGACGAACTCTTTATATTCAAAACTATAATGGAGCGCGGACTATGAACAGCCTGATCAAAAACATCATCTCTTTTTCCCTGAAGAACAGGTTCTTTGTTTTCTTTATCACCGCTATTGCCCTGGTGCTTGGAGTTGTAAGTTACCTCCAGACTCCCATCGTGGCTTTTCCCGATTTCACAAATACCCAGATACGGATTATTACCCGCTGGTCGGGGCGCAGTGCCCAGGAGATGGAGCGCTTTGTGACCATCCCTGTTGAAATAGCAATGAACTCGGTGCAGAAAAAAACCAACCTCCGCTCCCAGACTATGTTCGGGCTTTCCGTGGTTACGCTGATTTTTGATGATGATGTGGATGATATGTATGCCCGCCAGCAGATTATGGGAATGCTCAAAAATGTTGAACTCCCCGAAGGTTCAGAAACGGAACTGACACCGCCCACAGGACCTACCGATGAGATTTTCAGGTATACGCTCTCGGGCGAAGGCAAGACCCCCGCAGAGCTGAGGACAATACAGGACTGGGTGATTGACAGGAATTTCCGGACGGTTGCCGGTGTTGCGGATGTGGTTGCCTTTGGCGGCCCGGTGAAAACCTATGAGATAAGCGTTAACCCTGCACTGCTTGCAAAATATAACCTTTCGGCTTCGGATGTCTATGAGGCAGTGAGCAAAAGCAATATCAATGTGGGAGGAGGAGTGATAGAAAAGGCATCCCAGGCATACGTGGTGAGGGGAATAGGACTTATCAATAATATCTCTGAGATAGAAAATATTGTCATAGAAAACATCAGCGGAACGCCTTTGCTTGTGAAAAATGTGTCAATGGTGAAAGAGTCGAGCCTCCCGAGGCTGGGGCAGGTGGGGAGAGATGAAAATGATGATGTGGTTGAGGGCATTGTGCTGATGAGGAAAAACACAGACCCCGGACCCGTTTTGGATGACCTTGCAGAAAAAGTAAAAGACCTGAATGAAAACGTTCTTCCTGCAGGAGTAAAAATCAATACCTTTTATGATCGCCGCAACCTGATAGATTTCTGCCTGCATACTGTTTTACACAATGTGATAGAAGGGATATTACTCGTAACTGCGGTGGTTCTTTTGTTCATGCGCGACTGGAGAGCAACCCTCATTGTTTCTCTCATCATACCGCTTTCCCTCTTTTTTGCTTTCATGATGCTTCGGATCAAAGGGATGTTTGCAAACCTTATCTCCATCGGAGCCATAGACTTCGGGATACTGGTGGATGGAGCCGTAGTGATGGTTGAGGGTGTTTTCGTGGCGCTTGCACATAAAGCTGAACAGGTTGGAATGGAAAATTTTAACCGCTCGGCAAAGCTTGGACTGATAAGGAAAAACGGTACTGAGATGGGGAAAGCCATCTTCTTTTCCAAGCTCATAATTATTACAGCCCTCATCCCCATTTTTTCTTTTCAGAAGGTAGAGGGAAAAATATTTGCCCCCCTGGCATTTACGCTCGGATTTGCCTTGCTCGGGGCACTCATTTTTACACTGACTTTTGTTCCTGCCCTGAGCAGTATTCTTCTCCGGAAAAATGTAAAAGAAAAGAGCAACCGTTTCATGGGTATGCTGCTTATTGTTTATGAACAGCTTTTCGAATGGGTGTTCAGGAATAAAAAATTAAGTGTCGGGATCGCATGCATTCTGTTGGCCGGAAGCATTGTGCTGTTCTCCATGCTCGGGAGCGAGTTCATACCTCATCTTAATGAGGGTTCGCTCTGGGTTGAAGGAGATGCCCCCATGAGCGTATCCCTTCCTGAGGCAAAGGCGCTTGCGGACAGCTTGCGGAGTGATTTGCTTAAGTTCCCCGAGGTCAGGGGTGTCGCATCACAGGTCGGGAGGCCGGATGACGGCACTGACCCCAAAGGATTTTTCAGCATCGAATGCCTTGTTGACCTCTATCCGAAAGAAAAATGGGAAACAAAGCAGACACAGGAGCAGCTCATCAACCGAATCAGTGATTCTCTTGATGAAAAACATACAGGTGTTATCTGGAGCTTCTCCCAGCCCATTCTTGACAATGTAAATGAGGCGATTGCCGGGATTGACGTGAATCAGGCCGTGAAGGTGTTCGGGGATGATCTGGATAAGCTGAGTACCATAGCCCGTTCGGTAGATTCCGTGATGAAAACGGTAAGAGGTGTGCAGGATGTGGGTATCGTTAAAAGCCTTGGACAGCCTGAACTGCAGATATTATTAAACCAGCAGAAAATGTCGCTTTATGGTGTGTCGGCTGCCCAGGCTAATACCGTTATAGAGATGGCAGTTGGGGGCAAGGCGGCTTCACAACTGTTTGAAGGCGAGAAGAAATTTGACATACGTATCCGATACCAGGAATCTTTCAGGAAGTCAGATGAAGAGATAGGGCGGCTGATGGTTCCGACCGCTTCAGGGCTTAAGATTCCTCTCAAGGAAATTGCAGATATAAAATTCAGCAGCGGTCCTGCATTTATCTACCGCGACAATAACAAAAGGTTTTTGGCAGTGCAGTTTGCCGTGAGGGGGCGGGATCTCGGAAGTACTTTTGAAGAGGCGCAGCATAAAGTGGCGGCCGCAGTCGTCATTCCGAAAGGCTTCCAGGTGGTGTGGAGCGGGGAGTATGAAAGCGAGATGAGGGCATTGAAACGCCTTTCTGTCGTGGTTCCTGTGAGCCTGCTGATAATTTTTGTCATACTCTTTATCGTATTCGGGAATTTCCGGGATGTGGTACTGATACTGCTGAATGTTCCTTTTGCACTCATCGGCGGCATACTTGCCTTGTATTTTAGCGGGATGAATTTTAACATTTCGGCAGGCATAGGTTTTATTGCTCTTTTCGGGGTATGTATCCAGAACGGAGTGATCATCATTTCGGTATTCAAGCAGAACCTGGCTAAGAAGCAGCCACTTTCAGAAGCTGTCAGGAGTGGATCCATGAGCAGGGTAAGGCCGGTGGTTATGACGGCACTCATGGCTATCTGCGGGCTGATTCCGGCAGCATTGTCAGACGGGATCGGTTCTGAGACCCAGAAGCCCCTTGCCATAGTGATTATCGGGGGGCTGGTTACCGCAACTATTCTTGTCCTGCTTTTTCTTCCGCTGCTGTTCGAACTTACATACAGGAAGAAGCATGCAGAAACTGCGTGAGAACCCTGGAAAGTTTTTTTTGTGATTAAATTGGCATTAACCCCGGAGCAAGCCCCGGAGACAATCTTGTCCGCCGCGTAGCAGAACGCGAAGGCGGAGAATTCAACAGTAAGCTGTAGTGATTTGAACCAAATTTTCCTGTCCGCCGTGGCGGAACGCGAAGACGGATTAAGCCTTTGGCTTTATATCTCCAGCCCAGTTCAGCCTGTCGGAAGGGGAAAACTGCCAGGGAGCGCCATTGTTTTCTATGTTGGTGAACATCATGTTCAGGGAGGCCGGGGCTGCTGATTGTTCCATAACCAGGTATCTTCTTAAATCAATGATGATAGATAACGGGTTGATATTTACGGGACATTCCTCCACGCAGGCGTTGCAGGAGGTGCATGCCCAGAGTTCCTCGGGGGAGATATAGTTGCCCAGGAGGCTTTTCCCGTCATCAAAATTTTTCCCGTGCTTATCAATGTTTCTCCCAACCTCTTCAAGGCGGTCGCGGGTGTCCATCATTATTTTCCTGGGGGAGAGTTTCTTACCTGTAATGTTTGCGGGGCAGGAGGATGTGCACCTCCCGCATTCAGTGCAGGAATAGCTGTCCAGTAGTTGCTTCCACGTCAGATCCCGTACATCCTTTGCACCGAACTTTTTGGGTTCGGCACCGGCTGCCGGGGCAGGAGAGGAGGGATCAAGCATCAGCCGGACTTCTTCAGTTACGGATTCGGGATTGCTGAAACGGCCTGCAGGGGAGAGCTTCGAATAATAGGTGTTGGGAAAAGAAAGAAGGATATGAAGGTGTTTGGAATAGGGGAGGTAGTTAATGAACGCAAGAATGAAGATGATATGAAACCACCAGCAGAAGCGTTCAATGAATACAAGCTCATCGCTTCCCAGGCCTGAGAGAAACGGAGCATACAGGGAACTTACCGGGAACCATCCCGCCTGGGTGTAATGCCCGAAGCCTCTTGACTGGAGGATGGAATCGGCGAGATTCATCGTAAGGAAGGCCTTCATGAGAAAAACCTCGGTGATGAGAATAATATTGGCATCGCTTCTCGGCCAGGAGGTAAGCTCTTCGCTCCTGAAACGCGCAATGTGTGCGATATTTCTTCTTGCAAGAAAAACAATGCAGGCAATGATTACTGCCGCTGCAAGGAATTCAAAGCAACCTATGAGCAGGCTGTACACCGCAGGCGAAAGGATTGGTGCAAAAACACGGTGGGTGCCGGAAATGCCGTCAATGAGAATTTCAAGTATTTCTATATTGATGATGATGAAGCCGAGATAGATAAGGATGTGAAAGAACCCGGCAAGCGGCCTTGAAACCATTTTTGACTGCCCCAGGGCAACCCGGGTCATTGTTTTTACGCGGGCCCATACAGTGCCCTCGGGAGTGTAATCCCTTCCCAGCAATATATTTCTTCTGATCTTTCTTATATTGAAAGTGAAAAGAGTGGTTGCTGCGAGCAGGATAGCTGAGAAAATAAGGCTGCTTACCATGGATATCAGTGCGGTTTGTTTTTCGGCTTGTATTTTTTCCCGAATAACGAGAACTGAACGTATTTACGGGGATTTTCGTTAATATCTTTAATGAGTTTGTCGAGGTTTCCTGCCGTGGAGGAGATATTGTTATACAGGCTGTCGTTGCTGAGCAGCAGGCCGAGACTCCCCTCTCCTTTGTTTATTTTTTCCGCAATGCCGGAGAATTCCTCAAGGGCAGTCCGGGTGCTGTTAATGGTGCTCACAAACCGGGATTTCGCAAGAGAGTCGCTGATGGAGGAGAAGTTCTGGATAATGTGTGAGATCTTTTCATTGTTGTTCCTGAGGTTGAAGCTGATGGATTCCACGTTTGAAAAAATTCCGACGATGCGGTGCTGCTCGCCCGAGACAAGGGTGTCGAGGCGGAAAGATGTTTTCTCAAGGATTTTTACCGTTTTTTCAATGCTCTGAAAACTCTTTGCCAGATTATCTCTCGTGTCTTTATTGAATACATACTGTATCACCGACAGCACAGAGTCCATAGATGCAAGGAGGTTCTCAGCCTTGTTTTTAATAGGAGCCACTTGTCTGTTGACTTCTTCCGTAAGGCTGAGCTGGTTGTCGGATAGAAGTGTGTCGCCATTTTGGATGAAAGTACCGGCGTCTCCCATGATCACCTCCACCGACTTGGCGCCCATGAGGTCGCTGCTGATGATTTTCGCGATGCTGTTCCTGGGAATATTGAGATTTCTTTCAATGACGAGGGTAACCACGATCCTGCCGGAACTTCCGGGGATAAAATCCACATCTCCCACATGTCCGATTTTGAGTCCGCTTACCTCTACGGGGTTTGCTGAAACAAGTCCGTCCACGTGGTTATATATGGCATACAGTTTTGTCTGCCTGATAAAAAAACTTTTTCCTTTCATGTAATTGATGCCCCACACAAGCAGGGCAATACCCGTGATGATAAGTAACCCGATTTTTATTTCATTTCCGCGTTTCATGTGATTTTCTTACAGGGTCCTAATTTACTTTATTTTTTAAAATCTGCCTGGCCTGGGAAAGGGAGATGCGCTTGCCGTTGTTGTAAGCTTCCGTACTTGCATTCCTGAATCCTTTTTTACGCATCTCCTGCCGGAATTTTTCAGCGTCTTCAGCAGAAGAAAATTTTCCGCTCATGTAGTACTGAGCTTTGCCATCAGCGGATTTTTCCGTTACGATGCCTTTAATCCCCGAAAACATTTTGCTTTTGAGAGAAAGCGGTTTTTCTGCGGAGGAGGATGTGAGCTGCACCCTGAAAATAATATTACTCTTTGGCTGTGTCCTTGTTTTTTCTTTGGGGGCAGGTTTTCCGGTAACAGCATCTTTTGCGGATGTGTCCCGGAGGGATGCAGCAACGGAGTCTGAAACAGATTGTGTTTTAAGGGTGTCTGCCTGTTCTCCGGGAAGTGAGGGCATAGAGGGTGCTGTGTTTTTCTCTGCAGTGTCTGGGGCTGCGGGGATATCCTTTTTATCTTCCTTTAACGGAATGGCTGAATCTTCAAGGTCATTTTTATAGTTGACAAAAGCATTATAGATGGAAGCTGCAATCTTATCCTGGCCTTCTTCGGAGTTAAGATAGTCTTCTTCCGCAGGACTGGTAAGGAATCCTGTTTCGATGAGGATGCTGGGCATGGTTGTCCTCCATAGTACAAGGAAACCCGCCTGCTTCACTCCGCGGTCGGTGCGGCCTTCCTTATCTCTGAACTGGCTTTCTATTTTGGAGGCGAGGTTGATGCTGTTATCTATGAAGGCGTTCTGGTAAAGGGAAAAAATAATGTAGGCTTCCGGGGATGAAGGGTCGAACCCCTCGTATTTAGCCTGGTAATTTTCTTCCATGAGGATGGAAGCATTCTCCCTCTGAGCCACGCGGAGGTTGTCATCCGTCTTATGAAGTCCGAGCACATATATTTCGGTGCCTTTCACTTCCCTGTTGCAAGTTTCTTTTCTTGTCCTTTTATCAATGGAGCAGGCTGAGTTGCAGTGTATGCAGATGAAAAGGTCCGCCTTGTTGTTATTGGCGATATCAGCGCGTTCGTGCAATTCCACGAACACATCCGATTTACGGGTATAAATCACTTTGACGTCCCTCAGGTTGTCTTCAATAAGTTTTCCAAGCTTAAGGGAAATGCCAAGTGCCACATCTTTTTCCACGGATTTTCTTCCCCCGCAGCCAGCATCATGTCCTCCGTGCCCCGGGTCAATGACGATTTTGCGAATGGCATATTTTTTGCCCTGCCCCGAAGCGCTCAGAATAAGGCTGCAGAAAAGAAGTAGAGTGGCAATAAGCCTTTGCACTGTACGTGTGTTTGTTTTTTTAAGTAGTTTTGGTCATTCTAAAAAATCCAGTCTCTTTGTCTGCGAAGTTACTAAAAATAATAATCCTCCCGGGAGTCATTTTCCTTGCTGCAGGGCAGGTGTACGGGATGCCGGACTCTCTTTCGGCCGATACCAGCATTTCCCCGCAGGCTGTGAAATCCATGATCAAATACAATGCCGCTGACTCCATCCGCTTTGATGTTCCCGCCCAGAAAGTTTTCCTGTTCGGGAATGCAGAAGTGAAATACGAGGATATCACCTTAAAAGCAGCTTATGTTGAGGTTAACTGGGCTGAGAAGTTGTTGTATGCAGAGGGGCGCACAGACTCTTCCGGGAAAGTGTACGGCACTCCGGTTTTTGATGAAAAAGGGGAAAGTTTTAAGGCTTCTTCCATCCGCTATAACTTCGGAACAAAGAAAGGGAAGATCACGTCGGTGATTACACATGAGGGAGACGGTTATATACACGGGGAAACCGTTAAGAAAGACACCGGCAGCGTGTTTTATATAAAAAACGGGGTATACACCACCTGTGACCTTGACACCCCCCATTTCTATATCGGAGCTTCCAGGCTTAAGGTGATACAGCATGATAAGATTGTGACAGGGCCCGCATATCTCGTGGTGGAGAATGTGCCTACGCCCCTTGCTGTTCCGTTTGGGTTTTTCCCCAACAGGAGAGGACGAAGTTCCGGTATACTTATTCCTGCATACGGGGAGTCCGGCTCGCTGGGTTTTTTTCTCCAGAACGGGGGATATTATTTCGGAATCAACGATTACATGGATATGGCTGTGCGAGGGGATGTGTATTCCCGTGGGAGCTGGGGAGTTAAAACGGCATCCGCTTACTCAAGGAGATATCATTATCAGGGTGCAGTCGCTCTGAGTTTTTCTGAAATAAAGACGGGGGAAAAGGAACTGCCCGGATATTCGCTGAACCGGAATTTTTTCGTACGGTGGAACCATGCACAGGATGCAAAATCCAGCCCCGGCAGCAGGTTCTCTGCCAATGTGAATGCCGGCAGCAGTTCTTACTTCAGGAATAATGTATCCGTTTCCTCATCGGATTACCTCTCCAATACTTTCCAGTCGGCCGTTGCCTACAGCAGGACATGGAAGTTTTCAAACCTCTCTCTTAATCTGCGCCACGCGCAGAATACGCTGAACAGGACCGTTTCCCTGAGCCTGCCGGAGGTTGCATACAACGTAAACCGCTTTTATCCCTTTCGTTCAGCTGTGAGGGCAGGGGATGAGAAGTGGTATGAGAAAATAGCCGTTACTTACTCGGCTTCTTCGCAGAACACCATACAGACTGCCGATTCTCTTCTCTTCAACAAGGCATCTCTTGCCCGTTTCCAGAACGGGATCAGGCACAGCGTACCTGTTAGTGCTTCGTTTAATATGCTGAAGTATCTTTCGTTTACTCCTTCGCTTAACTTTACTGAGCGCTGGTATTTCCAGAAGACAAAAAAGATGTGGGATGCACAAAAAGATTCACTTATTACCGACACTCTTGACGTTCCGGGCAGAGTGGGGGATTTTATCACTTCCGCTTCGTTTAACACGAGGATTTACGGGATGTACCAGTTCGGGAATTCATACATCAAAGCTATACGTCACGTGATGAGCCCTTCGGTGGCATTCAGCTGGAGACCTGACTTCTCCCGGTCATCATGGGGATATTATGATTCGGTTCAGACAGACAAGAACGGGGGCATGGCGTTGTATTCCTATTTTGAAAAGGGGATATACGGAACAGCGCCTTCCGGCAAGTCGGGTGTTGTGAGTTTCAGTCTTGATAATAATCTTGAGATGAAGGTGAGGAATGATGCCGATACGCTCACGGGAATGAAAAAAATAAAAATTCTTGATGCATTCAGTATAGCTTCATCCTATAACATGGCGGCAGACTCTCTCCGGTGGGCGCCCTTTTCTGTTTCCGGCCGAACCACGCTTTTTAACAGGGTTAACATTACAATGTCTTCGGGTATAGATCCATATGCTGCCGACTCCTCCGGCCGCCGTCATAACAACTTTGAATGGAAAGAACACGGCCGTATCGGCAGGCTTACGAGGGCTGCCATGGCGCTTAATTTTAACCTCAACCATGCTTCCGGAAATAAGAGCAGCAGCAAAGGAACAGAGCAGGAGATGAAGATGATCAACGCCTCTCCGGATGCATACATTGATTTTAATATTCCATGGAACATAGCACTCTCGTACACCTTGAATTATAATAAAAGCTATGGTACTGTTATTCAGTCAAAAGAAACTACCCAGTCTCTGGGATTTAACGGAGATCTCCGGATTACACCCAGGTGGAAGGTAGGTTTTAACTCTGGTTATGACTTTATCAATAAGGATTTCAGCTACACCTCTCTTAATATTTACAGGGATCTTCATTGCTGGGAGATGAAATTTAATCTTATTCCTTTCGGTCCCCACCGCAGCTATAATTTCCAGGTTAATGTAAAATCTCCCGTGCTTCAGGATTTAAAGCTCATGAGAAAACGAGACTGGTATGACACACAATAACCAAGTGGCTGGAAAAATTATTTTTTACAACGGAAAATTTCTTTCTGCCGGCATACCTTTTACTTTTCATTCAGACCGTGCATTCCGCTACGGCGACGGGCTGTTTGAAAGCATCAGGCTGTCGGGAGGGACGGTTCGTTTCTTTCCATTTCATTATGCGAGGCTGGCAAAAGGAATGAGAATTCTGCAGATGAAGAAACCTGCTTACCTGAATGAAATTTACCTGCACAATATCATTCTTGAACTTGCCCTGAAAAATAATCTCCGGGATGCGAGGGTTCGTCTCCAGCTGAGCAGGTCCGGTCATGGATTTTACACTCCCCGCACCGAAGGCGTTTCTGTTTTTATCGACATGCATTCTTTGCCTGCTCATAGTTACACACTTGACAAAGCCGGGGTTTCAATTGACATTTATAGGGATATTCCTAAACCGCTTAACATACTCTCTCCTCTTAAAACCTGTAACGCTCTTCCGTTTGTAATGGCTGGAATTTTTAAAAAGAAACATAGGCTGGGTAATGTGATACTCCTTGACGAAAAAGGGTTTCTTTCGGAAGCATCGGATTCGAATATTTTTCTTGTGGAGAAAGGCATTTGCTTTACCCCCTCTCTTCAAAATGCCTGTGTGGACGGAGTAATGCGGAGGGTAGTACTGGGAATGCTGAAAAAAAATAAAAGGGCAGCCAGGGAAGAGAATATTGAACCCGGAAGGCTTCTCGCTGCAGATGAGGTTTTTCTTGTGAATGCAGTTTCGGGTGTCTCATGGGTAAAAATATTCAGAAAAAAAATATATACGAATGAAACTTCGCGCATGCTTGCGGAGTCTTTGGTTCGTCTTCGCTAAAAAGCTATGGCGAATAAAAACAGCGAAAATGATGTATTATTAATCTGCCTTAGCGTCTCGCTTCGGCGAATAAGAGGGTACTGAACTTGCCCCGGGGTTAATACCAATTTATTACCAATTACTGACTTTGGTAAGTGCAATGAAAAAATCAGTTGTTTTTTGACGGTTCACCCTGTCTCCATTTACGTGATGTGCGGATATCTCTTCTGTCCCAGTTCCACATCACCTGCTGGTAACTTCTCCAGATATAATCCACGGGATAAACAAGGAAGTGCATAAACCGTGTAAATGGAATCAAACCGATGATAGAAAAGGCAGAAATGACGTGGATTTTAAGCGAAAGAGAATTCACGCTTGCAATTGCATCAATCTGCGGATCAAATACAAAAATGGAACGGACATATGGAGTAAGAAACGCTGCGAACCAGGATGAGCCCCAGCGATTGTAATATGCAACTGACAATCCGGAAATGATTTGTGTAAGCAGAACCAATAAAACCACTACATCCATTTTACTGGTTACAATCTGAACTCTTCGGTCGGTCATTCTTCTCCAAACAAGGAGGATAACTCCAATAAAAGCCGACAATCCAAAAACAAAGGCCGTCACTTCAAGAATTAATAACCTGACCGGTTGTCCGTTCCACGCCAGGATTGCTCTGGGAAAGAGAAACGCAATCAAATGTCCGAAGAAAAGCGTGAAGAGACCCCAGTGAAACAATTGGCTGGCGAGAAACAATTTTTTCCCTTCAAGAAACTGGGAGGAGAGGGATGAAACAGTAAATGCCCTGTTTTTGTACCGGTAAATAGAACCGATTAGAAAAATTGACAGGCATGCATACGGGAAAACGACAAAGAGTAGGTAGTTCATATTAATCTAGTTTTTGCAAGGCCGCAAAGTCCTGCGCCTCTGAGTTTTGTTTATGATTGAATGTTTGTAATGCTGTTTGTTTATTGAAAAAGGACTGATGATGCGAAGAAGTGAGAACAGTGTCGTCCTCCGAAACAAATTCTTTTTCACCGAAATCTTTTATAAGCACATCAAGCAAAGCCGTAAAACAGTTCCTGTAAACATTTCCATGATTTAATTCTTCCTGAATAATCGCTCTGTGCATTTTTCTCAGCACCTGCATTTTTAAATCTATTCTTGCGCTTTTGAATTCTCCGATCATCTTTTTTACACAGGGAATAAAAATTCTCCAGACCAAATCCTCCACAAATTTCTCATCTTCTGATTTTGTCATCAGCGTAAGCACATTGCAGATGTTATCAGGCAAATCTGTTCCGCAGTCATTTTGAATCCTCAACTGTTCTGTTTGCATGCTCAGGAGGAAAGCGCCGCGCTTGTAGTCTTCTCCGAACATTACATAACCCAAATCAAGATAACAGATGGGTTGCACATCAAATGTTTTTGTAAAGAGCTCCTGTCTTTCGTCCAGCGAACATTTGGCAATGTGTTCTGAAAAAGGTTTTAATTCTGTTCCTGCTTCAGGATAAAATTCATTAAGGAAATTCTGAATTTCATTTACATGAGCAATAAAATCTTCTTCAGGGTATTTGAAAAGCTTTGCGAGCAATGTATAATGTTCCTTGTTTTTCATTTTTTCATTTTTACTTACCATCCTCTGGCAGGTTTTTCTCTGAATCCGAATCCTGTTGAACCTTTTACATCAGCAGTTGACTCAAGCATTTCAATTGATTCTTCACGGTGAGCCGGAGGAATTACAAAACGCTCATCAAAAGTTGCGAGAGAGGTGAGTCTGAAAATCGCATCAGCGGTTTCTTTGCCAAGGCTTACTTCCTGCATTGCCTTATCCACCACATCCTGTTTCACATCACCAACAGTAACCTGCCTCCTGTGCCATCTTACCGCCATCAATCGCTTCAGCACCTCAACCACTTTCCCGGTATTTCCGGCTGAGAAAAGACTGGATAGATATTTAACCGGCATGCGGTTATTGTCAATTCCGCCCCATAAAAACTGAGGGTTGGATTCCTCATACACTCCGTCCTGTACAGTTGCCATGCCGGGCATGAGTGCGGGCACATAAAATAAATTCGGAATAGTTCTGAATTCAGGATGAAGCGGAAGAGCAATTTTCCATTCTTTCACAAATTTATATACGGGTGATTTCTGGGCTGCCACAATCGTGGAATCTGCAATGCCGTTTTTCTTTGCAGCTTTGATTACTTCCGGATCGAATGGGTCAAGGTAAATTCCTAATTGAGCATCAACAAGGTCAGATTCCTTTTCGGTGGAAGCCACCTCATGAATTTTATCGGCATCATACAGCATCACTCCCAGGTAGCGGATTCTTCCCACACACTGATGCATGCATGCAGGCGCTTGTCCCGATTCCAGGCGAGGATAACACAAAATGCATTTTTCGGATTTTCCTGTGTGCCAGTTGTAATACGATTTTTTATAGGGGCAGGCGGTCACGCACATTCTCCATGCCCGGCAAACCTGCTGATTAATGAGCACAACACCATCTTCTCCTCTTTTGTAAAGTGCGCCTGAAGGACAGGAAGCAACACAGGCAGGATTGAGGCAGTGATTGCAGATTCTGGGCAGATAAAAAAATGTCATGCGTTCCAGCTGAAACATCACTTCCTGTTCAGCGGGACTCAGGTCTTTGAAGTTTACATCCTGTCGTGCGTAATCGATTGATCCGCCCAGATCATCATCCCAGTTAGGCCCTGCCTGAACATCCATGTGCTCACCGGTGACAAGCGAAACCGGACGCGCAGTCGGCTGGTCATCTCCTTCCGGAGCAGTGAATAAATCTTCGTACTTATAAGTCCAGGGCTCGTAGTAGTCATCAAGAACAGGAAGATGAGGATTGTGAAAAATATTTTTCAGCCCTCTGAGTTTGCCTGCACCTTTCAGCGAAACGGAGTTTCCGTTTTTCTCCCATCCTCCTTTATAGATGTCCTGGTTTTCCCACTTGGTGGGATAGCCGGTTCCGGGTTTTGTTTCCACATTGTTCCACCACATATACTCAGCACCTTTTCTGTCGGTCCAAACATTTTTGCAGGCGATGGAACAGGTATGGCACCCGATACATTTATCGAGGTGAAAAACCATTGATACTTGCGATCTGACGTCCATAGTTTTATTGTTGATTTTGTTAAAATTCTACTTTGTTCATTCTTCTTACAAGCACATGTGTATCACGGTTTGGCCCAACACCTCCCCAGTAATTAAAGTGATATGAGAATTGCCCATAACCGCCTACCATCAAACTCGGCTTCAGGTGTGTGCGTGTCATGCTGTTGTGACCTCCTGCCCTTCTTCCTCCCCGAACAACTGATTTCGGAACGGTGTAAGTTCTTTCGGGTGAGTGATACACAATGCAAACTCCGTTGGGAATCCGTGCACTCACTGCCGCACGGGTGCAATATACTCCGTGGTCATTGTAACATTCCACCCAGTCGTTATCCTTCACTCCGATTTTTGCTGCATCTTCTTCACTCATCCAGCAAGGTTCAATCCCTCGCGAAAGAGTTAACATGCGAAGTGTGTCTCCATACGTTGAGTGAATATGCCATTTGCCGTGAGGCGTGAGGACATTAAGCATGATTGCTTTTCCATCATTTACGGTTTTTCTAATGTCTCCGTATGCTGCAGGAAGCGGAGAGGGTTTGTAAGTAGGTAGGTGTTCTCCAAATGCTATATAACCTTCATGGTCGAGGTACATATGCTGTCTTCCGGTTAATGTTCTCCACGGAACAAGACGATCCACATTATATGTATAAGCGCAATACGCTCTTCCGTTATTCATCAATCCGCTCCATAGTGCGGCAGTATTGTAACGCCTCGGCTGGGATTGTAAATCTTTGTAATCAATTCTTACGTCTTTACTTCCTTCCGCCAGATCTGCCAGTACAAGTCCGGTTTTCTTTTCCATATTCTGATACGCGCGAACATTTAAATGTCCGTTTGTGAGGGTAGAAAGTGTGAGCACTGCGTTTACGGCTTCCACATCTTCTTTGAGAGAAGGATATTCAGTGCCATTGATTTTCTGAACGTGGCGTTTGTCGTGGTGCATTTGTTCATATACATCATTCGCCAGGAAAGTAACTCCGTGCGCACCGATCGGATTTGTTTTCAGATTCGGTCCGAGAGAAATATATTTATTATAAATCTGTGTATAGTCGCGCTCCACAATTACAATCTTGTGCATTGATTTTCCCGGAACAGGTTCGCATTCGCCTTTACCCCAGTCTTTAATGGTTGGCTGAGTAATTTCATCTGCTGAATCATGAGACAAAGGAACATTCACTGCGTCTTTTATTGGATTTGGTAAATATTGCTGAGCCAGCTCGCTGACCTTTTTCGCAAGCAACTGCCATATTTGCCAGTCACTTTTTGCTTCCCACACAGGGGCCACCGCTGCAGAGAGTGGATGAATGAACGAATGCAGATCAGTTGAATTTATATCTGCTTTCTCATACCAAGAAGCAGTGGGCAGAACAATATCAGAGTAAAGGGCAGAGGTGTCCATTCTGAAATTGATATCCACCACCAAATCCATTTTTCCTTTGGGCGCTTCTCTCCACACAATTTCCGAAACCAATTCCTGAGCAACTTCATCGGCAATTTTATTGTTATGCGTTCCGAGATAATGGTCGAGCATATACTCATGTCCTTTCGCTGACGACATTAGCGCATTTCCTCTCCAGATAAACCAGTTGCGGGGGAAATTTATTTCAGCATCGCAATCTGCAATGGAGTAGTTCAGTTTTTTTGATTTTAACTGCTCAACGATATAATTTTTTATTTCATCGTCAGTTTTAGCTCCTGATTTTTCTGCGTCTTTCACAATCTCAATATTATTTTTGTCATACTGAGGATAGAAAGGCAACCACCCGTTGCGGACAGCCATCACCGAGAAATCTGCAGTGTGCATATTGCCGTACTTGCTTCCGTCTGGAATTGAATTATACTGCGCCTGGTTTGCATCGTATCTCCATTGGTCGGAATTGATGTAATGCCAAACCGGTCCAGCCTGCAAACGATTGGCGCTCTGCCAGTCTTTAGCTGCCATAATTGTTCCCCATGAGTCTACAGGAGCAAGTTTTTCTTGTCCTACATAGTGATTCATTCCTCCACCGTTCACACCATTGCATCCGGTGAATAACTGCGCCTGGATTGCCGCGCGGTACATTAAATTTCCGTGAAACCAGTGATTGATTGCCGCACCGACAATCACCATGCATTTTCCTTTGGTTGTTTCGGCAGTATCCGCCCACTCTCTGGCAAATTTGATAACCGTTTTTCTTCCAATGCCGGTGA
>JAHEYN010000014.1 GCA_023251555.1 Bacteroidota bacterium | reverse complement strand
AATTACCGTTTCGGCCCACCCGGGGCGGGCATAGCCCATAAGAGAATATAAAATGATGAACAGAGCGTATAGGAATCCGCACAGTGCAATGGTAAACCCTGCATAAGTCATGATCTTCAGGGGGATTCCCGAAAAAGCAATAATCCAGTCTTTGGCCAGATGCATCTTGCTGCGGAAGCTCCACTTCGAACTGCCTTTCTTCCTGGGCCTGCGGTCATACTCCGTAAAATCCTGCTTAAATCCAAGCCAAACAAGAAGTCCGAAAAGAGAGGTATTTCGTTCGTTGCATGCATTTACCGCATCTGCTGCTTTGTGGCTGAGCATGAAAAAATCAGCGCGGTTAAGGTCAATAGTATTTTCTTCCTGATCGGTAACTGATTTCAGTATATTGTAAAAAAAGTTGGCAAACAGCATCGCAGAAAATCCCTCCTGTCTTTTTTTCCGGAGCGCCCAGATGATATCGTTGCCTGCTTTATACCCGGCAACCATTCTTCCTATGGCTTCGGGGTGGTCCTGTCCGTCGGCTGAGATACACAGCACGGCATCTCCTTTTGCCGCCCTGATACCTGCTCTCAGAGCAACATGACTGCCGCTCCTGCGGCTGAGGCGGATACATTTTACGCCGGGGAGGGTCATGCGCTGTATCGTATCAAAGGAGTCATCGGAAGAGTGATCGTCAACGACAATAATTTCATGCTGAGTGATGTTCCCGGAGGCGGCAATGTTATGCTTTATTTCCCCGATAATATCCCGGAGGTTTTCATTTTCGTTAAAGGCGGGTATGACAACTGAGAGGAACATGGATTATATTATTCTTGCCGGGTTACCCACGGCTTTCGCCCCGGCGGGGAGCGAGTTAAGCACCACGGCGCCCATACCAACTAAGGTACAGTCGCCTATGATTATATGTCCTATCAGCAAGGCTCCGCTGCCGATGTAACAATTTTTCCCTATCCTTGAACTCCCTGCCACCACTGTGTTTGAGCCAAGAAGAGTATAATCCCCTACCTCAGCGTCGTGGTGTATTACGGTATTGGGGAGAATGCATGTGTGATTTCCTATAACAGCGTTACTGGTGATTACCGCTCCTGCCATAATGAGGGTATTGCAGCCGATTCTCGCCATTTCTGAAACCTGTGCCGACGGATGTATAACACTTGCAAAGCGTGAGGGATTGATGCCCAGCCCTTCTATAATTTCTTTCCGTTGCAGGTAGCTTGCAGGGCTTCCGGGGACTGCGAGGACAAGCGCCTCTTTGTATTTTGAAAAAGCCTCTCTGCCGAACACCGTGTGCCCATGTGGTGTTTTTCCCTGTTTTCCGGGAGTGTCATCCACGAAGCCAATAAGATCCATGGACTTTCCCAGGCAGGCTGAAGCTTCCAGCCCGTTGCCATTATATGGGAATATCAGGAGTTTCTGCATGGAATGCGTTTTGCCCGGACTTAAAATTTATTTATCGTTTCAATTACAGCCTGTACTTCATCATCAGTAAGTTCGGCAAACATAGGAAGGGAGAGGCAGTGGGAGGACAGGTATTCTGCGTTGGGGAAAGCTCCCTTCTTATAACCCAGTCCGGTGTATGCTTTCTGCAAGTGGCAGGGTACAGGGTAGTGCAGGCCCGGGAATACATTATTTTGCTGGAGGAATTTCATCAGGTCATCTCTTTTTTCGGTGGTAACAACAAAGAGGTGATAAACAGGGTCCGCCCAGCCGGGTACCTGCTGCATCTTTATTTTCCTGTTAGAGATGCCTTTGCGGTACATTGCGGCAATCTGTTTTCTCCTGCTGTTCCATGCATTGAGATACCTGAGTTTGATGTCAAGGATTGCCCCCTGTAGTCCGTCCATCCGCATATTATAACCTATCTCGTCATGGTAGTAACGTGTAGAGGAACCATGGTTCCTGAGACTCTGGATATGTTTGTAGTATTCTTCATTGTTTGTGACCACTGCCCCGGCTTCCCCGTAGGCTCCGAGATTTTTTCCGGGATAAAAGCTGAAACAGGTCAGCTCTCCGTAGCTTCCCACATGCCTGCCATTGTATTTTGCTCCGTGCGCCTGTGCTGCATCTTCGATAAGGAAGATCCCGTGCTTCCCGGCGACAGCCTTTACCGCTTCGAGGTCAAAGGGCTGCCCGTAAAGGTGTACCCCGATAATGGCCTTGGTGCGGGGCGTGATTTTTTTCTCAAGCTGTGATGCATCTATCTCCCATGTTTCAGGGTCGCAATCAACAAATACGGGTGTCGCATTTACATAGCTTACACACCATGCCGTGGCGATAAACGTATTGGCAGGCAGCAGCACTTCATCTCCCTGCTTAATGCCCAGTGCAAGCATGGCTAAGTGGAGTGCAGTAGTTCCGTTGTTAACGCCTGCTGCATATTTCGTTCCGCAGAAAGCGGCAAAGTTTTTTTCGAAACTTTCCACATACGGCCCTCCGGAAAAGGCGGTATCTGAAAATACTTTTTCAGTGGCGGCAAGCACTTCCTGCCTGATCTGAAGGTATTGCTTTTTCAGATCTAAAAAAGGGATTTTTTCTTTGGATCCTGTTGACATAATTTTTGATTTATTTTTTCAGGATGCGTGCGGGGTTGCCTGCCACGGTGCTGTTGGGCGGGACATTTTTTGTTACTACGGAACCTGCCCCTACTATGGCATTTTCTCCTATTGTCAGCCCGCACAGGATTGTGGATCCTGACCCGACAGAGGCTCCTTTTTTTACGCGTGTTTCAACCACTTTCCAGTCAGATTCTCCCTGCAGGCTTCCGTCGGCATTGGTGGCCCGGGGGTATTTGTCGTTGATAAATGTTACGCTATGGCCTATGAATACATTATCTTCAATATATACGCCTTCACAGATAAAAGTATGGCTGGATATTTTACAGTTTTTCCCTATGCTGGCGCCTTTTTGTATTTCCACAAACGCCCCGATTTTACTGTGATCGTCAATGGAGCATCCATAGGCATTGACGAAGTTAAATATCTTCACATCTTTCCCGACTTTCACATTATTCAGTGCCTGCCGTTCGTTGTTGACAGTGACAGATTCCATTACAGGTTAATTTCTTTTCCTTTGTTTTTGATGGATACCTGGGAGGCTTCCAGGATTTTTACGACGCTCAGGCCAAGAGTCCCGCCCGAAAGCGGTTCAGTACCCCTGCTTATTGCATTGCAGAAATCCTGTGCCATGGCAGAGAGGGCTTCTTTCCCTTCCAGTTTCGGGATATAGACATCTCCCACACGGTAGTCAACCAGAATTTTCCTGCGGTCTTCGTCAGAGAGATTCTGGCCGGATGCAGTGCGATGGTTATACCCGGTGTCATACACTTTCACTTTATCGGTAAGTTCCATATCATTATAAACGAGCATTTTTTTATCGCCCCCGATCAGCAGCATACGGATTTTTACAGGCGATGTCCATGAGCAGTTAAAGTGAGCGATAATGCCGGAGCTGAAATGCAGTGTCATGTATGCGATGTTTTCAATCCCGTTATCGGTGTGTGAGATACCCGTAGCCTGTACTGAAAGCGGTTTCTCGTTTATGAGGTAGCTCAGTATGGAGATGTCGTGCGGGGCAAGGTCCCAGAGAACGTTTACATCCGGCTGGAAGAGGCCGAGATTGATGCGTGTGGAGTCGAAGTACCTGATCTTTCCAACGGTATCATTCTCTATGAGTTCTTTCATTTTCTGCACGGCCCCGGTGTACAGGAAAGTGTGATCCACCATCAGTACTTTCCCAAGTTTTTTCGAGAGGTGAATGAGTTCTTCCGCCTGTATGGCTGACATGGCCATGGGTTTCTCAATGAGCACATGCTTGCCGTTCTGCATCGCACTTTTTGCAAGGCTGAAGTGCGTAAAGACAGGTGTGGCAATAACCACGGCATCGATTGAAGTGTTCTCTATAATGTCTTCTGCCCGTGCAGTGATAGTGATAGATGGATAAGCTCCAAGGGCTGTTCTGAGGCGCTCCGGGCGCAGGTCGGCGACCATGGTTACCCTGCACCCTTCCGTTGCGGAAAAGTTTCTTACCAAGTTGGGACCCCAGTACCCGAATCCGATGATGCCGATGTTCACAGGTATGAATGTTGAGAGATAGCTTTCAAGTGTTCAAATATACAAAACTTAGAAACAGACCACCGGGATTTTAAAGGGAAATGTGGTGTTTGCCCGGCCGGGTTTATTTCAGAAGCAAACGGCAGAATGCAAAGTTGCTATTTCGTGCTTGCCGTTCCGACATTTATTATTTCTATTTTTACATGATCAGCCACTCATGAAGATCGCATTGCTTACGGACGGGATTTACCCTTATGTGATAGGGGGAATGCAGAAGCACTCATACTATCTCGCAAAATATTTTGCGGCCAATTCTGTGGATGTGGACCTTTATCATTTTTCAGAAAGTGCTGCTCATGACATAAATAAGCTGGATATTTTTTCGGAACGGGAGAAACTCCATATCAATTCCGTGGTGCTGGAATTTCCCCGGCAGGATCCCTTTCCGGGCCACTATATCCGGGCGTCATACCGCTATTCCGAAAAAATATTCAATATCCTGAAACATAATCTGGATGTGGATTTTATTTATACTAAGGGCTTTTCCGGATGGAAACTTTTTATGGAAAAAAAGAAAGGCATGCAGTTGCCTCCCTGCGGTGTTAAGCTGCACGGGATGAACATGTATGACCGGGCATATTCCCTGAGGTCATTTGCGGAACAGATCATGCTTCGTCCTCCTGCTGCGTTTTGTATGCGATACGCTGATTATGTTTTTTCCTATGGCGGAAAAGTAACGGATATTATCAGGGATAAAGCCGGAGTTCCTGCTGATAAAATTATAGAAGTTCCTGCCGGCATCGAACCCTCCTGGCTTTCGGAAGCATCGTTCATTAACAACAGAACGGTTCAGTTTGTCTTTGTCGGGAGGTACGACCGCATCAAAGGTATTGAAGACCTGATGGCTGTTTTGGGAGAATTGCTGAAAGAAGGTCATGATTTCGGATTTCATTTTATCGGCCCTGTTCCTGAACACCTGCAGATGAAATCAGCTGCGGTTACATACCATGGCACGGTTACCAGCCAGAGTGAAATGCAGGGGCTGCTCAGGAAAATGGATGTCCTGGTGTGCCCCAGCTATTCAGAAGGGATGCCCAATGTGGTGATTGAGGCAATGGCCTCAGGGCTTGCCGTGATTGCCAGCGATGTGGGTGCTGTAAATATTATGGTGTCGGAGCGGACAGGCTGGCTGATAGAACCAGGGAGCAGGAACCAGCTCAGGAAAGCAATACTCGCTGCAATTGGAACCGGAAGTACGGGTCTGCAAGTCAAGAAAATACAGTCATTGAACTTTGTCCGGGAAAATCTTTTATGGGAAAAGGTAATTCTTAAATTGCTCGGGGAAATCACCCGGAAAATACAGGCAAAGTGAAAACGTATCTTAAAGAGAAGGCGCAGTTTGTTATTCTTCTTTCCCTCTGGTATATCACCGGAGTATACGGGGATTTGTTTGTTTACCCCCTTGTGTTGCTTTCACTTCTCCTGATGAGGAAGAAAGAAATGTGGGGAGACATGATCCTGGGATTCTTCTTCATTCTTATCCTGTCCGACAACCGGCACTATTACCTGTTTTTTGCGAAAGATCTGAAGACCTATTATGTGGTAATTCTTTCCGCTTTTTATTTTTTCAACAGAAAGGAATTCGATTATGTCAATAACGTTTACAGGCCTTTTATATTTTTTATGATAGTAGCGGTGCTGGCTATGTATGATTGCGTTAGCTATGCTGTGACGATACAAAAAACCGCGTCCTACATCCTTCTCTTTGTTATTGTACCCCTGTATATTATTAAGGCATATAAGGAGCATGGGGAAGGCTTTTTCCGTGATATCATTTATTTTACTTTCATGATACTGCTGATCGGAATACTGATTGGGCACGGGTTTAATAACTTTACTTATTATGTTGACAGGTACTGCGGCATGCTGGGGAATCCCAACGGCCTTGCCTTATATGCTTTTCTCTCTTTTCTCGTGGTTGCGGTGGTGAACAGTTATTTCCCTTCTCTCTTCACCCGCATAGAACTCATTGTCATATACGCTGTAGTGGGCTATTCCGTTTATCTCTCCGGCGGAAGGGATGCATTATTTTCCATTTTGATATTTCTTTTCTTTTCGAGATTTTACAGGATGTCACCCTTCATAGGTTTTATCATTTTCTTTACAATAACTTTTTCGTATGAGCTTATACTCGATAACCTTGCTCCCGTAGCCCAGGCGTTGGGCCTTGCAAAATACCTGCGCGTGGATACCCTCAGTGATGCTTCGGGGCGCTATGTGGCATGGAATTTTGCATGGGAGGAGATACAGAATAGTTTTTATCTGGGGAGAGGCTTTGCTTATGATGAATATTATTTCGGACTGGATGAAAATCAGAATTACCTCAACTGGATGGGTCACCAGGGGGGAGTTCATAATACGTACCTCTCTCTGTGGATGAATACCGGCATAATCGGTTTCGTCCTGCATTTTCTTGCATTTGTATATAGCTTTTATAAAGGGGCAACGAACAGTTTTATGTCCTACCCCATTATGTATGCCATCCTCTTTTCCATTACCTATGAATCATGGCTGATGGCCTCGCTCAACCCTTTTACAATACAATTTCTTATTATTGCAACGTTGCTGACCAGTTCTTACTTCAATGAAGAAAGGAAAAAAGAAAATATTATTCCTGTACACTGAGCTGGCAGGCTATTTTCTTGCCTGTGTTTCAGAGCTGCAAAAACAGTATGATGCCGAAGTGCATGTCGTCAGGTACCCCGTCAATGATGAGGCGCCTTTCGTTTTTTCTCCGGGATCGTCCGTGTTTTTTTATGAAAGGGAGAAATACAACTACCGGCTCCTGCAGGAACTTGCTGTTTCCATCTCTCCCGATTGTATTTATTGCAGCGGCTGGATAGACAGGGATTATGTGAGGGTGTGCAAGAGTTTCGGAAAGAAAATTCCCGTGGTACTTGCCCTTGATAACCAGTGGAAGGGGAGCCTCAGGCAGCATCTTGCATCCCTGTTTTTCAGGCCATATATACAGAAAATATATACCCATGTGTGGATTCCGGGGTCTCCGCAGGATGGGTATGCTTCCCGTCTCGGTTTTGGGCCTTCCAATATCATGTACGGGGTTTATTCCATTGCTCATTCTGCATTTAATGGATATTATACCCTGAACCGGGAGTTGAAGGAAAGCCGCTTTCCCAAAAAATTTCTCTATGTCGGGAGATACCTTGATTTTAAAGGAGTCCGTGATTTATGGCATGCGTTTATTGAATTGCAGTATGAAATGCCAAATTCATGGGAGCTATGGTGTGCAGGAACGGGGCCGCTCGAAAAAGATTTTCCCGTACACCCCCAGGTGAAGAACCTTGGTTTTGTACAGCCGTCAGATATCGGGAGAATCATTGCGCAGACAGGCGTATTTGTGTTGCCCAGTCATTTTGAACCATGGGGTGTGGTTGTGCATGAATTCGCTGCAGCAGGCATGCCGCTGCTGTGCAGCAGTGAAGTTGGGGCAGTATCGCATTTTCTGAGAGATGGGGATAACGGCTTTGTGTTTAAATCGGGGGATGTCCGTGGCCTGAAACGTGTATTGCGGAAAATAGTGACCCTCCCGGTGGCGGAGTTGTCTGCGATGGGAAGAAAAAGTACAGAACTGGCTGCATCACATACTCCCGGGATGTGGGCGGAGAAAATAATGGCACTCTGTGCAAACCGGTTATGATAAAGATTAATCTTGGCTGCGGGCTGCAATGTCCTCCCGGCTGGATCAACATTGATAATTCAATGGGGGTGAAGCTGGCATCCAGGCCTTTGCTTAAAGGTCTCGTGTACCTGTTTATTCCTGCAAAGTGGAACCTGCTTCCCAATGTCCAGTGGCCTGCCAATACACGCTGGATGGATATGACACGCCCTTTCCCTTTCGGCGATAACTCCGTGGATGTGATATACTCTTCTCATACCTTTGAGCACCTTACTTATGAACAGGGGAGGTTCGCATTCGGGGAGTGCGTACGGATTCTGAAGCCCGGGGGTATCATCCGCATTGTTGTGCCCGATTTTGAACAACTGGTAAATGCCTATATTGCCAACCGGGCATCCAGTCCCATGCAGGCAGCCCTAAAGTTTCACCGGGATTCCGGATTTTTTGAAATTCCTGTTCCGGATAAGCTTTCCGGGATGATCACGTTTTTTTTCAGGAGAAAAAACAATCATTCTTTTCTTTATGATGAAGCTGCGCTCCGCAAGCAGTTCGCAGATGCTGGTCTTGCTGCCGCTGAAAGAAAACAATACGGGCAAAGCCGGATCGCCGGTGCGGCAGAGATAGATATTGAAAGCCGTTTCCGTAACGCCATTTGTCTTGAAGCTCTTAAACCCTGAACAGGCAGCAGGATGGGGCAAAAGAAAAAAATATTAATTTTTGTCGACTGGTTTCTTCCCGGCTATAAGGCGGGGGGGCCTGTTCAATCCTGTGCTGCTCTTATAGAGCATCTTGGAGATGAGTTTGACTTTTCGGTGGTGACCCGTGATACCGATTATTGTGAATCCAAGCCATACCCTCTCGTTAAATGCAACGAGTGGAATGATGTAAACGGGACACCGGTGTTTTATTTTTCCCGCGATTTTCTTTCCGTGAAAGCAGTGCGAAACCTGCTCTCATCGCGTGAATACGATGGGATATATCTCAATGGTATATTTTCTTTATACTTTACCATTATTCCTTTGCTGTACCTTCGGAAGAAGCGGATGCCCGTTATCATTGCCGCGCGGGGCATGTTTGGAGAGGGGGCTCTCGGGATTAAAAAAATGAAGAAACGGATGTTTCTTGAGGCTGCCCGTGTTGCCGGTTTGTTCAGGAATGTCTTGTTTCATGCCACTAACCTCGCTGAAGCTGAGGATATACGGAGAGAGCTTGGAGATGTGAAAATCAAGGTGGCGGGTAACTTCCCGCGTAAGCATGGTCATACAGTAGTCCGCAGGATAAAAAAAGCAGGGCATGTCCGTCTGCTGAGCCTCTCAAGGATTGCAAGGGAGAAAAATATTTTGTTTGCCGTAGAGGTTCTTAAAGATGTGCAGGGCATCGTGGAGTTTGATCTTTTTGGCCCCTGTTATGACGAAGCATACTGGAAGGAATGCCTGCCGGCATTGAGAAGCCTCCCTCCCGGGGTAACAGCTTCTTATAAAGGTACAGTGGAAAACATAAGCGTTCCTTCGCTGCTTGGCGGATATCATTTCCTGCTCATGCCTACTCTCGGGGAAAATTTCGGACACGTAGTGATAGAAGCCATGTCAGCAGGGTGTCCTGTGATTATCAGCGATCGCACCATGTGGAATAAACTTAATGAACAACAAGCGGGATGGGATCTTCCTCTTTCGAAAAATGCATTCAGGGAAGTGATTCAGAAGTGCGTGGAAATGGAACAGGAAGAATATGATAAACTTTCGGCGGGAGCTTTACGCTATGCAGATGCTTTCAGCAATGATCCTGCACTGCTCAGCCAGAACAGGGATCTGTTCAGTAGCTGATAACTTCTCCCGTGAAGAACTTATCCTTGTACCGGAAGGTAACAAAGTAAATTCCCGGTGCTTTCCCCGCGAGGTCAATAGAAACACGCCCCTCCCGGATGGTGATTTCTTTTCCTGTTTCTTCTTTTTGGCCGAGGGTATTGTATATTTCCATTATGAGCCTGGTGCTTTCAGCAAATCTGAAATCAGCAAACGATTCTTTTCCCGTGTTAAAAATAAAGACTTCATTCTCTGTATTTTCCCGTACAACGTGCGTTCCGTCCGGAAGGGGCTGGAAGTGAAGGAGGAAGCGGGTGGCAGTGTCAACGGGGTTTGTGTTGACATTCATTGAAAAGGAATAAGTGCTGTCGGACATAAGGTCCGTGAAAATACCTGTTTGCTTGTCTTCGAGGGTGACACCTGAATTCGGAGGAAAGCTCTCAAGGTTGCCTGCGGTAAATGTATATGCTCCGGAAGCATTTACCAGCAGGCGGACAGGGATAATAATATCCTGAGAGAGTTCAGGATAAGAGTTGATGGCAAGAGGGAGTTTGTCGCTGCTCATGGTGGCCAGATATGGAATCAGGGATCCGGGGCTGAACATGCGGTGAGTGTCGTAAACGGGGTCATATGCAGGCGTTGCGCCCTGCCGGAAAACTATGATCGCAGAGTCAGTGTACTGGTTGATATCGGATACGGATAAATACAACAGGTTGGGAAGACCGCCGGAGTTCATTTTATAGAATGCAGGGTTGCCGTTGCTCTTGACGTTTTCCGGACAGGAGAGGGATGGGCTTGCTCCGGTAGCCTGCACCCATACTGCCTGTGTGGATCCGATAAGGTTTGAGCCAGTTCCTCCCACGCCTGTCTGCCAGTAGCGGTAGTCATAAATTGCATTGTCCCATATATATATTGAAGGAGAAATGTTTGTTTTTGTCCATCCTGCTGCGTCCCAGTTAATGGCAGAAGGGTAGGGGTTGCCTATCATGTTCCACCCGTCATTGATGGGGTCTCCAGCTCCGGTGGGAGTATACGAAACAGTAAATGTTTTTGATCCTGCCTTGGGAAGCCCGGTGATGTCAATGGTTGCAGGCAGTCCGGCGTTCCAAATGTAGACGGAAAATCCCAGGCCGTTTGTCATGGGATATCCTGTGCTCGCGGGGACTATATATGTATAATCATAAACTCCGGTGGTGGTTTCATCATAGTAAAAAATATTGGGAAGAGCGGAAGGGTTCCTGTCGGAAAGTCCCTGCAGGGTGATATCGTCATCTAACTGCAGTAAGGTGGCATTGGTAACGGGGGAGCCAATCATCCTGTACCCGGCCGTGCCTGTAACATACCGCTGCATGGTAATGTTTCCGGTGATACTTCCTCCCCCGGTATTATCTCCTATGTTTCCTGTTCCGGATGCGTCAGACAGGAACGTGAGGGTATAACCTGTGGTGGTAAGGTTTCCCGAAGGCATGGTCAGGGTTCCCCTGATGTCCTGGTTTGCCGACAGGCTTACCCCTGCGGCATTTGAAATAATCAGATTGTTAAAAGTGAACTGGTAAGCCAGCGCCTGGGGGCTGCTGCCGTTCATCGTAACTGTACTGCCGGTAATTGTATACAGGTTCGCTCCGGGATTAAAAGTGCCGGAAACTCCTATGCTTCCTGCTGCTGCAAGAGTTCTTGTGCCGGAGTTTGAAGAACTCAGGTTGAAATAATTCAGTGCATTGATAGTTTGAGACGCCGATCCGTTATAATCAACAGTGAGGTTCGTAAGTGTTTTATTGGCAATAGTGTACTGGTTCAGAAAGTCTGCCGTAGCGGCGGTTCTGGTGACGAGAACATCGCCGCTACCCGTGAGTGTTCCTGCCCCGCTGAGGATATTAGCTGCTCCCGGTGTGAAGACCACATTGGTAAAAACATTGAGGTTCCCCGATGCGCTGAAGTTGTGATTGGCATTATACCCGCTCGTGTTTTTGATATTGATGTTGTTGAAGGCAATGACGGCAGCGGCAGTCCCGCTGATAGATGTGGATGCGGGAGCAACCGGGGTATTCATATTGATGGTTGAGGCTGTGACGAAAGTGAAAGGACTGGCATTGGTGGTATTCACTACCCAGTTGCCATAAAAGTTATGAGTAAGCGAAGAGCCTCCTGCAAACTGAGTGCTGCCGCTGATAGTCAGGTTTCCGTTAACGGTAAGTGCTCCTCCTGCAGTTTTGGTGTTGTTGTTGCTCAGGGTAAGATGGCCGTAGTTTTCTGCGCTGATGGCTTGTGCTGTTCCTGCATAGTTTACTGTGCTGGTGTTCCCGAAGGTTTTGGTTCCAAAGCCCGAAGCCATGGCGGATACCCCCGTAAGCCTGAAGGTTGCTCCGTTGGAAACAGAGAATGTTTTCCCTGCATTTCCTGCTATTGCAAATCCTCCGTTGCTGAAAAGTCCGCTCTGGACTGTCAGGTTCCCGGTAACTTTTGCTGCGGTTACGGCGGCACCCAGTGTTGCTCCTGCAGCATTGGTGTTGTTCAGGTACAGATCATTGTATGTGATGGTGGCGGCAGTCATACTTACTGTCTGCCCTGCCGCACTTCCGTTATAGTTGAAAATACTTGAAGCTCCCGGCAGCAGGGTTCCTGTTGTGCTGAGGGTGAATGCCCTCGAGAGGTTTACCCTTGCCGCTCCTCCGGTTAAATCAAGTACGGCAGAAGCGGCATTGCCTGCGCTGAATACAAGGTTGGTGGAAATGCTCAGGACCCCCGTTGTGATATTGATCCGGGCTATTCTTGATGCATTGGCTCCTCCGGAACCAATGGTTGCCGTCCCGCTGACCGTTGATGATCCCCCATTGATGTTCCAGGCTGTAGTACCGTTGGATGTGGGATTGCTTACGGTAACAGTTCCATTGACAGTAAGTGCAGCAGCCCCGCTGTGGGTAAGGCTGTTGGGGGCTCCTGCAGCAAAGGTAAGCCTCGTGCAGGTGTTGCTGGTGTTCATGGTATAGCTTCCTCCGGATGCAATAGTGATGCGCGGGAGGGAAGAGGAGGCAGTTCCTCCTATCGTTTTTCCTGCTCCGCTGAGGGTGACCGTTGTAGCTCCTCCGGAGATGACAGCCCCGTTGTTTGTCCAGTTGCCGGCAACAGTAATATTCCCTGCAAGGGTAATGGTACCGGTATTGAACTGTATATTGGAAAAGGTAATTGCAGCAGTGGGAGTAATGGTGGCAGTTGCGGTGAAGATGGTATTTGCTCCCGCCGTCCATGTAACGGCTGCATTGCTTACTGTGTAGTTGCCCCCGAAGTTTACAGTACAGCCGGATACGGTGGAAAGGGAACCCGCTGCATCAGTGAGGCCTCCGCTGAATGTAATGCTTCCGGCTCCCGTAAGGGAAATATTGTCACTGGTGCTGAGGCTTATGGCATTTGTAAAAGTTGCACTCCCTGTGGAGATGGTGATGTTTGTGGTGCCTGTTGTGGGAAAAGTAACCCCTCCGCTCACGCTCAGGCTCTGGGCCCCGACTGCAAGAGTAAAAGTGCGGTTAACATTATTGGGATTGAAAACGAGGTTGCCCGTGGTACCGCTGACAGTGAGACTTCCGCCCCCGGCTATTGTAAGAGTAGTGTTGGAAACAGTAGCATTCCCGATAGTCAGTGATCCGCAGACTGCAGCAGTGCCTACAGAAAGATTAATGCCTGAATTGATAACTGCGTCTTCTGAAGCAAGGGGTATATGGCCTAAGTTCCAGGTGGCGGATGCCCATGTACCTCCTCCGGCAGCAGTGGCAGTATTGGTGGCAGCGGTTATTTTTTGGGGTACAATAAACGGACTTAAAAGTATAAAAAGGATACAAAACCCCTTACTCCCTATGTTATTTGAAGATAACATATAATATGCGATGATCTTTATTAATTTACGAAAAAAATCCCTTTTTGTTTCAACTACGGCAAGTTAAAAAAAATCCGCCGGCCATTCAATGACCGGCGGATTTTTCACCATGAAAGATCGCTGTTTACTCAAGAATAACCATCTTCCTGGTGGCAACTGTTTTTCCGTTGAGTGAGAGGCTGTAGAAATACACTCCGGCCGGCCATTCTTTTACATTGAGCTGGATTGTCTGCCGGGTTTGAGCCTGGCTGTCTCTCGAAACAGAAGAAACCACTTCCCCAAGGGTATTTGTAACAGTAAGTATTATATGTCCCTTATCGCGCAGCATATAATTAATTTCGGTGGTTGTGCTGGCAGGATTGGGGTAGTTCTGTTCAAGCAGAGCACTGCCGGATATGCCAGGCTCATTGAGTCCTACTGCGCAGGCCGCTGTCATTTTGTCGAAGCAGAAGTCATCAATCAGCCAGCCTTCTTTGTTTACACTGGCATCAGATCCGAACCGGAAGCGGAGCATCATGCTGGCAGGGGCATCAAACTTGATATAATGTTCGGCATATTCCCAGTTACCGTTGGCGGAGGTTCCTGACCATCCCGGGGTGATGAGGTTAAGCCCGGTGATATAGCCGGTGTTATACCAGTTAAGATCATAGGCATTCCCGACCCCAACCCAGGTAAGGCCTCCATCCACCGAGGATTCTACCGTACCGCCATCTGCATTGGTTTCGGTGTTGTACTTATGCCAGAAACTTAGCTTATAGCAGCTGGAGGAATCTACATTAAACACAGGGGTGAACAGAGCCGAAGAATCCCTGTCAGGGTAGTTGGCAGAAAGCCTTGTTGTCCATGCCTTGGTGCCGCTGTGTGCACCATAGAGGATCGTCTGCGCAGGTGCACCCAGCTGCCATGAACTGCCTCCTGACTTATAAGTGTATGCATTCAGGGTTACCCATACCGCCTTTGTGCTGTCATCGAAATCATTGCAATAAGGGTAAGCACTTGATGAGTCAAAGACGGTTACCATTGTATAGGTTGTATCATCAGGGAAATACATATCGGTAGCCCCGTTAGGCAGAGACGTCCATGCTCTTAATTTATGTATGCCGGGGGTTGCCTGCCATGGCATAGAGAACGTATGAGCAGAAGCGCCGTTCATGGGCAGGACGGGGGTAAAGGTAATGGAGTCTGTTACAATCACTGCATTGTCAACCTCAAGCGTAACCTTTACTTTATTGATGGAGTTGGTTCCCTTGTTCTGGATTATTGCTTTTACCGTAGTTGGAGCGGGTACAAGCAGGGGGTTGACAGTCATCACGGAGACAGCTGATGCAGTGAGCGGTATAGGTACAAATACCTGGAAGCTGTCAATGGCCCAGCCGTCATAAGAGCCGTAATACCCGTAAGAATCAGACAGGAAGTGAATCCGGAACTGGACAGGAGTGCTGAAATTATTGAGGAAACTCAACTTATAGGTTGACTTCGTGTAAGTTGTGGCAGTTCCCGACCATCCTGATTCGGAGTAAGAATCTCCGAGGTAGGAATCTGTGTACCAGTTTGTGCCGCTTGGGTCGCCAACATATCCAAGAGTTTGCCAGGTCGCTCCCCCGTTGGAGGAGTATTCGATATTTCCTCCGTCAGATCCGCTTTCTGCATGAATCCAGTGATAGAACCTGAGTTCTGCATTATAGGCAGTGCTGAAATCGAAGAATGGCGAATAGAGGTTGTCATTGCTGGCATCCTGGTATTGCCCGGAGAGGTTCGTCACCCATGCATTGGGAGGTGTCAGTGCCGAGTTAATAACAGTATGTGCGGGGGTTCCTCTGACCCACTGCTCAAACCCGTCAGCTACGGTCCAGATGTTTGCACTGGTGTCAAAGTCGTCCGTCCATGGAACTTTTATAAGTGGTACAGACATAACGGTTTGACACATGGTATCATTACTGTTATCCCCGTCTCCTGAAAGCACCGTGTATACACAGATATCAAAGGGCCCTGCTGCGGAAGGCACATTGAAGTTGGCAAGGGTAGCCGTAGCTGTGGCATAAGATGAGAGGGTGCCTGTCCAGGCGTATGTAGTCGGGGTACCTCCATTGATGGAATAGTTGATGTTCATGGAAGTAATATCGTTGAGCCCGTAGTTTTTGATGATAACCTCTACCGGTGAATTGCTTCCGGATGCAGCCATCTTGGCCGGCTTAACGATGCTGATAACCGAGGCATCGTCATTGAACGGAAGCTTGATGGAGAAGTTATCAATAGACACTCCGTCCGAAGGAGTGCCGTAAGAATAGCTGTCAAAAGTAAACCGGAACTGCACCAGGCCTACGTTGTTGAGTGCATCCAGCAGATATTCGGATTTCACCCATCCGTTTGAACTGCCGTCCCATCCTGCATCATACGATGCATAGATATAGGAGTTGGTGTACCAGTTGGTACCATTGGGGTCCGCCACAGTACCAAGGGTTTGCCATGTGACGCCATCAGTAGAATACTCCAGGCGGAAGCCGTCATAGTAGGTATAAGTATTTCTGTTCTGCCAGAAGGAGAGGGTGGCGTTCACCGCGTTGGTGAAGTCGAATATGGGAGACGTAAGCGTAGCGTTTGAACCTGTTGTATAAGCAGATGTCAGGTTAATATCCCATGAGTTGGGGGTGGAATGGGCCCCGGTGGTGGAGCCAAAGGCGGGCGTGCCCAGTTCCCACTGTGTTCCGCTGTTGGTATAGTCAGCAGTCCACCCGGTGGAAGCTGAGTCGAAGTTATTGATGTAGGGCAGGCTGTAGGATGGTACGCCGTTGATACTTGTGCATGCGGTATCATTCACATTGTTGCTGTCGCCCGAAAGTGTTGTATAGGCACAGAAGGTAAATGAACCGGTAGGGGCAGTATAGTTCGGAAGGGTAACCTGTATGGAGTTCCCGGGATTCAGGGTACCTGTCCAGTTCTGCGTTACGGGTGTCCCCCCGTTTATGGTATAGGCAACATCAAAGGATGACAGTGTTTGGGTTCCGTAGTTCTTAACCTCAACCTCGGCAGGACTGCTGTTTCCGGCTGCAGCCTGGACATAGGGCTGTATAATTGACTTGATGCCAATATCTTCGGGGATCGGCAGGGTGATGGCAAAGTTATCTATTGATACGCCGTCAGCGGGGGTTCCGTAATAGTAGGAGTCAAATACAAAACGGAACTGCACAGGGCCGGAGTTATTCAGGAAGCCCAGGTCATATTCCGATTTCACCCATCCGCCTGAGTTGCCATCCCATCCCGGCTGGTATGTGGCATAGATATAGGAATAGGTGTACCAGTTGGTGCCGGCGGGGTCGCCAACATACCCGAGCAGGTTCCATGTATTGCCGCCATCAGTAGTGTATTCTACGTTAAACCCGTCGTAATACTGGGTCAGGTTCCTGTTTTGCCAGAAGGAGAGGGTGGCATTTACGGCAGTAGAGAAGTCGAGGACAGGGGATGTCAAAATTGCGTTGGCCCCTGTGGTGTAAGCACTTGTGAGGTTAATATCCCATGAGTTGGGAGATGAGTAAGCGCCGGTAGTTGCACCGTAGGCAGGTGTTCCTAGTTCCCATTGTGAGGCGGCGGTTGCCGTGGTGGTCCAGGCATTGGTGCTGGTGTCAAAATTATCCACGTAAGGCAGGGCATATGTGGGAACCCCGAAAGAACTGATACAGATAGTGTCATTGAAACTGTTCGTATCGCCCGTTAAGGTAGTATAAGCGCATAAGGTAAATGCCCCTGTGGGAGCGGTAAAGCCTGCAAGGCTCACGGAAACAGTATCACCGGGAATCAGTGTGCCTGTCCAGGTTTGGGTAACGGGGGTTCCGCCATCAATGGTATAGGAGATGTCGGCCGAGGTGATATCAAGGGTCCCGAAATTTTTCAGCACCACGTTCACGGGGTTGGAACTGGTAGCGGAAGCCTGCGCCCCGGGCTGTGTCACATCTTTGATTCCTGCGTCCTGAGGAATGGGGAGGGTGATGGAGAAGTCATCAATGCTCATCCCGTCGCCTCCATAATAGCTGTAAGAGAGGGAAGCAAATACAAACCGGAAACGTACGGGCCCTACCACATTGTTAAGAGCGGAGAGCATGTATTCCGATTTTACCCACCCGCTTGAAGTTCCATCCCACACAGGGGCTCCTGTATAGGGTTGGTAGGTGTACCAGTTAACGGCATTGGGATCGCCCACCGTCCCGAGAACCTGCCAGGTTGTATTATCAGTGGTATACTGAACGGTTGTCCCTGCATAGCCGTATGAGTCAAGATCCCTGTTTTGCCAGAAGGAGAGGGTGGCGTTTACTGCGCCGGAGAAGTCAAACACGGGAGATGTCAGGGTACAACTGGAACTGAGGGTGTAGGCAGTTGCCAGATTCAGGTCCCATGCATTGGTTCCCGAGTGGGCGCCGGTGGTAACGCCGTATGCCGGAGTTCCCCATTCCCACTTCGTTGATCCGCTCAGGAAACTGGCTGTCCAGTTGGTGTCTGACACTTCGAAGTTGCTTCCATAGGAGAGTGAAACACCTTTGCTTACAATGAAATTAGTGCAGCCGGACGAAGGTTTGTTTGCTGTATTGGCGTTAGCTGTTGCGTCAGTGGCGGTAACATAATAGCAAACGGTGTCATTATCATTCACAGCAGGAATGACCCCTACATATGTGCTGCCGGTAGTGTTGGTCATTGCGACTGTAGAAGGAGTTCCGTTATTAACAGTGTATGTTACGCTTGCCGAGGCGATCCCTGATGTGTCGGTGATGGAGGCGGTGATATTGAAAGGCCCTGTGCTGTATACCACACCGGTATACAGGGGAGCCTGCATGGTGATCACGGGAGGTATAAGTTCCGCGACAGAGGCGTTTACTTTAATGTCATCAATAACCCATCCGTAGTTTCCATTGGCTCCTGTTGCGTTGCCATCATACAGTTTAAAGCGGACCATCACCTGTGCGGCATTCTGCGCCAGGGCAGAGATGTCAAACTGTTCATTCTTGAACCAGGAGTTGGCTGGGGTTGCGGAGTTGGTTTGGGGAATCCAGTCCGGGTATGCTGCTGCAGAGAATTTATTTCCCTGGGCGCCGAAACTGCCTGAGCCGAGGTACTGTGCGCTGGTTACCTTGGTCCAGGTGGCCCCGTTGTCGTTTGACACTTCGATAATGCCGTAATCGAAGAATTCAATTTTACAGATTTGCCAAAAATCCAGCAGCACATAGAAATTTCCTGTTGTGCTGAAAGCATTTGTGGTAAGCCATGATGTATCGCTGGTGGCTATGGAGTTATGGTAGCTCTGCACCCCGCTGTGCTGAAGGGTGTTGTCGATTGCCCATGCCGGGTTCCCGGTGGCAGTAACGCTGTCAACGGTTTCAAAATCTTCCGAAAATACAACGGTTTGGGCATAGCCTCCCGTTACAGCCAGAAGAAACAGCAATGAAGCAGAGATGAGTAGCTTTTTCATAATAGAGATGGTTTAGTTGTATTTATCTGAGGTGTTATTCTTTTCTATGAGGCGAACAAAAATAATGATTTAATCAATAAATGTAAAGGTACTTTAACCCCTGAGTGCGACAAATTTATTTTCTATAAAATCTTACCCGCTCAAAATTCACTCTATCCAGGATTTATAGTAATTTTTATTTTTAATGGAGAGTGCATCTTCTGTCAGGTACAGGGGCTTGAAGGTATCTATCATCACTGCAAGTTCTTTTGTTTCCTTTGCGCCTATGCTTTTTTCTACGGTGCCCGGGTGAGGTCCGTGGGGTATCCCTGCAGGATGGAGGGTAATCATGCCTTTGGAGACATTCTTCCGGCTCATGAATTCCCCTTCTACGTAATAGAGGACTTCGTCCGAGTCAATATTACTGTGATTATACGGGGCGGGAATTGCCTGGGGGTGGTAATCAAAGAGGCGGGGAACGAACGAGCAGATAACATAGTTTCTTGCTTCGAAGGTCTGGTGTACGGGGGGGGGCTGGTGTAGCCTCCCGGTAATGGGTTCAAAATCATGGATGGACAATGCCCAGGGGTAGAGATTCCCGTCCCAACCGATGGCGTCAAAAGGATGGGAAGCATAAGTATACGGGTAAATCATACCCTGTTTTTTTATCAGGACAAGAAAATCGCCTTTTTCATCATGGGTTTCGAGGTTCTGCGGTTTACGGATATCCCTTTCGCAGTAGGGAGAATGCTCCAGCAGTTGTCCGTATTCGTTCCGGTATCTTTTGCAGGTTTCAACGGGGCTGAAGGATTCTGTGATAAGCAGCCGGTTGGCCGGGGTGTCAAAAAAGATCTGGTAGATGGTACCTCTTGGAATTACGAGGTAATCTCCATAGGAGAATGTTATACTTCCATATATGGTGCTGATTTTCCCCGAGCCTTCGTGGACAAAGATCACTTCATCCGCATCTGCATTTTTAAAGAAATAGTCTTTTGTTGAAGATGCAGGTGCGGCAAGGGAAATATGCAGGTCATCGTTTACGAGTATGGCTTTCCTGCTCTTCAGGTAATCCTTTTCCGGTGCGATGTGGAAGCCTTCAAAGCTTTCGTGGCACATGTGGCGCTGGCAGGCGATCTTAGGCTCGGCGGAATAAGGCTTTCCGGTTTCTTTAATAAGTGTAGGGGGATGGCAGTGATAAATAAGGGAATACACACTGGAAAAGCCTTCGCTGGAAACAAGCTCTTCGGCATAAAGAGTCCCGTCCGGTTTTTTAAAAACCGTATGACGTTTGTGAGGGACCTGGCCCAGAATATGGTATTGCGGCATGACTCTCTGTTTTCAGGCAAAAATAACAATAATACCGATTCTATATGTATTGTCCGGGTAAAATTGAAACTTGATTTTAACGGTGCGAGGGTTTGCAAAGTGGCGGATTAGAAATCACTTCACGGTCTTCCTTAAACGACACTCGTTAGTATTTGTAATTTATCAATGATCTTAATGTACCGGCTTTCCTTAGTTTCATAATAAAGGTTTCCCAATAGGGCTTCCTTTAAAACAGAGTCAGCAAGTACTTTTTTGAATTCTGTCAATAAATATTTTTTCGCATCAGCAGGGGCATGAGTGATTTCTTCAACCAAATCGGTTCGGGTATCCAGCAAATAGGTAATGTCTTCAAAATCTTTACTGGTGCGTGGATCGTTTTTACCCCGGTCGCGAAATGCCGAAATTTTAGTGGCAAGGAAATATGGTAATGGTAGAATCCGGATTTTGTGTCCATCTATATTAACTTCCTGCAGATTCTTAAACCCCGGCTTGAACCATTTGTTTGCGGGAGCCCATCCAACTTCTTTGGTTGCCATTACATCCACTTTTACATCATCGTACCGGAAACGGCATATTACTTTGTCATCCGAGTTTTGGACAAATCCTTTTTTGTTTAATTCTTCTCTCAGTTTTTCGAGTTCACTCAGGGAAGCAATTTCCATGCTGATATCCAGGTCTCCTGTGGGGCGCACATCATCGGCAGCAGGGTCATTGGCATATAAGCCAACCACTGCACCGCCAACATACACAACGCGTTCGTTAAGTTCGCCAAGTGCAATGGCAATTTTTGTAATTACTTTTCTATTTATGATGGTATTCTTCATTTAATTCTTTTTACCAGTTCTTCTATTGCAATATTCCGTTCACGGGCTTTGCCTACACGCAAAGCATCCGCAAGCGCAAGGAGCTCATATAATTTCTTATCCTTAAGCGACGCAAGTGGAACAGACTTATGCAGGGGTTCAATACGCTGCCCGCGGGCTTTGCCTTCGGCATAAGGCCAAACATAAACTTCTTTGCTCACAATTTCTTTATTGAGCGGGGGAGCAGAATGAGCGGTTGGGATACCGCGTATAACAGGGCCGGGATGCTGGGGGTACACATATTTTAATCCGTATATTAAAAAATCAATCAAAGCATTTTTCATGAGCATGCGTTTGCTCTCACTAATCAGTCCTGCCTGTGCTGAGCGATGAAGTGATTCACTTACTTCACTTTGGCTGATCCCTAAATCGGCTGCAATATCCTTTATTAACCATTGCTTATTTCCTTTAGATGAAATCTTCAGCAACACTACTATGTCTTGCGGGCGCATACCCCTGTGCTCTTTCATTTTGGTGTAAATTTAAAGCAAATATACACATAATATCGCAAATCGCGATACGAGATTACATTCATTTTAATATTTTATTTACTGCTTTTACTTAATCTTTACACCGAAAATCAAATCAAAAATCAACCTAAGGTCGAAACTGTTTTTGAAATTATGTCTAACTAATAGGGGGTTAGAACACAAGCCCGCTGTTAGTGGCTGGCGTTTAAGTATATTACTTTTTAATTGGCGTTTGTTTTAAGATAGAGTCTTTATTTGTCTGTACAGAATCTAAAATATTTTTGTCCTGTTTGATTTCCATTATTGGCTGAACAGTTTTATTTTGTCGTTGCATAAAGTCGTTGTAAAACCTAAAACCAACCATTATGAATGTTGAAATACTAATAAAACCAAGAAATATCTGCCAGTTTCTTTTACGAACAATCTCTTTTCTTTTCGTGACATAACCGAGACTTTTAAAATCTCCATAAATAGCATTGCCTTTGTCTGTGAGGTTTAGAAAAGCAGTTGGTTTTCCCACGTCATTTCTTCTTAAAACTCCTTCGTCTAATAGGAAGTTTATTATTGGTTGAAGAATAGAATACTTTTTCTGTTTCGTTGGCTCACCTTCACATTCTGAGTCTAAAATTAGGTCATTAAACAAATAGTCTTTCCCGTGAAGGTCGGTCCATTTATGACTAACGTCACCCTTGAATTTTGCAATGATTGCGTCACATAATTCTGCTTTTCGTTTTTTCTTCATTGTAATGTTTGTCCGTTTGCCGCTAACTTGTATATACCCGTACTGTTTACGGTCACAGGTTCAGGTATCCGCCCTTTTTGGGGTGGTTAGCAGCACCTTTTTCATTTGTACAGGTTCAGGTAAATCTCTCTCTAATTTAGGAATTTCATATTTATAGATCAAGCAGAAGGCTCTTTGGTGCACTTCATTTCTTGCTCCTTACGCAGGTATAGTAAACTGACCTCTCCCAAAAACAGGATAATTCAGAACCGAAGTTTCGGGCGTTGTATATTTATTCCGCCAGCACCACGACTTTATTCCGGAGTACTTCGATCACTCCGCCTTTGATATCGAAAAGCTGTTTCTCTCCTGTTTTTGGTTGTACGCGTACCTGTCCTTTGGATAGTGTGGAGATAACAGGGGCGTGGTCTTCAAGCACTTCGAAGATACCCGATTTCCCGGGCACAAGCACTGAGCTTACTTCGCCTGAAAAGAGTTTCTGGTCCGGGGTGAGGATGTCTAGCTGCATGAGTTTATTTAGCTGCTTCTGCGAGGAGTTTTTTCCCTTTTTCAATTGCATCGTCAATGGTGCCCACCAGGTTGAATGCTGCTTCAGGGTATTCGTCCACATCTCCGTTCATAATCATTTTGAAGCCTTTGATAGTTTCTTCAATGGGAACGAGTACGCCTTTGAGGCCGGTGAAGGCTTCTGCCACGTGGAATGGCTGGGAGAGGAAACGCTGTACCCTGCGGGCGCGGTGCACAACAAGCTTATCTTCGTCAGAAAGCTCGTCCATCCCGAGGATGGCAATAATGTCCTGTAGTTCTTTATAGCGCTGTAATATTTCTTTCACGCGCTGGGCGGTGTTGTAATGGTCTTCTCCTACCACGAGGGGAGACAAAATCCTGGAGGTGGAGTCGAGGGGGTCCACAGCAGGATATATGCCGAGCTCGGCGATTTTCCTGTTGAGAACCGTGGTGGCATCAAGGTGCGCGAATGTTGTTGCGGGAGCGGGGTCGGTGAGGTCATCTGCCGGTACATAAACCGCCTGCACCGAGGTGATGGATCCTCTTTTGGTGGAGGTGATACGTTCCTGCATCAGTCCCATTTCCGTGGCGAGTGTCGGCTGATAACCTACGGCTGACGGCATACGCCCGAGGAGGGCAGACACTTCAGACCCGGCCTGGGTGAAGCGGAAAATATTGTCAATGAAAAAGAGAATATCCCTTCCGCCGCCCGACTGATCATCGCCGTCGCGGAAATATTCTGCCAGGGTAAGGCCGGAGAGTGCCACACGCGCACGGGCTCCGGGAGGCTCGTTCATCTGCCCGAATACAAGCGTGGCCTGGGATTGTGCCAGTTCGTTCATGTCCACTTTGGAGAGGTCCCATCCGCCTTTCTCCATGGATTCTTTAAATTCTTTCCCGTATTTTATAACACCTGACTCGATCATTTCGCGCAGCAGGTCATTTCCTTCACGGGTTCTTTCACCCACGCCTGCAAATACCGAGAGGCCTGCATATCCTTTGGCAATATTATTAATCAGTTCCATGATGAGTACGGTCTTGCCCACGCCTGCTCCGCCGAACAACCCGATTTTTCCTCCTTTGGCGTAGGGTTCGAGCAGGTCAATCACTTTTATACCTGTAAAAAGCACTTCTGCTTCTGTGGAGAGGTCCTCAAACTTAGGCGCTTCGCGGTGAATGGGGAGTCCTTTCCCGGTGTTTACGGGGCTGATACCGTCAATGGCTTCGCCCACTACGTTGAACAGTCTTCCCTTGATGGCTTCTCCTGCCGGCATGCGGATGGGGGCACCCGTTGCGGCTACCTCCATGCCACGCAGAAGGCCGTCGGTGGAATCCATCGCGATGGCACGCACAGTATCTTCCCCGATGTGCTGCTGGCACTCCAGAATTATCTTCTGGCCGTTATCTCTCGTGATGGTAAGTGCGTCAAGAATATTGGGAAGTTTTCTCTCTTCGTTCACAAAAGCCACGTCAATGACGGGGCCTATGATTTGTACTATTTTACCGCTGGTGCTGGACATGTTTTACAGGTAATTAATGCTGTTAAAAATTTCACGGGCGAAATTAGTATTATTTATTCAACCAAAAAATCAGGAAAGTCATAGTAGAATTTTTTTTCATCCGGGAAAGCATAAGTATTTTTACAGGTATGAAAAACAGATTGGGTGCTTGTTTTTATGCGGTAATACTAATATGCTTGTTGTTTGTCCCGGGCATCACTTTCCCGCAGGCAACGTGGACACAGAAGGCAGCGATGGGGGGTGCAGCGAGGATGGGTGCTGTGGGATTTTCGATTGGCACAAAAGGGTATATAGGGACAGGAGGGGTTTTGAATGTGCAGGACTTTAATGATTTCTGGGAGTGGGACCAGTCCGCTAACACATGGATGCAGAAGGCTAATTTCGGGGGTGCTGCAAGAGCCGGTGCAGTTGGATTTTCTATCGGAGCAAAGGGATATATAGGCACAGGAGTTGCCATCGGCAACACTTTCTTCAGTGATTTCTGGGAGTATGATCCTGCTGCAAACAACTGGACGCAGAAAACTGCTTTTGGAGGAGGAGTGAGGACATTTGCTGTGGGGTTCAGCATAGGCACAAAAGGTTATATAGGAACGGGAGGCAATAGCCCCTCCAACCAGTACAGTGCAGCGAATGATTTTTGGGAATATGATCCTATTTCCAATTCCTGGATGCAGAAAGCCGCCTTTCCCGGTGCTGCGAGAATACTGGCTACAGGCTTTGCCACTGCAACGCACGGGTATATTGGTACCGGGAAAAAGGGAGGCTTGAATTTTTATTACAAGGATTTTTATGAATATAACCCTGCAACCAATTCCTGGCTGCAGAGGGCCGACTACGGCGGCAATACCCGTGCTGAATGCACGGGGTTTTCCATAGGAAATTACGGATATCTTGGGATAGGCACTGCCTGGCTGGGATCCTCGGCAATATCCAGTATCTGGAGGTTTGATCCCGGGGCGAATTCATGGACACAGGTAACAAATTACGGTCCCGGAGCAAGGGAGATGGCCGCCAGCTTTACCATCGGTTGCTACGGATACATCGGGACGGGGTTTGTGAATGATCTGAATGCTACAGTCAGCAATGACCTGTGGGAGTTTTCCGACCCGGCAAACAGCACCTGCAGTGTTATCCCGCTGATGATCAGCGTAAGCCATACGGATGTTTCATGTTACGGGAGCTGCAATGGCTCGGTCATGGCGATACCCCTTTCCGGAACGCCACCATATATATATATATGGAGCAGCGGGCAGGTTACCGCATCCGATACGGGGCTTTGCGCCGGGACATATATTGTTACAGTCACTGACTCCGCCGGGAGCACCGCAACGGACTCTGTCGTTGTCAGTCAGCCGCTTCAGCTTATGGTTTCATACACATCTTCTGCTTCGGGCTGTACTGCAAACTCCGGCACTGCATCCGCCTTTGCATCAGGAGGCTTTTCTCCCTACACTTATAGCTGGAGTAACGGAGCCACCGGCTTTTTCATTGACAGTCTTGCCCCGGGCAATTATACAGTAACCGTTACTGACAGCAACGGGTGTACGCAGTTACAGTCTGTGAATATAGGGATGACAGCGAATGCCGCAGCTTCTGCTGCTGCCGTTCCGGGGAGTATCGCTCCGGGGGAAAGTACACAACTTACGGCAGGCGGGGGAGTGAGCTACCTGTGGATTCCTCCCGGAGGTCTTGATTGTGATACCTGTGCAGTTACGGCAGCCAGTCCTGATACCACTACTACCTATTGTGTAATGGCCACAGATTCGAACGGCTGCACTGATAGTGCCTGTGTGACGGTTCGTGTTGATCATCCCTGCGGGAGCATTTATATTCCCAATGCTTTTTCACCCAATGGCGACGGGCAGAATGATACGCTCTACATAAGAGGTTCCTGCATTAAGGAACTTACTTTCAGCATTTATGACCGTTGGGGGCAGAAAGTTTTTGAAACGGATAATGCGGGCCGGGGATGGAACGGAACTTTTAACGGTAGCCCTATGAACAGTGCTGCCTTTGTTTTTTATCTCAGGGTAATTTTCGACAGGGGGGAGGAAATTATCCGGAAGGGGAGTGTGAGTATTGTGAGGTAGGCCAGTGTGTTGCTTAGTCCATTCCTGAGAGAGTGGCATCAGCACACCGGTATTTTTTCTAAATTTGATTGACTGTTGCCATGAAAGTTTACCATTCTCTTGATGAATTCGCCAGGCTTGCTGCTGCGGTAACTACCACCGGAACCTTTGACGGGGTGCACCTGGGGCACCGGGAGATTATCGGGAGGCTCACCGGTATTGCAAAGGAGACAGGCGGAGAGAGCGTGATACTCACATTCTTTCCTCATCCCCGCATGGTGCTTTATCCTGATGACAATGATCTCAAGCAGATCAACACGCTTGATGAAAAGATTAGCCTCCTCGAAAAACTCGGGGTTGACCACCTTATTGTTCACCCGTTTACGAAAGAGTTTTCGCGGCTCACAGCTACACAGTTTGTCCGGGATATACTTGTGAACCGAATCGGAACAAAAAGGCTTGTTGTCGGCTATAACCACCAGTTCGGGAGAAACAGGGAGGGTGCTTTCGGGCAGCTGGAGGAGCTTTCTTCCTTATATGGATTTAAAACCGACTTGATTCCCGAGCAGGATATAGACAGGGTGGCTGTGAGTTCCACGCGCATACGCGAAGCCCTGCTGAAAGGGGATATCCGCACTGCAAATAAATTTCTCGGTTATGCTTTTCCGCTCAGCGGAAAAGTAATTAAGGGGGATGGTATCGGCCATTCTCTTGGCTTTCCTACTGCCAATATTGCGATACCTGAAAAATATAAGCTGGTGCCGGCCGAGGGAATCTACGCCGTGAATATTTCTGTTGAAAACACCCTCTGCATGGGAATGATGTATATAGGCAAACGTCCCGTGCTGAACGGTACACTGCAGCAGTACGAAGTGAATATTTTTGATTTTAAGAGGGATATTTACGGAGTGCCCATCACTGTTTTGTTTAAAGAAAAGATACGCGATGACATTCATTTTACGGAGATGGAAGATCTGAAAAAGCAGATGGAAAAGGATAAAGCGGCTGCCCTTATTTTACTGTCAGCACAGGCATGAGTACCATAAACACAAACGGCACTATATTGCGGGCAACTGCCTGCCTGCTGCTGTTGTTTTCTGCCTCCTTTCTTTTTGCACAGGAGGCTGTGCTGGATTCATCGGCATTACTCAGTGAACCTATTTACACCAGTCTGAAAAGTGCGATGGTTCACCCGGAAAGAGTTTACAGGCTGGACCTCAGTAAAAATAAACTTGCGGCTATTCCTCCGGAGGTATTTACACTAAGAAACCTGCAGATGCTGAACCTCAGTAAAAACAGGATAAAGGAAATTCCGCCGGGGATTGCGGAATTAAAACACCTGCAGCGGCTTGATCTCTCCAGAAATGTCCTGGTACAGATTCCTGTGCAGATCGGGGAGCTGGAAAACCTGCTCTTCCTGGATCTGAGCAGAAATAACCTTATTTCTCTTCCGAAAGAGATCGGCAGGCTGAAACGCCTTGAATATTTTAACCTCTGGGATAATGATCTGTCTGATCTCCCGGATGAAATTGCAGGGATGGATCGCCTCAGGGAACTTGAACTGCGCGGTATACTCTTTTCTTCCGAAGACCAGGATCGATTCAAATCGCTGCTACCCCATGCAAAAATTTATATGTCGCCAGACTGCAACTGTAAATTCTGAAATTTAACTTTCAAAAATATACGCTATGGGTACAAGAATAAATTCGTTTGAGGAATACCTGCAGGAATATAAGAGAAGTGTTGACGATCCTGAATCTTTCTGGGGCAGGCAGGCTGAGTCATATACCTGGACAAAGAAATGGGACAGGGTACTCGGGTGGGATTTTGTAAAACCTGATGTGAAATGGTTTTCGGGCGGCAAACTGAACATCACGGAAAACTGTCTTGACAGGCATCTCTCTGCAAGGGCTTCGCAGCAGGCCCTGATATGGGAACCCAACAACCCGGCTGAAAAGGGGAGGTCACTCACATACCGGGAGCTTTATGAAGAGGTATGCAGGTTTGCCAATGTGCTCAGGAACAACGGTGCGAAAAAGGGCGACAGGATATGCATTTATATGCCTATGGTTCCGGAGCTGGCTATTGCTGTGCTGGCCTGTGCAAGGATCGGCGCGATACACTCTGTAGTGTTTGCCGGTTTTGCTTCCGGGTCTCTTTCCAGCCGTATTGATGATGCGCAGTGCTCCATGGTCATCACTGCCGACGGCGGCTACAGGGGTGCAAAAGAAATTGCTCTGAAAGCCATTGTTGACGATGCGCTTGCAAAGTGTGTATCCGTAAAAAGAGTGATAGTATATAAGCGCACCGGTTCTCCGGTGCAGATGGCTGAAGGCCGGGACACCTGGTGGCATGACGAAGCTGCAAAGGCTGATACCCGGAACACGGCCGAAGTGATGGATGCCGAAGACATGCTTTTTATTCTTTACACATCCGGATCTACGGGAAAGCCCAAAGGGGTGGTTCATACCTGCGGGGGATATATGGTTTATGCTGATTACACTTTCCGCAATGTATTCCAGTATAATGAAGGAGATGTTTTCTGGTGCACTGCCGATGTGGGATGGGTGACCGGGCATTCATATCTTGTTTACGGACCTCTTCTTGCAGGAGCCACTACCCTCATGTTCGAGGGGATTCCTACCTGGCCTGACGCAGGAAGATTCTGGCAGGTCATTGATAAGTACAAAGTCAATATCTTTTATACTGCGCCTACGGCCATACGATCCCTTGAAGCCATGGGGCCTGATTTTGTAAAACCATACAGGCTGGATTCTCTTCGCGTACTCGGGACTGTCGGGGAGCCTATCAATGAGGAAGCCTGGCAGTGGTACCATGAAAATATAGGCAAAGGAAAATGTCCCATCGTGGATACATGGTGGCAGACGGAAACGGGCGGCATCATGATCTCCCCGCTTGCAGGGATCACTCCGCTCAAGCCCGGATTTGCTACTCTGCCATTGCCGGGGGTACAGCCGGCACTGCTTGACGAGAACGGCAAAGAGCTGGAAGGGAACGGGGTAGAGGGGCGGCTTTGCATGAAGTTTCCCTGGCCCGGTATTATCCGCACGACCTACGGGGACCACGAGAGGTGCAGGGCTGCTTATTTCGATACATATAAGGGCTATTATTTTACGGGCGACGGCTGCCGGCGTGATGAGGACGGGTACTACCGCATCACGGGGCGTGTGGATGATGTCATCAAGGTTTCCGGCCACCTGCTTGGTACGGCCGAGATAGAAAATGCCCTTAACCAGCATGCCGATATCGTCGAATCTGCAGTAGTGGGATTCCCTCATCCCATCAAGGGTTCCGGCATTTATGCCTTTGTGATACTTGAGCATGAGAGAAAAGATGAAGAAGCGCTTAAGAAGGAAGCCCTGGAAACAGTTAATAAAATCATGGGACCTTTTGCAAGGCCTGATAAAATACAGGTGGTGAGAGGGCTTCCCAAAACCCGTTCCGGTAAAATCATGAGGAGAATATTGCGCAAGATTGCCGGGGGAGATGCCTCAAACCTAGGCGATACAAGCACTTTGCTGGACCCTGCCGTGGTGGAGGATATAAAGGCGGAAGCACAATAAATCCGTTACTAAACGTTTGTTATCTGAAAAATCGGCTGTCTCCTTTAATCCGCCTTCGTGTTCCGCTACGGCGGACGGGAAGGTCTTGGGTTAATTCCCCGCAGCTTGCTGCACAATGATGATCAAATTCCCTTAAGATACCCCGCTGCTTGCGGCGAGGTGGTTCATTACTGCAGCCCCTGCAGGGTATCAAGAAACAGCTTGAGGTTCATCCAGTACTCCCTGTTATTGGGATTGCTTTGCCAGAGAGCTTTTGACCCATGTGTTCCGTCGCGCTGGGGCACAAACTGCACTTTGGAAAGAGAGTGAAGGTTTTCAATAAGCACGGAAACAGCAGGAGCCTCTTCCTTTGATGAGGTAACAAACACCGGTTTGTCGGTATTGCCGGAAATCAGTTTACGGATACTCATAGTATCAAAATATTCCCCCGGACTGAAAGCAATGACAGCCGCAATCTTCCTGTTGTCCTTCATAAGCTTCAGGGCTAAGGAGGCTGAATAAGAACTTCCGAAAATAATCACCTTTTTTTTACGAAGCTGGAACACATAATCAATGGCGGCGATCATATCCTGTTCGGAAGCCAGGTAATCGGCAGGTTTGTTCTGCTCTTTCGCTTTTGCAGCCGTTTCATTTTTTACCCCGTTTGCTTCTGCTCCCGAGCGAAGGTCAACGGCAAGGCAGGAAAATCCATAGGTGTTCAGTTTTTTGGCTGTCTCTGAATATTCTCCCCTGCTAAATCCGGCCTGGTGAAAAAGAATAATCACGGGAGCACGCTCATCGGTTTTATACCAGTCGGCAGTGACGGGCAGCCCATCCCGCGAAGGAAAAGAAATTTTTTCCTGGGCAGGGAGGGAAAGACTTGTTATCATAAGGATAAATAGAGAGATTGTGTTCCTCATGGGATTCATCTGTAAAAGAGATTTCAAAATTATATAATTTCTATGTGTTAATCTTATGTTTATTCACAACACACTATTTTCTCTATTTTTGAACTATGTTAAAAGCCTTCCGGGACTTCATCCGGCGTGAAAAATTATTTTCTTATCATGACAGGATTCTTCTTGCCGTAAGCGGGGGTGTTGATTCAGCCGTGATGTGCGACCTTTTCCGCAGGGCGGGTTTCCGTCTTGGAATTGCACATTGCAATTTCATGCTGAGGGGGAAAGAGTCGGAAGACGATGAGAAATTTGTCCGCCTTCTTGCAAAAAAATACGGAGTGCCTTTCTTCGGGAAGAAGTTTAAGACTGCCGATTATGCACAGCAGGAGGGTTGCTCTGTGCAGATGGCAGCACGTCAGCTTCGCTATGAGTGGCTGGAAGAAACAAGAAATAAAAATAAATTCTCTTTCATAGCCACTGCGCATCACGGGAACGATTCGGTGGAAACCCTCATTCTAAACCTGGTGCGTGGTACGGGCATTGCGGGGCTGCACGGCATCCTGCCCTGGCGTGGCCATATCATACGACCGCTGTTGTTTGCCGGGAGGGAAGAGATTGAGTGTTACGCCCGGGAAAGCAACATTGCATTCCGGGAGGACAGCAGCAACAGTTCGGGAAAATATCTCCGTAATAAAATACGCCATGAGGTAATTCCCGTGCTGAAAGAAATTAATCCTTCCCTTGAGGAGACCTTTCAGAGGAACATTGAAAGAATACGGGAAGCGGAAAAAATCTTTAAAATTTTCATAGAAGAACAAAGGAAACGACTGGTAATAACTGAAAAAAACAGGAGCCTTATTTCCCTTGAGGCCCTTAAGGCGGCAGAACCCCTTCAGACCATTCTCTTTGAAATCCTGCGTCCCTTCGGCTTCAATGAGAAGCAGGTCAGGGATGTGGTGCAGGCTCTCCCGGGTATTGCAGGAAAGAAATTTTATTCCTCTTCCTTCCGCCTGCTGAAGGACAGGAAACATCTTATCATTGAGCCGGCAGGGAAGGGAAAAGAAAAGTCCGCTGTTTATGCAATCAATAAAAACACTGATGTCCTTGATGCCGGTGATACCCGTTTTTTCTTTGCACATAAAGCACCGCCGTTTGCCGGGAAAATAAGTAAGGATGCCCGCACCGCATGCCTGGACGGGGCTCTTCTTAAATTCCCGCTCATGCTCAGGAAGTGGAAGCCAGGCGACTCTTTTTATCCTCTCGGGATGAAAAAAAGAAAAAAAATAAGCGACTTTTTTATTGACAGCAAAATTTCCTTGGGCGAAAAGGAGAAAGTATGGATATTAACAACGGGAAAAGAGATCGTATGGGTGGCAGGGCAAAGGATTGACGAGCGTTTCAAAATCACGCCGAAGACAGGAAAAATGTACATGGTGAGGATGAAGGATGGCATAGGATAGTATGGAGGATGTGCTTCTTCCCCTGTGGTCAAAAGGATTCCGTTTGGCGGTCATTTTTCCATCCTGTTATTCCTCAATTTAATCCACCGTAGCGGAACGCGAAGGCGGACGAGAGGGTCCGGAACTTGTCCGGGTTTAATACCAATTTATATACCTTTGCACTCAATAACCTTTAAAACCATTTATTATGAGCAGGAGATCCTGGATTATTATCGGAATTATACTGGCAGTCCTGTTTGCGGGCTACCTTACAATGATATCGCCATACAACACCATGGTGGGGCTGGCTCAAAGGGTAAAAGAGCAGTGGGGCAACGTCGAGGCTTCCTACCAGCGCAGGATGGACCTCATTCCCAATCTTGTAAACACCGTGCAGGGCTATGCCAATTTTGAAAAGTCAACGCTTACGGAAGTAACCTCCATGCGTGCGCAGGTGGGGCAGGCGAAAGTTAACTGGGATAACAAAAATCTTTCTGCCGACGAGCGGGTTGCGGCTGCCAACCAGATGGAATCGGCGCTGAGCCGTCTTCTCGTGGTGGTTGAGAAATACCCTGACCTGAAAGCCGTTCAGAACTTCTCGGAACTTCAGTCGGAGCTTTCCGGAACCGAAAACCGCGTGAATACAGAACGCAGGAAATACAACGAAGCAACGCAGAACTTTAATACTTACATTCTCTCTTTCCCGAATAACGTGATTGCACGCATGTTCGGCTTCAGGGAAAAAGCGTACTTCGAGGCGGCCAAAGGAGCTGAGAAAGCTCCGGAGGTAAAATTCAACTGATGTTTAACCCTGCTGATTTTTTCACCCCGGAGGAGCGGGATGAGATCCTCTCTGCGATACGCCGTGCGGAACAGGAAACATCAGGAGAGATAAGGCTTTTCATTGACCGGAGATGCGGGGAAAATATACTCGACAGGGCTGCAGCCGTATTCAAAGAGCTAAAGATGCATGAGACCTCCGCACGCAACGGGGTGCTGTTTTACCTTGCCGCGGAAGATAAAAAATTTGCCATTCTCGGGGATGCAGGCATACATGCCAGGGTGCACCACGGTTTCTGGGACGGGATAAAAGAAGAGATGCAGGAGGCTTTCCGGGAAAGCCGGTTCGCAGAAGGACTGTGCCGGGGTATCATACGTTCCGGGGAGGCGCTGAAAAAATATTTTCCCCGCAGTAAAAACGATATCAACGAACTGCCTGATGAATTTGTTTTCGGTAAATAACATTGCCGGAAGGCTGCCCCTTAAATGGTTCTCCGCAGCCATGCTTTTTTTTATGCCCGGAGCAGTTTTTCCATCTTCCGACTTTCCTCCTGCGCCATCCACTCTTGTTGCTGATTACACAGGGACGCTGACTGATTCGGAAAAGCAGGCGCTGGAGAGTAAACTCTCGGCCTTCGGCGATTCTACCTCCACGCAGATAGCCGTGGTACTGATGCAATCAGTGGGGGATTATGACATCAACGACTATGCGGCACAGCTTGGCGAAAAATGGGGCATAGGGCAGAAAGAAAAAAATAACGGGGTGTTGGTATTAGCGGCCATGGGCGACCGTAAACTGAGCATACAGGTAGGATACGGGCTGGAAGCAGTGATCACAGACGGAGCGGCGAAAAGAATCATCGAAACGGAGATGAAGCCGGCCTTTAAGGAAGGGCGGTATTACGAAGGGCTGAACCGCGGCACGGATGTGCTGATGTCTCTTGCATCCAGGGAGTTCAGCGCAGGGGATTATGTAAAAAAGAGGCAGGAGTCTTTTCCCTGGTTCCTGGTGCTGATCTTCGGTTTTATCATGGCTATCGCAGTATTCAGCAGGGTTATGAGAACGCGTACCTACTCTGCCCGGAACCATATTCCCTTCTGGGCTGCATGGACATTGCTTAACATGGCAACGAGGCGGAGCCGGGGGAGCTGGTCTGACTTCTCCTCCGGAAGCGGGAGCTTCGGTGGAAGCAGCTTCGGAGGTTTCGGGGGCGGAAGCTTCGGGGGCGGAGGAGCAAGCGGAAGCTGGTAGATCCGGCACTTCACCGGACAGGCGTTAACATTTTAAAAAACAAACATCATGTTCTTCAACTCAAAACGGGGATTGGTCTTCATAATTCTTGCCGGGATCTTCATCACCAATGCAGTGGTCGCCGAACTTATCGGGGGCAAGCTGATACAGATTGGTCCTTTTATCATGAGCATTGGTATTATCCCATGGCCGGTGGTGTTTCTTGCTACCGATGTCATCAATGAATTCTATGGTAAAAAAGGAGTCAGGAAATTATCGCTCATCACTGCGGCGCTCATTGCGTATGCGTTTGTCATTCTTTTCTTTTCACTGAGAACAAAAGCTGCCGGCATCTCCACGGTAACCGACGAGCAGTTCAGTGCGGTATTCGGGCAGTCCATGTGGATAATTGCAGGAAGTATAACAGCTTTCCTTTTATCACAAATGATTGATGTTTTTATTTTCTGGATGCTGAGAGAAAAGACCGGCGGAAAATATATCTGGCTGCGATCCACCGGGTCCACTGTGATCTCGCAGCTTATAGACACTTTTGTGGTGCTCGGCATTGCATTCTGGCTGCCCGGAAAAATGAGCACGAAAGTTTTTTTAAACGCAGCCTTCACAGGCTATACGTGCAAGCTGCTCATTGCGGTGGCTCTTACGCCCCTCATTTACCTTGCTCATTACCTGATCAACAGGTACCTCGGCGATGAGGATGCACACAGAGCTGTCATTCATTCGGCAGAAGAATCACTTCACCACAGGGTAAGTGAATAGGTAACAGGAAAGGGTTACTGTACCAGCAGGGAGATGACTGAATGAAAGTTGTAGTTGGAATTGACTAAATACACCATCCCAAAATATAATATGCAGGAATTTGCCGCGCATCCCAGAAATGCTTCATTCCGCTCCTTTTTCCCACCCTCGTATTTTTTCACAACCAGAAAGCCGGGGAAATTAAGGCAGCATCCCCATAAGAAAGAGGGAACACCCCAGGGGTTATGCTCTTCTGCTTTAGCGAGGGATGTATCGGGCATCATCCCGTAGTTGCCGGATGAAATGTTTCCGTACCCGTAATCCGTCATGTACTTTTCGGTGGCATCAAGATTCTTAAACATGGCTCTGACTGCCGGCTCATCCAGTTTAAACAGATCTGCATTCCCGGCGGCAAAAGAAAAAGACGGAAGAAGGAAAAGAATCACAATAAAATTTTTCTTCCGGCTACCGGCAGGAGAACTCCGTTTCAACCGGGCGAAATTGCTTTTCTGCATCAGACAAATTTATAAAAAATAATTCTGCAGAATGACGAATAGCATTTCACAAATACGGAGACAGGAAAACCGCCGTATTACCTGGAGATGAGAATCTTCCTTGCCACGCTGGCTTCTGCTCCTTTCAGACACAGATAGTAGACCCCGCTGCCATGGCTGCCAAGGTCAAGCATAAATTGTTCTTGTCCCAAAGGAGCAGGGAGAATCTCAAGTTTTCTTCCGAACATATCAAATAACTCCACGGACCGGATCCTGAATGAACGGGTTGTTACCGTGAAAACACCATTGCCTGAGGAAGGCCAGACAACAACAGGACTCCCGGAGGCTGCACAGCTTGCAGTAACAGGACCGAAATACTGGTACTGCCCGCTGTAAGCGGTTTCCTGCAGGCGGTAATATATTGTTTCCCTGCCTGAAGATGCGGCGCCGGGATGATCAGTATATTCGTATGTATTCCTGCCCTGACTGTTTCCGGCAACTTTGATTCTTGTAAGAGGCTCCCAGTACATGTCGTCATAGCTCCGTTCAAGAACATAATAGTCGTTGTTTTTTCCGGAAGCTGTTTCCCAGGAAACATTCACTTCATTGTTTCCGGCACAGGCTGCGTCAAAAGAATAAACACTAACGGGCAGGGCTGCAGTACAATATTCATAGAAGTCCTGCTTATAGGCTCCGTCATTACCTGTTCCTATGTACCCGCAGGTACCGATGGAGAAGCCTGCAGCGGAATGCCTTGCCGATCCTCCGAAATTTGCAAGCTGGGTCCACGAATTGCCGGTCTGGCTCCATTCCCAGAACTCGGTGGTATAAGTGGATGCTCCCACGCCGCCCGTGCCAACGTATGCTTTGGTTCCTATGGTAAAAGCCACGGCTCCCCAGCGCCCTGCGGCAGGAAGGCTGGTTTTGGCAGACCATGAATTGCCTCCCTGGTCCCACTCCCAGAGGTCATTCAGGAAGGTAATGGGCATACCGTCATCATTTCCCAGGCCGACGTATCCTTTTGTTCCTATGGAAAACCCAATGCCGCTGTGCCTGATGCTGCCGGGCAGACTGTTTTTCTGTGTCCAGCCATTGGTGCCCTGGTTCCACTCCCAGAGGTCATTATATGCACCGTTCGCGAAGTCATAACCTGTAGCAAAATACCCTTTGGTTCCGATGGCAAAAGAAGCCATCAGTTCCCGTCCGCCTCCGCCGAAGCTGGTTTTGGTAGACCATGCATTTGAACCCTGGTCCCATTCCATAAACACCGCATCGGGGTTAAGTCCAGAAATTCCTCCTCCCACGTATGCTTTGGTTCCTATCACAAAGGCAGAGGACGCATTTCTACCCGGGTTGGTAAAACTGTTTTTCTGCATCCAGCTGTTGCCTGCCTGGTCATATTCCCACAGATCCTGTTTACGGGCGCCGTCGTATCCGCTGGCCATGTAACCCTTGGTGCCGATGGAAAAACCTACAGATCCCTCCCTTGCAGAGCCTCCGAAGGGGGTTTTTGCACTCCAGCTCTGTGCCAGAGAGAATGTGGCGGGAAGCAGGGCGGAGAAGAGCAGTTGAAATGATAATGTTCTTTTGTTCATCTTTTTAATCCAGGTTAACATGTTTTATTCTTTAACAAACATTGTTTGCATGCCTTCTGACATTACGAAGTATATACCTGCAGGCAGTCCCTGTATGTTAATGAGAGCAGGATATTGCATATCATCCTGTCTGATGAGTTTCCTGCCAAAGATATCACAGATAATTATTTCTGCTTTTCCGGCTGCGGTATTCCCGGAAGATGCCTGGTGGTTCCCCTCTCGCCCGATGGTTACAACATCAGAGGCCGGATTGGGATATGGATAAATTTCTGTGTTATTATGTTGTTCTGTATTGACCATGATAATTTTTGAAATGGATAAAGTTCCGTCATAATCAATCTGTTTCAGCCGGTAGTATATTATTCCGGCGGGGGGATGTTCGTCAATGAGTGAATAATTTTCTGCTATACCGGAAGTACTGGTGATTTTAATTTTTGCTATTGTTTCAAAAGTTGTTCCGTCATAACTTCTCTCGGCAGCGAAAAAATCATTTGCGGGACCGGTAACGGAGCTCCATTGCAGGTCAACCCCATTTTTGCCAGGACTGGCCGTAAAGTTTAATAACTTTAATCCGAGTGTTGCACAAAGCGTGTTTGCAATAATTGCGGGGCTGCTTGCTGTACCGCCGGAATTTGCAGCACCGCCTGAACTTGCCGTTCCCCCCGTACCTGATGCACCGCCTGAGCCGGGCACAGGATTTAGCGGGGTAGCCTGGTTGCACCCGACATCCCCGTTGGCATCCGTTTTAACCAGGAAAAAATCAGCGCTTCCTGCTCCGAAGGTGTTGGTTTCACCTGCAATAATATACCCACCGTCAGCGGTTTGCTGAACGGAGTTTGCTATTTCCGTTGCTGATGTTCCCCCGAAGGTTTGTGTCCATTGGACTGAGCCGTCAGAGGTGGTTTTAACCAGGAAGAAATCATAACTCCCTGTTCCCAGGTTGCTTTCACCTGCAATAACAAACCCTCCGTCAGTGGTCTGCTGAACAGAGTACCCGTAGTCCCATCCTGTTCCGCCGTATGTTTTAGTCCATTGCAATGTTCCGTCCGATGAAGTTTTCAGGAGATACATATCGGAGTTGCCTGCTCCAAAGCTGCTGGTATACCCGCCGATAATAAATCCCCCGTCGGCAGTTTGCTGAACCGATTCGCCGTAATCCGGTTTTGTTCCGCCGAAAGTTTTAGTCCATTGCAATGTTCCGTCCGGTGAGGTTTTGAGGAGATATACATCCATTCCGCCCGCCCCGTAAGATGTTGTTCCTCCGGAAATAATATATCCCCCGTCTGAGGTTTGCCGGACAAAATACCCGTAATCCAAACCTGTTCCCCCGTATGTTTTTGCCCATCCCTGCCCGCCCCCGATGTTTCCCGAAGCATTGGTTTTTATCAGGTAAACATTATCTCCGGCTGCCCCGAAGCTGGGTGTATAGCCGGCAATGATATATCCTCCGTCGGTAGTTTGCTGAACAGACTGGGCATAGTCGGCGCCTGTCCCGCCATACGTTTTTGTCCAGGCTATGGTGCCGTCGGATAAAGTTTTTATCAGGTAAACATCCCAGCCTCCTGCCCCGAAACTTTGAGTGTAGCCGGTTATGATAAATCCCCCGTCGGATGTCTGCTGCACGGAATATCCGTAGTCTGTGGCTGTGCCTCCCAGCGCTTTGGACCATTCCATAGTCCCGTCCGAGGATGTCTTAATCAGGCATACATCCGATCCCGTGTATCCGGTCAGGACGTATCCTCCGTCCGTTGTTTGATCCACGCAATAAGTATTATCCGCACTTGTTCTGCCAAAAGTTTGCTGGAATGCCGTTTGGGCATGCGTGCTATTCATGGCCGCAAACATAAGTGCTGTAATCAGGTATTTCTTTTTCATAGGAATAAACAGATTAAACTGCCTTGTAATTGTTATTGTAACCGAAAGATAGGAAGCAGGAGTCAGTTTTGGCAAGCCATTATCTTTTATAAGTAACTTTTCATTATTATATTTTAATGTAATTTTACTGAAAAATAGATAACTGCAAATATCTATATTTAAAGTATAATATAACACATACATGTTTATCTTATTATAAAAATAAAGTAACTTTTCAAATGAAAAAACCTGACACTTCCTTGTTCCAGTTAATCAGGGAACTTAGCCGCACAGAAAAGAGACACGTTAAGATTTTTGCAGGGCTTCACCGGAAAGGTGCTGAGCGTAAGATAACGGAGCTGTTCGATTCCATTGCAGCACAGGAGCATTATGATGAAGAGGCATTGAAAAAGAAATTTTCGGCAGATCCTTTTCTCGGTAAACATTTTAAAAAAGCCAAGCAGGACCTGTTTGAGCTGATACTGAAATCCCTGTGCCTTTACCACGAAGACCGCTATTCTGAAGCACGGATAGCCGGCCGGCTGCAGAAGGCAAGAATTCTGGCGGACAAGGGTGTGTATAAGGCGGCGGCAAGGATTCTCTCGGGAGCAGCAAAGGATGCAGAGAAGTATGAGCATTACTGGCTTCTTTCCAGAATACAGGAAGAAAAAATATATTTCCTGCTGAACAGGCAGTTTAATCCCGGGGGAGATGAAAAACAGTTTTCCGGTACTTTCGGTGATTTCTTCTCAGCATGGAATTCCTATTCCTCCAATATGAAATTTTATAAGGAGTATTTTTTCATAGTGTATGATCTCCATAAAGAAGGATCCAGCAGGAGCGGCTCCAGGTTTGAAAACTATAAAACCATTGCCCGCAGCCTTCCAAAGGTTACACCCTCTTCGCTCCCCCTGCGGTCCCGCCTGCACTATTACCTCTTCCGGCACATGTTTTATTTTGCACAGAATAATTATCCTGAAGCTTTTAAATATACCAGTGCCGCCGTTAACTGTTTCAGCAAATCGCTTCCGCCGGAATATTCGAGGCTTCAGTATGTGCTTATCACGGATTTTATCAATATCTGTTTTATGCTGAAGCGCTACCGGCTTATTCCTCCTGCGCTGGAAAAATTAAAAAACATACAAAGTACTTCCGGTCCCCTTCAGCACAGGATCAGGGCGATGCAGGTTATCATGAGTGCCGGCTTCTTTATACAGACAGGCAAATTCCAGAAAGCAAAAGAGATTACCGGGAAAACTCTTTCAGACCGGGAGCATACGGAATTTTTCAGTATCGAACAGCAGATAATCATTCATTACTATATGGCTGTGGCCTGCTTCGGTACAGGAGCATTAAAAGAATCCATTCAATGGCTTAACCGTCTTTTTACAAATTTTAATCTTAGCAATCTCCGGACGGACATCCTCGTCTTCGCCCGTTTCCTCGGCATCATTGTACATTATGAGCTTGGCAATACCGATCTCGTGGAATATCTTACCAGATCAGTATACCGCTTCCTGCTCAGGCATCAGAGGCTATATAAGTTTGAAGATTTATTCCTCTCTTTCATCCGGAACCGTTTGCCCGGAGCTGACACAAAATCCAGACTGCTTGATAATTTCAGGTATCTGAAAACGGAACTGGAAAAATTATCGTCCGACAGCTACGAGCGGAAGCCTTTCGAATACTTCGATTTTATTTCCTGGCTCGAAAGTAAAATTGAAAAGAAAACTTTTGCTGAAGTGGTGAAAAGCAAAGCAGGGAAAACAGTATAATGATCTTCCTGTTTTATACATCCGTTTGTCTTCTGCCGGATATTTTGTCCCGGCTCCTGACAAGCCTTTCATGTACACGGTGATGAGGAGCTATGCCATAGAAGAAAACCCGTATATTCGCAGTTGTCCATGGTACCTGGCGCCGTGGTTTTCTGCACAGGCAGATAATATTCCATGAAAGAAAAAAAACTCTCAGGGACAAGGAAGAAAATTTCAGCTTTGCTGCAGAAATATCATGCAGATGCTTTTCCTGTACGAAAGTTTATCCCCGGGGAAACACCGGTGCCGGTAAGCGGGAAAGTGTTTGATTCCGAAGAACTGGAATATATTGTAGATGCTGCCCTTGACGGGTGGTTTACCACCGGAAGATTTAACGAAGCCTTCGAGAGAGAACTGGCCCGTTTTATTAATACAAAAAGAGTCGTAACCGTCAACTCCGGTTCTTCTGCCAACCTCCTTGCCTTTGCTACCCTTACCGCTTCTGAGCTTGGCGAAAGGGCCATCAGGCCCGGCGATGAAGTCATAACTGTTGCAGCTTCCTTTCCCACTACGGTGAATCCTGCCGTGCTTTACGGAGCTGTTCCCGTTTTCGTGGATGTGACAATTCCAACATATAACATTGATACGGAACGAATTGAAGCTGCCATCACCCCGAAAACAAAGGCCATTATGGTTGCCCATACCCTCGGCAACCCTTTTAACGCAGATGCAGTGGTAAAGATTGCCCGCAAACATAAACTATGGCTTGTCGAAGACTGCTGTGATGCACTCGGCTCTACGTACAATGGCACGCACGTGGGCGTTTCCGCCGACCTTGCGACCCTGAGTTTTTATCCCGCTCATCATATCACTACCGGTGAAGGCGGGGCGGTATTTACCGGCAACAGCAGGCTTGTGAAGATCATGGAATCGTTCCGTGACTGGGGGCGCGACTGCTGGTGTGCCACAGGTTGCGACAACACATGCGGAAAGCGTTTCGGCTGGAAGCTCGGCAGTCTTCCCCATGGCTATGACCATAAATACATTTATTCCCGCCTGGGTTATAACCTCAAGATCACCGACATGCAGGCAGCCCTGGGACTTGCACAGTTAAAAAAACTCCCTGGCTTTATAGCTGCCCGCAGGCATAACTTTGAACGGCTGAAAAAGGGTCTTCATGGCTTCCGCCATAAAATAATTCTGCCGGAACCCACACCCGGCAGTCATCCTTCATGGTTCGGATTCCCCGTTACCGTTAAGGAAGATGCGGGTATCTCCCGCAATGAACTGATAGCCGGGCTCACTGCCGCGAAGATTGGGACCAGGCTGCTGTTTGCAGGAGACCTCAGAAGCCAGCCCTATTTCGAGAACATAAAATACCGTGTAGCCGGGGATATGAAAAATACAGAAACAATCCTCAGCAACACCTTCTGGATCGGGGTGGCTCCCATAGTCAGCGATGAAATGATTGGCTACGTAATATCAGTATTTAAAAAACTGATGGCATGATGAAAAGCTTCCCGGACAGCGACCTTGAACATATTTTTAAGCATACACATAATTTGTGGTCGGAACATTTTTCAAAAGGTTCAACCCTTTTCATTACCGGCGGAACGGGATTTTTCGGGAAATGGCTGCTTGAAAGTTTTCTCTTCGCAGGCAAACAACTTTCACATAAGGGGACAGCGCTGGTATTGAGCAGGGACCCGGAGAAGTTCCTGCGGGCATATCCGCATTTCCGGGACTCTTCCGTACAATTTATCCGGGGCGATGTATGTACTTTCAGTTTCCCTCCCGGGAAAATAGACTATATCATACATGCTGCCACTCCGGCCAGCGCAGACCTCAACTCCCGGCAGCCTCTGCTGATGTTCGACATCATTGCGGAAGGAACCAGGCGTGTGCTCGAACTTGCAAAAGAAAAAAACGTCAAAGCAATTCTCCATACCAGTTCAGGCGCCGTGTACGGGAAGCAACCCGCCGAAGTCTCTCATCTTCCTGAAGAATATCCGGGCGCTCCTTCCATGGATGATGAAAATGCCGCCTACGGCGAGGGAAAGCGGGTAGCTGAAATGCTTTGCCACCTGTACTACCGGAACTTTTCCGTTCACTCCAAGATCGCCCGCTGTTTTGCTTTTGCAGGTCCCGGGCTGCCCCTCGACCGCCATTTTGCCGCAGGGCAATTTGTCAGGGATGTATTTCAGGGCGATGTCATCAGGATATCCGGCGACGGCTCCCCTTGCAGGTCTTACATGTACCCTTCAGACCTCTGCATCTGGCTCTGGACTATTCTTTTCACCGCTCCTTCGTGCCGCCCTTATAATGTGGGATCTGAAGAAAGCATCAGTATCAGGGAACTGGCAGAGCTGATCTCAGTGCGTTCAGGAAAAAAAATGAGAGTGGAAATTGCTTCAGCGATGGCTGCAGGCAATCCTTCACGTTATGTGCCTTCGGTGAAAAGAGCCCGGGAAGAATTAGGCCTGAAGAACTGTATATCTTTGCCCGAAGCAATTGATAAAATGATAGCCTTCGGAAAATGATAAAGGTTTCCGACTACATAGCGAAAAGACTGAAAGAACATCATGGAGTAAGTCACGTGTTCATGATTTCAGGGGGCGGCTCCATGCACCTTAATGATTCCTTCGGGAGGTATCTTGACTATACATGCTGCCACCACGAACAGGCCTGCGCCATAGCAGCCGAAGGGTACTCAAGAGTGCATAACCGGCTGGCAGTGGTGAATATCACCACAGGTCCCGGCGGACTGAACACCCTCACGGGTGTAATGGGACAGTGGACAGATTCAGTCCCGGTGCTGTATGTTTCGGGGCAGGTGAAACATGAAACCACTATTGACAGTTGTCGTGATGCAGGTTTGCGCCAGCTTGGCGACCAGGAGGCCGATATCATAAATATCGTGAAGCCCCTCACCAAATATGCTGTGTCCCTTAAAAAACCTTCCGATGTAAAAAAAGTAATTGACGAGGCTGTTCACCATGCAACCACGGGAAGGTTCGGGCCTGTATGGGTTGATGTTCCCATGAATGTGCAGGGCGCACTGCTGGAAGAAGATAAGCTGGAAGATTATACGCCGCCCGCCGCCCGCCCCACGGAAGACCTCCTCGGGGAACAGGCTGCAGAAGCAGCAGCTATGATTGGAAAAGCAAAACGTCCATTAGTCATTGCAGGCTATGGCACCAGGCTGGCAAATGCAATTTCCTTTCTTGACAATATTCTTGAGCGGATCCGGGTTCCCGTCGTTACTACATTTAACGGTATTGATATTGTGGCCGGAGATAACCCGTTCTATACAGGGCGGATAGGCACTTTGGGTACCAGGGCCGGAAATTTTGCTTTGCAGAATGCAGACCTGCTGCTCTGCCTCGGCACAAGAAACAATATCCGCCAGGTAAGCTACAACTGGGAAAACTTTGCACCCGGAGCAAAAAAGATAATCGTTGATATTGACAGGTACGAACTATACAAACCTACTGTAAAGGCTGACCTCCCCATACATGCCGGCGTGGGAATGTTCCTCGGGGCTTTTGCTGAGCAGTTAAAGCATTACACACCATTGCACGAAGGCTGGCTGCAGTGGTGCCTCGAGAGGAGAAAGAGGTACCCGGTACTCCGCGAACACCCCCTGGTAAAGGATGACCGCATTAACCCCTACCGCTTTATTGATGCACTTTCTGATCAGTTGCAGCATAACTCTCTTGTCGTAACAGGCGACGGAACTGCATGCGTGGCTTCTTTCCAGGCCTTTAAAATAAAAAAGGGACAGAGGGTGTTCTGGAATTCCGGTTGTGCAGCCATGGGCTATGACCTCCCCGCTGCTATCGGCGCCTGCATCGCCAGTGATAAAAGAAACACTGTCTGCATTACGGGAGATGGCAGCTTCCAGATGAATATCCAGGAACTGCAGACCATAATTCATCACCGCCTCCCGGTTAAAATATTTTACCTTGACAACGGGGGGTATCTCTCTATCATGCAAACACAGAACAGCTACTTTGAGGGAAGAAAGGTTGCCTGCGATCCTGCTTCGGGCGTGAGTTTCCCTGATGTAAAGAAAATTACGGCGGCATACGGGATGGATTACTTCATGACCGGCAGTTATGAAACAATGAATGAGGCAATAGAAAAAACCCTGCTGTCTCCTTCCCCGTCACTTTGTGAAGTGAAGCTGACTGCTGATTATACTTTTAAACCCAAGCTATCCTCTGTAAAAACGGATGACGGGCGCATGATATCCAAACCCCTCGAAGACATGTACCCTTTTCTTGACAGGGATGAACTGAGGAGTAATATGATTGAATAGGAACGAAAGATTCCCTATGCTACAGGCTGAAATAATAGCCTGTAGTTAGGATTATTGAAATTTCTCTACTTTGAGAGCAGTTCCTTCACTAATGCAGAAACAGTTTTATTATCGGCTTTGCCTGCAAAATGTTTGGCGGCGGAGCCCATGACTTTTCCCATATCGGCAGGGGACGATGCCCCAAGTGAGCTTATGATTGCCTGCAATTCTTTTTTTATTTCATCTTCCCCCATCTGTTTGGGCAGGTAAAACTCAATAACTTCTGCCTGAAAAAGTTCTTCGGATTCGAGGTCGGGGCGGTTCTGTGTTTTGTAGATAACTGCTGTTTCCCTGCGCTGCTTCACCATTTTCTGCAGGGTTTTTAATTCGGTGGTATCGGAGTACCCTTCGGCAGAGGTTTTCAGCAGCAGTATGGCCGACTTGATGCCGCGCAAGGCTTCCAGCCGGTGCTGGTCCTTCGCAAGCATGGCCGATTTAATGTCAGCATTGATCTTTTCCTCGAGAGGCATGGAAAATCAGTCAACCTTATCGTGGAGGTAAGGATTGTTGGGGCGTATCTCAGGTTTTTTCTCTTCATCAACGGACAAAGTAAACCTTGAGATATCAGAACCGGAAGAGGGTGTGGTGGATTCAAGAGTGACATTTCTCCTCACGTACGCGGGTTCTTTTTCGAGGTCTGTAATACCGCTGGAAGATTTCAGTTTCATGCTCAGCTCCTTCAGCCTTGCGATCCTTTCTTTTGCACGCTGGAGGTGCTCGTCAAAATTTCCTGAAGCAGGGTAAACCTCTTTGTTCGGGACGGAGCTGCTCATCACTGGCTCGGCTTCAAGCTTCTGTTCCTTTTGCTCTGTCTTTGTTTCGGGTGTTCTAAACGTATTCTGAAGGGGAGAGGGCGTCAGCCTGGTGAAGGGTTTGATTTCGAGTTCTATGCTCACATGGTCTTCCGTTTTTGCAAGGACGAAAGGATTTTCTTTCGGTTCTTCCGCAGGTTCTTCTTTCTGAACGGGGGCTTCGGCTGCAGGATCTTCTTTCTTTATTTCTGCTTTTATCTCTGCAGCGGGCTGCGGCTGTTGTTCGGTGAAAGCGGGAACTGCAGGTGTGGCGGAGGCGGCAGCGGCAGGTATTTCCGGGGCTTTCTCTTCAACGGGTGCAGGTGCAGGTTTGGCGGGGGAGAGGTCCTCGTCGAGGCGGCGTACAATTCTGCTTGCAGGCCTGTTTTCAGTTCCCAGCTCATCTCTCGTTTTAAACCCGGTTGCAATGATGGTAACACTCACTTTGTCGCCGAGGTTTTCATCCACTCCATACCCTTTGATAATCTCCGCGGTTTGCCCTGCGGCTTCCTGCACATAATCCGTGATATCGCCCAGTTCATCCATGGTAATCTCTTCGTTGCCGGAAACGATATTGAGGAGCACATAGCGTGCACCCTTAATGTTGTTATCATTAAGCAGGGGTGAGTTAAGGGCGTTTTCTATGGCTTTCACAGCCCTGTTTTCCCCTGATGCGGATGCTGATCCCATGATAGCGACGCCGCTCTCCTTCATGACGGTCTGTATGTCGGAGAAGTCCACGTTGATATGGAGGGTTACGGTAATGATTTCGGCGATGCTTTTGGCTGCGGTGGTAAGCACGTTATCTGCATGGCCGAGGGCTTCCCTGACCTTGAGATTTCCGTATATCTCGCGGAGTTTGTCGTTGTTGATAATCAGGAGGGTATCTATATTTTTTTTCATCTGCTCGATTCCTTCCATCGCCTGGTCTTTCCTCTTTTTGCCTTCGTGGGAGAAGGGGAGGGTTACGATGCCGACGGTGAGGATACCCATCTCGCGTGCCACGCTTGCAATGATGGGAGCTGCGCCTGTCCCTGTGCCCCCGCCCATGCCTGCGGTGATAAAAATCATTTTGGTATTGTCACCGAGTATTTTGCGTATATCATCAATGCTTTCGATAGCTGCATTGCGGCCCACTTCAGGGAGGGAGCCTGCGCCCAGTCCCTGGGTAAGGCTTGCGCCCAGTTGTATCTTCAGGGGTACGGGGCTGATGTCAAGGTCCTGGAGGTCGGTGTTGCAGACGATAAAATCAACACCCTTGATGCCCTGGCGGAACATATGGTTGACGGCATTGCTGCCGCCGCCGCCCACTCCGATCACTTTGATGATGGAGGATTTGTTGTTTGATACTTCAAATTGCATGATGATATGTTTAGGTTACTTTATAAGATGTGTAAAGTTAGTTTGCATGTTAACCTGATTTCCTCTCCCGGACAGATAGTTATTAACTGCTTTTTGTTAATTCCTGCTGCTTTTATAACATTTTGTCATCCGTATCTTCAAACCATTGTTTGCTCTGGCTGAACAGCTTGTCGAAGAATCCGCCCTGTGTTTTGGTAGGTTGTTTGGGAATATCTTTCTGTTTCCCTTTTTCTTTTTCGAGCTGCTGGAGGCCTTTGAGTACCAGTCCCACGGCAGTGGCGTACATAGGGCTTTTGATCTCTTCGGTGATCCCGCCGGCGAGGTGTTCGTTGGGATAACCGATGCGGGTATCCATTCCCGTTACATATTCTATCAGTTGCCTGATATGCTGCAGCTGTGCGCCTCCTCCCGTAACTACGATGCCGGCGATAAGTTTCTTTTCAAACCCCGAGCTTTTTATTTCATAATAAACATGTTCGATGATTTCTTCCATTCTTGCCTGTATGATGTGTGCAAGATTCTTGATTGAGATTTCCTTGGGTTCCCTGCCCCTGAGTCCAGGTATGGAGACGATTTCATTCTCCTGGTTTTCGCTGGCAAGCGCGGAACCGAACTTGATTTTAAGCAGCTCTGCCTGGTTGCGTATGATAGTGCATCCTTCTTTGATATCTTCGGTTATTACATTTCCGCCGAAAGGAATGACTGCTGTATGGCGTATGATACCATCCTGGAATATTGCGATGTCAGTGGTTCCGCCGCCCATATCCACCAGCACCACTCCTGCCTCTTTCTCTTCATCGGTGAGCACGGCCTCTGAAGATGCGAGCGGTTCAAGGATGAGTTCCGCCACTTCAAGCCCGGCTTTTTCCACGCACCGTTTTATATTGTGCGCCGCGGTGACCTGCCCTGTGATAATGTGGCAGTTGGCTTCAAGCCGTATGCCGGACATGCCTATGGGGTCTTTGATTCCCTGCTCATTGTCAACGATGTATTCCTGCGGGATAACGTGGATGATTTCTTCTCCCGGCTGCATGGCAAGGCGGTACATGTCTTCGATAATCGCATCGATATCCGCCTGGTTTATCTCGGTGTTCACATCGTTCCTCGTTTTCATACCCCGGTGCTGAAGGCTTTTGATATGCTGCCCGGCGATTCCCACATTCACGACTTTGATATCCACCCCGGATTTGTTTTCTGCTTCATCCACCGCCTGTTTGATGGACTGCACGGTTTTTTCAATGTTTGAAACGACGCCCCTCGTGACGCCGATGGAATCGCTTTTGGCAAGGCCGAGGATTTCAATCTTCCCGTGCTCGTTTTTACGGCCTATAATCGCGCAGATTTTGGTGGTGCCTATGTCCAGGCCTACTACAATTTCATGATTCTCCATAGTGATGATGTGTTGGTGGTTGCTTAATCTGTGTTTTTTCTTTTTTTGCTTTTCCCGCTTTTCACAGGTGTCCCAGCCGGCTTTTCGGGAGAAGAGGATACGGAAGAGTCCGGGGCAGGCTCCTGTGCGGATTTTTTCTTCCGGTTCTTCTTTTTCTCCTGCGCCTGTCCTGACGGTATTTTCAGCGTAGAGTCGGCCGCCGCCGATTCTTTTTTCTTTTTTCTTATTTTCTCTTTGCCGGGGAGAGGCGTGTTGCGGCCGGATGTTGTGTCAGTTACCGCGGCACCCTGTTTTTTTTCTTTTTTCTTTTTCAGGTTTTTTCCCGGTATTGCGGTAGCCGAAGCCGTATCGGCATAGTTTTCATTTTTTGTGCATACCACCTGGTTCTGGAATTTCAGGCTGATAATGCTGTAACGGTCCCAGCCGGTTTTACTGAGGGCTTCCCTGTAAAAGGTCCGGAGTTTCTCAAATTTTGAATCTATGCCGGAGAGGTCTCCCAGAATAATGCGGTGTTTGCCGAAGGATGGGATCAGCTCCAGCTCGTGAAGTTCATTTACATAAATCTGCTGTACCAGTGCGCTGGCAAAGACATTGCTTTTAATGTACAGTGCAAGCGTATAGAGGGTGTCAAGGGTAGTGTTTACCCGTGAGTTTTCTTCCGTTCCCGGCCGGCCGGTGGCGTGGAGTTCAACCGGTTTGTCATAAGCGTACTTTTCATAGATGCAGCCGCTTGCAACGGGTACGCGCGCAGTGTACTTGTCGGAGAGGGGCATCAGTACGCCGTGTTCATCAATATAAAAATTTTCATTTGCCGTGTTGATGACTCTCAGCAGGGGCACTCTTTGTTCTACCTCTATGTCTATTTCCCCGTCAATGGAGCGGTACACTTCCGCCCTGGCGATGAAAGGGTTTTCCCGGATAAGTTTTTCCAGGTCGGGGATACTTATGTTGCCAAGGGGTTTCCCGACGCCCATGTTTCCCTTATTCATCAGGTCTTCCCGTATGTCGGTGCTTTCCACGAAATAGTGTCCTCCCGCCTCATTGTCAATGGAGATGTTGATGGCTTTGCAGAACATATCATTATCCTGTTCATCTACAAAACCGAGGACAATGAGCATCATGAGGATAAGCTGCGACCATAGAAGAATGCCGAGCCACTTTTGCCGGTTGATATTTTTTAAAGAAATCATTTTTTCCCGGATAAAATATTTGTAATCGGTTCTATCATCTGGTCTATGTCTCCCGCCCCAAGGGTTACGATTACACCGGCATGATTTTTTTTCACTTCTTCCAGCGCTTCTGCTTTGGTGCACAGTAATTTCTCTTTAATGGAAACCCTGTCGAGTATGATTTTGGATGACACGCCCGGTATGGGTTCTTCCCGTGCGGGATAAATATCGAGAAGGATAAGTTTGTCAAGCAGGGAGAGAACTTCCGCGAAACCGTCTGCAAAATCACGGGTACGGGAATAAAGGTGGGGCTGGAAGATGCCCGTGATTTTTTTCCCGGGGTAGAGATCGCGGAGAGATTTGATGCAGGCTCTCAGTTCTTCGGGGTGGTGGGCGTAGTCGTCTATGTAAACGGCTCCGGGAGTATTTACCCGGAGGTCAAATCTCCTGCGGATGCCTGCATAACTTTCAAGAGCTTCCCTGATTTTGCTGCTTACGATCCTGAGGTACTGGGCAACGGCAACGGCAACTACGGCATTCTCCACGTTGTGAAGGCCGGGCATTCCGAGCACCATGCCCTGGAGGTTTTCCACCGAGCTGGCGAGGTCAAAGACATAACGGTTGTTTTCGATTCTGATATTGCGGGCATGATACTTTGCTTCACGGTCAAGTGAATAGGTTGTGCATTTCTCTTTAAAGCCGAGGCCTTCTTTGGCAAAGAGCCGGCCCCCGTATTTGATCTGTTTTGCGAAATGGCGGTAGGCTTCCTGCATCTCGTCTGCTGTACCGTATATATCAAGGTGGTCGGGGTCCATTGCCGAAATGACTGCCACATCGGGGAAGAGGGTATGAAAGGAACGATCATATTCGTCGGCTTCAACCACCAGTTTTACCTTTTCAGGTGCTTCACTGCTCAGAAGCAGGTTTGTATTATAATTTTTGGAGATGCCTCCGAGAAAGGCTGTGCACTCAATGCCTGCGTGGCGCAGGATGTGTGCAATCATAGAGGAGATGGTCGTTTTGCCGTGTGTGCCTGCCACGGCAATGGTGTAATGCTGCCTGGAAATGTCGCCCAGGATTTCAGAACGTTTCTTCAGGGTATAGCCCTGCTGGCTGAAATAGCTGAATTCCCTGCTGGAAGAAGGGACCGCCGGAGTATAAATCACCAGGGTGTCCTGTTTGTTATTCCTTACCGGATCGGGTATCAGCGAAGGGTTGTCTTCAAAATGAATCTCCATGCCTTCTGACTGCAGCTCATCTGTGAGGGGTGAAGGGGTTTTATCATATCCTGAAATATTTTTCCCGGCCATTTTAAAATACCTTGCGAGGGCAGACATTCCTATTCCGCCTATCCCGAGGAAGTAAATATTTTTTATGTCTGCGGTAGCTGTCATTTTTTTCCGGCAAGGTTAAGGATTTCACTGGCTATGACGTCGGCGGAGTTGCTGAATCCCATTCTGGAGATATTATTTTTCAGGGTGGCGCACATTTGTTCATCCCCGATAAGTTGTATGGCTGCAGGTGCCAGTTTGCTGCCGGCTTCTTCGTCTTTCACAAGAATAGCAGCCTGGTGCGTAACCAGGGCCTGTGCGTTTTTTGTCTGGTGATCTTCGGCCACGTTGGGAGAGGGAATGAGGATCGCGGGTTTTTTTACCAGGCTCAGTTCCGATACGGAGCTTGCGCCTGCCCTTGATATAACGGCATCTGCAGCCGCATAGGCATAATCCATTTTGTTGATAAAATCGAGTACCCTGATGCCGTCTTTTTCATAAGCCGCTGCTGCTGCCTGTGCATGGAGATAATAAACTTTTCCTGTCTGCCAGATGAGGCTTATGCCGGCTTTCACAAATGCGTCAAGGTTGGAGGCTATGCTTTCATTAATCGTTCTGGAACCGAGGCTGCCCCCGATCACGAGCAGGATTTTTTTTCCGTCCGGCAGGTTAAAATGCTCAAGGCCTCTCGGGCGTTTGCCTTCGAGGTGCACGACATTCTGCCTGACGGGATTCCCGGTAAGTATGAGCTTTTCTTTGGGGAAATATTTTTCCATTCCGGCGTAGGCAACGCAGATCCTGTCCACACGTCCGGCCAGCAGCCTGTTGGTAATGCCGGGGTAGGAATTTTGCTCCTGTATAAGAGTCGGAATTTTTTTCCGCGATGCGGCATAGAGAAGAGGGCCGCTGGCATAGCCCCCTACGCCTACAGCTACATCCGGTTTGAATTTTTTTATAATGGATGCTGCTTTTACCACGCTGCTGATGAGTTTTACCGGGAAGGAGAGATTATCCACGGTAACCCGGCGCTGCAGCCCGCTGATCCATAGGCCCTCTATGGGATAACCGGCGGCAGGGACTTTTTCCATCTCCATGCGGTCTTTTGCGCCTACGAACAGGATTTCGATGTTTGCAGACTTTTCTTTCAGGGCGTTGGCGATGGCGATGGCCGGGAAAACGTGGCCTCCCGTTCCTCCCCCGCTGATGATGACCTTTATGTTATTCTGCTGCTGCATGCGTATCTTCTGTTTCTGACTCCCTGCTGATACTCAGTATGATTCCCACAGCTATCCCGGTGAACAGGATGGACGTTCCGCCCATGCTCACAAGGGGCAGGGGCTGCCCGGTAACAGGAAAGAGGTTCACCGCTACCGCCATGTTAATCATAGCCTGGAATATGAGACTGAACCCGCATCCCACCGAGAGCAGGGTGGCAAATGCCCGGGGGCTTTTATATGCAATCCTGACGCAGCGGTAAAAGAGTATGATATACAGCGTTACTACAAGTACTCCTCCTGCGAGACCATACTCTTCCACTATGATTGCGTAGATGAAATCCGAGTAAGGGTGAGGCAGGAAATTCCGCTGGGTGCTGTGCCCGGGGCCTTTTCCCTTCAGCCCCCCCGTAGCGATGGCAATCTTCGCCTGCTGTGACTGGTAATTGCCGTCCCCGTCTTCTTTCATGAAATTTTCCACCCTGTTTTTCCATGTACCCACCCTGCCGGGGTTTTTCGAAAGCAGTGCGATGGATACGAAAATGCTCAGCAGCAGAAGTCCTGTACCCAGCATGATGAAAATATATTTCATGTTCACTCTTCCTATGAACATCAGGAAAAGACAGGTAGTGAACAGTACGGCTGCTGTGGAAAAATTGGCGGGAAGAATGAGCATGCACACCGCAAGCACGGGTATCATGACAGGGAGGAAGGCCGTTCTGAAATCTTTTATGTTATCCTGCTTTTTGGAGAGGATCCTTGCCACATACATGATCAGTGCAAGCTTGGCAAAGTCTGATGTCTGGAACGTAATGGTGGTGCCCGGTACGGTGAGCCAGCGGCTGGCCTCGTTGAGGTTGGTGCCTATCACCAGGGTGATGAGTAACATGGGAATGGCTATGACGAGTGCAATCTGTGAGAGCCTCGAGTAGTAAGTGTAACGGATTCTATGCGCCCCGTACATGAGTCCGAAACTGAGCAGGAAGGTAAAGAGGTGCTTCAGCAGGTAACGCTCGGTATTGCCTTCGGCATATTTGTATGCCAGCGTCCCCGTGGAGCTGTATACTGCAAGTATGGAGAATATGGATAAGAGTATCACCACTATCCATATAACCCTGTCGCCTTTGGTATGCGTAAACAGCCAGTTCATCAGAGAGACCTTACGGCATTTTTAAATTTTCTTCCCCTGTCTTCGTAATTCTGGAACAGGTCAAAGCTTGCACATGCAGGGGAAAGCAGCACTACATCCCCGCTTTTCCCGATGGAATAGGCAGCCCTTACAGCCTCGTCGGCAGAGCGGGTATCTATAATATCGGGAACAAGCCCGCTGAAAGCCTTGTGTATCTTTTTGTTGTCTGCCCCCAGGCATACAATGGCCCTGACTTTTTCTTTTGCAAGTTCATGAAGCATGGAATAGTCATTGCCTTTGTCAATGCCCCCCAGGATAAGGATTACCGGCCTGGTCATGCTTTCCAGCGCATACCACGTGGAGTTCACGTTGGTGGCTTTGGAATCATTGACAAAGTCTATGCCGTGTACTGACATGACGAACTCGAGGCGGTGTTCTATGTTCTGAAAATCAGAGAGGCTTTCGCGTATGACTTCGTTTCTCAGGTTGAATACACTGGCTGCAATTCCTGCTGCCATTGAGTTGTAGATATTGTGCTTTCCCTGCAGGGCTAAGTCGAATATTGACATGGTAAAGGTGTTGTTAGTGGTTTTTATTATCATTTCATTATTGCCGAGTGAAGCTCCCTGTGCCGGTTTTCCCTTTATGGAGAAGGGATATTGCACCGGGAGTATTTTCTTTTTTTTCAGTTCGTTCATCACGATCTCGTCATCGAGGCAGTAGATAAACACATCTTTTTCCCGCTGGTTTCTGAGGATCCTGAACTTTGAGTTGGTATATTCCTGCATACTGTAGTTGTACCTGTCAAGGTGATCGGGAGTGATGTTGAGCAGGATGGCCACATCAGCCCTGAAATCATACATGTCATCGAGCTGGAAGCTGCTGAGTTCCACTACATAGTAATCTCTTTTTTCTCCTGCGACCTGCATAGCCAGGCTGTTTCCGACATTGCCTGCAATACCCGCATTCAGCCCTGCCTTTTTAAAAATGTGGTAGATGAGGTGAGTGGTGGTGGTTTTTCCGTTGCTGCCGGTGATGCAGATCATCTTCGCGTCTGTATATCTTCCTGCAAATTCAATTTCCGAGATCACGGGCGTTCCTTTCTGTTTCAGTTTTCGTATGATTTCAGATTTCTCAGGAATACCGGGGCTTTTAATGATTTCAGATGCCTTCATGATTTCAGCTTCGGTGTGTATCCCTTCTTCGAACCGGATGTTGTTTTCAAGGAGAAGATTTCTGTATTTCTCTTTGAGGGACCCGCTGTCGGACACAAACACATCATAACCCTGCTTCTTGCCAAGCACTGCTGCTCCCGCACCGCTTTCTCCTCCACCGAGTATTACCAGTTTCTTCATTTCTTTTATCTCAGTTTCAGAGTGATGATTGTGAATACAGCAAGCACTATTCCCACGATCCAGAAGCGTGTGACAATCTTGGCCTCATGCAATCCCTTTTTCTGGTAGTGGTGATGGAGGGGCGACATCCTGAGGATGCGCCGGCCTTCCCCGTATTTCTTTTTGGTGTATTTGAAATAGCTCACCTGGATGATTACGGACAGGTTTTCCACGAGAAAGATGCCGCAGAGGATCGGGATAAGCAGCTCTTTCCGTACGGCAATGGCAAACACAGCGATGATTCCTCCAAGAGCCAGGCTGCCTGTATCGCCCATGAATACCTGCGCAGGAAAAGAATTGAACCACAGGAATCCCACGCAGGCACCCACGAAGGCGCTCATGAAGATTACCAGCTCCCCTGAATAGGGGATGTACATGATGTTCAGGTAGTTTGCAAATACCGTATTGCCGGATACGTAGGCGAGTATGCCCAGCGTGATTCCAATCACGGCCGAGGTGCCCGTGGCAAGCCCGTCAATGCCGTCGGTGATGTTTGCCCCGTTGGAAACGGCGGTAACAATGAGAATCACGATGGGGATATAGATAAGAAATGACCACTTCCCGTAACCCTCTCCCGCCCATGAGATCAGCTTGGAGTAATCAAACTCATTATTTTTGACAAAGGGAATAGTTGTCTTGATGGATTTGATGTCTTTTTTGGGGACGACAGTCTCTTCTTTCTGTTGCAGGTCATCAATGATATTGCCGTTGCTGTTCCAGGCGATTTTCTGGCTTTCTGTTTTTTCACGTACCAGCACATTGGGATTGAAATATAAGGTGCATCCGACGATCACTCCCAGCCCTATCTGCCCGAGCACCTTGAATTTCCCGGCCAGGCCTTTCTTGTCTTTTTTGAATACCTTGATATAGTCATCAATAAACCCGATCAGCCCGAGCCAGCATATGGAGATAATCATAAGTATGATGTAAACATTATGAAGCTTGGCGAACAGGAGGGTGGGGAGGAGAATTGCGGCAAGGATAATCAGCCCGCCCATGGTCGGAGTGCCTTCCTTTTCTTTCTGCCCTTTGAGGCCAAGGTCGCGTATGCTTTCCCCTACCTGTTTCCTGAGCAGGTAACGTATGATTCTTTTTCCAAGGAGGAAAGAGAAGAGAAGCGAGAAGATGACAGCCATAGCCGCACGGAAGGAAATATATTTGAATACTCCCACCCCCGGCAGGCTGGTGTGTTTGTCAAGGAAGTCGAAGAGATAGTAGAACATTATACATGCAGTACATTAAAGGTTTCACGTAATATTTCCTTGTCATCAAAGGGATGCCGCACTCCTTTTATTTCCTGGTATTTCTCGTGCCCCTTCCCCGCCAGCAGTATGATGTCTCCCGGCCCGGCAAGCGTGCAGGCGGTTTTTATTGCTTCCCGGCGGTCAGTGATGGAGAGCGTCTTCTTGAAGTGAAGGGGAGGGACACCCTTCTTCATCTGTGCTATGATTTCCTCAGGATCCTCCGATCGGGGGTTGTCCGAAGTGATAATTACCTTATCGCTCATCTCGCATGCGATTCTCGCCATGAGCGGTCGTTTGGATGCATCACGGTCGCCCCCGCAGCCTACAATGGAGATGACCTTTTCATTCCCGGTGCGTATGTCTTTAATGGTATTCAGCACATTCTGCAGGGCATCGGGGGTATGGGCGTAGTCCACTATGCCCGTGATCTTTGTATGGGAGATGATATATTCAAAGCGCCCTTCCACAGGCCCCAGGCTGCTGAGCGCCGTGAGGACTTTGATTTTATCTTCACCGAGCAGCACGGCTGTGCCGAAGACTGCAAGGAGGTTGTATGCATTGAAACTGCCTATGAGCCTGAAAGTGACTTCCTGCCCGTTGATGCCGAGCATCAGCCCTGAGAAATTATTTTCTATAACCTTGGCCTTGAAATCAGCCATGGAAGTGAGTGAATAGGTGACCTTTTCCGCCTCAGTGTTCTGTAGCATGACGCGGCCGTTTTTATCGTCAGTGTTTACCAGCGCAAAAGCGTCGCTGCCCAGATTGTCAAAAAACTGTTTCTTGGCTTTTATATATGCTTCAAAGGTTTTATGGTAGTCGAGGTGGTCATGGGTGATATTGGTAAAAACCCCTCCGGCAAAGGCAAGCCCGGCTACGCGGTTCTGCACCACTGCATGCGAACTTACTTCCATGAAGCAGTGCGTGCATCCTTCATCGGCCATGTGTCTCAGCAGCGCATTCAGCTGCAGGGCATCCGGGGTGGTGTGGGTTGCGGGGATGAATTCTTCGTTGATCTGGTTTTTTACTGTTGACAGCAGCCCTGTGCTGTAGCCGAGTTTCCTGAAAAGCTGGAACAGCAGGGTTGCCGTGGTGGTTTTCCCGTTTGTCCCGGTGATGCCTATGAGCCTTAGTGAAGAAGAAGGATTTTCGTAGTAATTGCAGGCGATGAAAGAGAGTGCAAGGCTGCTGTCCTTCACTTTTATGTAGGTAATATTTTCGCGGATATTTTCGGGAAAAGCTTCGCACACAATGGCTGCGGCTCCTGCATCCGCAATCTGTTGCATGAAGGAATGTCCGTCCGACTGCAATCCCCTCACGGCAATAAAAAGAAATCCCTGATTTACTTTTCTTGAATCAAAAGCAATGCCGCTGATTCGCACAGCCGTTGAGCCCTTCACCTCAAGGATGCCTGTCTTATAAAGGAGTTCTTTCAGGTCTTTCATCAGCTGAGCTGTAAAATGATTTCTGTCCCTTTCTCCGCTTTGCTGCCCGGCTCCAGGGACTGTCCTGTTATGCTGCCTCTTCCGTTGATTTTCACCCTCAGCCCGTAATTTTCGAGAATGTAAACAGCATCTTTAATGCCCATTCCTGTCACATCGGGAACACCGTTTGTTTTCTTTTTTTCATTAAGGCTGATGAGAGAGTCTTTTCTCGCAGCCGTGACCCATTCAGCTGCTGTGTTCTGCATGACAGGGCAGATGCCCAGTTCCCTGTACAGGAGCACAGCCTCCTTCCCGGAAGCCCCCTTCACAAGCGGAATGTTCTTTAATTCGGTGCCCGCCGGGGCCTCCATGGACTTGTGAATCTCGAGGCTGGTGGCATAGACCTTGTCTGCGATTTCCTTGAAGATGGGACCTGCCACCTGTGCCGCATAATACACATCATTGGACGGCGCATTCACCACCACGATGCAGGAATATTTCGGGTTGTCGGCAGGGAAATAACCTACAAATGAGGCCTGGTATGTCGTCTGTGCCCTGTACTTGTAGCCGTATTTCTCATTTGCCATCTGGGCTGTGCCCGTTTTTCCCGCTATCCGGTACACGGGATTCCTGAGGTTGGATGCGGTTCCATTTTCCACCACACCTTCAAGCAGCCTTTTCGCTTTTGCAATTGTTTCAGCAGAACACAGGGAATCTTTGATGACCGAAGGATAGAACGGCTTTACTAATTTCCCTCTCTGCCGCACTTCCTTCACAAACATGGGTTTTACCATCTTCCCGTTGTTTGCTACCGCATTGTAAAGTGTGAGGATCTGCATGGGTGTGAGCCGGACCTCATAACCAATGGACATCCACGGCAGGGTTACTCCCGACCAGTCTTTATCTTTAGTGCTCTTGATGAGAGGCGGGGTTTCTCCGGGGATAGATAATCCGAGCATATCATTAAGATGAAGGCGCAGCAGGCCGTCAACAAAAGATTGCTGGTTCCTGGCGTATGCGTGGTAGATGAGTTTTGAAATACCCACGTTGGATGAAATTTCAAACGCCTGCTGTACAGACACTTTTCTTTTTTCCGGTTTGTGGGAATCGGACATGGGCCTGTCATAATAAATGTGTTTCCCGTTTTCCAGGTCAACAGTGTCGGAGAGATCTATCTTCCCGTCTTCCATAGCGACTATCAGGGATGCGAGTTTGAAGGTGGAACCGGGTTCTGTACTTTCACCTATGGCATAATTATAATATTCATTGTAATTGCCTATGGTATCCTCCCGCGTAAGGTTTGCTATGGCTTTGATTTCGCCTGTGCTCACCTCCATCAGCACCGCGCACCCGTGCTCTGCATTATGTTTTGCAAGTTGGGTAAGGAGTGCATGCTCGGCAACATCCTGTATATTAATGTCAATGGTGGTTACAACGTCCTTCCCGTCCTGAGGCTCCACTTCGTTGTCGTCGTTGATGGGCATCCATACATCACCGGACAGCTTCTGCATCAGCCTTTTGCCGCTGGTGCCCCTGAGGTATTCACTGTAAGCTCCTTCCAGCCCCACAGGCTTGATGCTGTCAATGTCATACCCGATGGTTCTTGATGCAAGCACCTGGAACGGCCTCTCCCTGCGGCTTTTCTCTGTTACAATCAGCCCGCCCCTGTAGCGCCCCATGCGGAACATGGGGAAAGTGCGCACCTGCTTCAGTTCATTGTAGCTGACGTTCCTCTGCAGCAGGTAATACCTGTCGCCGTTCATGTGCGCTTCTGTAAGCTCACGCCTGTAGTCACGCCCGGATTTGTCTTTGAACAGGTTTGAAAGACAAAGGGAAAGCGAATCAATATTCCGGCTGAAGACTTCGTCTTTTACGGCATCCGGACCCAGGTCCAGCCGTAATTCATAAATGGGTATGGAGGTCGCCAGCAGGCTGCCGTCGGATGCATAAATATTTCCCCTCACCGCTTCAATGTTCCGGTAGGCGGTATTGAGGCTCTCTGCCTTTGATTTCCAGTAGTCCGCCTGGAAAAACTGCAGATCGACGACCCGGAAGATGATGGCGCCGCCGAAGAGGAGAATAAAAAAGAAGACAATGTAGATGCGCCAGAGTATGTCTTTCTTTGTTTCCAAAATCCTATTCCCCTTTATTTTTTTTATTGATTATTTTCCCGGGCGGCACTACAGACTCCTTTATCTGTAATGGGTCCATGGCTTTTGCCACTTCGGATTGTTTGCTCCTGAACATCAGGTCTGATTTAACGGAGATGTATTCCGACCGGAGTTCTTTGAGTTCTTTGTTTGTTTTATCTATTTCCCTTATTGTTTTTTCTGCGTAGTATGCATTGGAGATATAGAGCATGGCCATGAGCGTAAGAAAAAATATGAAAGGAAGTGTCCGTATAATGCTGTCCCTGTGAAGGAATCCTCCCCGGTTGAACCACCCGAGGCTCTTCCGCAGCCTGCTCACGTCCATTACAGGGATTGTACTGTCTTCTGTTTCTTTCGGGGTATTTTTGAATTTGTTCATCTGCCTTTCAGATTTTTTCCGCTATCCTCATTTTCGCACTTCTCGCCCTGGGATTTCTTTCCACTTCCGCATCCGGAGTAAGGACGGGTTTTCTGGTGAGCGGCCGGAAAGGCACTGCAAGAGGATTTCCGTAAATATCTTTTTCCGTTTCTCCCCCGAATTTTCCTTTTGAGAAAAATGTTTTTACGAGCCTGTCCTCGAGGGAGTGGTACGAAATGATCACGATCCTGCCGCCTTTTACAAGCACTTCTGCGCTCTGAACCAGGAGGTCTTTAAGTGCATTGAGTTCGTCGTTGACCTCTATCCTTAGCGCCTGGAATAGTTTTGCATGAAACTGGTTTTCCTTTCTGCCGCCGGCAAAACGCGCCACTGCCCCTTTCAGATCCAGAGTGGTGGTTATGGGCCTGGCAGACAGGATGGCTTCAGTGATCCTGCCGGCGCCGCTGAGTTCCCCGTATTCCGAGAGGACGCGTTGCAACCATTCTGCCGGGTAGGTATTTATAATTCTTTCCGCGGTGAGAGTTCCGATCCTCCTGTTCATCCTCATGTCGGGAATGCCTTCGTGGCGTGTCGAGAAACCGCGCAGGGGGTCGTCAATCTGGTGGGAGGAGATACCGAGGTCGGCAATGATACCGTTCACCCTGAGAGCATCGTGAAAGCGCAGGAAACGTTTCAGGTACCGGAAATTATGATTGATCAAAGTGAGCCTCTTATCGGCTGTGCTGTTGTTCATGCTGTCAGTGTCCTGGTCAAATGCAAATAATTTTCCACCCTGCAGTCTTTTCAGAATCTCTTTTGAATGCCCTCCTCCCCCGAATGTTGCATCCACATATGTGCCCCCGGGGACTATGGCCAGCGCGTCAATACTTTCCTGCAGCAGCACCGGCTCGTGGTAGCTCATCTCAATCCTTTTTCGTATTTCCCATTACCTCTTCGGCCAGCACTGAGAAATCCTCCGGCTCGCTTTTAAGCAGGCGGGTGTATTCCGCTTTGTCCCATATTTCAATCTGGTTCGAATAGGCGAACAATACTATGTCCTCATCAAGGCCCGCATCTTCCTGGTGCTGCTTCGGGATCAAAATCCGGCCTATGCCGTCCACGCTCACTTCCGTGGCACCCTGGAAATAGTACCGTTTGAATTTCCTGTTGTTTCTCACGAAGTCGTTCAGGTCGTTAACCCTCTTCGAAATAACGGCCCACTCCTCCCGGGTGTACAGGATGAGGCACTTTTCAAAACCGCGTTTGATGATCAGCGATTTTGCTGAGCGGGGAAACTGCTTCCGGAGAGCTGCGGGAAGCATGATCCTTCCCTTGGTGTCCAGCGTGCATTCATATTCTCCTATAAATCCCGGCATAGTGCTTCACTTTTGTATTTCCAGCCTTTGTTTCCCTGTTTCGGGTGCGAAAGACTCATTTTGTAACCCCTGGCCGGATGCGGAATGACCTTCCTGGTAAAGGCCCGGGGCGACAGCTATTAATTTGGGATGTAAATATATTGAAAAAATTTCCACAAACTTCCATAAATTACCACTTTGTTGAAAACTTTTTTACCATCAAAAAATGAATATGAGTTGAAATGCAATACAGTAAAGGAAAATGACGAGAAATACAGTTTCCTGCGCAGCCTTAATCCTGTGAATTTTTTTCCGCGGGTTTTCAGTGATACTGTTATTGTTCAGGATCTTTTTTATTAAATTTGAAAAAAATACCTTTTATGCAGCTGAACATCAGGGAAGAGGGAAAGTTTAAATATATCGAGGAGGGTGAAGGCCCTGTTCTGGTGATGCTTCACGGTTTGTTCGGAGCTTTGAGCAACTGGAAAGATGTACTTGATTTTTTTTCCCCGAGGTATAAAGTGGTGGTGCCGCTTATGCCTATCTATGATCTGCCCATCCTTTTTACCAATGTAAAATATCTTGCGCGCTACATTCATAAATTTATCCGGCTGCGCGGTTACAATTCTTATACCCTTATCGGGAATTCTCTCGGCGGTCATGTGGCGCTGGTATACTCCAAGAGGCACCCGGAAAATATTCAGGGCCTGGTCCTGACAGGAAGTTCGGGTTTGTATGAGAATTCTTCAATGGGCGGCACCTGGCCGAGGCGGGAAGATTATAATTTTATCCGCGAAAAGGTGGAATATACTTTTTATGACCCGGCAACTGCCACGAAGGAGCTGGTTGATGAGGTGTTCGGCATCGTGAATAACCGGGTGAAACTTCTGAAGATCCTCACGCTGGCAAAGTCTGCCATAAGGCATAATATGAGCCGGGATGTTAAAAAGATAAATATTCCCACCTGCCTGATATGGGGGAAAAACGATAACATCACGCCTCCCGATGTGGCGGAAGAGTTTCACCGTCTGTTCCCGGTATCTGACCTTTTCTGGATTGACCGGTGCGGGCATGCTCCCATGATGGAACATCCTGGGGAGTTCAATGTTATTCTTGACCGCTGGCTTTCGGCCAATATTAAAAGATAAATATATTCTTCCTGCAATATGCTTATCAGGAGTGCTTCATTTGTAAAAAGCTCTTTTGAGCCGGGAGCAATGCCGCCTCCCCGCATGCCTGAATATGCATTTGCCGGCCGTTCCAACGTGGGAAAGTCTTCCCTTATTAATTTGCTGGCAGGGAATAAGAACCTTGCAAAGTCATCGTCAACACCCGGGAAGACACGCTGTGTCAATCATTTTATTTTTAATAATAAGTGGATGCTTGCGGATCTGCCCGGTTATGGCTATGCGCGGGCGGGAAAGAAGGAGATGGAGCAATGGGAGAGCCTGATAAGCACATACCTGCTTGAAAGAAAAAACCTCTGTTGTGTTTTTGTACTCGTGGATGCAAGGCTTGATCCACAGCCCATCGACCTCGATATGATCCGCTGGCTCGGAAAAAAAGAAATTCCTTTTGCAATAGTTTTTACGAAAGCCGACAAGCTGTCGGTTAACCATCTGAAATCATGCATTTATAAATATGAATGTGTACTGCTGCGGGAGTGGACTGAACTGCCCCCCGTTTTTGTTTCCTCGGCCGTTTCCGGAGACGGGAGAAAAGAGATACTTGATTTTATAGGCAGCGTTAATGCCGGGAGAAGTACCCGTACGTAGCAGAACTGCGCCTTATAGCAGGGGGGGGATAAAAGAAGATTATTTCCCGGGACTCAGGCTTTAGCGCTGATGACTCCCGATTTTTGCCCGAACCACTCTGCGAATTTTTTTATTTCTTCCGATAACTCCTCATCTCCCGTGGCTGTTTTCAGGGTGCTTCCCATACTCATGAAGGTGTCAAAGAAAAAGCGTTTCATCTCATCCACCAGCATGTCTTTGGTCCAGAGGTCTATCCGCATAGTTGCTTTTTCTTTTTCATCAAAGAGGGAGATGATGAGCGCCTTGCAGGGCTTGTCGGCCGCCATTCCCGCATCGCTGGCATGCCAGGTGATACTTTCAGGCATTTTGTCTTCATTGAGCTTTACGCTGAGTTTTATTTCAGATGTCTTCATAGGTTGAGGGGATTAGTTTTTCTGCGGTTTGTATCTTGATTTGTTCAGAATTTTCTGTGAATCTTTTTCTTCCATGAGCCGGTCGAGAGTTACGGAAGGATTTTCCTGCATATATTTTTTTATGATTTGCCAGCCTGTCCACGCACCGAGCATGGCGGGTGCTTCGGGAGGAAGCCCGCTGGTGGTGGGGCCGTCGGAAAGATACCTGATAAATTCATTCTGGTTGGTTGAGAACAGGATTTTTTTCTCAACGAAGAACGACCAGATGTTGACTTCATTTTTTTTACAGAAGGCAAGCTGGGATGCCGTATATCCCGTCTTAATACTGTCGGGTGTCCGGGGCAGCATGGCATCAAGGAAGTACAGAATCTTCCCCTGGTAAAGAGCCTGTGAGAGGAAATCCTTTCCGTCATCTTCGTACTCACTCTCCTGCCATCCCCGCATACAGTCAGCCGTTATGTATTCCTTTCGCATCCTTCTTATTTTGTAGCGGGGATAGCCGAGTGCGCTGTAAGCACGGAAATCATCCCCAAGGTACATGTCCACCCCTATCCCCAGCAGGCTGTCGGCCGCAACAATTGCATAGTTGTACCCGGAGATGAATGTAATCACCTTCGGCACGGGCTTCCGCGGGAAGTAGTATTTGTAATGCCTGAATGCATCCGAGAGTTCATCCGCCAGTGCATCAATGTCTCTTGCAGAAAATTTTTCCGCACAGTTTTTATACAGCTCACGCATACCGGGGTCGGAAGAGAAATCTTCCAGCCCTTTCTCGAGCATTGAGTCGCCCGCCGCACCAATCCTTATTATTTGTCTGCAGAACAGGTTGGGGAAAGTGCCGTATTTTTCCCGCAAAGTTTTCAAACCGTTCCGTCCCGGTGAAAACAAATCTGTCCCGAACTGCTCAGGCCGGATGGTTACCTGTATGCCTGAAACATCTATGTCATGAGGGTTTTGCCGGCATGAGCATAGCAGGAGGATGCCCATCCAGGGAAGGAATCTCTTGCAGTTCATAAGTAAAAATTGCGTATCATTGCACCATCATACTATATAATTGTAAAATTATGAAAAAGTTGTTTGTCATAGCTGTTTCCGCCCTGGTATCATTACCTTCTTTTGCACAGAAATTTCACTTCGGGCTGAAGGGCGCCCCGTCTATTGCATGGTTAAAGACAGATTCAAAAAACTGGTCGTCAAGCGGCTCCAAGTTCGGATTCAGTTACGGGGCAGTCACCGATTTTAATTTCTCCGATAATTATGCTTTTTCCTCCGGTGTTGATGTAACATACAGGGGGGGCGGGCTGACACGCAATGACACTACTTCCTTCGTGGGGAAATACCAGCTCCAGTATATAGAAATCCCCCTCACTCTGAAAATGAAGACCGGTGAAATAGGTTATATTACTTACTTCGGGCAATTCGGGTTTGCTCCGGGAGTGAACATCAAAGCGAAAGCCGATTATACCACGACCGACTATACCGGAACCTATTCGGCAAAGGATACCCTGGTGGGCAGTGATATTAATATTCTCGGCGTGTCAATGGTCATTGCAGGAGGCATAGAATACTCACTTGGCGGAAAAACTTCTTTGCTTGCAAGCGTGGTTTTTAATAATGGGTTTACCGATATCCTCGACGAGAAAAGTGCAAAGGTGATCAGCAATTATCTTGCCCTGAACGTCGGAATACTTTTCTGATTTCTCCGGGCGGGGACATTCCCCGGCAATCCAGCGATGAGAATTGCATTAGCACAACTCAATTATCATATCGGAAACTTCCGGAAGAATGTTCTGCTTATCAGGCAGGCGCTTGAAAAAGGGCGGAAGCATAAAGCCGACCTCGTGGTGTTTTCAGAACTGGCTGTCTGCGGTTACCCTCCCCGTGATTTTCTATCCTATCCGGGCTTCGCGGAAGAATGCCGCATTGCCGTAGAGGAGATTGCAAAGGAGTGTACGGATATAGCAGCGATTGTCGGAAGCCCCTGGAAAAATCCCCTCTCCAGCGGGAAACGCCTGCATAACTCCGCAGTTTTTCTGTCGGGCGGAAAGGTGAAAAAGGTGGTGCATAAAACGCTGCTTCCCACTTATGACGTGTTTGACGAGTACCGGTATTTTGAACCGAATAAAACATTCGGACTCATTACCTGTAAAGGTGTCCGCATCGCGCTTACAATATGCGAGGATATATGGACTACAGGCAGCAAGCCCATGTACGTCACAGATCCCATGAAAGAATTGTCCCGTCACAAACCGGATATTGCCATTAATATTGCCGCATCTCCATTTTCTGTCACGCAGGAGGCGGACAGGAGAAAGGTGGTTTCTGCTCTCATTAAAAAATATCATCTGCCCCTTGCTTATGTGAACCATACGGGGGCACAGACAGAACTTATATTTGATGGAGGCTCAGGGATTACGGGTATCAGCGGAAGGGATGCCGGCCGGCTGTCTTCTTTTTCGGAAGATTTCGGAGTGTATGAATTCGAACCCCGGACAAAGTCCTTGCAATGTGTCTTCAGGGAAAGAGGGGAACAGAAATATGACAGCGGAACAGCTAAAATATATGAAGCGCTTGTGACAGGAGTCCGCGACTATTTTCATAAGCAGGGGTTTAAGAAAGCCGTTCTCGGCTTATCCGGAGGCATAGATTCCGCTGTGGTGGCGGTTCTGGCATGTAGTGCCCTCGGCAAAGAAAATGTGAAAGTATTTCTGATGCCATCCGGATTTTCAAGCGCGCACTCCGTGAATGATGCAGAACAGCTCGCGGAAAAAACAGGCATTGCCTATGAGGTTATCAGTATTGAATCCCTTTTCCAATCTTTTGGACATGTACTGAAAAAAGATTTCAGAGACTGTCCTTTTGATGTAACCGAAGAAAATATCCAGGCGCGCATCCGTGCTGTACTGCTCATGGCGCATTGCAATAAGTTCGGGTATATACTGCTCAACACTTCCAATAAAAGTGAAATAGCCGTGGGCTACGGAACGCTTTACGGGGATATGTGCGGAGGTTTGTCTGTTCTCGGTGACATCTATAAGACCGGGGTTTATGAACTGGCTGCTTTCATCAACAGGGAAGAGGAGATTATTCCCGTAAATATCATACGCAAGGATCCTTCCGCTGAACTCAGACCGGGGCAAAAAGACAGCGACTCCCTGCCTGCATATGCGGTGCTGGATAAGGTGCTTTTCCATTATATAGAATTATCCATGAGCCCTGATGAAATAATCCGCAAAGGATTTAAAAAGCCGCTTGTAGAGAGGATACTTAAAATGGTGAATTCCAGCGAATATAAACGCTGCCAGGCCCCTCCCATTTTAAGGGTTTCCCCCAAAGCTTTCGGTGTAGGCAGAAGAATGCCCATTGTTGCGAAGTACCTCTGAATCAAATCCGGGTTACAGTTAAACTTGCCTTTGAATCCATCTTCGCGTTCCGCTTTGGCGGACGAGAGTGTCCGGGGCTTGCCCGGGGGTTAATACCAATTTAATACTTTCCGGAGAAAATTAATACATATATTTGTCGTATAAAATACAAACACATGAATTCATTCTGGTATTCTCTGGCTGATTGTTTTCAGTCTGTTTTCGATTTGATGCCGAACATCGGGAGTTACATCAACAGGCTTTTATTTGTTACCGGCTTCGTTAGTACTGCCTACTGGATTTTCTACATGGTAAGGAATCCCAAAGGGCGGGATAATTACCTCTCGAAGTAATTTTTACCCGGAGGGTGTTCCCGTTCAGAGGAGGTCAAAACCTATATCCCTCCTGTAATATTTTTTATCAAAGCGTATTTTTTCGGTGCTGACGTATGATTTTTCCAATGCTTCCTTTATAGTTTCCCCGTATGAAGTAACAGCCATCACGCGGCCTCCGTCTGTCAGTATTGTTCCGTTAACATTTTTTGTTCCTGCATGGAAAAATATACTTTCCCCGCTTTCCCTGCTTCCTGAAATTTCTTTTCCTTTTTCGTAACTGTCAGGGTAGCCTCCCGACACCAGCATTACTGTGGCTGTTGCACGGGAATCAGTCTCCAGTTTCATTCCCGACAGGGATTGTTTTCCAATGCTTTCAAAAAGTTCCAGCAGGTCTGATTTTATTCTTGGCATTACCACTTCCGTTTCAGGGTCTCCCATGCGGCAATTGTATTCGATTACATAAGGCGCTCCGTTTACATTGATAAGTCCGAAGAAAATAAATCCTTTGTACAGAATGTTTTCTTTTTTCAACCCTTCGATGGTGGGAATAATAACCTGCTGCTCAACCTTCTGCATGAAATTCTTATTTGCAAAAGGCACAGGAGAAACGGCTCCCATGCCTCCGGTGTTGGGCCCCGTGTCTTTTTCTCCCACTCTTTTATAATCTTTTGCTTCGGGCAATATAACATAAGAAACACCATCGCACAGCACAAACACTGAAAGTTCAATTCCCGTGAGGAATTGTTCGATAACAACTTTATTTCCTGCATGTCCGAACCGGGATTCCATAAGCATTTCGCTGAGGCACTTTTTTGCCTCCCCGAGGGTGGATGGAATAACCACTCCCTTGCCGGCTGCCAGTCCATCGGCTTTGAGTACATAAGGAGGCTGCATGCTTTCAAGGAAAGCAAAACCATCTTCTATGGTTTCTTTTGTAAAACTTTTATACGCGGCGGTTGGTATGGAATGCCGCTGCATGAATCGCTTTGAAAAATCTTTGCTTCCCTCAAGCTGTGCACCTGCTTTTCCGGGTCCTATCACGGGTATTTTTTTAAGTTGCTCATCGCCAAGAAAAAAATCGTGGATACCCATCACCAGGGGATCTTCAGGCCCTACCACAACCATATCAATGGTATTAGAAAGGGTGAATTCACGGATTGCAGGGAAATCCGTTACCCTGAGAGGAATATTGACACCATGGTTTAAAGTCCCGGCATTTCCCGGTGCGATAAACAACCTTTTAAGTTTTTTACTTTGGGAAATTTTCCATGCGAGAGCATGCTCCCGTCCGCCGGATCCCAGCAGCAGTACATTCATTGTGAAAAGGTTTCCGGCAAAAGTAATTATTTTGAAGACTTCCGGATATTCCTATAACATTCATCAGAATAATTTTCTCCGCTAATACCCTGATGAACGATTGCGGATGTGGAATATATGTTGAAGAGGAGAGTGTGAATTAAGGTTTTCTCAGCCTGAACTCTTCCAGGTCGGGGAGATGTTTTTTCACGCGTGTTTTTTCGTATTCGTAAAGCAGCTGCCCAAGGTCGGCGAGGAAAGGGAATCCTATAGTTGTGGTTTCATATTTACCATCGTTCAGCACTCCGTCCTTATTTACATAAATCACGGCCGAGAGCAGGAACTCGACTTTATTTTCAAAGTCCACGATATAGGCACAATCGGCGAGAAATCCGTGAGCCTGGCCCACATGGTTGAAGATCCTTATTGATTCATTGGTGATGGTGTCCCTGCATGCGCCATAGATGCAGTATTTTTTAAAGCTGTCGCCGTAATATTTAGGGTCATAATGCGGGTAATCTGATTCGCGGGGGTACATGGACATATATTTTCTCAGGAAAGTGTAATCATCTCCTGTCAGAGCGAACCTTTGTTTTTCGGGGACACTGTTGGGAAATACAAGAGAGATCATTATCCGGTTAATGTCATGCAGTGAGAGATAATTGGCAAAGGTGTAATCTTTTGGGCGCCGTACCATCCTGCCATTGCTCGCGATATAAGCTTTTCCGATCAGCACTTTTCCGTAGGGGTTGGAATACTGTTTCGGGTTGTAGGCGCCGGGCTGGTAATACACGGAGTCGCCACCGGCACTATAGAAAGTCATAGGGTTGGTATGCCTGTTTGCGAGGGTGTCGCACGCATAAAGGAAACGCGTGGTGATGCGGGCAGTTGTATATCCCATTTCCCAGAGCCGTTCATTAAAATATTTTTGCCCGAGAAATTCATACAGACGGTTGTATGCATCGTTGTCGCTCACGAGCATAGCTTTTTTGATATAATGCGCAATTGAAGGAAAGTAGTTTTCAGAGGTGGAATCATATATTACGGCAGACTCGCAGGCGTACGCACTGTCTATTTTCATCCTGCTGTATTTATCCAGGCCGGGGATATGGATCCTGTTTAATTTTTCGAGTGAGAGTGCGGAGGCAGGAATCTTGACGAGGCTGGCACAGTAAAAAAACTCTTTCGGGTTCAGGCGGTAGGTGTGTTGTGTGAAGTGAGGTGTGTTGCCGGAGTCACGGTCAATCTGGGTATATATAATTTGTATACGGTAACGTTTGGGATGGGCAAGAAGGGAATCAAACTTTGCCGGCTGGCTGTGCATCAGCGTTTCGAGGAGTGTATCTGCCGGGGCTGTTTTGACCGGTTTTTTTTTCAGGGAAGGCTGATGGGAATGTCCAAAGGAAAACGAGAGAGACAGAGAAAATAATCCAGTCCAGAAAAGTATTCCTGCATACCCGGAAGTGTGCCTCATTACTCAGGGATTAGGGGTGTTTCTCTTTTTTGCCAGCAAAAGGTTTCCCCCGTTTTTGTTCCAGGTGTACCCTATGGTAAACGGAAGTGGTTTGATGGTAGTATCTTTCTGATAAGCTTCAAACAGGTCTCTTTCGTACTGTGACCTGAAGATGGTGATAGGGCTGGTATATGTGCCGTAAAGCGTTATCTCCCATCCTTTCTTATTAAAGAAACGGAAAGCTATCCCGGAATCATCCTGCAGGATCCACGAGCTGTGTTTAAGCACACTGTTGCGGATCGTGGTAAAAGTAAGGTAGTGCATCAGGTATGAAGCAGACTTCACATAGGTTACTACCGTGTCCATATTATCAAGAAACCTCAGGAAGCCCGTGTTGTAGTTGAGGTGGTCGTCGGCGAGGTTAACCGCAAAATAATTGACTGTTGCAGCGGAGTCCGATCCGGGGGCAATGAAGCTTACGCTCACGCCCAGGTTTTTCCGGAGAACGGAGTCCTTCGACATGGTAAGCGGGTTGTAATCAATAATTTCTCCGGCAGTATTCACAGCGATTTTCCGTGTGCTTACAATTCTGCAGTTTGTTCTTGCCATAAACACGTATATGATTGGCAGTGCGCCGTTGATCTCGTTGCCGTGCATGTCTTTGAGCATTTCCCGGGTAATAAAGTAGCTCCTTAGGAAAAGGTCGTCGAGGGAATTATATACCGAAGCAAGATAACTGCTAAGGTTTTTGTTGTCGAAGGTTCTCAGGTCGGGCACATCTCCCGGGGGTTCCAGCCCTATGAATGTGTATGTTTTTCCATGAGGGAAGAAGGTATGCACATGCAGGAAATCCGGTCCGCTGAAGGGGTAGAAGACGTCATATGCAGTATTGTTCGCTTCGGCAAGTTCCTGTGCTTTCCAGTGCTGCATGGGGAAAAGCCTGTTCTGCTCAATGTTTGTCCAGCTGCTGTCGAAAAGATGGCTGTAGCGTTTCCACTCCGGATTTTCTTCAAGCGTATCCAGGTAATTTCCTGCAGGAGATTTTATTCCAGCGAGGAACATGGAGAACTCAGTCCGGAGGGTATCAAATGCCAGCGGTTTTTTAGCCGCCGCCGGGAGCGTATCCCTCTTCGTATGTGCCGTATCCGGAAGGATCTTTGAGGCTGAAGGCTGTTCTGAGCGAAGGTTGCATGAACTGTTTCCTGCGAGGAATATACACAATGCTGCTGCCAAAGTGCCGGAGCTCCATCTTCTCATAAAAATATCATTTAAACTTTTGATTTTAATTTTTTCTTTGCCACCAGCAGGCTTGACTGTCCTGACTGCCAGTTGTATCCGATGCCGAAAGTAAGAGGTTTTATCTTTCCTGTATCAGCATATGCGGCTTTCAGATCATCCTGGTACCAGTTTGCAAAAAGGGAGATCGGGGCTTTGTATTGTCCGTAAAGGGAGACATCCCATTCTTCGGGTTTGAAAAAGCGGAAAGGAATCCCCGAGTCGTCCTGCACAATAAAATTACTGTGTCCGAGAATAAGTGTTCTGATCTCCGAGAAATAATTTTTGTACATGAGGTAGGATGCCGACTTCAGGTAAGTGGCGAAGAGAGCCTTTTCACGGGCGATGAATTCATGAAATGCCATGTTTTTTCTGAGGGATGCGTCATGGAGGTTGGCTGAGAAATAATATAAAGCCTGTTGTGCTGCAGGGTGCAGGGTGTCGGGGTTGATTTTTTCAAATATAATCTCAACCCCGGGTATAGATTTTTTTGCTCTGCGGTATGCTGCAATAACGCCTGTGCTGTCAATTTCTACTTTCCGGAGATCAATAATCCGGTGACCTGTGCGCACTGTAAAAAGCATCAGCAGGGGAAGGACTCCGTCAAGCTCATCTTTCAGGTTTACCTCCATACTTTTGGTCTGGAAGAAGCTGAAGTTTAGTATTGAATACAAAGATTTGTTAACTGTTCCAAGGAAACCGCGGAGGGTGTCATTACCTGAACAGATACTGTCGGACAGGGGAAGAGTCCCTACGGGTTCCAAAGCAAAAAGCAGATATTTTTCTGCGCCGGGGAAGAAATAAGAGGCATGCAGGAAATCCGGGCCGCTGAAGGGATAAAAAAGGACAGGACAGGCTGTTTTGTTTTTCCCGATTTCAGAGGATGCCCAGGAACTTATTTTTTGCAGGTGAAATTTTTCAAGTTTCTGCCAGCTGTTGTTTACCTGTGTGGAATATTGTTTCCATGCAGGCATGTTTTCGGATTTTGCCAGAGGGCTGCCTTCTTCGTGCTTCATGCCAGCGATAAAGCGGGCAAGGTCATTATAAGTTCTTTTAAAAGTCCGTTTTTCTGCTGTCAGTGCCAGCGCCTGGGATACAGTATCTTTTTTAACAGTGTCTTTTGCAGGCATGCCACTGTCATTCTCGTCCCTGTGCTTTTTTGTTTCCGGTGCTTGGCAGCCCGCAAGTAATAGGGAGAACAGGAGAACCGTGAAGTAAAGCAGGGATGCAGGCTGCTTAAAAACTTTTTTTGACATCGTCAGACGGAAGGAGATTTTTTTCTGCCTGCAAAGTAAACAATTAGCCCGGAAAGCACCGTGAAAAGTCCTGCAATTGATTCATGGGGCTTCTGGTATAACCCGTAGCAAAGTATCCAGAGTGTTACACAGAGAAAGAGAAAAGGAGTAACGGGGTATCCCCATGTTTTGTAAGGGCGGGGGAGTTGGGGCTGCCTGAAGCGGAGAACAAAAAGTCCTAGGACAGTAAAGAAGGTGAATATGTTAAGTGTAAATCCTATGTAAATAAGTACCTGTTCAAAGGAAGATGTGAAGATGAGTACAAGGGCGATGGCAGCCTGCAGCATAATTGCCCTTACAGGGATCCCTTTCCGGTTTTTATGGCTGAAGGCCTGGAGCAGGCGGTTGTCTTCACCCATCACCTGGGTGACACGCGGGCCTGCCATCATCATGGAACTTACGGACGATGCGAGCAGTGCGGAAATTACCAGCCCGATTACCCTGGCCCCGGTATCTCCAAAAATGTGGCTGCTGGCGATGAAGCCCACTTCTTTCTGGCCCGCGATCTCGCTTGCGGGAGTGGTGTATAGGAAAATGAAATTAAGCAATACGTAAAGAATCATTACGAAAATAGTTCCGGTAAAGAGGGAGCGGGGAACATTCTTTTGTGCATTCTCTATTTCCCCTGCCATGTATGCCGAGGCGTTCCAGCCTGAATATGAATAGGATACCCAGAACAGCCCTATAGCAAACCCGGGGCTTACAAACTCTTTCCATGAGGATGGCCCGGGCAGGAGCGTAATTGCCTGGTGATTGCCGGAAAGGAACCCTGAAGCGATAATGAATATAATAAGCAATATATTCACGGATGTGAAGATGCTTTGAAAACGCCCGCCGGTTTTGGTACTTCCGGCATGGATAAGGGTAAATACAATTATAGCAGCAGCGGCAAGCCATGCCTGGCTGATTTCCCCGAACACTTTAGATGCATAGCTTGCCATCAGCATTGAGGAGAGTGCCACAGGTGCAGCAAAGCCTACGGTAGCCGAAACCCACCCCGAGAGAAAACCCATGGCCGGGTGATAAATTTTAGAAAGGTAATTGTATTCGCTTCCCGAGCGCGGGAGTGCTGCGGCAAGTTCTCCGTATGACAGGGCCCCGCACAGTGCCGCGACTCCCCCGAGAATCCAGAGCAGCATGATCGAAAAAACCGAGTGTATGTCAAGCAACTGGAATCCCAGGCTGGTAAACACCCCCGAACCAATCATGTTGGCAATAACGACGGAGGTGGCGGCATAAAGGCCGAAAGATTTTTTAGACATAAAATGGCTTAAAGGTAAGCTGGCACAAAGTCTTAGTCAAAGGATTGATTGCTCTGGGAGGCAATCTCAAGGATCTTGTCGTACTCTGCCGGAGTGAGGTCACTGTAGTAAAAGTTTACAGGGTTGATCTTTTCCCCTCCTTTTATTACTTCATAATGAACATGAGGCCCCGTGGATTTTCCGGTACTCCCTATGTATCCTATAATATCCCCGCGGGTGATTTTCTGGCCGGGGTATGTATTCATTCTGCTCATATGGCCGTATAGTGTCTGGTAGCCGTAGCCGTGATTAATTACTACGCAGTAACCATAGCCGCCCTTGTCATATTCGGCACTTTGGATCATCCCGTTTCCGGTTGCATATATGGGAGTACCTATGGGAGCTGAAAAGTCCATTCCGGTGTGCATCTTCGTTGTTTTGTAGATGGGATCAATCCGGTAGCCAAAGCCGGAAGCAATCGCCTGCAGCTTCTTATATGATATAGGGAGAATAGCTGGGATGCAGGCCATCATCTGGGTTTTATTTTTAGCAAACCTGAAGATTTCATCAAAAGATTTCGACTGGATATACAGCTGCTTCGAAATCCTGTCCAGTTTTCTCGTTACATCAATCATCAGATCTGAACTTTCAAAACCTTCGAGGGACTTGTATTTGTTAACACCTCCGTAACCTGCATTCCGGATGCTCTGCGGGATAGGTTCAGCTTCAAAGATCACGCGGTAAATATTATCATCTCTTCCCTGCAGGTCGGCAAGCACACCGAGCACATTATCAAGGCGCTGGCTGATGACATCATACTGAAGCGACAGTTCGCTGATCTCCCTTTTAAGCTGTTTTTCTTTCGGGGAATCAAAATAAGTATACGCAAAAAACACTATGACGGAAGCAAAAACACTGGCAACGGCAAGGAAGGTAAACAGTCGCAGGAATTTTTTCCAGAGACTGGTTACTACCTTCTCGTACTTGAGAGAATGTGTGTTGAAGTAATATTTTACTTTTGGCATTTGCTCAATAAATTACTGTAATTTTGCTTCATGCCGGACGCGGCACAAATATAACAAATCCGGGCAATGACATCCAAAGAAATCCGATCTGTATTCCTGGAGTTTTTCAGGTCAAAAGAGCACCAGGTGGTTCCTTCTGCTCCCATGGTGGTGAAGAATGATCCCACCCTGCTTTTTACCAATGCCGGCATGAACCAGTTCAAGGATATTTTCCTGGGCAACGCCCCTGCAAAATATACACGGGTGGCTGATACCCAGAAATGCCTGCGGGTGTCCGGCAAGCACAATGATCTTGAAGAAGTGGGGATAGATACCTATCACCACACCATGTTCGAGATGCTCGGCAACTGGTCGTTCGGTGATTATTTTAAGAAAGAAGCCATTGACTGGGCATTCGAGCTGCTAACGGAAAAATACGGGATAGATAAAAGCCGCCTCTATGCAACTGTTTTTGAAGGCGATGAAAAAGAGAAACTTGCTTTTGATACGGATGCCTATGAGTGCTGGAAAAAATGGCTCCCGGAAGAACGCATCCTCCGCGGCAGCAAGAAAGATAATTTCTGGGAGATGGGCGACACAGGTCCCTGCGGCCCCTGTTCCGAGATTCATGCCGATCTTCGCCCGGAAAGCGACAGAAAAAAAACAGATGGGACAACGCTTGTTAATACCGGCCATCCCCTGGTGGTGGAGATCTGGAATCTTGTTTTTATTGAATTTAACCGGAAGGCTGACGGATCCCTCGGAAACCTCCCTGCAAGGCACGTGGATACAGGGATGGGGTTTGAGCGTCTTTGTATGCTGCTCCAGGGAAAAACCTCCAACTACGACACGGATGTGTTTACCCCCCTTATCAATGCCCTCTCCGGACTTGCGGCAGTCAAATACGGGGCTTCCCCGAAAAGCGATATAGCTATCCGTGTCATAGCCGACCATATCCGCGCTGTTTCTTTTGCAATCGCGGACGGGCAGCTCCCTTCCAATAATAAAGCGGGTTATGTGATACGGAGAATTCTCCGGAGAGCTGTGCGGTACGGGCACTCTTTCCTCCACCTTAAAGAGCCATTCCTGTACCTGCTTGTGCCTCCCCTCTCTGAGCAGTTTACCGATGTGTTTCCTGAGCTCAAAGCCCAGCAGGAATTTATACAGAAAGTGATAAGGGAAGAAGAAACATCTTTCCT
>JAHEYN010000031.1 GCA_023251555.1 Bacteroidota bacterium | reverse complement strand
CATCCGTGTCCTCGTACACTCTTGTTTTTTCACTGTAGGAAAACTCGTATGATAACCTTTGTGTGGAGAGCTGTGTGGAGCTGTCCTTCGTACTGCTGTCCGGGTGCATCACCCTGTTCCAGGATTGCCTGATAAAAAATATTTTTTCCCCGAACCGGGTTTCCGCGTGAGCCAGTTTTACAGGATAAATCCAGGGATCTTCAACGCTTACAGTCCTGAAAACAGAATCGCTTGCAAGCCCTCCGTTTTCCTGTACGGACGCTTTATTGACAATGAAGGAGCAAAAGAGGTTATAACTGCCGGGTTTATTATGGTACCACGAAGAGATGTCTATGTTTCCCGTGTTAACGTTTTGTCTTTTATAGTATCCGTCCGAAAGTATTTTCCTGAAACGTGCGCTGATGTTCCACAGGGGAGAGAAATTCTGTGCATAATCAACCTGAAGCAGTTGCTCTTTTTTAGGCCCGAGGGCATAATTTATTTGTGTATAGGGTTTATTGCATTTATAGAAACGGCTGTTACCGGGTGAGAATCTGTAAAGGTCATAGCCGGAAAAGCCGGTGTAGTTCTCCATAAAAGGAGGGAGTCTGAATTCGAGATTTTGAGCAGCTGTACCTGCGCCTCCCAGCAAGGCATGGGGAAATTCCCGTGCAGCGGGTGTATAGAGTTCAAAACTCTCCAGAGCACTGTCGGGGGATAGATAAAGGAGAGAATCATTTTCAGTTGCGGATATGTGAAAGTACCGGATAAAAGCCGGCGGCTCTTTGCCGGAGGAGTCCGCATTACCGGCCAGGGCAGGTAACGATGCTAACAGTACGAGCAATAAAGCCGGCAGTTTAAAGTATATACTTCCTGAGTTCCTCATTGGTTTTCTCGTTAATGAGATTGTGGCCTGTGTCAAGGATGTGCAGCACATTTTTGTTTTTTAGTCCGCAAATGAGAACATTGGCTTTTACGGGCGGTTCTATTGGGTCTGAGCTCCCGTAAAACAGATGCAAATTTATATTATTCCTGTTCACTGCCTCCCGGATTTTCCGTATGTCTGCCCTGATATTCCTGAATGTTTTCCACGTATCATATATTTTTTGCCTTCGTTCCTTTGTCTCGAGCTGGTGAAGAATAAACCTGTACATACTGTCGCTGGCAATCCCGGTTTTATTCATCAGTGCAAAAAGTTTAAAGATAATGGAGGGATCCCCAATTACTTTCCTGAAAATACTTTCTGAAAAAGGGATCTGCTCTGCTAAATCAATCCATCTGTTCTTTTTCAGTCCATAGGGGGCAAACAGGTACACATCTTTGACTCTTCCCGGGAAAAATTCAATGCAGGCCATGGCTGTCAGTCCCCCGAGGCTGTAGCCTAGAAGGGAAAAGGACTCTATCCCGCTTTCTCTGAGGAATAGCGTAATGAGTTCTTTCAGTTTTTCTTTTTCAAGCGGCTTTCCCATATTTGATATCCTGCTCTTCCCGTGGTGAAACAGGTCAAAAGAGTGGATGGTATATTTCCCGCCGAGAGAGGGAAGCAGCACCATGAAATCCATGGCATCTCTGTAAAATCCATGGAATGCAAGCAGGGGTTCTTTCCCGGAGCCATAGGTTTCCCGGTGGAGGTAAAAGTCGTCAGTTGGGCTCATGGAAACATCTTCATTGACCAGGTAATATTTTTATCAGGGCAGCCTGCTTTCCTACTTTAAAAAAAATTATCTTCGCAGCGTTCTATTTGTTTTCTGCATTTATGCCCAAAGATAACACTATAAAATCTGTACTTATCATAGGCAGCGGCCCCATCATTATCGGGCAGGCCTGCGAGTTTGATTATTCCGGATCACAGGCTTCCCGTTCCCTGAAAGAAGAGGGTGTTGAGGTTTCCCTGATCAATTCAAACCCCGCCACCATCATGACCGATAAGGTTACCGCAGACCATGTTTACCTGCTTCCGCTTACAGTGGATTCCATCATACAGATCCTGGAAGAAAGGAAGATAGATGCGGTGCTTCCGACCATGGGAGGACAAACGGCCCTGAATCTCTGCAAAGAGGCAGACGAACTCGGGGTGTGGAAGAAATACGGGGTGAGGATTGTAGGCGTTAATATTGCTGCCATTGATACAGCGGAAAACAGGGAGTCCTTCCGTAAACTTATGATGGACATCGGCATAGGCGTTGCTCCATCGAAAGTGGCCAATTCTTTCCTGGAGGGCAAGGAAATAGCTCAGAACCTTGGCTTCCCGCTGGTGATAAGACCTTCCTACACTTTGGGCGGAACCGGCGGCAGCTTTGTTCATAAGAAGGAAGATTTTGATGAGGCGCTCAACAGGGGACTTCATGCCTCTCCCATTCATGAAGTCCTTATAGAAAAGGCAGTGATAGGCTGGAAGGAGTATGAACTGGAGGTGATGCGCGACAACAGTGACAACGTGATCGTGATATGCACCATAGAGAATATGGATCCCATGGGAATACATACCGGCGATTCCGTTACCGTTGCTCCCGCCATGACGCTGGCGGATACTACCTTTCAGGAAATGAGGAATATGGCAATTAAAATGATGCGCTCTCTCGGCACTTTTGCCGGAGGATGCAATGTGCAGTTTTCCGTCAGTCCCGATACCGAAGAAATAATTTCCATAGAAATAAACCCCCGGGTTTCCAGGTCATCCGCACTTGCTTCGAAAGCCACCGGTTATCCCATTGCAAAGATTGCGGCAAAGCTGGCCATAGGCTACAACCTTGATGAGCTTAAGAACCAGAATACCAAATCCACATCAGCTTTCTTTGAGCCTGCCCTCGACTATGTGATAGTGAAGGTGCCCCGCTGGAACTTTGATAAGTTCCCCGGCTGCGACCGTTCCCTCGGTTTGCAGATGAAGTCGGTGGGAGAGGTAATGGCCATAGGAAGGACATTTATAGAAGCCCTTCAGAAGGCCTGCCAGTCGCTCGAAATCAACCGCTATGGTCTCGGGGCTGACGGCAGGCACTGGACCAAGGCCGATGAAGTCATTCACAGCCTTGAACACCCTTCATGGGACAGGCTTTTTCATATAAAAGATGCTCTTGAACTTGGTGTCCCTGTCCAGTCTGTGTGTAACCTCACAAAGATGGATAAGTGGTTTGTAATGCAGATCCAGCAACTCGTGGAGGCAGAGCGGGACCTGAAATCATATAAGGAACTGAACAATATCCCCAAACCGTTTTTTCTCGGACTTAAACAGATGGGTTACTCTGACATGCAGATAGCTCAGGTCCTTGGTAACACGAGCGATGACATGGTTTATGAACACAGGAAAGCCCTTGGGATAAGAAGAGTGTATAAGATGGTGGATTCGTGCGCGGCAGAGTTTCCTTCGGAAACTCCTTATTATTATTCAACGTTTGAAGATGAAATGGAGACGGGTTTGAACAGGGTCGCTGAGAATGAATCAATTATCAGTAAAAAGAAAAAAGTCGTGGTGCTTGGTTCAGGTCCCAACAGGATCGGCCAGGGTATTGAGTTTGATTACTCATGTGTTCACGGGATACTTGCATCAAGAGAGGCGGGATATGAAGCCATCATGATTAACTGTAACCCGGAAACGGTTTCTACGGATTTTGATATTGCCGATAAACTTTATTTTGAGCCCATCTTCTGGGAACACCTTATTGAAATTATTGAAAACGAAAAACCTGAAGGTGTAATAGTGCAGCTTGGCGGGCAGACAGCCCTCAAGCTTTCCGAACGCCTGCATAAAAAAGGAATAAAAATCATAGGAACATCCTACGATGACATGGATATTGCCGAGGACCGTGGCCGTTTTTCAGATATGCTTAAACAGCTTGGAATCCCTTATCCTCTCTATGGAGTGGCGGAGTCCGCAGAGGAAGCACTTGAAGTGGTGAAGGAAGTGGGATATCCTGTCCTCGTGAGGCCATCCTATGTGCTGGGCGGGCAGGGGATGTCCATAGTTATCAATGACGAAGATCTGGAGCAGGCTGTGATCAGGTTGCTCAAAAATCTCCCGGGGAACAGGGTGCTTATTGACCATTTTCTTGACAGGGCGGAGGAAGCCGAGGCTGATGCAATCTGTGACGGCGAACAGGTGCACATCATTGGCATCATGGAACACATAGAGCCTGCAGGCATTCATTCGGGAGACTCCAATGCCGTGCTCCCGCCTTTTGATCTTTCGGAGAGTGTTCTCAGGCAGATTAAAGAATACACTGAAAAAATTACACTTGCTTTGCACGTCAGGGGCCTTATCAACATACAGTTTGCAATAAAGAATGAAAAGGTCTATGTGATTGAAGCAAACCCACGGGCATCCAGGACCGTTCCTTTCATTGCCAAAGCATACGGGGTTCCGTTTGTGAATATCGCAACAAAGGTAATGCTGGGAGCGGGAAAGATAAAGGATTTTAAAATGGAGCCGCACATGGAAGGATACGCCATCAAGGAACCTGTTTTCTCCTTCGATAAATTTCCCAATGTCAATAAGGAACTGGGGCCGGAGATGAAATCAACAGGTGAGGCCATCCGCTTTATTAAAGATACCAGTGATCCTTTCTTCAGGAATCTCTATAAGGAGAAATCTATGTACCTCAGCAGGTAAGTTCCCGGCATGAAAATCCTGGTGATTGATAATTACGATTCATTCACTTATAATCTTGTTCACTGCGTGAAGAAATTTTCGGATGCCGCGGTGGATGTTTTTCGCAATGATCAGATTTCCATAGAGGCAGCCGGCAATTACGATAAAATAATTATATCTCCCGGTCCGGGTCTTCCTGCAGATGCAGGAATTATACTTCCGCTTATAAAAAGGTATGCGTCTTCAAGAAGCATCATGGGCGTTTGCCTTGGTATGCAGGCTGTAACAGAGGCTTTCGGGGGCACGCTCCTGAACCCCGGAACTGTTTATCATGGGATTTCCCTGCCCGTGAATATAAAAGTACGGGATGTTATTTTCGACGGTATACCGGACCGCTTTATGGCAGGCCGTTATCACTCCTGGGCAGCAGACACCACATCCCTGCCTTCCTGCTTTGATATAATTGCAGAAGACAACAACGGAATCATTATGGCATTGTCGCATAAAACCTTTGATGTGAAGGGAGTTCAGTTCCACCCTGAGAGTATCCTTACTGAATACGGGGATCTCCTGGTCAGGAACTGGATAAGGTCATAAAATTGGCACCTCTTTCTGTAAAACGATACCTTTACGTGCATGCGGGTTCTTAAAACAAAACAATCTTCCTTATATATCGGGAATGATATTTTTGGGAAACTAAAAGATTTTATTGAACAAGGGAACTACAGCAGGGTTTTTATACTGGTGGATGAAAACACGGTCTCTGCATGCCTTCCCGTACTGCATTCTGCCGTACCCATGCTTCGCAATGCAGTTATCCTGAAGGTAAAGAGCGGGGAAAAAAATAAGAATATTGAAACCTGTGTTAAGATCTGGAGTGCGCTTTCAAATGCTTCGGCCGACAGGTATTCCCTGCTCATCAACCTCGGCGGGGGTGTTATCTGTGACATGGGCGGCTTTATTGCCTCTGCGTATCTTAGGGGCATAAGGTTCATTCATGTGCCCACTACACTTTTGTCGCAGGTGGATGCTGCTGTCGGGGGGAAGACGGGAGTTAACCTCGGGGAGGTGAAAAACAGGATTGGCTTTTTTTCTTTTCCCAAAGCTGTTTTTGTTTACCCCCGTTTCTTGTCCACATTGCCATCCCGTGAGATGAGGAGTGGCTTTGCCGAAGTGATTAAATGCGCATTGATTGCGGACAAACTCTTGTGGGAAAGACTGGAGAAGAGAGGCTTTCTTGCAGCCGGAGACGAAAAAATAATAATGCAATGCATATGCATCAAAGAAAAAATTGTAAGCAGGGATCCTTATGAAACAGGGGAGAGGAAGCTGCTGAATTTCGGGCATACCGCCGGGCATGCCATTGAAACATGGTCGCTGCTTAATGACAGGAAGCCCCTGCTGCACGGGGAAGCTGTCGCCGCAGGGATGATCATAGAATCCCGGATTTCTTCAGAGATAACCGGACTTCCGCCCGGGCAGCTTGATGACATATGCAGGTTGGTTATAAAGCAATTCGGCAAATATCCGCTGCCTGCTTATACAAAGCTGATCCGTCTCATGGAAAAAGATAAAAAGAACAGGAGCGGGAAGATAAGCTTCACTCTTCTTTCCCGTTCCGGCAGGGGCGTTACAGGCCATTATTGTGGAGTTGAGTCCATCCGCCGTGCACTTGAATTCTACGACTCTTTATGAATTACAGGATTTCTGTTGATGATAAAAGTATCAGGGGATCTGTTACGCTTCCGTCTTCCAAAAGCATCAGTAACCGCCTGCTCATTATCAGGGCGCTTTGCCCCGGCGGATTCTCCATAAATAATCTCTCTGATGCCGGGGATACAAAGCTGCTCCTGGAACTTTTGTCATCGCCCCGTTCCCATTATGATGCCGGAGATGCAGGGACGGTCATGCGTTTTCTTACGGCATATCTTGCTGCAATCCCGGGGGAGTGGACCATTACAGGATCGGAGCGGATGATGCAGCGTCCCATAGGCCCCCTCGTTGATTCCCTCAGGTTGCTGGGTGCAGGAATCGATTACATGACCTGCGAAGGTTATCCTCCCCTCAGGATCACCGGCACTAAGCTTAAAGGAGGAAAAGTTTTTGTTGACGGAACCCTGAGCAGCCAGTTCATCTCTGCAATGATGCTCATTGCCCCCATGATTGAAGGAGGTCTTGAGATAATTCCTGCCGGAAAAATTTCCTCGCAACCTTATATTGAAATGACAGTGGGACTGATGCAGCATTTCGGAGCAGGGGTTCGCTGGGATGGAAGAAAAATACTGGTGGAGGAAAAGCCATACAGGGGAAGGGAATATACCGTTGAAAGTGACTGGAGCGCTGCATCATACTGGTATGAAGTAGCTGCCCTTTCGCCTTCGCCTGAAATTTTTCTTGAAGGATTGAACCGGGAAAGCATCCAGGGCGATTCAGCAGTTGCTTTCCTGTTTGAGAGCTTCGGGATACAAACAGACGCAGCCCCGGGGGGAGTACACATTTCCAGGGCAGGGAGTGCTGTGTCCGGCTCTCTGAGCCTTGATTTTTCGGCTATTCCTGATTTGGCGCAAACTATTTTCGCCACATCTGCCATGATGGGAGTTCGCGGAAAATATACAGGCCTGGAAAGCCTTAGGATAAAGGAAACCGACAGGCTTGAGGCGATGGACAGGGAACTGGGTAAGACAGGGGCGAAATTATTTTGCGATGCAGGCAATGTATGCCGGCTGGAACCGGCCTCCGTAAAAAGCGGGGAACAAAATCCTGTATTTGAAACATACGGCGACCATCGCATGGCGATGGCTCTTGCGCCTCTTGCTCTCAGGTATAAAAGTATAACGATAAAGGATGCGGAGGTGGTATCTAAATCATACCCGGCATTCTGGAAGGAATTCCGGAAAGCCGGATTCAGGATGGACGAGGTGCCCGGCTGAATGTATCTTATGCCGTGTGTCTGCATTTTTCTATCCGCCGAATACTTTATATTTTTGTTCTGAAGCATTTTAAAAAAACAAACCCCATGGAACACGATTTCTTACCTATAAACGGCACGGATTATATTGAATTTTATGTAGGCAATGCAAAGCAGTCGGCCTATTATTACCAGTCGGCATTCGGCTTTGAGCTCATAGCCTATGCCGGTCCTGAAACTGGAGTGAAAGACCGTGCTTCTTATGTTCTCAGGCAGGATAAAATACGTCTCGTGCTAACCACTGCTCTTCAGCCCGGCTCTCCCATCACGGATCATGTCGCAAAGCACGGTGACGGGGTGAAGGTTCTTGCCCTTTGGGTCGATGACGCAGAAAAATCCTGGCATGAAACAACGAAGAGAGGCGCCCTGAGTGCAGGCCGGCCTGAGAAGTTAACAGATGAAAACGGGGAAGTGAAAACGGCCTCCATACATACCTATGGAGAAACCATTCACACCTTCGTGGAAAGAAAAAATTACCGCGGTGCGTTTCTTCCTGGCTACCAGGCCGCAAAGAGTAAGATGAAAACGGATCCCGTGGGACTGAAATATGTTGACCACTGTGTGGGCAACGTGGAGCTTGGCAGCATGAATAAATGGGTGAAGTTTTATGAGGAAGCGATGGGCTTTAAGCTCATGCTCACCTTTGACGACAAAGACATCTCCACGGAGTACTCTGCGCTCATGAGCAAGGTCGTATCCAATGGAAACGGCTATATCAAGTTCCCCATCAACGAGCCTGCCAAAGGAAAAAAGAAATCACAGATAGAGGAATACATAGACTTTTACAAAGGCCCCGGGGTGCAGCATATCGCTGTGGCTACGGATAACATTATACATACTGTATCGGAGTTGCAGAAACGCGGGGTTGATTTCCTTACAGTCCCTTCAACTTACTACGACACACTTACAGACCGTGTGGGAAAAATTGATGAGGATATGAAGCAGCTCAGCAGCCTTGGCATCCTTGTGGACAGGGATGATGAAGGTTACCTCCTTCAGATTTTCAGTAAGCCTGTTGAAGACAGGCCTACTTTGTTTTATGAGATCATACAACGTAAGGGATCCAAATCGTTCGGGAAGGGTAACTTCAAAGCTCTTTTCGAATCTATAGAGCGGGAGCAGGCCTTGAGGGGTAACCTCTGAACCGCCGCCACATGTTTTCTGAGCACATACTTTCGATTTCTCAGAGATATTCTTGCCATGTTGCCGCAAAATGGTTTGGCCGTAATACCCCCTCTGTTCAATGTTGGGTCAAACTGCCTGTTCTGATTTCATTCCCTCTTTTGTCCTTTTCACAGCCGGACACTGCGGTAACCGACTCAATGAAGTTGGTCCGGGAGGTTGTTGTAACGGGCTTTCAGCCGAATAACCCCAGGTACACCTCCCTGAATATCGAACCTTATTCCATGCAGGAAATGGAAGAGAAAGTGCCTCATAATCTTTCCGATGCACTCTCAAAGCTGCCCGGTATTTCACAGGTAACGACAGGCAACGCCATTTCCAAACCTGTTATCCGCGGCCTCTATGGAAACAGGATCCTTATTCTGCTCTCGGGATTGCGTTTTGACAACCAGCAGTGGCAGGATGAGCATGGACTTGGACTTTCTGCTACAGGCCTTAAAAGGGTGGAGGTTATCAAAGGCCCCGCTTCTCTCCTGTACGGATCCGATGCCATGGGAGGTGTTATTAACCTCGTAGGCGAGAAACCTGACAGCAGCGGGAGAAGAGTGGATGCAGGCAGCACATTCTTCAGCAATACCCTTGGGAATATTTCAGATATCGGCATAAGCTCAAGGAAAGGTTCACGCTGGTGGGTGCTCAGGGCAGAGGCAGAAGGACATTCTGATTACAGTGACGGAAAAGGTGTGCGTGTGCTGAATTCAAGAAGTTCAGGCTATTCCATGAGAGCAGCTTCCGGCTTTGAAAAGGAACGGTGGAAACAGGAAAATTCATATTATTTTTCTTTTAACCAGTATGGCTTTATCCTCAATGATATAAAAGAGTTCTTTAGTCCCGATTCACGATGGAACAGGTCTATGGCCGGCCCTCATCATAACGTGATGCTTCACCTTGTGAATACCCAGAATACGGTATATCTTAAAAATTCTCTCCTGAGAATAAACGGCGGACTGCAGTCGAACCTTCGCATGGAGGATGAGGGCGGAGGAGAAATCTCTTTAAACATGCACCTGATTTCGGCTTTGCAGAGCCTGCGGTGGGAAAAGGAGCTTACGCGGAAAATATATCTTGTCGTCAGCCAGCAACTCTCTCTCGAAAATAACACCAATTACGGAGGGAGGATTCTTATACCGGATGCCGGCATTTCAGGCGGAACCCTTTCTGCTTACATGAGATTTCTCCTCGGGAAAATTATTCTAGAAACAGGGGCAGGAGGCAATTATAATTACTTGAAGACATATATGACCCGCAACCTCAACGCTCCCGGCGAGCCGGTACAGCCATTCCTCAAAGAAGGATTTGGCGGCAACGGGATGCTTGGATTTTCTTATAACCCATCGGGCTGGCTTACCATGAAAACCAATTTTTCAAGCGGATACAGGACGCCGAATCTTGCAGAACTTTCTTCCAATGGTTTGCATGAGGGCTGGAACCGCTATGAAATCGGGGATCCGGGTATGAAGCCGGAGCAGAATTTTAACGCTGATTTTTCCATGGAATGTAACAGGAAGCAGTGGTTTTTTTCCGTTTCCGCTTTTCATAACCGTTTTATGGACTATATCTACCTTGCTCCTTCCGGGCAGCAGTTTTATGGGTTCCCGGTGTACAGGTACGGGCAGCAGAATGCGGCTCTGTCAGGCGCTGAGGCAGAAATAATATTAAGTCCTTCGCTCTCCGGCGGGATCCAATGGAAGGAATCTTTTTCCATGGTAAGCGGAACCCTCGATGACGGGCACCACATGCCTTTCATTCCTGCAAACAAGCTTACATCGTCCATTCGTTTTGAAAAAAGCGGAGTTAAAAAAAATGTAAAAATATTTGCAGAACCTGAACTTGTTTTTGTTATGAAGCAGGAGCAGCCTGCACGGTTTGAAACATACACTACAGATTATTTTCTTCTCAACTTCTACTCGGGATTCTCAATGCCATCGGCAAAAGGTAAATGGCGGGCGGGAATTTCAGCTTCCAACCTTACCAGCAGGCATTATTATGATCATCTCTCCCGCCTGAAATATTATGGTATGTATAATCAGGGATTGAATATTATGCTATCTTTAAGGAAGGAATGGTAAAAATAAAGCGCTCATACAAAATTCCCGCCTTCTTATGGTTGAGCTTTTCAGTGGTATATACCATGCTGCTGCCGCTTTCTTTTTTGATTTCTGCTGTTTATATCCGGCATTCCCGGGAGGAGTTGCTGGCTCAAAAGAATGTCCTTCTGCAGAAGATTATCATTACCCCTGAAGATTTAAGGTTTGTTTCTTACACGGGAAAGGATGAAATTCTGTACAGGGGAAGGATGTACGACCTGAAGGTTGTCAGCATTAAAGACGGAAATATTGAAATGCTTGCCCTTGCTGATGAAAAAGAAACGACCCTGCACGATATTAGTTCAAAATATGCTTCCGGGATGAGTAATGAAAAGGAAAGCATGCAGGTGATCCCTACGCTGTTTTACTATTACATGAAGAATAATACTGTCTTTGAAACGGAGGAAAAGAGCTCTTTAAATACCAGACCTTATGATGACCTTGTTTTCAAAGGACCTTTCCCGGATGTTCCGGTACCCCCGCCGGACCTGTGCTGAGCGTATTTCCAGAGACAAACTGCACTCCGGTAAAGTCCTCTGGATTTCTGTCCGTTTAGTTAATCATTAATCTCCAATCCAATACAGGCAATGAAAAAGTTATTTCCTTTAGTGGCGGCTTCCGTTGTTCTTGTCACCCTTGCTTCCTGCGAGATTGACAAGGGAAAGCTTCCCAACATAGAGTTTAAGACAGGCAGTGTTTACACATCCTCCGATGCAGCGAAAGCGAAGAATGACTCGGTGTGGATTGGTATTGTTGCTTCCAAAGCGGAAGACAAAGATGTCCTCACCACATTTGACGCGTCAAGAAGTTATGACGGTGCGGCAGCAGTGAGTTTCTCAGGCAAAACACTTTCCGGTATCGAACGGGATGTATACAATGATGATATACTTATTGTAACAAGGAATCAGGCAGGAACGGAGAAATATACCTTTACGGTGGTAAACCGGGATGGTATCAAAAATTCCGTGAGTCTTACCCTGACGGTACAATAGTATAGGTTATAAATTGGTATTAACCCCGGCGCTTGCTCCGGGGAATTAAACCAGGCCTCTCATCCGCCATAGCGGAACGCAAAGGCGGATTAAACTGAACACCCCGCCCTGATCTCAGGGCGGGGTGTTTTTATAGATGGAAGGCGTGTTCGTAAGAGACAAATGACCTGCGGCTCATTTACCGCACAGCGATAACGGAAATCTCAACATTCACTCCCAGAGGAAGTTCTGAGACCTGCACCGTTTCCCTGGCAGGGTAGTCTTTTGTAAAGTAAGAGCCATAAACCTTGTTTACCGCAGAAAAATTATTCATGTCGGTGAGGAAGATTGTTGTCTTTACGACATTATTAAAATCCATGTATGCTTCTTTCAGTATCGCCCCGGTATTTTCCATTACCTGCCGGGTTTCCGATTCTATATCAGAGGTTACCAGTTCTCCTGTACTGGCTTTTTTCCCGACCTGTCCCGAAATATAAAGCGTATCATTAATCAAAACTCCGTGGCTGTATGGGCCGATGGGGGCCGGAGCATTTTTCGAAGTGATTATTTTTTTCATTCCTGCGGCTTTCTCTCCGGCCTTGGAAGGAGGATTTTCCTCGAGAGCTTCATTTTACCTGTTTTCTTGTCCACGTCTATAAGCTTCACTTCAATCTCTTCGCCTTCTTTAAAAATACCATCCATGCTTTCCAGTCTTTGCCAGCTTATTTCGGAAATATGGAGAAGCCCGTCTTTCCCGGGGAGTATTTCTATGAATGCCCCGAACGGCTGTATTCCCCTTACGCGTCCTTTGTAAACTTCTCCTACCTGCGGGACTACCGTAATTCCTTTTATTTTTTGCAGCGCCATATCCACACCGGCCTTGTTGTTGGAGCAGATTTCCACTACACCCACTTCTCCTTTTTCTTCTATGCTGATAGTGGTGTCTGTTTCTCTCTGCATTTCCTGAATTATTTTTCCGCCGGGTCCGATGACAGCTCCTATGAATTCTTTGGGTATTTCGAGATAAACAATTCTCGGTGCGTGTGGTTTGTAATCGGCACGCGGCTCTGCGAGTGTTTTATTCATTTCCGCGAGAATGTGGAGGCGGCCTTCTTTAGCCTGTTCGAGCGCCTTCAGCATTATTTCGTACGGGAGGCCGTGAACCTTAAGGTCCATCTGGCACCCGCATATCCCTTTTTCGGTACCGGTTACTTTGAAATCCATGTCGCCCAGGTGATCTTCATCTCCGAGGATATCAGAGAGCACTGCGTGTTTTTTCCCGTCGGTGATAAGGCCCATGGCGATACCTGATACGGGCCTTGCTATTTTCACACCTGCATCCATGAGTGCGAGGGTTCCTGCACACACTGTTGCCATAGAGGAAGATCCGTTGGACTCAAGGATATCGGAAACCACGCGGATAGTGTATGGGTTGACACTCTGTGCGGGCAGCACTTTCTTAAGGGAACGCATTGCCAGGTTACCGTGTCCGATTTCTCTCCTTCCGGGGCCGCGGTTTGGACGTACCTCACCCGTGGAGAAAGCGGGGAAATTGTAATGCAGGATAAATTTGTTGGTTCCCTCGAACATGGCTCCGTCAATCATTTGCTCGTCGAGCTTGGAACCCAGTGTTACCGAGGTAAGTGATTGCGTCTCACCCCTTGTGAAAACGGCGGATCCGTGTGCAGAGGGAAGATATTCAACTTCGCTCCAGATGGGGCGTATTTCATTCGCCTTTCTTCCGTCGAGGCGTATCTGGTCATTGAGGATCATAGTCCGGACAGCCTCTTTCTCCACGTCATGGAAATATTTTTTGATGAGAAAAGCTTTCTCTTCCTGTTCTTCAGCGGGGAGCGAAGCAGCGAACTCTTCCCTGACAGCTTTGATTTTTTCATGACGTTCGGATTTTGGAAGACCGGATTTGGCTAAGGCATAAACTTTTTCATAAGTTGTTTTCCTTATCTTTTCCTGTAATGCCGTATCGCTTTTTTCATGAGTGTATGTTCTTTTTTCTTTTCCTGTCACTTCCCTCAACTCAAGCTGAGCCTTGCACTGCACTTTGATAGCTTCATGTGCAAAGCGGATGGCTTCTACCATGTCCTGCTCGGAGACTTCCGACATTTCTCCTTCGACCATCACCACATCATTCATGCTTGCTGCAACGAGGAGGTCAATGTCGGCTTTTTGAATTTCGGCAATAAGAGGGTTGATGACAAATTGCCCGTTAATCCTTGCAACGCGTACTTCAGAGATAGGTCCGTTGAAAGGGATGTCGGAGATGGTGATTGCGGCAGAGGCTGCAAGCCCGGCAAGGGTGTCGGGCATAATGGTCATATCTGCCGATATGAGTGTGATCATTACCTGTGTTTCAGCATGGTAATCTTCTGGAAATAAAGGCCTGAGAGCCCTGTCCACCAGGCGGCTTATGAGTATTTCGTATTCAGAAAGCCGGGCTTCTCTTTTGAAAAATCCGCCGGGGAACCTGCCCGAGGCGGCATATTTTTCCTGATAATCCACGGAGAGAGGCAGGAAGTCTACGTTTTCTTTTGCTTCCTTACCCGATACTACGGTGGCAAGCAGCATGGCATTGCCCATCCGTACTACCACGGACCCGTCGGCTTGTTTTGCAAGTCTTCCCGTTTCTATGGAAATGGTTCTCCCGTCAGCGAGAGTAATGGTTTTTATTGTTTCCTGTTTAGTTGTTTTCATGTTTTTTTTAATTAAAAATAAGCAAGTTATGAAAGGAGTAAACGAAGAGGAGAGGTTTATTCCCCCGCCCGTTCTCCATAATGATTAAATAGCCGGATAATTTTACTTCCTGAGTTCGAGTTCACCGATAATTTTACGGTATCTCTCGATGTCGGTTTTCTGGAGGTAGTTAAGGAGCCTTTTCCGTTTACCTACCAGTTTGATGAGCGCCTGGCGCGTTGAAAAATCTTTGGGCTGATTGTTGGCATGACCAGTCAGGTGGTTGATCCTGTGTGTAAACAGTGCAATCTGACTTTCGGACGAACCGGTGTTTTTTTCTGACTTTCCGTACTGCTTGAAAAGTTTCGTTTTTACTTCGTTTGTTAAATACATCTCTTCTTTAATTTGTTTTTTATTACTTTTTATTAAGGCTGCAAAGATAGCAATTCTTTTGAAACAAACGATTTTCAGGTGAACAGGAAGATTTGTGCGGTTCTGTGCCCCTGGTCAGGATGAATCTGCAGACGCAGCAAATCAGCGACCATGTTTATTGGCAAAAACAGTTTTGAGCAGTCCGGTTTCCCGTAGCGTACGCAAAGGCTTCTGTTTTTTTGGTAAAGCTATGCCTTCAGGTGCTTTAGAATCAGGGTAATCTTCGGTTTCAGATCTCTTCGGTCAATGATTTTATCAAGAAATCCGTGTTCAAGAACGAACTCGGCGGTCTGGAAGCCTTTGGGAAGTTCTTTGCCTATGGTTTCTTTCACAACTCTTGGACCTGCAAAGCCAATCAGGGCTCCCGGTTCGGAGATATTAACATCCCCGAGCATGGCAAAGGAGGCTGTAACACCCCCCGTGGTCGGATCGGTGAGAAGGGAGATAAAGGGAATTTTAGCCTGGGAGAGGAGGGTAAGTTTTGCAGAAGTTTTGGCCATCTGCATCAGGGAAAAGGCCGACTCCATCATTCTTGCGCCTCCCGACTTGGATATAATCAGCAGAGGTGATTGATATTTGAGGCAGTAGTCAATGGATCTTGCTATTTTTTCTCCTACAACGGAACCCATTGAACCTCCTATGAACCTGAAGTCCATGCATGCAATTACGAGATCGGAGCCATTGATTTTTCCATGGGCGGAACGAAGGGCATCCTTCATTCCTGTTTTTGCAATAGTGTCGGTGAGCCTGTCCGTGTATTTTTTTGTATCAATGAAACTGAGCGGGTCGCCTGAAATCATTCCGGGGTTGAGCTCAGTGAATTTATTTTCATCAAAAAGCAGCTCAAAGTATTCAGAGGATCCGATTCTTTCGTGGTAGCCGCATGAAACACATACATAGCTGCTTTCAGCATGTTCCTTGGATGGTACAATATGCTTGCAGGAGGGGCATTTGTACCAGAGTCCTTCGGGAGTTTCTTTTTTCTCCCTTGTAGAAGTGGTAATGCCTTCCCTGATGCGTTTAAACCAGCTCATCTGTTCCGTGTCCATTTATATTATATCAGGCGATATCAATTTCTTTTGCCAGGTATACATCCTGTATGGTATTCAGCAGTTCTATGCCCTCCTGCATGGGTTTCTGGAAAGCTTTTCTTCCCGAGATAAGCCCGTGGCCTCCTGCTCTCTTGTTTACCACGGCGGTGTACACGGCCTCCGACAGGTCAGAAGCTCCTTTTGATTCTCCTCCTGAGTTAATGAGTCCAATGCGCCCCATAAAACAATTAGCCACCTGGTAGCGGCAGAGGTCAATGGGATGACCCGTGGTAAGCATGGAATAAACCTTTTCGTGTGTTTTTCCGAATGCGAGCGCCTTGTAACCCCCGTTGTTCTGGGGGAGCTTCTGCTTGATAATATCGGCCTGGATGGTAACCCCGAGGTGATTGGCCTGGGCCGTAAGATCGGCAGAGTTGTGGTAGTCGGTGCCGTCTTTCTTAAAGGCGCTGTTGCGGAGGTAGCACCACAGAATAGTGGCCATCCCGAGGGAATGGGCTTCGGCAAAGGCCTCTGCCACTTCCGTGATCTGCCGGGACGATTCGTCTGAGCCAAAATATATGGTTGCCCCGACTGCTGCTGCGCCCATCCTCCATGCATCCTCGACAGTTCCGAACATAATCTGGTCGTATTTGTTGGGATAGGAAAGGAACTCGTTGTGGTTGATCTTTACAATGAAAGGAACCCTGTGTGCGTATTTTTTAGAAACGGCAGCCAGCACGCCAAATGTGGAGGCAACGGCGTTGCAGCCTCCCTCAATAGCCAGCTTTACAATATTTTCAGGGTCAAAGTAAGCGGGGTTGGGTGCAAAAGATGCTCCGGCGGAGTGTTCAACACCCTGGTCAACGGGGAGAATAGAAACATATCCCGTTCCTCCCAGCCTGCCATGGTTATAGATTGCGTTCAGGTTGCTTATTACCCGGGAATCCCGGTTGGAGTCGGAAAAAATTCTTTCAACAAATCCGGGCCCGGGGAGGTGCAATTGTTCCCTGGGGATGGTTTTGCTGTTGTGACTGAGTAAATCTTCTGCATTTTTTCCCAGCAGCCCGCTGATTTTGCTGTATGACATGCTCGTTTTGTTTATTTATTAAGGGTGGGCAAAGCTAAGAAAAAAATATATTCCGGGCGGGGAGGGGATTCCGCAGGATATACAGCAAATGTTCCATTACTGGGGTCATTGATGATAAATAAAGGATTTGCAGATGAAAGCTGCACAGATAGTCAGACGAAGGCACAGCCTTCGCCTAACCCCCGGAACAAACTACGCTGAACAGGGGCCGGGTTGCTTCAGCCAGGCCTTCAGCGACGTAGCGGGACGCTACGCCGAACGGGGCCATTACTCTTGCAACAGGAAGATTTAAAACTAAAAGAGATAAATATATTTTTGATTTCATTTTTCACCTCCTTTATGAATCGCTTTGCCTATAAAATAACCAATCCCTCCGCCAACAATTGCGTACATTGCTCCCACCATGTTTGGCGGCAAAGTTACAAAACCACGCTTGGAGGATGGTAAAGAACCAACAACATATCCAATTGCAAAACCCGCCCCTCCTCCTATTAGTAGTCCTGCTAACGCTTCATCAGATATTTGCATAGATGTAATATTTGCAGTATTAAAAGGATGCGTATCTTTTTTTAGTATCACTGCGCTTGTTATAGAATTGTATTTGGATATTTTATTATTAGCCAATGAAAAACTTATTTCACTGCTTGTTAAAAAAACAGGATTATATTTTCTCTCTTGACCGTATACTAATGAACTGCAAACAACTAATAGTAACAGGATAAGAAATTTATTTTTTAACAATCGCATTTTGTAATTCATTTAATTTTAGATTTATCAGTTCGATTTGTTTTTTTAATTCTTCATTTTCGGTTTTCAATTCAATGGAATACAATGTTAGCTCCTCCACTTTCTCTACAAGTTTAATTTGTAGTTCTCCAATGCCTATTCCGTTTTCTGTCACCTCTTGAGCAGTAAATGCTTCTTCTGTTTAATAAACATTTTGCCTCCCCGGCAAGTTCAGAAGGGATATCCTATACCGAAATTCCAGTTAACCTGGTTCAGTTTAAGGTAAGAAGGGTTTGCCCAGCGGTGGGCATAAGGAGATGAAGGGTCTTTAACCTTATATGCTCCGTCGAGGCGGATGATAAAGAATGTAAAATTAAGTCTGGCCCCAAGCCCTGTACCTATAGCCATGTCGTCAATAAATTTAAAGTTTTTCACCACAAACTGGCTTCCCGGTCTGTTTGCGTCAGAATGTTTCGACCAGATATTGCCGGCATCCACGAAAAGAGCACCCTGCAGAAGTTTGATCACATCAAAGCGTAATTCCACGTTGCCTTCAATTTTTATATCACCTGTCTGTTCTACATTTCCGCCGTCGAAAGTTCCCCGCCCGAGTGTTCTTGCGGGCCAGGCTCTGATGTCATTGGAACCGCCGGCGGAGAAGCTTTTTTCAAAGGGCAGCACGGAAGAGTTCAGATAAGGGAAGCCCATTCCCAGCAGCGCCCTGTATGCAATGGTGTTGTGCTGGCTGATGAACTGGTAGTACCTGAAGTCTATATCCGGCCGTATATACTGGGAGTATTTTTTGCCGAGGATAAGGTAACTCACATCTTTATCGCCCTGGGCTGCGTTGGCTATTTTGTTGCACAGCCAGAAGAAATTTCCGGATGCTTCGAAGTTCGCCCTGAAATAGATGAAGCTCTTGTTTTTACCGATAACCTGGTTGTTGAATACCCAGCTGTATCTTCCGGATGGGATGAAGTGCGGTTTGTAGCTGCTGCGCAGTGCGGCACCGAAGTCGTTGAGCCTTTCTTCGTAGGCGGGGTCAATCTTATAGATATCCACGAGGTTGATTTCTGCCGGGTTGATAATGTATTTCCAGAATTTGCTTTCTTTCCAGTTATAGCCATACGAGAAGTTTACAATGGAGCGTGTATATTCAGGTCGTTCCTGGTAGTTGTAGCTTAGTGAAAAGGTCGTCCTCGGCGCGGAGTACTGGGAAACATTTTGAATCCTGAAGGGGAGGAGGAATTTCTGGAAGTTAAGGTTGGCTTCGGGGCTTACCTCGAAGGTGTTGAAGAAGGGAAGGTTAGTGCCTTTGTTTTTCCCCACAAAACTTTTCTGGGCTTCAAACCCCCCGTTCATCTTCACCTCCATGAGCTCGGCATTCCTGAAAAAGTTTTTATTCCGGTATACGGTACTGCCTGCCAGTCCGAGACTTCCCCCGCGGTTACGCATATCTGTTTCTATCCCGAAATTCTGTTTGGATGAGGGAGTGAGCTGGATGTAGCAGTCGAGCAGGTTGCTCACGGTGTCATCCGGGCATTTTTCGAAACGTATATCAACAAACCTGAATACGCCGAGGTCGGATAATCCCTTGTAAGTATTTTCAAGCCGGTCATGCATAAAGAGCCATCCCTTTTTGAGGAAGATACTCTGGTGCAGGATGGCAGGCTTGACCCGGTAACTGCTTCCGGAGCTGTATATAAAAAAATCATCTTTGTAAATTATTGTGTCTTTACGAACGGTGTCATTGATAAGCCTCGGGTCAAAGTCAGTGCGTATATATATATTCCTGATACTGTATGGTTTATGCACGAAAGTGTTTCCCATTGCATCTTCCGGGTTCCTGATACCGGTATAAATATCAAGCTGGTTGCTGCCAAGGGTGCTGTCAACCTCGATGTAGATATATTCTTTATTAAAGAAAAAATATCCGTGATTCCGGAGGTCGGTGGTGATGCGGTCCCTTTCCTGCTGGAGGAGGTCGCTGTCGTATCCGGCACCTTCCCTTATTTTCGAGTTTGACTCATAGCTGTTGACCATTCCTGCAAGGATGGGATCGTTGATTTTATAGAATTTTTTTCTGATGGTATAAGGAATGGAGAGGTCAATGATATAATTCACCGAAGCCTGCCTGTCTTTAAAAACTATCGAATCCCTGACAGTTGAATTGAAATAACCTTTACCATAAAGATAAAGCTGCATTTGCCGTATGGTTTTCCTTACGAGGGCAGTATCAAGCAGGACGGGCTCTTCGCCGATAGTTCGTTTTACCCAGGATTTAAATTTTGTTTCTTTACCTTTGTTTGCGATGGAATAAACTGCCAGGTGAAAAGGAATCAGGCCAAGCATTTTCCTGTTGGGGACCTGTTTATACAGGATGGAAAAATCTTCTTTTATTGCATCAAATGATTTAATGTTCCTGATGTTGGCTGTGCGGTGTTCCTGCTGGACGCGATTTTTGGAGAGGAGGTACCGCCCGTCTTCAATCTGTGAGGTAAAAGAGCAGGACCCCAGAAAGCAGGCGGAGAAAGAGAAAAGAGATATATAAGCGATGGATTTCAGGAGAAAATAAATTGTTCAGGATTCAAAAATATGAATAGAATTCAGAATTCAGAAAATAAAGCAGGTCTTTCGGTCAACGAGGTGAAGTTCATACGTTCCCTGCACGACAGGAAGGGAAGAGAAGAGCAGGGGTGTTTTATTGCAGAAGGGGCGAAGATTGTAACGGAGCTGTTAAAGTCGCATTTCACGGTAAGGCATATTTTCAGGACGGACTCATTTAACTTACCGGGGCAATTACATCATGCTGTTGCAGTTACAGAGATAAATGCAGGTGATTTGAAAAAAATTTCTGCTCTTACCACCCCAAACCAGGTGTTGGCTGTGGCCGAAATTCCTGCCTGGAAAATTAAGATGAGGGAAATGGGAGAAGACCTCTCCCTGGTGCTCGAAGATGTCCGGGATCCGGGTAATCTGGGTACCATCATACGGATTGCGGACTGGTTCGGTATCAGGAGAGTGATATGCTCCGAGACCTGTGTGGATGTGTTTAACCCCAAGGTGGTGCAGGCGTCTGCGGGTTCGGCGATGCGTGTAAAAGTATACACGGAGAATTTAGAATCTTTTCTTAAGGAGCTTCGCGAAACATTTCCTCCTTCCGTTTTGCCTGTGTATGCTGCAGTGCTGGGTGGCGAAAACCTGTACAGGAAAAAGCCGGCGGTGCCGGGTATTATTCTTCTTGGGAATGAGTCAAGAGGAATCTCGCCGGGCGTACTCGGATTTGCAACGGAAAAAATTTCCATACCTTCTGCGGGGGGTGGGGCGGAATCGCTCAATGTGGCCATTGCCGCAGCACTGATCTGCAGCGAATTTCGCAGGGAAGATCAAAGAAAAGGATAAAAAAAAGGCGCTCATTCAATGAACGCCTTCTTGAATTTTACAGGTCCCTGTCAGGAAACACTGTTTTTGGCCTCCCCGAGTTCATCGAAACTTACATCGGAAAAACTCTGGCTTGCGACGGGTTCATTCCCTTTAATGTTTCTGATATATTCTACCGTTGAGATTAACCCTTCGGAGAATTTATCAAAATCCTCTTTGTAAAGAAACAACTTGTGTTTCTCGAAGAAATGAGAGCCGTCTTCATTGAAGCGTTTCTTGCTTTCGGTTACAGTCAGGTAGTAATCATTTCCTTTTGTGGATTTCACATCAAAGAAATAGGTCCTTTTTCCCGCCCTTACAGCTTTGGAGAAGATTTCTTCTCTTTCTTTGTTTTCAAGTTCTGCCATCATATTCTGGTATTATAGATTAACGTATACAAAGATAAAAATTATTTTTTATTTACCAATTTTTCAGCTAACAAATTAGAGGAAGCTTTAAACATTGTTCGGGGGTGGTATTTTAAAGTTAAATTTTTGTAGTTTTGACCGGTTTTGTGCGTTCATGATGAGCTTGTAAATCAGACTCTTCCAAAAACAGAAAATACGGTGAGAAAAATAATACTGTTTATTGCTGTGCTGAGCTTTCCTGCAGCATCTTCCATTGCCCAGGTTGTAAACGATGACTTTCCTGCTGAAATCATGGTTGAAAATTTTGACGGGGCCGGGGCATGGTGGCCGATAGTGAATACTGCCGACAATCTTTTTATAATACAGGGGGGGGAATATATCCTTCACCGTAAGAATCCCAATTCTCCGTATGCAATCCTTTGTAACCGGGAAAACTTTCCCGGCTCATTCAGGCTGAAAGCGGCTTTAAAAATAGAGCAGGAAACCGGGAAGGATAATTCCGCCGGCCTGGTATTCATGGCCCAGCCTGATGGTAAGGGCGCCTTTGTGGCTGAAATAAATACCCAGAGGCAGTACAGGCTGAAGCAGCTTGTGGGAGGCACTTACCGCTTCATTACCGGTGATCTTAAAAGTTCAGGCTGGGTGAAGTCGCCTGCAGTTGCTGCAACAGGAGCATCCAATGTGATCGAGGTGAGATCCTCCGGCAATAATTATGACCTGTATATAAATGATGTTTTCATTAATACCTTTTCAGAACCTTCTTACCGGCCCGGGAAAATGGGATTCATGCTGGGGCCTTCAACCAGGGTAAGAGTTGATTATTTTCTTGTTTATTCATCACAGGGGGAGCAGGAAAATAACACGGAATTTAAAAATGAGAGTTCCGTTTCACAGGCACCTTCAGATGCATCTCTTGCCGATGCCATTATCAAACTTAAGTCGCAGATTAACAGGCTGAGCAGAGAAAACGATGACCTGCACCGCCAGCTTGCTGCCATGGAAACCCAGGATAAAGAGCGAAAAGACGCTGACAAGGCCATGAAAGCACTGGATAGTCACATCCGCAGGCTTACAGGGGAAAAAGACTCCCTTCAGGTTCTTGTTGACAGCCTTAAGCAGTACCGGGACATTGTAACAAAAAATGAGAACGGTGATATCATCATTAATCTTTCCCGTTCACTTCAGGCAGAAAAAGAAAAAAACACTAAGCTCTTGGCAGGCTGCAATGATCTGAAACAATCCTGCCGGCAGCTGCAGGATTCCCTCCAGTCGGTAAAGACGCAACTTGGTGCGCTGAAAAAAACCACATCTCCCGCGCCTTCCAGGCAGCCTGCTGATACGGTGAAAAGAAAGACTGCCGTGGTGCAGCCATCGCCCGTAAAAAAGTAAATATATACACATGGGATCGAAAGAAATCAAAAAAGTTACTACTCATGTTCTGCATGAGATGAAGGAAAAAGGCGAAAGGATATCTATGCTTACGGCGTATGATTATTCTTTTGCGAGGATACTGGATGATGCAGGCATTGATGTGCTGCTTGTCGGGGATTCGGCATCCAATGTGATGGCAGGCCACCAGACAACTCTTCCTATCACCCTTGATCAGATGATATACCATGCTGCCTCGGTGGTGCGTGCCGTGAGCAGGGCGCTGGTCGTTGTGGATCTCCCGTTCGGTTCTTACCAGGGAAACTCCAAAGAGGCGCTCAACTCCACCATCCGCATCATGAAAGAGTCCGGGGCGCACGCCGTGAAAATGGAAGGGGGAAAGGAAGTTAAAGAATCCGTGGACAGGATTCTTTCTGCCGGCGTCCCGGTGATGGGCCACCTTGGTCTTACACCCCAGTCTATTTATAAATTCGGAACGTATGTTGTGAGGGCAAAGGAAGAAACGGAAGCAAAAAAACTTATAGAAGATGCCCACCTCCTTGAGGATGCCGGATGCTTTGCCATTGTTCTTGAAAAAATCCCTGCGAAACTAGCAGGCAGGGTGGCATCTGAGCTGAAGATACCGGTGATAGGGATAGGCGCAGGCAACAAAGTAGACGGGCAGGTGCTGGTGCTTCATGATATGCTTGGATTTACAAAGCAGTTCAACCCGCGTTTTCTGAGAAGGTACCTTAACCTGTATGATGAAGTGAAAGCCTCGGTGGGAAAATATATTAAGGATGTAAAGTCGCTTGATTTTCCAAATGACAGGGAGCAGTACTGAAAGAGCACCGGAAATCTTATACGAGGACAATCACCTGGTTGCGGTAAACAAGCGTCCTTCTGAAATTGTGCAGGGAGATAAGACAGGCGATGCCCCCCTGGGGGAAGAAGTAAAAAAATACCTCAAAGCAAAGTATCATAAACCGGGAGATGTTTTCCTCGGCATTGCGCACCGACTCGACAGGCCTGTAAGCGGGGTGTTGATATTTGCCAGGACCAGCAAGGCTCTTGAGAGGTTAAACAGGATGTTTGCCGGGAAAGAAATAAAAAAAACATACTGGGCGGTGGTCGGTGTCCGGCCTCCTGCCGATTCAGGAAGATTAGTTCATTATCTCACCAGGAACCAGGAAAAGAATATTTCGAAGGCGCATGATTCCGAAGTGAAAGGGAGCAGGAAAGCTGAACTTATGTACAGGCTTGCAGGGAAATCGGATCGTTATTATTTCCTGGAAATCAATCCTCTTACAGGCCGTCATCACCAGATCCGCTGCCAGCTTTCTGCTATTGGGTGTCCCATCAAAGGAGATATCAAATACGGCTTCCCGAGAACCAACAGCAATGCATCCATCCATCTTCATTCAAGGAAAGCAGAGTTTGTTCATCCTGTATCCGGTAAGGAAGTACAAATTCTCGCCTCTCCACCAAATGATCCTTTGTGGAAAAAATTTGCTGAGATTGAACCGGACAAAAAACAGAGATGGCAGCCATGAAAAATAAAAAACAAAAGCAGGGGAATCCCCCCGGTTCGTTTTTCGGCAACACACGCCTTCAGGCTGTTGTGCTGGGGCTGCTTGTTTTTATCCTGTACTCACGAACCGTTTCATTTGAATACATTGGCTTTGACGACACTACGATGATCGTTGACAATTACAGGTTTATCAGAAATTTCGAAAACATTCCCCGCGCTTTTACGGAGCATGTTTTTTACTTTGAAAATAACATTGACAAGGACAAGGAGTACTATCGTCCCATGATGACCTTGTCTTTTATGCTTGATGCTCACATTGCAGGCAGCTATATGCCGCGCTGGTATCATTTTGCAAATGTGGTTTACCATTTTGCAGCCTGCCTGCTGCTGCTCTTTTTTTTGCGGAAGATAAAGGCCGGTCATGCAGCGGCTTTTGTGCTTACACTCATCTTTGCAGTACATCCTGTTGTAACCCAGGCCGTGGCCTGGATTCCCGGCACAAACGATATGCTGCTTGCTATTTTTATGTTCAGCAGTTTTATTTTTTTTATGGAGTACCTTG
>JAHEYN010000049.1 GCA_023251555.1 Bacteroidota bacterium | reverse complement strand
ACGGCAATCACAAAGCAATTTTCATTGATGAGGCTGTCTGCAATGGCCTTTCCTATCCCTTTCGCAGCGCCTGTTACAAGTGCAATTCTTTTTCCCATACAGAAACATTATTTTTCACTGAAACTATTTTCGCTAGAATGCTGAGGGCAATCTCTCCCGGGGTTCCGGCCCCGATATCAACCCCCATGGGCATATCCACCCTGTTCAGATCCTCTTCCGTCATTTCAAGATTTTCAGAGAACATCTTTTTCGTCATCTCAACTTTTCTCCTGCTGCCGATCATGCCGAGGTATGCAAAATGTTTCTTTATACAATAAGCAAGAATTTCCCTGTCAAGCCGGTGGGAATAAGTCATGATACAGATGTAAGTATTTTCGTCAAAAGGAAGCAAAGGCAAAGCCTCTTCATGTTTAAGGTTCATCTTATTCACCCCGGCAGGAAAGAAAGAGTCCAGGTATTCTTTTCTTTCATCAATCACCACCACTTCAAAATCCATTCCTTCTGAAATTTTCGCGAGCGCATGGCCTGTGTGCCCTGCACCGAAAATGTATAATTTATTTTTCTTCATAACAGGTTCAATGTAAATATCCACGGTTCCACCACAGCACATATTATGCTGGTGTTTCAGGTCATGGCGGAAAAGTTCAGCTTTTCTTCCCTCCATAACCCTGAGCGCATCCTCTGTCACTTTCTTTTCAAGGCTTCCGCCTCCTATCGTCCCGTCTATGCTGCGGTCTGAATACACTATCATCTTTGATCCTGCACCTGCAGGCACTGAACCTTTTGCAGAGACCACTATGCACAGCGCTGCTCCACGTTTATCATTCCTGGCCGCAGGAATCTTCTCGAAAATTCCGGAAGCTATCATAACGGAAAGGAAGCAATGTGTTTTCTGTAATCGGAAGGCGTGTTAATATTAACAAGTACGGATTCATCGGCAACCTCAACATAAGTTTTGCGGAAGCCCGAGAAGAACTCTTTAAAATGCAAATCATAATTTCCGGCCGACCTGATCTTCCCAAGCACCGGAGGGGATAACAGAACAGGGTGCCCGCCTATCAAACCGCTGGCAGGAACAGAAATTCCTTCAGCATTTCTCCACAAAAGAAGCTTATCCAGTACATTAACATTTACCAGGGGATTGTCTGCATATTGCATAAAGGCAAATTCAGAAATCAGTTTTTCCACCCCGATCCTGAGCGAATAAAATTTCCCGTACTCAGGGTTATGGTTGAGAACAACCCTGCACCTGTGAGCTATCCTTTCAATACATGAACTGCCCTCATCCAGCGCAGCTCCGGCATTTATCACTGCAATAATCTCATCCGAAATCAAGGAATACTCATCTATGATACACTCAAGAAATGTCTTTCCGCGATAAGGAAGAAATGCTTTCGGGAACCCCATCCTTGATGAATTTCCCCCGCACAGAATTATGACGCCCGACCTTTTGTTCAACATTGTTTATCAGCGCTTAAACACAGCGCTAAGCTATTCCCCATACAGGTCTTAAAACATGATTGAGGTCATAGTATCTGTTATCAAATCTTAGGTCTTTTGTGAAAAGCGAAGATTTTTTTATAAACGGATAATCATAAAAAATATATGATGAACTCCCTTGAAAAACTGATCGAAGAATGTTCAAAACAGGCTTTTGACCTCAACTTCACCCATGCAAAAAAATGGAAGTCAGGAGATAAAACCCGAGCCCTCGTGGGATACCTTCCTATTTATTTTCCGAGGGAAATCGCCCATGCCATGAATGCCCTCTCTGTCGGCATCATGGGTGCCGGCGACAGGAAGCAGATCATAAGGGGTGATGCTTACTACCAGTCTTATATCTGCCATCTCCCAAGAGGAGTGATAGAAATGGCTCTGGACGGAAGTCTTGACGAATTTGATGGTTTTGTGTTCCCCGCCATCTGCGACTGTGTCCGTAACCTGTCGGGCATGTACAAACTTGCAGGCAAAGGGAAGTTCCAGCGTTACTTCGACTATCCCCAGAATTTCGACGCTGCAATAGGAGGTGTTTTTTACAGGCAGGAGCTGGAAAAAATCATAGATGACATTTCAGCTGTGAATGGCATGAAACTCAGCATCGAAAACCTGAACCATTCCATAAAGCTGTTTAATAAAAACAGGGAACTGATTGAAAAAATTTACGACATCAGGCAGGAATACCCCTGGAGGCTTTCTGCACTGGAAACATATTATATAGTCAGGGCGGGTATGGTAATTACCGTGGAAGAACATAATAAGATACTGGAAGATGTGATTTCCTGTTTATCCGCTGACCGCGGGGAACCCATGGATAATATCCGCGTAGTGATTTCAGGATCATTCTGCGAACAGCCGCCTGCAGGACTTATAAAATCCATAGAGATGGCAGGGTGTTATATAGTGGATGACGATTTTCTCCTCGGCTCAAGATGGATACAGGGATCTGTCGCCGGCAACAGCAACAATCCTCTCGGCGAGCTTGTTTCGGCATACCTTAATAAAAGCACATTCTCATCGGCGGTATATGATGTCGGAAATCCCAAGGGTAAGCGGCTCGTGGAACTTGCAAAAAAGAGAAAAGCCGACGGTGTCATATTCAGTGCTGCCAGCTTCTGCGACCCTGCCCTCCTTGACAGACCAGAAATGCAGAAGGAGTGTGATGCTGCCGGGATACCGCACATCAACTTCCAGTACCATGAAAACACGGGACAGTTCAAAGTAATAAAAGAACAGGCCGGAACATTTTCCGACTCCATTAAATTATGGGCTTAATAACATTTTACCATGAGCGAAGCTAAAGAAGTCATCAAAGAAAAAAGCATGCTGATCCAGAAGGAGATGCTTGCAAAACTTTTCAGGGAACTGAGTACTGCAAAAGAAAGCGGGAAAAAGGTTGTTTACACTTTTGTGCCCGGGAACCTCACGGAACTCATTCTTTCATTCGATATGCTCCCCGTTTACCCCGAGATCAATGCGCTACAATCGGGTATGAGAAAAAAATCGGCAGCCTATATCCGTGATGCGGAGAAAATAGGATTTTCAGAAGATGTGTGCACCTATGTAAAATGTGACATCGGCATGATGCTGAACGGCAACAGCGGTCCCACGGGAGAAAAGCTTCCCGCTCCGGATCTCCTGCTGCTGAGCTACACGGGCTGCTACACCTTCATGAAATGGTTCGAAAACCTCGAGCGCCTGTATCCAGGCGTACCTGTGGCTATGCTCCACACACCTTACCAGGAAGACGGGAAAATCACGGCGGACCAGATAGCATACATGGTGAAACAGATGAAGGAAGATGTGATCCCGAAAATGGAAAAGGTATCCGGGAAAAAATTCGACCTCCCACGCCTTTCAAAAATGATGGAGAATTCGGCAAAGTCCGAAGATCTGCTGGTGAAGATTCTTGAATCAGCAAAGAATAAGCCCTCCCCCATCGATGCCTATTTTGCAGGTGTCTATTACATAGGTCCTCTCTTTACGGCATTCAGGGGCACACAGGAAGCAGTGGATTATTACAATGAGCTTTACAAAGAAGTTCAGGAAAGAATAAGGCTTGGACTCGGACCCGTGACTCCTGAAGGAGAATTAAAGGAAGAGCGCTTCAGGCTGGTGGTCGAAGGCCCTCCCAACTGGACCAATTTCAGGGAATTCTGGAAAATATTTTACGATATGGGAGCGGTGATAGTAGCATCATCCTACACAAAGGTCGGAGGCGTTTACGACCTGGGATTCCGCCACAACCCGAAAGAGCCGCTCGAAAGCCTCGCCAGATACTGCATGGGATGCTATACGAACATGAACCTTCCGCAGCGGGTGCAACTGCTTGAAAAATATGTCAGGGAATACAAGGCCGACGGGTTCCTCATCAACTCCATCAAAAGCTGCAACTCTTTCTCGGCAGGGCAGCTGATGATTATGCGGGAGCTCGAACAAAGATGCGGAGTTCCCGTCGGGTTTATCGAATCCGACCTCGTTGATCCGCGCTACTTCTCCTATGCCAATATCAAAAACCGCCTTGAGTCGTATTTCCAGATGCTCGAACAACGGAAAATAATACTTGAAAGAGAATCCCAGCCCGCACAATGATGAAGACAAACAGAGAACCCATAACACTAAATAAAATCCTCTCCCACGGCAGGAAATGAGGTGAAGCACTTATGAATAAATACTATCTCGGAGTGGACCTCGGATCCACCACATCAAAAGCAGTAATCATCAATGAACATGATGAAATCATAGGCCGGGGCATTACAAATACCAGGGCCAATTATTCAGTAGCCGCCGATATCGCACGCATGGAGGCACTCTATAATGCGAGGTTTTCCATCCTGAAAAAAAACCTGGAAGGAGAGAAGACGGCAAAGCCCGAATACAATAAATACATCACAGATCTTGAAAATTCTTTCCAGTATATACAATTCAAAATCAGGATTGACAAGCTTTTTCATGAAATGGTGAAAACGGTTAAATCTTTCCTCAGCGGGAAACTGCAGGGTGATGTGCTGGACCACGTGAATTCCATATTCTTCATCATCGAACCGAAGATAAAGCAGGAATATCTTTTCGGGAAGCTCGGTTCTAAAAACCAGTTTTTCAGAGATATCGTTTCCGAAAAATATAATGAAGAAGTAGGCAAAGCGGATATTTCCCTGTTCGAGCCACTGATGACTGCATGGGACAAGAGCATAACTGTTGCCGAAAACGAGGTTATTGATTTCAACTTCGGGGAGATTATCCGCAAAGCCATGGAAACACTCAAAGAAAAATACAAGTCTCTCCCCGACAGTACTCCGGGCGATGTGAGCGTAAACTTTGATGCGGAGATGAACATTCTCAAAGGAAATTTCACAGAGGTTTCCGAATCACTCCGTTCTCATATCAGCGATGTGGCAAACCTTGAGTTTCACATCTCCAATATGACCGGAACCGGCTACGGGCGGGCACTCCTCCCCTTCCCCCAGGAATGTATCCGGTCCGAAATTCTCTGCCATGCCTTCGGCGCCCATGCCGTGTTCCCCGAAACAAGAACAGTACTTGATATCGGAGGGCAGGATACCAAGGCAATACAGGTGGACAAATACGGGCTTGTGACAAGTTTCCAGATGAACGACCGGTGTGCGGCAGGCTGCGGAAGATACCTCGGGTACATTGCCGATGAGATGAGTATCTCGCTCAATGAACTGGGTCCTATGGCCATGAAGGCTGAGAAAGAAGTGAACATCTGCTCCACATGCACGGTGTTTGCCGGTGCGGAACTAAGGGAACTCACTAACCTCGGGGAAAAAAGAGAAGATATCCTCGGCGGACTTCACAAGGCAATTATTATGAGAGCTATGTCGCTCATCGCCAGGTCAGGAGGAATTTTCAATGAATTTACATTCACAGGCGGTGTGGCCAGGAACCCTGCAGTGATAAAATACCTTACGAGGCTTGTTAAAGAAAATTACGGCAACAATATCAAAATCAATATCCACACTGACTCAATATTCATGGGGGCACTTGGAGGAGCCATGTTTGCGAGGAGAAATATCCAGGCCGACCTTCCATCAGTCAAAAAGGAAAAAGCAGGCGTAAATTAATTATAAAACACACGGTATATGAATAACACCCTTTACACAATGGGAATTGATGTCGGAAGCAACTTCATCAAACTCGTACTGATGGATTGCTCGGGCACACCGTCAATTATTGGCAGGCACACCGAAAAAATAAGGAAAAGGAATCCTTCACAGGTGGCAGAGGAGATGATACAATCCATACTCTCCGCGAACAATCTGAAATATGAAGATGTCGCATACCTTGCCTCGACAGGAGAAGGTGATCTTGTAAAACGGAAGAGGGGACACTTTTACGGGATGACAACCCATGCAAAAGGAGCCAACTTTTTTTTCCATGATGCCAAAACTGTCGTGGATATGGGTGCCCTGTACGTCCGCGCAATAAAGGTCTCGGAAGGTGCCCGTGTGCAGGATTACAAAATGACAGGGCAGTGCGCTTCCGGGTCAGGGCAGTTTGTTGAAAATATTTCACGTTATCTCGGCCTCTCCATAGAAGAAGTCGGGGATATCTCCATGCAGTCTGACAAGCCTGAGATTTCCTCAGGTATCTGTGCCGTACTTGCGGAGACAGACGTGATAAACATGGTATCACGGGGGATCTCCACACCCAACATCATCAAGGGGATTCACCTTTCGATAGCAGGAAGAATTATCAAGCTGCTCAGTTCACTTAAAGCCGAGTCGCCCATCATACTTACGGGAGGAATGGCACTGAACAAGGGAATGCTGCAGGCTATCGAAGAACAGTTGCAGGAAACAGGAAAAAAATTTATCATCAATACATCCCCGGATGCCATTTATGCAGGAGCCATCGGTGCCGCTCTGTGGGGAGGATACAGACACATGAAGCTGAAAGAAAAAGAAGCTGCGACTGTATAATGAAATACCTTGAACCCGATACGGCTCCCGGGGAGATGATTCAGAACATAGCTCTGCTGTTGAAAAAAAACACTGAGCGCTTAGGTGAAAAACCCGTTTTTATGGAAAAGAAAGACGGGGTGTATCAGGGTATTTCCTGGAGATCTTTTTCTGAAGATATACACAATATCGCATTTAACCTTCGTAAGCATGGCTTCCGGAAGGGGGACAAGATGATTATCTTTTCACCCAACCGCCTCGAAATGCTTGAATTGGAAATGGCTCTGATGGCAGGCGGAGGCGTCTCTGTTCCCATCTTCGCATTCTTCAATGAAGATACCGCGAAAGCACTTATCCGGCATTCAGGTGCCAGATTTATAGCAGCAGCAGGCAGGAGTCAGGTTGAAAAACTTGAAAACATAAGCGGTATCGAAAAAATTTTTGTCTTCGATACTGATGCTGCAGGCAAATCGTCCGTCTTCTCTCCGTTTTCAGAACTGCTCAAAAAAAGAAATGATGAGTCTTTCGGTCTTAACACTGACGCCGGCGCTGATGAAATATGCCTGAATATGTACACCTCCGGAACCATGGGAGGCCCCAAGTGTGTACAGCTCACTCACCGGAACATTCTTTCCCAGCAGTCTGCTCTTGAAAAAGTGTGGGATGTCAGTTCCTCCGACCGTTTTCTCTCATATCTTCCCTGGCACCACAGCTTCGGGGGAATTTTTGAACGGTTCTCTGCATTATACAACGGGGCCTGCATATTCCTTGAATCGGGGCTGGGTAAAAATGCAGAAGAAATTATGGAAAACTGGAAGCTTGTAAAACCCACCGTGTTTTTCTCCGTTCCGAAAGTTTACCAGTCGCTCGTTGAGCTCACCAGGTCAGACGGAGAAGCCGAAGAGTTATTTTTCCGGTCCGGCCTGAAATTTATTTTTACCGCTGCGGCTCCCCTGCCCAGAAATCTTTCTGATGAATTTGAAAAAAATGACATTACGGTACGGGAAGGCTGGGGGCTTACAGAAACATCTCCATGCTGCACACTCACAGACCCCTTGGTTAAAAGGCAGCCCGGCCTGGTTGGAAAACCAAT
>JAHEYN010000030.1 GCA_023251555.1 Bacteroidota bacterium | reverse complement strand
ACCCCCGGCATGCATGCCGCTGCTTGTCTCTTTCTGGCTTTCTGCCGGCCTTTCGTACTGAGACTGACAGCGCCCCGGGAAGGCTACGAAAATAATACGCTCCCTACCTTGTTTAACCAGGGACTGCGGTGGTTTATTACCTATGCCGGAATTCTCGTATTTCTTCATCATCTGCTTCTTTTTTATGTTGAAGTGTTCCGGCTCAGCGAATTTTTCTCCACCCTGCTGAGGGTGATTCTCAGCACCCTGCTGACGCTGAGTATTATTGTCCTTACCCAGTACCTGTTTTATAAACCTTCCGGAAGGAAATGAGCATCTTTTCGGAAAGAAAGTATTTTGTCAGCGGGATATTTGTTTCGGTTGGAATAATTTTTCTTATACGTCTTTTTTACATACAGATCCTTGATGATGAGTTCAAACTTTCTGCCAGCAATAATGTACTGCGCTATGAAACACAGTACCCCGCCAGGGGCCTGGTTTATGACCGCAACGGCAAGCTCCTGGTATACAACCAGGCTGTGTATGACCTTATGGTTGTTCCGAAGCAGGTTAAGTCAATAGATACCGCCGGATTCTGTGCGATCATTGGTATTACCCGCGGAGATTTTATCAAAAAATTACGCAAAGCAAAAGCCTATTCGCCTGTGAAACCTTCTCTTTTTGAGAAACAACTCTCCGCCGAAACATACGCCGCATTTGAAGAAAAGATGTATAAGTTCCCCGGTTTTTTTGTGGAGAAGAGGACGCTCAGAAAATATCCCCGGCCCATTGCCGCACACCTCCTCGGATATATCGGTGAAGTAGATGACAAACTCACTGCTTCTAATCCCTATTACCGCTCCGGAGACTATGTAGGCATCAGCGGAATTGAACAGTCATATGAAAAGGAACTGAGGGGGAAAAGAGGCGTGAAGATTCTGATGGTGGACGTGTTTAACCGCCCCAAGGGAAGTTTCCGCAACGGGGATTACGATACTCTTGCCGTGGCCGGTGTTAACCTGACATCTACCCTTGACGCGGAGTTGCAGGAGTACGGTGAGAAACTTATGCAGAATAAAATGGGCGGTATCGCAGCCATTGATCCTTCCACAGGTGAAATTCTTGCGTTGGTTACGAGTCCGTCCTATGACCCTAACCTGCTGGTCGGGAGAGTACGTACCGACAACTATAAACAACTTCTTGGCGATACGCTGAAGCCCCTGTTTAACCGGGCACTGATGGCATATTATCCCCCGGGGTCAACATTTAAACTTATCAACGGGCTTATAGGGCAGCAGGAAAAGCTTGTGTACCCCGAAACCCGTTATCCATGCGTAAGGGGATATCCGCCCGGCGGAGGTAAGCCCGCCTGCCACCCTCACCCGGCTCCGTTGGATTTTAAGGAGTCCATACAGTACTCATGCAACTCATACTATACTTATGTTTTCAGAAGTATTATTGATAATAATAAATATCATTCCACCGAAGAAGCTTTCCAGGCCTGGAGGGATTATGTGCTTGCCTTTGGTATAGGAGTACGTCTTCATTCGGATCTGCCTTATGAGCTTCCGGGAAATGTCCCTACGATAAAATATTACAATAAATATTTCGGGAAGGGACACTGGAAATCCTCTACTATATTGTCTCTTGGCATAGGACAGGGGGAACTTGGAGTAACACCCCTGCAGATGGCCAATGTGATAGCGGTTATTGCCAACCGCGGGTTTTTTTATGTGCCGCATATTATACGGAACATAGATGACAGTGCCGAAAACAGGATTCACAGCGGGAAGTTTTCGGAGAAGCACTATGTGCCTGTTGATGAGAAATATTATGACCGCACCATCGAGGGAATGTATGCCGTGGTGGAGAGCGGGACAGCGGCAAACTCAAAAATAAAAGGGATCCCCTTCTGCGGAAAAACGGGAACAGCACAGAATCCACACGGTAAAGACCATTCTGTATTCCTCGCTTTTGCCCCGAAAGATAATCCCAGAATAGCCATCGCGGTGCTGGTGGAGAATGCAGGCTTCGGTGCTTCATGGGCGGCCCCGATTGCCAGCCTGATGATAGAAAAATATCTTACGGACAGCGTCTCCCGCCCTGAACTGGATGCGAGAATGAAGGAAGCCAATCTCCTGCCCGGTGCACACCCTAAATCAGCAGAGGAGAAGCCATGAGAAAACATGAGGGAATATTTCAAAGCCTCGACTGGATGACCATCGGTATTTATCTCCTGCTGGTTTTGCTGGGCTGGCTGAATATATATGCGGCAGTATACAATGAAAATCATTCAAGCATTTTTGACCTCAGCCAGAATTATGGCAAGCAGCTGATATGGGTGGTTACATCTCTCATGATTGCCCTCGTTATCCTCGTCATTGACGGAGGTTTTTATGCTGCATTCTCCTATCTTATGTATGCAATCATGATTTTTACACTTATTGCTGTGTTGCTTTTCGGGCTTAAGATTAAGGATACGAGAGCATGGTTCGAGATAGGAAGTTTCCGCCTTCAGCCAGCAGAGTTTGCCAAGTTCGCCACGAATATGGCGCTTGCAAAATATCTTAGTACGCTTGATATTAAAATCAAAGACTTCCGGACAAAGATTATATCTTCCCTGCTGCTTGCTTTTCCTGCCGGGCTGATACTCCTCCAGAATGATACCGGCTCGGCCCTTGTATTCGGGACTTTCGTGTTTGTGCTTTACAGGGAAGGACTTTCAAGAAGTTTTCTGATCATCGGCTTTTTTACTGTGGTGATCTGCCTGCTTGCACTGCTGATAAATAAAGTGATGCTTGTAAGTTTACTTGGCGGCATTGCGCTCCTGTTGCTGCTTTTTGTGAGAAGAAACAAACAGGCTGTAGTGCTCACGCTGGCAGGATTGCTGCTTGCCTGCGGAATGGTGTTCAGCGTGGGATATGCATTTGATAAAATTCTGGAGCCGCACCAGAAAAAACGCATCAACGTGCTGCTGGGAAAAGAAACAGATAAGAAAGGAGCCGGGTATAATGTCCACCAGTCAATGATCGCCATCGGATCAGGGGGATTTGCAGGCAAAGGATTCCTCGAAGGTACCCAGACCAAGTTTGATTTTGTGCCCGAACAGAGTACAGACTTTATCTTCTGCACAGTGGGGGAGGAGTGGGGCTGGGCGGGAAGTGCTGCGGTGATAACACTTTTTGTGTCTCTTATGCTGCGGATTGTTTTTCTTGCCGAGCGTCAGCGCTCAACCTACAGCCGTATTTACGGCTACGGCGTGGCCTCAATTCTCTTTTTCCATTTTATGGTCAATATCGGTATGACCATAGGACTCGCGCCGGTGATAGGAATACCTCTTCCATTCTTCAGCTACGGAGGGTCTTCCCTCTGGGCTTTCACTATCCTTCTGTTTATCTTTATCAAACTGGATTCCTACCGGCTCTCAATACTGAGATGATGTGGTAAGAAGAAGATAGAAGAAAAAATCAATTCAGCCAAATAAGGTTTCCGATTAATAAAACCTTCCCCGGTTATCCTGGATATTCGCCTTTTCTTTTAAAGCATTGAAGGCTTCATAATCCACCCGCTGGCGGAGAGCATTCTGCAGTTGTTTACCCTCTTCGGCAAAATCTTTTTTCTGCGCAGCTTCGGTGAACTGTTCCACTACCGCCACAAACACCCCGGCAGTACCCTGTATCGGGGCAGACAGCATTCCCTGCTTCAGGGTAAACACGGTGCCTACCACCTCCGCTTCTTTTCCAACGCCTGAAATGTACGGCGAAGCAAAAGTCATGTAATCCACATTCTTTATTTCGAGGTTCAGCTTCCTGCCAAGGTCTTCTATTGAAGAGCCTCCCTGCAGCGCAGCTTTGAATTTTTCTTCCATGAGTGCAGCTTTCTTTTCTTTTCTTGCTCCCGCCTCCACCTGGTCTTTAACCTGTTCCATGGGAGCAATACCCTTCTCTTTTATTTCAACAAGGTGCGCCACCACATATTTGTTCCCGAACTGGTATACCCTGGATACTTCATCTTTTTTTGCCTTATAAGCCCAGCGCACCAGCTCCCTCGGAGATTCAAGTCCTGCAATGGTTTTGTCATTTTCTTTGATGTTGTCTGCAATCCGTTTGTTCAGCTTCTGGTCGGCAAGCGCTTTCTCAAAAGCATTCCCGCTGTTATTTTGTCCTGCAAACATATTGGCCCGGTTAAACACATCACGGTCGGTTTTGCTGCTGGGCTCGATGAGCCTGTCAATGGTGATAATTTTCGCCCTCTTGGACTTTTTGGAGATGTCCTGTACCTCGATCACGTGGAACCCGAAAGGAGACTCGACTATACTGAGGTCTCCCTTTTTCCCGTTAAAGCAGGCGTCATTGAAAGGTTTTACCATGGTGCCCTCGGTGAACCACCCGAGGTCGCCCCCCTTGGAGCCTGAACCGGGGTCCTCGGAAATTTTCTTTGCCAGGTCTGCAAAATTTCTGCCGCCCTTTATCATTTTCTTCAGGCTGTCGGCACGGGCTCTCACTTTCAGGGTGTCATCGCCGGGATTAATCTTTATAAGAATGTGCCTTGCTTTGACGGAGTCGGGGGAGTCTTTTACATCGGCAACCTTTGCAATCTTAAAGAAGTTTCCTTCCTGGTAAGGGCCTGCAATTTTGCCTTTGTACAGGGAGTCAAACAGCATGGAGTCAAGTGCGGGAGAAAGCGAACCTCTGGTATGGTAAGATTCATCTGCACTTTTTGTTTCGGAATTTCTTGCTACAAACTCAGAGTCGTTCGCAGCATTCCTGAAATCTTCCGTCATCCTGGCAAAATCAGCCCTGGCAGCCTCCTTATCCTCACCGGAGGGCAGCACATCAAAGGTTACATATTCGATTTTTCTTGAAGTCTCCTGCTTATATTCACTCCTGTGCTTTTCATAGTAATTTTTAAGATCTTTCTCCCCGGGTACGGCAGCGCTGTCGGGTATTACGTTATAATTCATCACGACGTATTTTATTTTAGCACTCCGGTTCTTGGCAATGTAGTCCTGCTTTGCCTGTGCTGCGGTAACATACAGTCCCTGTTTCAGGAGCGTAGTGTACTTCTGGCTCAGGCGTTCTTTGCGGATGGCATCTTCAAAGTTAAGCCACTGCTCATAGGCACTTGCCGCTTTCTCGTCATTCTGTATTGCTTCGAGGTATTTTTTTACAAGAACAGGCTTGAACTGCTTCGTGATGCTGTCCTGGAAGATGGGAACCTCCTTGATTTTGGGATGAACAAAACGCCCCTGTACCATATCCCAGAGTTCATCCACCCCGACGGAAACATGGGTTTGCTCATATTGCTTTCCGTAAACCATATCCGAAAGCAGCTGGCTCCATGCCTGTTCGCGGATCATATCCGTGGTAGCCTGGTCAATGTTGTCCTGCTTGTTCTGAGACTTATAAAATGCAGTCATTTTGTTCACCTGTCCCTCAAAATCCTGTGCAGAAACAGTTGATCCGCCGATTTCTGCGATATCATTCCTCGTGTCCCTGAAAATGGAACTGTTGGAGGTTAAAAGTCCTTCGAGGGTGAACAGGGCAAGGGCCAATCCTACAAAAATTACCAGGAAAACACCCATGCGTTCTCTTATCTTACCTATAATAGCCATAGTAAAGGTTTTTTATTTAGGAAGGGCGAATATATAATTTTAATTTTAAAATTCAGGCAGGGTCTATTTTTCTACTTTCATCCTGACCCTGTCAATGCGGGTTTCGCTGACTTCAAGAATTGTAAATCTGTAAGGAGGAATCACAATCTCCTCATTTTTTTCAGGGATATTTTCATGATTATGGAAAATGAACCCCGCAAGGGTTTCATAGCTGTCGTTAACAGGGATCCCAAGATGGTACTTGTGATTAATAAAATCTACTTCCAGCCGGCCTGAAAAGACGTATTCATTTTCCCCGCTCTGCTTTTCAATAAAATTATCAGTGTCAAACTCATCGTCAATCTCTCCGAAAATCTCTTCCATCACGTCTTCTATGGTTACTATTCCGGATGTAACCCCGAACTCATCCACTACTACTGCAAGGCTTCGGTGCCGGGAAGTGAACTGTGTAAGCAGTTCATTAGCCGGCATCGTTTCCGGAACAATGGAAACGGGCAGCAAAACCGATTCTATGTCCGCAGGACGCCTGAAAATCTCCCTGCAGTGTACAAACCCGATAATATTGTCAACCGCATCTTTGTAAATCAGGATCTTTGAAAGCCCTGACCGGATAAAGTTTTTGCGGAGGTCATCAACAGAAGATTTCACGCTCATGGCAACGATTTCTGTCCTCGGCACCATGCACTCCCTTACTTTTACACCGGTGAAGTCAAGTGCCTTCTGGAAAATCTGGATCTCGGCATTAATGTCACCTTCCCTGTGTTTCGATGCAATATCACGAATGTAGTGGTCCAGGTCAATCCTCCCGAACACCGGTTTGTTTTCCATGAAGTTCAGCTTGAAAACTTTTTTCAGCAACACCTCGGAAATACCCGTGATAACATATACTATAGGGTAAAGTACATAGTATGAGATGAGTACGGGGACTGCGAAAAAATTAAGAGTCTGGTTGGGATTGATCCTGAAAAGCGCTTTAGGCATGAACTCTGCGGTGATGAGTATGAGGAGCGTTGAAAAAAAAGTCTGTGTAATGATAATGGCCGTTTCGGAAGAGAGGAATTTTTTTATAAACGGCTCCAGGATGCCGCCCATGAAAATACCGTAAATGACTAAGGAAATACTGTTCCCTACCAGCATGGTTCCTATGAAACGTGTCGGGAATTTTACAAACCGCGCAAGTATTCCGGCTGAAAAATAACCCTGTTTATTTTCCAGCTCGATTTTTAGTTTGTTGGAAGAAAGAAATGCAATCTCCACCCCGGAAAAAAAAGCGGAACAGAGCAGGGTTCCTAAAATTATAAGGATGTAATACATGCTATTTCCCTGCAAAGTTATTATTTTTACCCGACGGGTATACGATATTCCACAAGTGAAGCCATTAGCATTATTTTACCTTCTTGTCTTCTATATTTTTCTGCAGTTCTGCTGGTGGACATACCTTCTTGCGGAACTGAACAATGAAGTGTACCTGCAGAAACTTCAGATAGCCCGTTACAGTAATGCTGACTTCAGGGAGGAGGAGCATGTTATCCGCGAAAAACTCCATTACCGCTGGCTGATGATTGCAGGCGAAGGCTCGGTCTTTATTATCCTGCTTGGCCTTGGGGTGCTCCAGACAAGAAAAGCATTTGTAAAAGAGGCGGATCTGAATAAACTGCAAAAGAATTTCCTGCTTTCGATCACCCATGAACTGAAATCTCCCATTGCATCGGTCAAACTATACTTGCAAACTATCCAGAAGCATGGGTTGGAAAAAGAAAAACAGGACCAGTTTATCCGCCATGCTGTAGCCGATACCGACCGACTTCATGCGCTGGTGGAGAATATTCTTGCCGCTGCAAAAATTGAAAACAGCACCTATACTTTTCTCAAAGAGCGGGTTAATCTCTCGGATCTTGCTGCTGAAGTGGCTTCCCATTTCCCCTATAATGCTGCGAAGAAGATTATTATAGAGCAGGAAATAACCCCCGGTATTTTTCTTACCGCCGATAAGTATGCCATGATGTCCGTTATTTCCAACCTCCTTGATAATGCTGTAAAATATTCTCTGGAAAACACAAAGGTTGTGCTGCTCCTGGCAAAGGCAAATCAGTCTGTTGTGCTCAGCGTTGCCGATGAAGGGCCCGGGGTAGCCGAAAGCGAAAAGGAAAAAGTATTCAGGAAATTTTACCGGGCGGGGAATGAAGATGTCCGTAGCGCCAGGGGTACCGGTTTGGGTTTGTATATTGTTAATTACCTCGTCCGCAGTCATGGCGGACAGATAACGATCAGGAATAATTCCCCCAAAGGCAGTATTTTTGAAGTGGTTTTCAGATCATAGCAGTGGAAAAGAAAAAAGTTTGTCTTGTCATACTTGACGGATGGGGGCTCGGGAACGGATCTTCCGCAGATGCCATTGCCCATGCCCGCACTCCCGCTATGGATGAACTGTGCAGCCGCTATCCGCATGCCACACTCCTGACCTCCGGTGAAGATGTGGGCCTTCCTGAAGGGCAGATGGGGAACTCCGAGGTGGGGCACCTGAATATAGGCGCCGGGCGCGTGGTTTATCAGGACCTGGTGAGGATACATAAGGCTATACGCGATAAATCTATCAATAACAATCCTGTATTGCTTGATGCTTTTTCGTATGTACGCCAGCACAATAAGGCCCTTCACCTCATGGGCCTCCTCTCGGATGGGGGTATACACTCACATATAGATCATCTTAAAGCCCTGTGTATGATGGCCCGTGAAAACGGGTGTCCCCGGGTATATGTGCACGCGTTTACGGACGGGCGTGACACGGACCCCCGGAGCGGAAAAAAATTTATGGAAGAATCAGGGAAGTTTCTTGCGGCTTCTGGTGCACAAATGGCTACAGTGGTGGGAAGGTATTATTCTATGGACAGGGATAAGCGTTGGGAGCGCATAAAACTTGCTTATGATATGCTCGTCAGCGGCAAGGGAAAAAAAACTACTGACCTGGAAAAAGGTATACAGGAGTCTTATGATGAGGGAATAACCGATGAATTTGTGAAACCTATTGTCCGGACAGATGCTGCCGGGCAGCCTGTAACTACCATAAAAGAAGGGGATGCGGTGATTTGTTTTAACTTCAGGACAGACCGCTGCAGGGAAATCACCCGCGTACTCACCCAGCAAGACATGCCAGGTGAGGGAATGAAAAAGCTGAACCTGTATTATGTAACCCTTACGAACTACGATGACACATTTAAAGATGTGCGGGTTGTTTTTGCGAAAGATAATCTTCCGGATACATTGGGGGAGGTGCTGTCCCGCGCCGGCAGGTCGCAGCTCCGCATAGCGGAAACGGAAAAATACCCCCATGTTACTTTCTTTTTTTCGGGTGGAAGGGAAAATCCATTTGAAGGAGAACAGCGGGTGATGATTCCTTCTCCGGGAGTGCCGACGTATGATCTTCAGCCGGAAATGAGCGCTCCTGAAGTAACCCGTGCGGTAGTTGAAAAAATCAATACGGATACGCCTGATTTTATCTGCCTGAATTTTGCGAACCCTGACATGGTGGGGCATACAGGTGTGTATAAAGCAATTATCAAAGCAGTGGAAACTGTTGATGCCTGCATGAACGAGGTAGTGAAAGCAGGTCTTGAAAAGGGATATTCTTTTATAATCATTGCCGATCATGGCAATGCTGATTATGTCAGGAATGCTGATGGATCTCCTAACACTGCTCATACCACCAACCCTGTTCCCTGTGTGCTGGTAGACAAGGATTTTTTGAAAATCCACAGTGGCAGGCTTTGCGATATAGCACCAACCATCTTAAAAATGATGAATCTCCCCATCCCCGCTGAAATGAACGGGAAGGTACTCGTAGAATAAATAAAATCAGCGTTATTTGCTTTTGATGACGGTAATCGTTCCGTGATTTTCCGTTCCATCGTTCAGGTAAAGGATATAAAAATACACCCCGTCAGAAACATCTTTGCCCTCCCAGTCGTTGAGATAATTTTTCGTCTCGTACATCTTGTTGCCCCACCTGTTGTAGATTACAAGCCGGCTGTTGGGATGTTCTTCGAGATTTAAGATTACAAATCTGTCATTGTTTCCATCATTGTTTGGGGTGATGATGTTGGGAGGATAAACATTGCAGGTTTCTATAAAAATAATGGCAGAGTCAGATGCGGTGTTGCAGGGTTCCGTTACGCTGAGCGTGATTAGCTTGGGTCCGGGAGTTTTCCATTTCACCTGGTAGGGTCCGGGCCCACTGCCGGAATCAATCACTCCTTCGGCAAAATTCCAGTTGAAGGTGGCAATGCTGGAAGCAACCCCGGTAAATACAACAGGGGCATCAACGAAGCCGCAGACGGTATCAGGCATTGTAAATTCGGCTTTGGGAAACTGTATGACTTCAAGATGTACGGTATCTCCTTTCTGGTTACCGCAGCTGTCTATTGCGTAAACAACATAGTCGGTGGTGGTCGAAGGACCTTTAATGATACTGTCGGTTGTTTGGTTAGTACTCCATATATACCTGAACTGCCCCTGTCCGCCCGATGCCGAGGCAAAAAGAACAGCGGTGTCGCCGAGGCAGATAGCGGTGTCGTTGGATACCGTGAGGACAACCGGCTCAAGGTCGTTTATGAAAATAGCCAGGCTGTCTTTGATAAGCGTGTCGCAGGCGGAGAACTGGGGGAGGGTAATGAAAACGGACTCACTGCCTTCTGTAAGAGAATCTTTAATGGGGTTTATAGTGAACGATGCACAGGTCTGTCCGGCAGGAATTACAATACTGTCCGGCAACTGAATATAGTCGGTACCGTTGGTGGCATCTCCCTTAAGCTCATAATGAACAACATAATCATTCGAGGCAGGAAATGGGATGCAGAAGTTCACCACTACGGGAACACAACCCTCTATGGCTGTTGAGTCAGGAGAGAAGGCATCGGCAGAAAGGCTTACGTTTCCTCCGGTAAAGCTTCCTGCTTCGAGAAATACGCCCGAATCCAGGATCCCGTCACCGGCATCCGCTACGGCAAGCTTAATATGGTAAGTCTGGCAGGCCTGAACGGTTTGCGTTGCTGTGAGCACTTTTGTAAAACCGTCATACTGAACACTTACCCCCGGGGGATTTTCATTGTCAAAATAGTAAGCTGCATTAGCGACGTTATTCACATTGTCTATTGAAACAGGTGTGCTGGTTCCGGGGATCAGGGCAATGTTTTTTTTGCCCGTTATACCTGGCCCGCTGATAAAGAAAGCAAAAACGTCGTTATATCCTGAATTGACATACTCTAAATATTCTTCCGAGCCAAACACGTAGCGAACCGCCATGGTATTGGAGATAGGAATGAAGTCAAATTCAAGCACACAGGCATTGAAGGTGGTGGCGGAAGCAATGGTGTTCAGGTCGGCGTCACCCGGGGTTCCGTTGTCGAGGCCTGCACCGGAAGAATTATTAGGCCCGATTGTTTCGGTTTTGTCTCCGCTGGTCATCACTATCCCGTAAGCAAGGCCGAGGTTGGAAGCTGTTCCGTTGAAAACCCCTATGGCAGTGGTGTCACAGGTCATCACTACATTATTGACTGTGATACCCGACCCGATGAGCACATTCTGTACAAGCTGCTGCCCGGTAAGACCTCCTGAGATTACCAACTGGGCATTTGTCTTTTCGGATAAAAAATAAAGGAATGTTACTAAAAAAAACGCTAACCTTCGGAATTTGAATTGCATGTTTCTGCTTATCAGATAAGTGCTTTTACAAAGATAAAAATTCTTTGTGTCCTGCAAAAAATGAAAGAAATGAGGCTTGCGTGAAATTTTGACAGAATCCTCTGCTTAAGTAATACCCTCGTTTCACATTCATGCACCATAACGATTCAGCGCATGATTGCCCGATTGCAAAATTCAGAGTATTTTTATGGAGAAGATGCGTTTTCCCATACGGTTATGTTTTGGCTTTTTGCTGCTTTCGTGCGGGTTGCCGTTTCTTATATCCTGCAGTAAGCATAGCCGGTGCGAAGCCTACGGCCCTGTGAAAAAATACAGCGAAGAAAAGGGGAGTCCCTTTTCTTTTAAGGTAAAGGGGAGTGAGGACAGAAAAACAGCGGTACTTGACGACCCTTTCATCTCCTATTCGAAAAAAAAGAAAAAGGGTTATTCCCGGCCCCAAACGCGGACGGGATGGATACTGTCAAAGTTGATTCCCCGGGGGAAAGAAAACAGTCCTTTTGAGCGGAGGAAAAAGAAAGAAAAAAAGAAAGAACACCAGGAGGGACTTTTCCCTGGAAATATGCACCGTCAGGGAAAAAAGTAGTTGTTCTTCAGGATACTATTTTACTCCTGATAGCGGTGATTTTTGTGGCTATCTCGGCAGCCTGCTCCCCGGATATTTTCGGGGTGTCTGTGCCTTTGGAAAAAGACTTTTGAAGATCCTTTAACTGGTTCATCAGTTCAGCTATTTCTTTCTGGTCCTTTTGGTTTTGCAGCAGTTCAACAAGATTGCCGAGAAACACCTTTTGCTGCCCCACGAGGTTCATCATTCTCTCGTCTTTGCTGTTCCTGGCAAAGGAAGACGACAGGTAGAGCCCTTCCACGAAACTGCCTGTGAGAACAAGCAGGCCCATTGAGGTACGGTCATTTTCATGAAGATATTTATGCAGGTCGTTAAATGATTGCAGGATAATAAAATAAAGAGAGTCCTGGTTGCTGATGTTTTCCTTGAAACGTCTGACCGTTGAAACATTAAAAGTCCCTGCTATGCCAAGTTCTTCCGTAAGTTTCTGTATGCGTGAGAGGTAATAGAGCGCTGTCTGCTTTTGTTCATAAATGGTGGCATATCCCATATCAATCCCTGATACTCCGAGGTTAAGAGCTTTCAGGTAATTGGTTGGGTAATTAACGACAGATTTATTGGTAGGCACGAGCATACGATCGGTGTAGGGCAAATCGCAGGATCTTACTGCGGTAGCAACCTGGAGCGGGGCAGGCAGGGTGTATACCTTCAGTGTTTTCGCAGCAGAATCCGGTGCCTGCGCAAGGCTGTCGGCACTCATCCTGGAGGCTTCCTGGTTATCCTGGTTCCGGATACTCGTACAGGCAGACAGAAAAAATAATGTCATTAAAATGACGGTGTATGTTTTTTTCATAAATATGGTTTTAGGACAGGAGGGCAGCGAACATAATCAGGGAGCAGCTACCTTACTATCACCTTCTGGCTGAAGGACTGGTCCGGCGAATTCCCCATGACAATGTAAACACCGGGGGTAAGGTTATTGGTGGCATCAATGGAGAAAGTCCCGTTGGCATCTACCGGCACTTTTGAATATACTTCGTTACCCATGGCATCAAGCAGGGCTAACGAAACGTTCTTTTCATCGCATTCTGTTACTGTCACACTGCATTGGCCGGGGCATGGGTTGGGCCGTACAGAAAACTTACACTTTTTAGGTGAAGCAGAAACGCTGACTGCCACCGAGATAAGATTGGAATAAGTGAACTTCCCGTCAAAGTCCGTTTGCTTGAGCCGGTAATATGCATTGCCGAATACGGGGGCATCATCATAAGCATTGTAATTGATGATGGAACTGCTGTTTCCGGCTCCCTTTACGGTGCTAATCTTGTGAAAAGAAGCGCCGTTTTCACTTCGTTCGATGGTAAAGTAGTCGTTATTTTTTTCTGAAGCGGTAGTCCACTCAAGTTTAATCTTTTTATTATCAACAGCATGGGCGTTGAATGATTTCAGGCTGATGGGAAGGCTGCTGGTGTAATGCACAGTGATCTGGATATGGTCAATCCTTGCTTTCTTTTCACCCCCTCCGTTTGAGCTCTTTCTTGCCGCGATAGCTACCCCGAAGTTGGAGGCGTTGATGTCGGCGTCGGTCCAGGTAAGCCCCCAGAGGTCAGTAGCACTACCGTAGGTATCAGTAAAATCGCTATTTCCCCAGGTAGTGGTAAGTGCCTGCTCGGTACCGGAAATCACTCCGCTCTGTATTATTTTCACCGATGCATCTTTTATTTTACTGCTTTCTCCTCGTTTCTCAATAAACACTTCAATGCCTTCTATGGTTGAACTCGCAGGGATGGCAAACCCGAAGTTGGTTACTTTAAGGTATTCGGATGAATCTCCGTCATCAAGATCTTCGCAAGTGGCATAATCATCATCGGATGACTGTACGTGGTCCTTGTCATCCCATGTCTTATCGCCATAGGCTGATGAGGAAAAGGTTGACCCGCTGCTGGGTCCGGAGGTAGCGGCGTAAAGCAGCAGGCATACTGCAATTACCAGCGTGAATGTTACGAGTACACGCATGGCAAATCCGCTAAAGAAATGAACAGGGTGTGTGGCTGTTGTTTTCATATCAATAAGGTTTTTCGGGAACAGGGGTTTAATAACTGTTATATTGTACCCAAATGAGAAGCGAAAGTTACATAAATATTACAAAAGACCAAATTGTGAAACTACGCTTCAGAGGGCAAAAAACATTGTTTTCTGCTTTATAACAGGTCCCTTAGCCAATATTGTAAATCTGTTCCGTGATTTACATTACTTAAACCCTTCATGAAAAGCATTACTTTTACAGGACCAAAAATTGTTTATGCTTGAGAATAAAAATAACCGCACTGAACTCCGGGATCTCGGGGAGTTTGGCCTTATCGAACAGATAAAATCACGCACGGAACTGAAAAATGCCGGCAGTGTGAAAGGTATAGGTGATGATGCCGCCGTGATTGACTGCGGAGGAAAACTTTGTGTGGTTTCCACTGATATGCTTGTTGAAGGGGTGCATTTTGATCTCGCATACTGCCCCCTCAGGCACCTTGGTTATAAGGCGGTAGTGGTGAATCTTTCGGATATTTTTGCAATGAACGCGGTTCCGCAGCAGATAACAGTCAGCATTGGCGTTTCAAACCGCTTTTCCCTGGAGGCGATTGAGGCGTTTTACGAAGGGGTGTACCTTGCCTGTGAACATTATGAAGTGGACCTGGTAGGAGGCGACACCAGTTCTTCTGCCGGAGGTTTTATTATAAGCGTGACTGCAATAGGGTACGCAGAAAAGGACCAGCTGGTATACAGGGATACGGCTGCAGAACATGATCTGATCTGTGTAACGGGCGATCTTGGTGCGGCATATCTTGGCCTCCAGGTGCTGGAGCGGGAGAAAAGCGTTTATAAAGACAACCCGCGCATACAGCCTGACCTGTCAGGATATGATTATATTATTGAGCGCCAGCTTAAACCCGAAGCCAGGTGGGATATTATAGAAAGGTTAAAGGAAAACGGGATTAAGCCCACTTCTATGATTGACATCTCCGATGGCCTTGCTTCTGAGCTGATTCACATCTGCAGGGCTTCAGGAACCGGCTGTGCCATCTACGAAGATAAAATTCCTGTTGACCCTGCAACGCACAGCGCTGCTGCGGATTTTAACCTGAACGCTACCGTATGTGCATTAAGCGGGGGAGAGGATTACGAACTCCTGTTTACGGTGAAACTTGCTGATCTGGAGAAAATAAAGAAGATAAAAGATATTTCACTTATCGGGCATATTACTGAAAAGGCCCAGGGAATGTTTATGGTTACCGATGCGGGAGCAAGCGTTCAACTGACCGCCCAGGGATGGGATGCTTTTCTTAACAAAGGAGATCCACGGGAATAGTCAGTACCCCTGGAAATCAAGTTTCACACCGTCCAGAGAAATATACTTTATTTCAAGCGTGTACTCTTTGCTGTCGGAAAAGGAATAGCTTACCTCTGTCCAGTTTCCTTTGATCTTTTTCATCACTTCGTAATCCTTGTTTCTGTCCTCCTCGGAGGACATGTAAAAGAGCCGCCCTTCGCCATTTCGCTCTTTGGTATCGGGCTTTTTACTTTCATATTTGTCAGTGAAGGGAAATACCGTGCCCAGGCTGTCTATGATCTGGTTGTAGTTATCAATGCATTTTTGAGCATTTTCGGGTTTGAAAAAAGCCTTCAGCACCATTTTATACAGCTTGTCATCTGCAAAGTAGAGGTCAACTATATTATAGGTTCCGGTGAGGCAGGAATGGGTTTCGTATGAATACTCTACCTGCGACCTGTTTACAGCAACTCCTTTAAGGTATTTGGGTTTGTCAACGAAATTACAGGCTTTACTTTTCCCGCTGTTGATATAGGTTTGGGAAGCATCCGCGGTTTTTACTTTAAAAGGGCCTTTTATCAGGGGTAACTGCTTCAGTACCTCTGATTTGGTAACACCAAACACAAAGGGAAACAGGCTGAAGAGATCGCACTGGGCGAGTAACGTTCCGCTGAGTAAGAATGATCCAACAAGGGCAAGTAATATTTTTTTCATTTGGAATTTTCTATATGTTGTAATTGCAGAAAGGCAAAAGTAAACAAGATTTTCTTAAAAAAAAGTTTCTTTTTACGGGAAGCAAATCACTGGAGGGCGCGACTGTCAGTCTCCCTTCAATACCCGGATAGAGGTTACTTCTATGTTTCCTCCCTGGAGAGGTGTAAGATACAGGCGGTTGTTGTTATTGGAATACCAGTTGTACAGGGAGCTTACCCTGACAAGATAATCAGCCTGTCTGCTCCCGGGTACCATCGTAAAGGTAAGGGAGCCTTTAACGGAGTCGGCCGTGCCGTATGCAAGCTTCAGGTCAAAAGGATAGTTGTCAAGGCTCCTGATCCTGAGCAGGATGTAATTTCCGCTCTCTTTATCATCCACAGGATTAAATACATATTTCCTTTCCAGCCCGGCTGCCACTACGGCAGTGTCTTTTGTAATGGTTTGCAGCACCCTGATTTTCCTGCGGGTAAAAGCCTTGTCATATTTTGCCCATATAAACGGAAGATATTTCAACTCATACTTTTCTGCATGAAGGCCCGAATAAAAATCAGGGAGATGACTGCCGGCAATCACTCCAATGTCTTCGATTGTGAGCGATCCCTTTTCCGGGATGTGAATTATTATATCATTAAGCCGCCGCTGATTTTCAGTATTGTCAATACGGGTGCAGGAAAACCCTTCTTCTGAGAAGAGAAGCGGCTTATCAAGGCTGGAAAGGTCATTGAACACAAATGAAACACGGGCATTTTCCGGTTCGGTATGGGCTTTCATGATCAGGTAGTTGTTTTTCCCGGGTTGCAGGGCGATGGATGAGTCCCTGCCGGGAAACCCTTTTATGGAGGGACTGACATCAGACGCCCTGATTATGACCGAATCTGAGTCGGCTACAAAAGCGTGGTAAAGTTCCGTCTGCGTGAGAGTGTCCCGCAACCCCCGGAAGGTGAACAGGGTATCGGCAGTCTCAGCATACCCTTTCAGGGCTTTGCTGATCCATATACAGCGGCCGTTCATGATGGCATAAGGGCGGTAGTGCCGGTAAATATATTCTGCAATGCGGTAATGTCGGGTAGTATTGGGAACACCGTCAATACTGTCCCAGAAGGAAAGGGGGAAGTTTGAAAAGACCACCACCGGGATTTTATATTTTTTCAGCCCTTCAAGAAATCTGTTCTGCAGGTAGTCATCATGGCAACTGAGCAACGGCTGATTGAAGAAGCCGGGGTTCACACGGTGTGTGTAAAAATAAAGCATGGGAGTGTTGGAAAAATCCAGGAAGGTTTCTTCCGGCCTGAAATGTTCGTCCATGAAATGGGCAAACTCCCTGTAACAGGCGATCTCAAAATCTTCGCTTATGGGAGCGCGGTCAATTTTATAGTTTGCCGGTAATATAAAAAGAGCGGAGTCCGGTCTTGTAATAATATCCTGGTAGCAGTTGGAGGATGGGATCGCTTCTCTGGGGGACTTGTAATTGTAAATGAGAAGGCAAGAAGCTGCCGTAAAGAATAAAAACCTGTTCAGTTGAGGCTTGTGCCGGAAAAAAAGATATACGCTGCCTGCCAGCAGGAAAAAAACAAAAGAGGAAAGGCTTGTATCGCCGCTGGTGATGAGAGTGTTTCTTACAAGGCCACCGGGATAATTGGCGAGGTAATAGAAACCGGTGAAGAAGAGAACCGTAAAAGCCGTGATCCCGGAGGCGGTCTTTTCTTTCACGGAGATGTAAAATGCATATGCCAGCAAGAGTGTTACGGCAAGAGGGAAGATATACAGGTGTGTATTGTCGCCGGTAAAAGCCGGGTCGTTTAGCTTTTTAATTCCATAAGCCTGGTCCGATAAAAAGAAATGCCATAAGTCTGCAGCTCCACGCAGGAAATCGGTCCGGAATAATATTGACGCTGACAGAAGAAGTAATGCAAAAACACCTGCTGCTGCAGCCATTCCCTTCAGAATGGATGAGAAATCAAGGACAAATCCTTCGCGGGCATAACGGAATGTAAAAATCACGGCTACACATGCAAGTATGTTGGGAACAGCGGTATCATAGCGCCACAGACTAAGTAATACTATGGAAATAAACAGCAGCATATAATTACGCACCGACTGTTTTTTCAATACTCCTGCAAGAACAAAAACTGAGGCGAGGGCGATATCAAACCCGGAGGGAAAGTAAATGAAAACAAAGGGACTGAAAAGAATTGTAAACACAGCCACATAGGGATTCCCGGTAAATGAAGCAAGTACGTAATAGGCAAGCAGTGTAAGTGCCGCAATAGGGAAAAACCAGTAAACATCATATTCCAGGCCGTGGTAGCCATTCAGCATGTTGTAAATGAATGCGTGCAGGGTATCGGCGAGTCCATGTGTGTTGAATGAATGCAGGAATGGGATTTTTCCGAAATCGTGCAATTGTTCGGTTGCAAGGGCCGGGTTGGCTGTCTCAAAAAGCTCCTGGGATGGGACTATAACGGGGGCGTAGTATTGGCATACAGTCATACCGGCCACCAGTAAGGGAAAGTAATAAAGTTTCAGCTGTTGTATAGTTTCAGTGCGGGGGACTTCAGCCTTTTTTCCCCTCTTGTATTTCCTGGCGACAAGCCATATAATAATAACGGCACCTGAAATATAAATCCCGGAAGGATTAAAGAAGTATATCCCATGATTGTTTAAGATCATATAGCACTCCCTGCTTATGAAAGACCATAAGGGGAACAAGGCAACCGGCCGCAGGACATTTATGGCAGCGGGAAACAGCGGGGTGCCGGATCCACCCCTTCTCTCCGGGAAAAGGACTGCAAGAAAGATCAGAAGCCCGCACACGGGAAGGAACAGGGGCAGGGAAGGAACAAAAAAATAGTCACAGAAATAAAGCGTGTCTTTAAAAAAGAAAAACAAGAAAAAGATACAGCACAGAATCCACGCATAAAATTCCGGACCATAATCTTTTCCTGCCGGGATGCGCAGGATTCGTTTTATCAGGCCCCCCCCCGCCAGCGTAATATGTAACATATATATTAAAAAAAGGGAAGCCGAAAAACTGCCGGTATACACCTGGAGGGCCAGGAAAAAAATTCCTGCCGCCGAAATATAATTCAGAATTTCTTTTTCTGTTTTGCTGATAAAACGATCGAGCCTTGAAAGCAGCAGGAAGAACAGCGGAAAAGAACAAAGAAAAACAAGCAGGCCTTTGTAGTACAGGAATTCCCGCCCAGCTATGCTTATGTTTTCGGAGGATGCCTGAGAAAAAATGCGTCCCGCAAAATCCATGACCGGGAATGCTGCACTGCTGATGCAGAAATAAATAATGATGCAGGAATAAAAAAGGGACGTGAAAAGATACAACCGTGTATCCGGTCTGTAATATTTATTAATAATTTTCAGCATACGCTATTCTGCCTGCAAAATAAATAAAAGTTATGCACGATGCACTTACAATTCATCATTCAGATACCCGCGGCCTGAAGGACCGGTCTTTTCTGGTATTATAGTTTTTATAACAAAAGGCTTCAGCCCCATTGTGCATGCGTTTAGTCAGGATGAAAAATTCTCAACATACCTCGCATAGCCTTCAAAGTGAAAACAAGAGATAATGATCCCGCCGATTTTTAGTATCATTGTCCCATCCAGTCATATCACAATAAATACAGGATTACTCAGTTACATTACGGTGCTGTTTCGCGGCAAAAAATATATTGTTTTTTCACTTGCCCTTCTTTCATTCTCCTCTCATGCACAGGAGGTGGGCATAGGGCAGTGGAGGGTGCATCTTCCATACAGTGATGCCATTGCTGTAGCTGATGCAGGAGACAGGGTATACTGCGCAGGAAGGAGCGGGCTTTTCTATGTTGAGAAAAAAGGAGACCAGCTCCGCAGGCTTTCAAAGGTGGATGGGCTTTCGGAGGTGGAGATTTCAACTATCAGGTATAACAGCGAAGCGGGGATATTGCTTGTAGCATACAGCAATGCCAATATAGACTTGCTGCAGGGCAGCAGTATTACTAACCTTTCGGATATCCGCCGGAAGAATATCCCCGGAAAAAAATCCATTAATAATATTACGATGTCCGGCCACGATGCTTACCTTTCCTGCAGTTTCGGCATTGTTGTTATTGATCTTGAAAGAAAAGAAGTGAAGGATACTTATTATCCTTCGGCAGCTGCAATAGAAATCCTTGACCTGGCTTCTGACGGAACTGTTTTTTATGCGGCCACGCCTTCCGGCATCTATACCGCTTCCGTTTCTGATCCCGGTATTGCCAATTATACTGCATGGAACAGGATTAATAATCTCCCAAACAACCACTCCGGTGCGAGATTTAACACTATCTGTTGTTACCGGAATAAATTGTTTGCCAACCTTTCGAATGCTCCTGCCATGTGGGATAAAGACAGCATTTTCGAGTACGATGGTAATACCTGGTCTTATCACTGGGATACCATCAGCCAGCCCGGGATCACAACTTCATGGATTGTGAATAAAATTGAAACATATTCCGGGCAGCTCGTAATTACGAACCGGTACAGCGTTTCTTATTATGACTCAACAGGTACAAGAACATATATCGTGGCAGGATATGATACTCCCGAAGCCCATCCCATGCAGGGTATTCTTGATAATGAAAATACGAGGTGGGTGGCGGATAACAGACTGGGGCTTGTGAAAAACTGGAACATCTGGGATACGAAAATATATACGCCCGGCGGACCGCAGACAAAAAGCGTGGTGAATATGCAGGTTTCGGGCAGCAGCCTGTGGGTGGCTACCGGCGGAGTGGATGAGACATGGAAAAACAATTACCAGAGGGAAGGCTTGCTCTCGTTTTCTGACAACACATGGGTAACCTATAACGGCAGGAATGTTCCCGCACTTGACACAATGATTGACCTCCTTGCTGTAGCCATAGACCCTTCGGACAGCAAACATATCTACGCAGGTTCATGGGGGAAAGGCCTCATTGAAATGTATAACGGGAAAGCGGTAGGAGTATATAACGACAAAAACAGCCCTCTCCAGTCTTCTCCGTGGGGTATTGCAATAGCGGGGCTGACGTTCGACAACAATGCAAACCTGTGGGTGGCTAATGTGTCGGCGAAATCTCCTCTTTCCATGCGTAAGCCCGACGGAAGCTGGGTCTCCTACACCCTCGTAGGGCTTGCCAAGGAACTGGTAGTAAGTAAAATAATCATAGATTCATACAACCAGAAGTGGGTTATGATGCCCAGGGGTGGTGGCCTGTTAGTGATGGATGCACAGGGTACAAACGTCAGGCAGGTAGGCACTGCCCCCGGGGGGGGGAATCTGCCGAGTGCTAATGTCTCCGCTGCTGCGCTTGACCTGGAAGGGCAGATGTGGATTGGAACGGATAAAGGCGTAGCCGTAATATATAATCCGGGAAATGTTTTCACGGGAAGTGATTATGATGCACAGCTTATTTATGTGCAGCAGGATGCCCATACTCAAATTCTCCTTGAAACCGAAACAATTACTTCTATTGCCATCGACGGTGCAAACCGCAAGTGGATAGGCACACTCAGCGGGGGAATTTTCCTGATGTCTGCCGACGGGACCCGGCAGATACAGCACTTTACAAAAGATAACAGCCCTCTGATTTCTGACGTGATTACATCCGTTGCTATTAACCAGCTTACGGGTGAAGTGTTTATAGGAACAGACAAAGGCATTGTTTCCTATAAGGGAACGGCTACCGGAGGAGGTGAGGAATACTCAGATGTATATGTGTATCCCAACCCCGTCAGGGATACCTATTCCGGCCTCATCGGAATAAAGGGCCTGGTAAAAGATGCACAGGTGAAAATATCCGATGTGAGCGGGAATATTGTTTACGAAACTGTTGCCGACGGAGGGCAGGCAACATGGAACGGGAAAAAATTTGACGGGGAGAGAGTCCATACCGGTGTATACATGGTATATTGTTCTGACGGGGAAGGGAAGAAAACATATATGACCAAGCTGCTTATCATCCACTGAGATGTTACAGAAAACCAGGGGCATTGTGCTCCGTACATCCGAATATTCCGAGAACAGCCTCATTGCAAAAGTATATACGGAAAAGCAGGGACTCTGCTCCTTTCTTTTGAATGCAGCAAGAGGTGCCAGGGCAAAATTCAGGCCTGCCCTGCTGCAGCCTTTGTCACCAGTGGAAATGGTGATCTATTATAAAGAAACGCGTGGTATGCAGAGGGTGTCTGAAATGAAAGCCTGCCTGCCTCTTACTTCAATCCCTTTTGACATCAATAAGATCTCTATGGCTCTTTTTCTCAGCGAGGTGCTGTACAAGTCTGTCCGCGAAGAAGAGGAGAATAGAACTCTTTTTAACTTTATCTATAACTCCATCTGTATTCTTGACAGTGCAGGTGAACGTTACCTTAACTTCCATCTGGCTTTCCTGGCACAGCTTACACGGTATCTCGGATTTTATCCCGCAGATGAATATTCTGAACTCCGCACGTTTTTTAATATTCCAGAGGGGAGGTTTCAGCGGGAGCAGCCTGTTCACCCTCATTTTCTTGCGCCGCCTTTAAGTGAATTATGGAGTACCCTGATGAAAACTTCTTACGAAAACTCCGGCTCCCTTAATCTTCAAACTTCTGAGCGGCGCCGTCTGCTTTCCGCTTTGCTGAGCTATTACGGGTTTCATGTGAGCGGGTTCGGCAATGTCCGCTCCCATGAAGTGCTTGAACAGGTGATGAATTGAACGTTACCCAACGGGAACAACCAATGCTATGCCTGTTGTTCGGGGTAACAGCGTGATTCCCCAGTTGTTCTTCCCCCCGATGAGTTTCCCCATGCTGTAGCCAAAAGCTGCTGCAATGAATACATCCGATGCCCAGTGTTTATTGTCATTGATACGGGAGAGCCCTGTCAGCCCCGCAAGGGTATAGGCGATTACCGGAATAAGAGGCTTCTCTTTATACTCTTCTGCAATAATTGTGGCAACAGCAAATGCAGAAGTAGTATGTCCCGAAGGAAAAGAGTTGTAATGAATATTTTTCAGCGGACCGGAGAAGATATATGGGTTTAACGGTTTTCCGCTATGGGCAGCCTCTTCTTCCGCCTGGAAAGGGCGGTGCCTGCCAAAGATCTCTTTTGTAATGTTGGCCGCCAGCCCGGTAACAAAGAAGGTTTTTACTCCCATCAGCGAAGCCTTTTTACTTCTCTGGTTTTTTGTGATTGCCCCCTGCAGGTATAATGCTGCCATGGATGCCATGGAATACATCCCGCTGCCCCAGGGTTCAAGGCCGTAGCGTGCTATGTTGTCACTAGCCGTAGTCCTGTTTCTCTGGAAGAAGTCATGAATGGTTTTGTCCTGAGTGCTCAGTGCCGTGCCGGCTCCTGCAATGCACAAAAAAGAGACCCATTGCCTTGCCTTCCACCGAACAGGCGCAGTAACAATGTCTTTGGTGTCCTTGAACCCCGAGAGGATGTATGCCTTACCCGGTTTTATTGCCGGCTCCTGTGCCGCTACCGGACGAACGGAAAAAATAAGAACTGGTAAAATAGAAAATATAAAAAAAAGACGCATGTTCATTTGGCAGAAGATAAAATGGTGCGCAATACTTTTTTGTTTTTCCTGTTGTCTTCTATTAATCGTAAATCTACTCTGGTGTTGAGTTGGTTATTGTTGCCCGCCACGTTAAAAATGGGACTGCCCCTTTCCAGAGTTACAGATCCCCGACCATCTTTTTCGGGTCAACCCACTGAGTGAATTGTTCATCGGTTAGCAGGCCGAGTTCTATCGCAGCAGCATGCAGGGTTTTGTTTTCCTTATGTGCTTTCTTCGCAATTTTTGCTGCGTTTTCATATCCTATATGGGTGTTCAGTGCCGTAACCAGCATAAGAGAATTTTCAAGATGTTCTTTAATTATTTCCCTGTTGGGTTCAATCCCGGAAGCGCAGTGTTCGTCAAAAGAACTGCATGCATCCCCGAGCAGGCGGGCGGACATGACGAGGTTGAAGATGATCAGCGGTTTGAACACATTCAGTTCAAAATGCCCGTTCATTCCCCCTATGGAGATGGCTACATCATTTCCTATTACCTGTGCACAAGCCATGGTCATTGCTTCTGACTGGGTTGGGTTGACCTTTCCGGGCATTATGGATGACCCGGGTTCGTTCTCGGGGATAAGGATTTCTCCTATGCCTGAGCGCGGGCCGGAGGCAAGAAGGCGTATATCGTTGGCAATTTTCATGAGGCTCACGGCAAGGGTTTTCAGCGCCCCCGAGGCTTCTACCATGGCATCATGCGAGGCCAGGGCCTCAAATTTGTTTTCTGCAGAAATAAAAGGATGCCCTGAAAGCAATGCGATTTTTTTTGCGACGAGCACGGCATATCCTTTGGGAGTGTTCAGCCCGGTTCCCACCGCAGAGCCTCCCAGTGCCAGCTCCGATAGGTGTTGCAGCGAGTTTTTGATGGCTCTTATGCCATGGTCAATCTGGGAGACATAGCCGGAAAATTCCTGCCCGAGGGTGAGCGGAGTGGCGTCCATCAGGTGCGTTCTTCCTGTTTTTACGATGTCCCGGAAAGATTCTGCCTTCTTTGCAAGCGTGTTACGCAGCCGGTCCGCCATGGGTATTGTGTGTTCCGCGATGATTTTATATGCTGCAATGTGCATGGCCGTGGGAAAAGTGTCATTGGAGGATTGTGATTTGTTCACGTCATCATTGGGATGTATGGACTTTTTTGCGTCCTCCAGTTTGCCGCCCAGAAGTACATGGGCACGGTTGGCAATCACTTCATTTACGTTCATGTTTGATTGTGTTCCGGAACCGGTTTGCCATACTACCAGGGGAAACTGGTCGTCCAGTTTGCCGGAGGAAATTTCATCGCAAACCCCGCAGATGATGTCCGTCTTTTCCTTCGAAAGCACTCCCAGCTCATGGTTAGCCTGTGCAGCAGCCTTCTTGAGAGTGGCAAATGCCATGATTACTTCCCGGGGCATCAGGTGCCCGCCTATTTTAAAATTATTTCTGGAACGTTCTGTCTGCGCACCCCAGTATTTGTCGGCAGGAACTTTCACCTCCCCCATGGTGTCTTTTTCAATACGGTGATTCATGGCTGTTGAATTTAACAGGAGGTAAAATTACAATCTTTAAAAGTAGGGATAAAATTTGTTTTGCAGGTTACGCTGCCGGTGGATAAATAAGCAGAATAGTTATTCATCTCCGTTGCCTGAAAAAGGCGATCATCAGCTCTGCACATTCATCCGAAAGTATTCCCCCGGTAACTTTTGTTTTCGGGTGGAGTAACTGCTGCCCGGTCTTCAGGAATCCGTTCTTCGGATCTTTTGTGCCGAAAACAATTCTCCCGACCTGTGTCCACATTGCTGCTCCGGCACACATTACGCAGGGTTCAAGAGTTACATACAGGGTGCAGTCTTCAAGGTATTTTCCTCCCAGGTAATTGGATGCAGATGTATAAACCTGCATTTCTGCATGTGCCGTTGCATCGTTCAGGTGTTCTGTATAGTTGTGCCCGCGTGCTATAATTTTCTCATTACAGACTATTACAGCACCTACGGGGACTTCTTCCGCATCAAAAGCCTTGCGGGCTTCTTTTAAGGCTTCCTTCATAAAATGTTCGTCGGGCGGGATATTCATGTTGTTGAAATGCTTATAATTACTATACGAAGTTAAGGATTATGGATTTGTCGCATAAGGTGCTTGTGCGGAATAAGCCGGGAGGTTCCGGACTGTATGCCGCTGCTGCCATTTCAAAGGCAGAAACAATTCTGTTCCTTAACGGCCGGCTGGCGTCTGAGGCTTCGCGTTATTCTATACAGGTAAATGAGAAAAATCACCTGGAGCCTTTTTCGGCGGATCCGTCAGACTGCTCTTCCCTGTGGCGTTTCTTGAATCACAGCTGCTGTCCAACGCTCTTGTTGACACGGTGAAAATGAAAGTGATT
>JAHEYN010000029.1:20571-25891 GCA_023251555.1 Bacteroidota bacterium | reverse complement strand
GCCTGTCTGTGAGCCCCCAGTCGAGAGAAAGACTCGATATCTTCAACCGGGAGAAACAGGAAAGAATCAACTACGGAATTCTTGTGCATGAAATTCTCAGGAATATCATTACAAAAGATGACCTTCCCTCTGCACTCGACAGGCTTCTCTACGAAGGGATTATCGGCACACCGGAAAGAGCCGAACTGGAAATAAAGATCATGGAACTCCTTTCCACCGAACTGCCTGCGGAATGGTTCAGCGGAAAATGGAAAACTGTTACTGAAAGAGAGATTCTTCTCCCCGGCGGGGAAATGATAAGACCGGACAGGGTGATGATAAACGGCGAGAAGGCTGTAGTCGTGGATTACAAGACAGGAGCCCCTAAAGCCGCCGACAGAGACCAGGTAAACAGGTATGCCTCCGCCCTGCTTGATCTGGGCTTCAGTGAAACGGGAAAATATATCTTCTATATAAGTCAGCCGGCAGGCTGCAGGATCATACCAGTAGAATAATAATGGAAACATTTATAGGCCGCCTTACAGGAGATCTTCTCTCGGAACACGGGGAAAAAATTTCATCCCTGTGCATTGTCCTGCCTTCCCGCCGTGCATGCCTGTACTTTAAGAGGGACCTTGCCATGCGCATCCGGAAACCCGCATGGGCACCCGCTGTTATGACAATGGCAGAATTCATTGATGCCGTTACCCTTCACAGCATCCCCGATTCCATCACCCTGGTGTTCGAACTTTACAAGGCATACAGCGGGCACCTTCCCGGGCAGGAATTTGATTCTTTTTACCCATGGGGCAGCATGCTGCTGAACGACTTCAACGAGATTGATACGCACCTCGCCGATGCAGGCCTCCTGTTCAGCAACATACGCGACATCAAAGAGATAGAGCAAAACTTCGGGCTGCCGGAAGAACACGCAGAACTGATAAAAAATTTCTGGAGTAACTTCTCCGGAAACGAATACGGAAGCCTCAAAAAGGATTTTTTAGAAACATGGAAATCTCTCTATCCCGTTTACAGGGATTTTAACAGAAGCCTGGCTGGTAAAAATTGGAGCACGGAAGGATCCGCATGCCGGAGAGTCGCAGAAATGCTTAAACAGGGACACAGTCTGTCCTGGTACAAACGCCCTGCACCGGAAGGCAACATCATCTTTGCAGGCTTCTCAGCGCTCTCGCCCTCCGAAGAATTGATCATCTCCTCCCTTTCCGGACAGGGAAAGGCATCTGTTTACTATGATACCGACAAGTACTACGCCGGCGATCCGGGGCATGAAGCCGGGAAACTTTTCAGAAAAAAGATAAGCGGGGGCGGTGAGTTCAGGTGGATGGAGGATTTCTTCGCCGGCTCAGAAAAGCATATCGAGATCACGGGAGTTCCGCTGAAAGCCGGTCAGGCAAAGGCTCTCGGGAGCCGGCTCAAAGAACTCCTGGAGGAAAAGAATATAGACCCTGAAAAAACAGCCGTCGTTCTGCCCGACCAGGGAATGCTTTTCCCCGTTCTGTATTCCCTTCCGGAGGCAATCAAAACAATTAACGTAACCATGGGGTACCCGCTCCGTCAAACCACACTCTATAATCTTTTCGATCTGCTCATCAGCCTGCACCGTAACAGGAGTGAAACTGGCAGCTTCTACCACAGGGATGTGATACGCGTCATCACCCATCCTTACTTCAGGTTTACCGAAACGGAAAAAACAAAACAGTGGATTGAACGCTGCAACAGCCATCGCTGGATTCGTATTTCGCTGTCGATGCTTCACTCTGAAGATGCACCTTCTTATTTCAGGGAACTTTTCAGGGATATTTCCTCGGCAGAAGACGCATTCGGCTATTTCATACGGGTGCTCGAGATCCTTCATCTCTCTCAAAAGGAAAAAGAGTTCCGCTACCATGACATAGAAGAAGAATTCCTCTTCCAGTTTTACCGCCACCTCATGCGGCTGCAGGATATCCTCATGCAAAGCGGTATGACGCTAAGCCTCGAAACCTTCTGGAAAATATTCAGGGAAATAGCCTGGCAGACCAGTATACCGTTCAGGGGAGAACCCATGCAGGGACTTCAGATCATGGGATTTCTCGAAACGCGTGCGCTCGACTTCCAGAATGTTTTTATACTCTCCATGAACGAAGGAAGTCTTCCCCGCCCCTCCCGCAGGCATTCTTTTATACCCTTTGCGCTCAGGCAGGCATACGGACTTCCTACCTTCAGGGAACTCGACGCTTCGGCATCATACAACTTTTACCGCCTCCTGCAAAGAGCAAAAAATATTTACCTCTACTACGACACCGAACCCGGCAAGGGCTCAGGCGGGGATAAAAGCCGGTTCATTCTCCAGCTTGAACAGGAATTACTGAAAAAATCACACCCCGGCACCACACTTTCTTCCCATATCGTTTCCACCGAAATTCCATACAGGGAAGACTCAGGAATTTCCGTCTTAAAATCAAGGGAGGTGGTGAAGAAAATAAAGAAACGTCTTTCCCCTTCCGCCCTTAAAACATACATCAGCTGCAGTCTCCGTTTCTATTTCAGGCACGTGGCAGGAATCCGCGAGGAAGAAGAAATTTCTGATGAGGTCGAGTCAAGGCTGTTCGGAAATATTTTCCATAAAGCCATGGAACATATTTACGCTGCAAAAGGAACCATTGACCGGAAAAGAGCAGAAAATATCGCGGCAAATGAAGCCCTCATTGAAAAAGCAGTAGAGAAAGGATTTGAGATAGAAATGAATCTCAAGCCTGAAGAAATTGAAGGGAAAAATGTTCTCGTTAAAAAGATACTCGTTTCTCTGGTAAAAAAGGTGCTTCTCAATGATTCGCTTGATGCACCCTTTACCATTATCTCAACGGAACAGAGGCTCTCATCCGGGATAGAGATCCCGGGATCAGGGGAAACAATAACCGTGGAGGGATATATAGACCGCATAGACCAGTCGGGAGATAAAGTGCGGATCCTGGATTACAAGACCGGGAGCATTACGTTCAGCAGCAGGGCGGGAATCCAGGAAATATTTTCCAATCCCAGACACAAAGACCTTTTTCAGGCTTTCCTTTATGCATGGATCTACTCTAAAAATTTTCCGGGGAAAAGCATCAGGGCCGGGATCTATCCCATCAAAAAAGCCGGCAGCGGTGTAATTTACCTGAAAGAGGGAGAACCCTTAAGTGCTGCAGACATGGAAGAATTTGAAGAACATCTCCGGAATCTGCTGGCTTCTGTATTTGATGAGAAGGTTCCTTTCTCCAGGACAGAAGATGCCGAAAGATGCACCTACTGCGAATTCAAAGGAATCTGCGGAAGATAAGTTCAGAATTTAAGATCCCTCTTTCCCTGACTTACTGCCTCTCTTTCCGAAAAGGTAAGTCCTGTTCTCCTCTCCCTTCCATAACCTGCGCAGGTTTGACCTGTGGGTATATAAAACAAGAACGGCTACAACAACAGAAAAAATATTGAGCGGCAAGAGAATATTCCTGAAAACAAATACCAGCATCACGGGAAAAATAATTCCCGTTATTACAGAACTCAATGACACGTATTTTGTGATGATGAGCAGAACGGTAAAAACAAGCAGGCAGGAGAGGGCTGCGGGAGGGTGGAGAGCAATCAGCACTCCAAGCCCGGTGGCAATGCCTTTGCCGCCCTTAAATCCGAGGAAGACAGAATAAATATGCCCCAGCATGGCGGCAAGCGCAAGTACAATCTGCATCACGGAAAATTCAGCCGTTCCGGGTTGTGAGGCCGGGATGATGTACATCAGATCTACAGCCGCTACCCCTTTTGCCACATCAAAAAGCAGTACGGGGATTCCTGCCTTTTTTCCAAGCACCCTGAAAGTGTTGGTCGCACCGGCATTCCCGCTCCCGTGCTCCCTCACGTCCACCCCGAAAAAAATCCTGCCCCACCAGACTGCCGTGGGAATGGATCCAAGCAGGTATGCCCCCGCCGCCGCAATAAAAAAATATGGATTCATAAACTGAATTTACAATTACTACTCATCGGAAGACCCGCCGCCGAATTTCTTCATGAAGTCATTTTTCCTGCGCTCGGTGGAAAGGATAAACTGGTACCCCCCTTCTTCCCTCTCTCCTTTGGAAATACGTTTCTCGGGCTTCACATTCCTGATAATGTCATTATATTTCGTGCTGGATGAAATAGTCTGCATCATTCCTTTGGTGTAGCTGAAGAAGTACCAGCTGTTATCCCACTCGAGGTAAATATTCAGCACATCTCCGCTGCGTTTCTTAACCAGCTCCACCATGCCCTTCACCTTCCTGTTAAGCTGCGTCTTAAGGATATTCCCAATCCCGACAGAATCGCCTTCTGACCTGAATGACTTGCTCTCCCCGTTCCACTTCATCCGGAGATCATTGAGGAAAAGGGATGCCTGGAGTTCCTGCGGCATCTTCTTAAAGGCACCGTAAAGGCTGAGCTCTGCAATCAGCTTATCAGACTTCTCCTTTCCGAATATCTCTGCGAGACCCTTCTCATATACAGCCCTGTTGGTGTTCACCGGTGGAGCACCCTGGGAAGCGGCAAGATTATCCGACATCTCCTTTAAGGCATCTTCTTCCATAAAAAATGTAACCGGCATAATCATATCCATCTCATTGCTGTTGTTGTTGATGTTGTGCGTAATATTTCCCACAGGCCTGATTTTAACCTGGCCGAGGTCAGCGCCGAGGTCGAGCTTCCCTTCAGCATATGAAATACATTTGGTGTCATTAAAGCTGAGGTAATTGCCGGGAAGTGTTTTGTTTTCGATTTTTTCTCTGGAAGAAATCCGGTACTCATTACCCGCTTTATCATAAAAGAGATACCCGGAAGAAGGAACGATATCCACATCGCTCGTTTTTCCTTTCCTGGTAAGGAAGTTGGTCTTGATATAAGTAAGCGAATCAGACACGAGAGAAATTGAAGCCGAGAGTTTTTCATTGTTCTCATTCTGCGGCTCTGTGATGGGAATATATACCTCATAAGGGTTGATATCCGAGGAGAACCTGAACCAGGAACGCTCAATAGCGGAGCAGTTAAAGTTAATTTTCGCAAAGCCCGTAAAGTTCAGGTATTGATTGGAAGCCGTAAGCGTAACGGATCCCTTATAGCTGATCTGGGGAATAATAGTAAAGTTGGATGTATCAGGCAAATCTGTTGAAGCAAAAGTCTGGAATGTGGTATCCACTGTGATTTTCGAAAAGGTAATTGTTTGCTTCTTCTTCGAAGCATCCACGTAATCATACAGGCCTGATCCGATATATCTTTTTCTGCCCGTAACATTAACCGTTGCATTGTAAATGGAATGATACTTTGTAACGCTGTTGGCTGT
>JAHEYN010000029.1:0-20561 GCA_023251555.1 Bacteroidota bacterium | reverse complement strand
GATCCTTGCATTTTCAAACGTCTGCATTTTAGCTTTTTTCTCTACGGTCACCTTGCCGCTGTCAGGAAAAACAATGGCATCGGCAACCATAAGGTATCTCACGCCTTCCGCCCTGATCACGAAATCCTTGAGGCTGTACCTGGCAAACGGTGCAACAAACCGCAGGGAGTCCTGCTCCGGGTGTACGGAAATAAACTCAGATCCCTCGAGTTTCACGTCCGAATCGGAAGTGATGTCTTTTGCCGCTGAGGAGGCTGCCCCGGCACTGAGCTCAACTTCTTTCTTATCCATGAACCACTTGAACTGGTCCATGAAGCAGATGTACTGGTTAATGCCAAAATTCACATAAGAGCCTTTCCCGTTGGATTTGAACTCTCCAACCCTGTTCACAAAATCAATATTTGACTTTACATTAATGGTTGAGAAGGCAAGCATGGCGGCCTCGTCGGAATTCAGGCGGAAGTCTGAAGTATCCGCACCGAAGGTTGTTTCCTTATACAAAAAGTTCTTCGCTTCAAGCTCGGCCTTGGTAAAGGCCATGATTCCATCACCCCTGAGCTCCCCCGTTGAAAGAGTAAGGCGCCCGTTCATAAGTGCCTGCCCGTCGTAAAAATCCATGGGCACAGAGATCTTGTGCACGTACATCCTGTCACGGTAAGGGAGCCAGTGTTCGTAAACATTTTTGGCCAGCACATGCGGAAACTCGGCACCCTTCGCTTTTCCCTGTGGCTTTATCTCAAAGTCAAACGCTACGGCATTCATGGAGTCGGGGAAGAAAATATAACTGTCTGACTTTGTAACGGAAGTAACATAGTTCAGCGTTCCGCTTCCACGCAAACCTTCATGGCTCATCTTGATGGTATCAAGATAAGTTGCTTTTCCTCCGTAAACAGGGAAACCAGCATCCGGTGTGTTTCTTATGAATCCGAGAGAGTAATCTTTCTGCAGACGGAGATCTTCCTCAAAGTCGGGAAAAATGGAGGCGGAAACAAAAGTGCCGTGAAGCCCGAGCCCTGAAGGGTCAAAGGTGTTTAAGCTGTCAATGGAGAAAGGTGTCAGGTGAAAAAAGAACCGATCCTTGGGATAAACACCATTCTGTATAGAAGGTTTTTCGTAGAATACATACGAATCCTTGAAACTGTTGAACACGGGATAGGAAGGATAATCCTTCACTCCCGATTTGTTATTGGGGCTGTCAATAAGCAGGTTACCGCTGATGTACTGCACCACCGTTTTGACAGGAACCAGGGCGTGCTGGCCGAAGGCATCAAGGGAATCTCCGGGAACTTTCATCCGCATTGAGTCAATATTATTCAGGTTAATTCTGAAATTATCATAATCGAAGGAAAACTCTTTCCCGAAATATTCAAAACGTCCCGCATTGACACGACCGGAAAAAGTGAAATCCCTGTTCTTGTGAAGAATAACCTCTTTGTCCTTCGGGATAATACGAACGCTCTGGGAGTCGCTTACCTGTATCTGCGATATACCGTTTATCTTTATTTCAAAGTCAAGGAGGTTGATTGAAGCATTGGGCTTTCCGGATGAAACGAGGGATTCAAACTGCAGCACATCGTAATCCACTTTCCCGATATTGGCCTGGAGATAATAGAAGAGGCGGTCCTTCACATAAACTTTATCCTCCCCGGAATAATAAATCAGGAAACCCTGGCTGGCTAAGGAAATAAGCAGCGCCCTGGCCTGTTCCATCGAACATTTCATGTACTGTGCGAGATCGGAGGTATATATCTCCCTCGACTGCTGCTTGTCCGAAAACCGCCTGATAACCGTAAACGGGTGAACTTCAGCAAGGCCAAGTATCCTGTTGAAGCGTGCATCTTTATAATAATTGGAGGACTCAAACACAGCCTTGCTCTCCCCCGCCCCTGATATCATTTTGATATTGATTACAGGCTCATCCATCTTCCAGTAAAGCGCATCGAAATACAGATCTATCTTATGAAAACTGTCAAAATAAGGGCTCTTGCTGACGCCCTCCTCTGTCTTCAGCAGGGAAAGCTCCCTGTCAACGACGTTAAACTTCATCTGCACTCCCGGATGGTAGATAGAATCACAGTGGGGGTAACACACCGTTGTGTCAACGTATATGGTTACCGCCGTCCTGTCGGAGGTTATCCTCTCCGGCCTGATGATAAAACTCTTTGAAGAGGCAACAATGAACTCCTTCTTCTTCCTGTAAAAGAATAGGTAGGCGTCCTGGTCGTTACTCCCCTTCCCGATAATTTTAACGCCGTGTATGGCAAACCCGCCACGGTAATTCACCTCGTTGGCAATATTTTTTATCTCGAGGAGCTTGGTATAGGATTCAAACCTCGGGTAAGTGGCATTATCCTTAGTGACATTGGCAAGGAGCTTATCAGAGAAATGTCCGAAAAGGGGATTGTTGAAAAAACTTTTATAATAGAAGGTTACGCTGTCTGCATCATAATCGGATCCTGTGGCATCTATTACATAATTTTTCAGGCTTGCATGCACCTCGTTCTGATCAAGACCTCCCCTTGACCAGTTCACTTTTCCCCCGCTGCCGTACCATTTCTCCTGGGTGGGGTAATAAACGCCTTTCGTTTCATAAATAACCGAGCTGTCTTCCTTGGCATAACACTTAAGGTCTATAAGGTCATTGAAGATAACTTTTGGAAGCGTGTCAAAATCGAACGTAAAATTCGTTTCGCCCGTAACCCAGCGGGTAGAAACTGAGGAGTAAATGGAATTATTCGCAAAAAGGTTATTACAGCTATTAATATATGCATTAAAATATTTATTCGACTTTAAAAGCAGCTTATCAATGCTGGCCTGCCATCCCCGGAAGCTCTGCTCCGACTGGCCGCCAAGCTCAAAACTGATCAGGGCATAGAGATAATTTTTAAAATCGGGAAAAGCTTTCATGCGTTTTTTCAGCATGGTGTTGGAAGTACGGCACACCTCTGCTTTCTGCTCTTCAGTAAGGCGGGGGGTAGTGGGCGAATATTCAAACTCCTTCACCGCAAAGGTTTTCATGCGCTTTTTAAGCACTGCGTTGGCAGCTTTATACATCTTCTCTTCCGTCTTGGGGTCGAGTACCGTATTGTTCCATATTACCTGGAACTCAGTCATGAGATTTTCTCCCTCATCAGGATTCGTTTCCATCAGGAATTTCTCCATCTGCTGGAAGAATGCATCGGGGTTGCATACAAATTCCTTAAGCGTTTGCGCCTGGGAAGCAGCAGCAGCAATAGTGAAAAGAATGACTGCGAACGTTTTCTTCATAACCGGGCGGGCAGTGACTTGATTATTTCAGTAAACTCTCTCGATTTCAGCGAAGCTCCTCCTATGAGCCCTCCATCCACATCAGGTTGTGAGAAAATAGCACGGGCATTGGCTGCATTGCAGCTTCCTCCATAGAGTATTGAAACATTTTCAGCCTCCCGGGCTCCGTATTTACCGGCGGCCACAGACCTTATAAAAGCATGCATTTCCTGAGCCTGCTCAGGAGAGGCGTTTACCCCCGTTCCTATTGCCCACACCGGCTCATAGGCAATGATAAAAGCCTCCGTATCAGGTGCGGAAATAAAAAGCCCTTTCTCAAGCTGTGTGCGAACCACGTCAAACTGCCTGCCGGATTCCCGTTCTTCTTTTGACTCCCCGCAGCAATAGACGGGTACCAACCCACACTCCAGGGCTGCCTTCACTTTCTTCGCTATGAGTTCATTGCTCTCACCTGAATAGGCTCTCCGCTCTGAATGTCCTATGATCACATGCGTAACCCCCATGGACTGAAGCATAAAGGGGGAAACTTCTCCCGTGTATGCTCCATGCTTCTCATGATGACAGTTTTGCGCGGAAATAAAAATATTCTTATTTCCCCTGCATATCCCTGAAACGGGAAAGAGGAAAGGGAAAGGAGGAGCAAGGATAACCTCCACACCATGCGGCAGTTCAGCGGAAGCCATCCCTGAAATTTCAGAAGCCAGAGCCATCGCAGCATCCAGGCCAAGATTCATCTTCCAGTTTCCGGCGACTATTTTTTTACGCATGAGTTAAATGTAAAGTAAACAGGTTCACAAAGTTACATTTAGTTTTTTTATCCGGGAAGCATGAAAATTAATTACCGGGCTCGAAAGTAATGAGGGAGGAACTCATTTCAAAAGGGCTTTGTTTCTCAGATATTTTCGCCACTTTATATCTTCATGTTGATTTAGTAAACAAAGCTTTTTTAGAATTAAAAAATAAAGTACTTTTGCCATCCCTTTCCCGGAAGAAGGTGTTCTTTGGTTATGGTCGGGTAGTTCAGCTGGTTAGAATACGTGCCTGTCACGCACGGGGTCGCGGGTTCGAGTCCCGTCCCGACCGCCTTCGCTTGCCGAAGCTCGTGTAGCGAGCGAAGGCAAGCTGTTAGCTTTCGGCAAGCTTTGTCGGTTTAAAACCGCTTTTCTCTCATGGAACGATATTGTGTTTATGTCTTGAGTTGTGCTGATGGTACTGAGTATACCGGATGCACAGGAAATTTGAAGCATCGGATTGAAAAACATAATGCTGGCAAAGTGTTGTCCACACGATACCGATTACCGGTAAAAGTCCTAACATATATAGTATTCTTTGATAAATACAAAGCCTTTTTCTTTGAAAAATATCTCAAAACAGGCTCTGGTAGAGCCTTCCTTAAGAAACATTTAATCTGATTTTGATAACACAGGCATTCCTTTTTCCTGTTCGCCCGGGTTGGCATGGAAACATTTTCGTGTCGCCAACTTAAATTCCTTCTTTTTAATATACCCTTAATCAATATAATATAAACAATTGTTCAAGCGCTGTCAATAGCACAAGGCCAGAACGAGAGCGAGTAAAACACACTCTGTCTTCGCTCTTACTGTTTTCCCTCACTGTCTCTGTTTCTCAACTCCCTGCCCTCCTCGTCAGCCATAAGGGCTCGCAAAGGCGGATTAAACTATCAGTTTCCATTTATTATTATGGGGGGTATGATATTACTCATATTTCTCTCCTGGATTACATTTTACTTTTAGGCATAAAATAATTCTAAAAAGAAGCATAATATGAAAAAGTTTAATCTCATTTTATCTGCAGGGATGTTGATCTTAATGTGTGTCGCCTCATACGCGGCCTCAACTCCTGGAATTCAGGAATCCATTGTTTTATCAAACACCTTCTCTTTCACAGAATATTCGCTGCTGGGATTATGCGTCATCCTATTGATTATTATATGGACGATGTCAAAAACCATTAACTCATTGTCAGTTAAGCTGCAAAGGGAATATAACAGCGATGATTATCTCTGAACAATCCTTTTAACTCTTCAATCGGAAACTTTCAGTAAAACCATTTGATATGATTTCAGTTGAAGAAGCTAAAATTCTGATTGTAAAATCAAGTTTTCGGTTAAATCCTGTTTGCCGGGAGATATCAAAATCATTAAGATGTGTTTTAGCTGAAGATTTGTTCTCCCCTCTTAACTATCCGCCCTTTGACCAGTCGGCAATGGATGGCTTCGCAATTTTTCATTCTGATATTCCGGGAAAAGTAGAAATTGAAATTGTCGGGGAATCTCCTGCCGGAAATCCGTACAAAGAAAAAATTTCTTCAGGACAATCAGTGCGGGTTTTTACAGGAGGGAAAATCCCCGAAGGAGCAGATGCCGTCATCGTACAGGAAAAAGTTTCAATTGAGAACGGGAAAATTATTTCTGAAGAAAAACAAATAATTAAAGGTGCTAACATCAGGGAAAATGGTTCGCAAATAAAAAAAGGAGAGTTGGTGCTGAAAAAAGGAACAGTCCTTAATCCCGGTGCTATAGGATTTCTTGCAAGCCTTGGAATTACAGAGGTAAAAGTATTTCCGGAACCTAAAGTTTCAATTATTGTTACGGGCAATGAATTACAAAAATCCGGCAACCCTCTTGTAAACGGACAGATTTACGAATCAAATTCATTTGCATTGAAATCTGCGCTTGAATCAATTAATATTCCCTCGGTAAATATTGTAATAATTGGAGATGATGAAAAAATCACAAAAGAAACGCTTTCAAAAGAAATAAATAATTCTGATGTTGTTCTTGTCTCAGGAGGAATTTCAGTTGGCAAATATGATTTTGTCGGTAAGTGTTTGGAGGAACTTCAGGTAGAAAATGTTTTTTACAAAATCTCTCAGAAACCGGGTAAGCCGATGTTTTTCGGAAGAAAAAATGATTGTCTGATATTCGGATTGCCTGGAAATCCTGCTTCCGCTCTGAGTTGTTTTTATGAATATGTTATTACATCGCTGAAAATTATGCAGGGATTCTCGGATATATCTCTTAAAAAAGTATGTCTTAAAATTATATCCGATTATAAAAAGAAAGAAGGTTTGTCGCTCTTCTTAAAAGGAAAAACCATGGAGGACAAGGTTGAAATTCTTTCGGGACAGGAATCAAATAACATAGGCGCCTTTGCATTCGCTGACTGCCTGATTTATCTTCCTGCAGAAAAAGGCAATGTTAAATCAGGAGAATTCGTGGAAGTACATCTGCTTCCGGTTTAACATGATGAATATCATTTTATAAACGAGTATCAAGTTGAATATTTGTAAGGAAACAATGAAGTATATAGTGAAAGGAAATATCTGGATTGAAGGGGAGACCGGTGCTTTCATCGGACTTGGCAGAATGAAACTACTGGAAAGTGTAAATGAATTGGGTTCTATCACCGATGCAGCAAAGTCAATGAAGATGTCGTATCGTCAGGCATGGGAACTGATAGACTCCATGAACAAGCAGGGGAAAAATCCGTTGGTGATAACATCAGCAGGCGGAACAGGCGGAGGCGGAACAAAAGTCACAAAGGAGGGCTTGAAAGCAATTAAACAATATAAAGAGTTGTTAGAAAGGTTTGATAAGTTCAATAGTGCAGAAACAAAAAAAATTAAGCTCTGATTTTTTTTAATTAGCGCTATTCTGAAAAATGAACAACGAAAATAAATAACTGGCCTTATGAAAAAAGTAATCGTCCTGTTTCTAATGTCGGCTTTTTCCCATATAGATAAGGTATCGTCCCAAACCACACCCGAGCTTGTTTTATATCCAAAAATGGTTGGTTATATGAGTTTCATATTGCCGATTGTCAAAATGAATCGTAATGAAACCACAGTAAATTTTTCAAACAGTTTTTCTATCGGTATTCCTGTAGGAATAAATATTTTATACAGTGATAAATTTGGCTTTAGTTATGAAATTACGCCAACTATAAAATCAGAACGCAGAACTGACAAGATGAGCAGCCTGCTTTTTGCTCCCGGATTGATATTCAGATTTAAAAAAGGATTTGCTTTTGTACAACGCCTCGCTTTTGAAACTTCGGGACGTTACGGGATAACTCCTCTCATTACAAAAGTTATTACTGGAGGAAAAAATGTTAATTATTTTATATCTGCGTCTGTTCCGCTGAGGGTTGGTAACAATGAATTACCATCAATGGGCGGTAACCTGCAGTTTGGAATTGCTCTCAAATAAAACGACTACTATGACAGCAGTTACAATACCCTGGCTTTTTATATTTCTTCTTTTTGTTGTGGCATTTTTGTATTCATCTGTGGGTCATGGAGGTGCCAGCGGTTATCTGGCGCTCATGGCTTTGTTCGGCATTGCACCATCCATGATGAAGTCATCTGCCCTTATTATGAATGTTTTTGTTTCCCTTGTCGCTTTCTATGAATATTACAAAGGAAGCCACTTTCGCTGGAAATTATTTTTGCCTTTTGCCGTGGCATCTGTCCCGTTTTCATTTTTAGGAGCATACATAACGCTTGATTCATTGCTATATAAAAAAATTCTCGGCGCAATTTTACTTTTCCCTGTTCTCAGATTGATTGGAGTTTTTGGAAAAGGAAATGAAACCGAAAAAGAAACTAATCGCTATTGGGCATTTATAATAGGAGCAGTAATAGGATTATTATCCGGAATGATAGGAATCGGGGGAGGAATAATTCTTTCACCGGTAATTCTTTTACTCCATTGGGGAAACATGAAGCAAACAGCAGCAGTCTCTGCCCTATTCATTTTTGTGAATTCTGTAGCAGGGCTTATCGGATTATTTGCAAAGGGGGTTATAATTGATCCATCGGTTTATTTATGGGTGGCAGTGGCAGTGAGCGGAGGACTTGCAGGTTCTTACATTGGCAGCAGAAAATTAAATAATCCGGTTCTCAAAAAAGTTCTCTCTTTTGTCTTGATCATAGCCAGCTTTAAACTTTTAACTGTTGAGGTAAAATGAAAGCTGAAAAAATAACAGGAGTAATTTTGGCGGGCGGAAAGAACAGCCGTATGGGAACTGATAAGGGATTGCTTATGGTTGATGGAAAAAAGATAATTGAAAGAATTATTGCGGCACTTAAACCGGTAGTGGATGAAATCATTATAGTTTCAAACGGAAATAATTACAATAATACCGGATATAAGGTTTACCGGGATATCATAAAGGAATGCGGACCTATGGGAGGAATTCATACAGCACTTTCATTCAGCAATACAGAAAAAAATTTAGTTGTGAGTTGTGATATGCCATTTCTTAACACTGAAACTTTAAAATTCATAGCAGAAAATTCAAATATCTGTGAGATTGCAATTCCTGAGCATAACAAAATTACAGAACCGCTTTGTGCTGTTTATTCTTCAGTATGCAGAAATAAATTCTCGCAATTGATTGCAAGAGGTGAATGGAAACTCAGAGATTCTTTGAAATATTTTAATGTAAAAACAATTTTATTTGAAAATAAATCAGGAATAGAAAAAATATTTTCAAATATCAATACAAAAGAAGAGTATAAAAATCTTACAGAAAATGAATATGAGTATACAAGTTAAGCTTTTAGGTTTGCTAGCTGATGTTGTAGGTAAAAGCGAGTTGCAAGTCGATAAAGTAAGTGATACGGATGCATTGAAAAAGCAACTGCTTTCAGATTTTCCAAGTCTGGCAAACAAATCTTTTATTGTTGCGGTGAAAAAACAGATTGTCAGAAATAATCAAAAACTGGAAGCAGGCGATGAAGTGGCTTTACTACCGCCATTTGCAGGGGGCTAAATATTAGAAGATGGAACCTGAGAAAAAGAAAAAAGTTTTAGTAAGTGGTGCAATCGCTCCGCAATTCGTAGCTGATTCCATAGCGAAACACAGCAGTAAAACAAATATTGGCGCTCATGATATTTTTCTGGGACAAGTACGAAACGATGTGATTGATGGAAAAACCGTTCAGGCCATTGATTATTCAGCTTACGAAGAAATGGCTGAGGAAAAATTTTATGAAATAAGAGAAGCGGCTTTTGCCAGATTTAAATTGACTTGCATGCACATCTATCACAGCATTGGTAAAGTGAAAGCAGGGGAAATATGCCTTTTTGTTTTTGTTTCTGCTGAACACAGACAAGAAGCATTTAACGCTTGCAGATGGATTGTTGAAGAGATAAAAGCAAATGTTCCTGTATTTGGCAAAGAAGTTTTTACAGACGAAACATATGTATGGAAAGAAAATAAATTATGATTAATGTAACACAAAAAACAACTACCCTGCGCGAGGCAGTTGCAACAGCAATTGTTAAAGTGAGCAGGAAAGAAACTATTGAAGCGGTAAAAAATAATACTGTCCCAAAAGGAAATGTATTGGAATGCGCACGCACAGCAGGTCTTTTCGCAGTGAAACGAACAAGCGATATGATTCCGGATTGCCACCCCATGCCGGTTGAGTTCACGCAAATCCGCTATGAACTTTCTGAAATGGAAATTAAAATTGAAATCGAAGTTCATACAGTTTATAAAACCGGAGTGGAAGTGGAAGCAATGCATGGCGCTTCGGTCGTTGCTCTTACAATTTATGACATGCTCAAGCCGATTGATAAAGGAATTGAGATCTCTTCCATCAAACTTCAGGAAAAGAAAGGCGGTAAATCAGATTTCACAGATAAATTCAGAAAAGATTTGAAAGCAGTTGTAGTTGTTTGTTCTGATAGTATTTCTGCAGGAAAAAAAGAAGACAAGGCAGGAAAGGCTATAATTAAGAAGCTGGAATCATGCAGCGTAAATATTTCCGAATATTCAATTATTCCGGATGAAATAAAAATGATACAGGAAAAAGTTGAAAAACTATATAAAGAGAATGACTTAATTATTTTCACCGGCGGAACAGGACTATCGCCCAGGGATTCAACACCCGAAGCAATCCGTCCGGTTTTAGACACGGAAATCCCGGGTATTATGGAAGCTGCAAGAAATTACGGGCAAGACAGAACTCCTTACTCAATGCTTTCACGGGGTGTGGCAGGTATGAAAGAAGATTGCCTGATACTGGCATTGCCCGGTTCAACAAAAGGCGCAGAGGAGAGCATGAATGCGCTTTTCCCGGCAGTTCTTCACATTTTCAAAATTATTGAAGGAGCGAGACATGATTAAATTAGTATTAAATCCTGAGCAAGCTGCGGGGACATTATCGTCCGCCATAGCGGAACGCGAAGGCGGTATTAACAAGAAATAATTTATGATAGCAAATGATTTCGGTGAAAACTATTTAATGTTTGAAAATATGGCGATATGGGATATTCCTTCCATGGAAGATTTTTTTACCAGCCATAACATGATGTTGGAAATATTTGAAAAGGAATATGGATTTCCTTATTCGCAGCGCAATGGGAAAGAAAATAATTTTACGGATGGAGATATCTCTGTCATAGAAAAACTACTGGATTGCTTTGGAGATAAATATTTTTTTGTTTTTTCCAATAATGACAGGAACCATGCAATCCTGAAAGAATTGCAGGACAAAAAAGTAATAACCTTCGGGATGGATATTCATGTACTTCATCCTAAGAAGATCTATGTGCTGGAAATGGATAAAACAAAAGATTTGCAGAAATACGATATCTGAATTTTATGTCAGATCGCTCACAAGTCAAACGGAATCTACGTTATCACCGGATAATAGTAATTAGTATTGTTATTACTTATATCTGGGTTCAGTATGAATTCAGTTCTGGAAAATGGAGTTACAGTAACGGAACTCCAAAGATTGAAGGAGAACATGTGAATGGACAGGATGAAGGAACATGGACATGGTATTATGAGAACAGGAAAAAACAAATGCAGGGAACTTTTCACAATGGTAAACGCAATGGCATTTGGATTATATGGGATGTGAATGAAAACAAAGTCAGTGAAAGCATGTATAACGATGATAAACTGAATGGAGCATTCACCCATTGGTATTCAAATGGACGTAAAGAAAGCGAGGGCATTTATCAGGATGATAAATTAATCGGATCCGTTATCTATTATAACGAAGACGGAAGCATAAAGGAGACGAAATATTATTCAGGAAACGAATAAATTTTATTTATTCAGGCAACTCAAATTCGGTTTCCCATTCTTTTCCTGTTTCATTTGTCCTGAATTTCACTTTCAAAAAAGCATGATCGCCTTTTTTGAGATGGGCGCGATCAATTACTGTACTTTGCCCCTGCCCTTCAGGAATGTCCTTTGCTTTTGCAACATCTCCTATACGTGGCAAAAAAGGATAGAGGATGGTAATTCGCTCATCTTCTGTCATTACCAGGCCGGCAGCGGTTTCAAAAAGTATTTCTTCAAATTTTTCTGCCACAATCTCATCGTTGATCTCTTTTTTTGCACGTTCAGATATTTTACTTGTCCAGTCAAAAAACTTATCCAGCGTCTTCATCTTAAGCGGCTCACGGATATATTCAGGAAATGGTGAACGAATATGTTCCTGGTCGCTAAACCAGAAGTTGAAAGCCGCTTCAATCATTTCGCCCTGTACCAATGTTTCTTTTGTCATATTAAATACTTTTTATTGCTAGCCGCCAATAGCTACCATTGTTCTGTTTTTCTGTTTTGAAAAATCTTCCATCTTTTCAATTCCTCCCCGTAATTTTTTCTTCTCCCATATGGTTTCTAAAATCAGCGGAGCAATATCCTCTCCTCTTCTCATAGCAGAAAGCAAATCCGTTTCTGTTTGTGAGAAAAGACAATTTTTCATCTTCCCGTCTGCAGTCAGGCGCATGCGGTTGCATGTATCACAAAATGGATTCGTAATGGAACTGATAATGGCAAATGTTCCCGCATAATTTCTTAAGGAGAAATTTTTTGCCGTATCGTTCTTCCCGTCTTTTATTCTTACAACATCTTCCCCGAACTGATTTTTAATTTTGGTCATGATTTCAAGGAATGAAACTCCCCTGCTCCACTCCCATTTGTTCCCATCAAATGGCATAAATTCGATGAATCGAACATGAGCATTTTTATCGCGGGTCCATTCTACAAAATCACAAATTTCATCATCATTCACTCCCTTTATTACAACAGCATTTACTTTTACATGTAAATTCTCTTTTAACAGCAAATTGACGTTTGAAATCACTTTGTCAAAGTAATCTCTGCGGGTAATGAATTTGAATTTCTCTTTCTTCAAGGAATCTAAACTCACATTGATGGATCTTATTCCGCAAGACCTGAAAGTATCAATGTAGTCATTAACCAAAATTCCATTAGTGGTGATAGCAAGTTCAACAGGAAGTTTAGAAAGGTCTTCAAGAATTTTTTTTGCATCGTTTCTTATTAATGGTTCACCCCCTGTTAATCTTATCTTCTTCACGCCAAGTGAAACGAATATTTTAGCCATCTCAACCACTTCTTCATTCGACATCAGCTCAGACCGCGGGCGAAGCCTGATACCCTCTTCCGGCATACAGTAAAAACAACGGAGATTACATCTTTCCGTAAGAGATATCCGAAGATAATCGTGAACCCGGTTAAACTGATCTGTTATCATAATCAGAACTTCTCCATCTCTTTTTGAAGAACAGAAAACTCCTCTTTTGAGATGTATTTCTGTGCAAGCGGGAAAAGGGTTACATCTTCACGATAGATGTGCAGTTTCATGAGTTCAATCAATTCACGCGAAGTTTCATAAGCGGTATCAAGCACGAAAATCCTTGAACGCTCGTCTGCCATCCGTGTTGCCAATCCAAGAAGATTAAAAGCAAGGGCTCCGAGCTGTATGAATTTTACATGGTCATCCTCCATCACATCAATAGCGGTAACCTGTTTCTCTCCCTTGCTGTGTTCACCGGCAGCAATAAGCTTTTTATTCAGAATCGGGAATAAAACTTTTTCCTCTTTACGGTTATGAGGAAGAAGTTCTTCATCAAAGCATTTAAAAAATTTGCTGAAAGACTCGTTGATTTCTTTTTTGAGTTTGTACCCATTTGTTTTATATTCAATAATCCCTTTTTCAAATTCTTCAATTACTTTAAGTACTTCTTCATGCTCATCCATAAAAATCTTTATTGAATAAGACATATCCTCTTTATTCATAGTAATTTTGCCCGGTTCTTCATAGGCATTTGGCGGATCCATAGGAGAGTCTTCCTGCTGCTCCAGCCCTTTTTCCTCTTGTTTCTTTACCGGATCTTGCCTCTGAAGTTTTTTAAGCGCTGCTGTTTTATTTTCTTTTTCCTGCAACTCATTCAAAAAGCCGGGAGACGTTCCTTTCTTTAGTGACCCTTCAATATTACTCATTAGCGTTATGTTTTTTTACAAATTACGGTAAGATCAGTAATCTGAAAAATGATATTCGTCATAAACTAAAATAGTATTAACCAAGAGTAAACCTGTTCGCCGTAGCGAAACGCGAAGGCGAATTAAACAGAAAAAATAAATCAACTCGGTCTTTCGCAGCCTTTTTTGTTATAATAGTTCCAGTTTACCCAGGTTGCAATAACCAGAAACACTAACAATCCCCAGAAGAAATTGTTTGCATTGGTTGTGGCTCCAATAACTGCTCCAATGATTGAGTTGAATATAAAAGGTCCGTAAGCAGCCATTGCTGCCGTCCAGCCAATAACACCTGCTGCTTGTCGCGGATTGTGACCGAAAATGATTGGATACTGACGGAATGTTGCTGCGTTTCCGATTCCCGCAAAGAAAAACATTCCCAGCATTACTGCTACAAACATCGGAAATTGATCCATAGATGTAGGAGCCACTAATCCCATAGCTGCAAGCATAACAGCTCCCGCAATCAAGCCCAGTCCTGTAATTGTTGTAAGAATTGCGCCTCCGGTTTTATCGGAAACAAAGCCGAAGAGTACACGGCTTGCTGAACCAATCAGAGGGCCGTAAAATGCATATTTCAAAGGGTCCGGAGCGTCAGGAAAGTTTCCGTAGAGGGCTTTCATCATCATAGGAAAAGCGGCAGATAATCCTGCAAAAGTCCCGAAAGTCATCATGTAAGTAATGGTACAGAACCATGTGTGCTTGTCTTTAAAGATATCCAGCTGTTCTTTAAAGGAAGCAGTAACAGGAACACTTTTAAGCATAAACCAGCAAAGAATTGTCATAAGCAAAATAAGCGGCACATACCAGAAAGCAGCAGATTGCAAATAAATATTCTGCTCTTTAGCTCCTGCAATTTGAAATGATGCCAAAACATTTGCTCCAACTTTCGGATGTAATTTCCCTATGGCTTTTGCTTTTGCTTTTTCCGGAAGTTTTGCAAAAAAGTCTGATTGATTTCCCTGGACAGCTACAGCCAAAACGGAATCTTTTATTTTAGGATCTACATTTGAAATTATTTTTCTCTGAACAGCAGTATCAAGCGATGTAAACATTTCAGCTTGTTTGGCAGCATCTATATTTTTGAATGCAGTTCCCACTTCTTTAGGATTAACGCTGGTGAAAACCTGAGGAGCACCTGACATTGCAATCCCAATCATTACCGGTGTCATAAACTGAGCTAAACTCACTCCAAAATTTCCAATGCCTGCCTGAATGCCCAGTGCAGTTCCCTTTAATCGTTTAGGAAAAAATAAATTTGTTGAAGGCATGTAGGATGAAAAATCTCCTCCGCCAAAGCCCGCTGTGAGAGCAAGAACCATAAATACCCAGAATGGTGTGCTCAAATCCATAACTGCTAAGCCAATTCCAATACATGGAAGCAATTTTATGAAAGTTGAAACCGTAACCGTATGTCGCGTTCCATAAATTGGTATCAGAAATGTATGAATGATTCGCAGTGTTCCTCCTGCAAGTCCGGGCATGGCAGCCAACCAGAATAATTGGTCTTGCGTAAACTTAAAACCAATACCAGGCAACTTTGTTACAATTGCACTAATCATAAACCAGGAGGCAAATGACAGGATAAGCGCTACAGTTGTTGCCCAAAGCGTGCGCCATGCAATTTGTTTGCCTTCCGATTCCCAGAACTGATTATTCTCGGGGTCCCATTTACTCAGCCATGTTGCCATAATAGTAGTTTTAACAATAGTTTAGTTATGTCCGTTTTTATGTTCAATGTCTTCGGAAATGTGCGGTGCATGCTTGCGAACAATTGCAGAGACTACGCGCCTCATCCAGATGAAACAGATTACTGAAATCACAAGCATAAGAATCCAGCAACTTGTCCATAATCCGGTCCATTCAAGGAGATAACCGAAAACAATCGGGCAGACAAAACCACCGAGGCCCCCAATTACACCTACCATTCCTCCAACGGCGCCCACTCCTTCCGGGAAGTAATCGGGAATAAATTTGTACACACTTGCTTTGCCGATTCCCCAAACAATTCCAATGGCAAGAACAAGTATTGCATATACCCACATATTTGCGGCAAAGTAGATGTGAGACGTTCCCTGTGCAAGAAGTTGTTTCTTCTTCACTTCATCGCCCTCTTTTACAACAGGCGTCTGCCATCCTTCTTTAACAGGGAAAATCGCATTATTTTCCTTAGCTCCGTCAACAACTGATTTCTGTCTTTTTACCGCGTATTCTTTTAGATCAACTTTTATTAATGAATCGGAAACAAAAGATACTTTTCCGTTTTTCGCAGACACCACTCCTTTTCCTGGAGTATATATATCCATCTTTGGAAAAATCAAAAGGGCGCTGAAAAAAATTGACCATAGAAAAACACTAAGCATAACTTTTCTTGCGCCCCATTTGTCGCTCATCCATCCCCCCAGTGCACGGATTATTCCGGATGGCAAACTGAAGAGAGAAGCAAATAATCCGGCAACTACAAGCGATGCAGCATATACATTCACGAAATAAGGGACCAGCCATTGTGAGAACGCAACGAAACACCCGAATACTAAAAAATAATATAAACCAAAACGCCATACACGCATGTTGTTAAGCGGCTTCAGCATTTGTTTTACAGTTCTTTGTCCGAGGTCAGGTTTTTTATTTATCGAGAAGAGAAGAAAGATTACGGCCATAATAACTAATCCTCCCGCATAAATTTTGGGAAGTGTTCTCCAGTTGTCAATTTCAGTTCCACCGCTTGTGAGATTATTCAGAATAGTTGGAGCAAGCAGAGTTGTAATGGCAGCGCCTGCGTTTCCAATTCCGAAAGTTCCAAGAGCTCGGCCTTGCCATTCTTTCGGATACCAAACAGATGTATAGGCAATTCCAACTGCAAACCCTGTTCCTGCCATTCCGAATCCAAAACTCAAAAGAGCAAAACTCCAGAAACTATCTGCCGTACTCATAAAATACATGGGTATAGCGCAGAATAAAAGAAGGGAGCCAAATACCCATTTACCCCCGACTTTGTCCGTTATAATTCCCATAGGCAAACGGAAAAGGGAACCTGTGAGAATTGGAATACCCAAAAGCCATCCGATTTGAACCGGCCCCCAGTTAAAAACTCCCTTGTCAACAAGAAATGTAACCATTACTCCGTTGAAAGTCCAAACCGCAAAACAAATTGTAAATGAAAGTGTATTCAGAAAAAGCATGCGGTGAGATTTTCCGCTTACTGTTGTTTCCATACGATTAATTTATTTTATGTCGCAAAGAAACAGGAGAACGAAAAATTAAAACATGACTCGCAACATGTTTGATAATGATAGATATCAGTGAGGACCCTTACAGGTTGTATCTGAAGATCTTTTCAAGATCTTCTATCCGGCTCATTTCATGTTTCAAATCCTTCAACAGACCTTTTTTGCAATCGTAAACCCATCCATGAATCTGAAGCGAACTGTTTTTCCATGCACGCTGAACAATTCTTGTCTTTGCCAGGTTGTTTACCTGTTCAATCACATTTAATTCAACTAATTTTTCTTCTCTCATTTCAATATTATTTATCGACTCCAGTTCTCTTTTATGTTTTGCATAGACTTCTTTAATGCTTCTAAGCCAGTTGTTAACAAAACCAAAATCTTTGTTCTGCATTGCAGCATTCACTCCACCGCAGCCGTAATGCCCGCAGACAATTACATGTTTCACTTTCAAAATATCTACGGCAAAATATAAAACACTCAACAGGTTCATATCTGTTTGAATAACCACATTGGCTATGTTACGGTGAACAAATATTTCTCCCGGCTTGGTTCCCGTCACATCATTTGCAGGAACTCTGCTGTCGGAACATCCAATCCATAAATATTCAGGGCTTTGTCCGGCAGAAAGTTTCTCAAAAAATGTTTTGTCTTTGGCGAGTTCGCTCTTTGCCCATTCCCTGTTGTTACGCAAAAGTTTTTGATAACTCTCTTTCATATACACGTTTTTTCAAATGTATGGCCGGTGACTTTTATGAAAAATGATTTATATCAATAATATTCTATATCACTTATAGAATAAAGTGGTACCGTGTACAGACTCCGGACATTCATGCTTCCCGTAGCGGAAGGCGAAGGCGAACTAAAACAGGGTTTCCATTTCTCTCTTTCTGTTTCTTCACACTGTTTCTGTTTATAAATTAACCTCCATTACAAGCTCCTGACCCTCCTGTCCACCGGAGTGGAACGCGATGGGATATTAAGGAATATTTTCTGCGCCTGGATAAGAATTCTATGCTTATGACTTGTGTCATAGTTTGATGGATATAGCGCCTATACTTTTGGACCGTGATATACAACGGTTCATATCGAATCACCAATAAATCAGAACTATGAGAAATATCATAACAGAATGTAACCATTGTCATTTTTTACATAACGTGAGTAGTGCACTTTTGCCGCGTGGTCCAGTTAAATTTTTTTTCAGTATAAAAAGTATAAGTATGAATTCACTCAATAAAAATCTCGGAAAAACATTAGGTGCAATTATTTTGTTAATTGTTTTTATGGGGGCACAAGCACAAGATGCGAAAGAAACATTTAACAAAACCTGCAAGGCATGCCACACGATTGGCGGTGGAAAATTAGTCGGCCCGGATTTAAATGGCGTTACTTCAAAGAGAAGCGATGAGTGGCTCGCAAAATGGATAAAATCTTCCCAGTCATTGGTGAATAGCGGCGATGCCGATGCGAAAGCAGTTTTTGAAGCGAACAATAAAATTCCAATGCCAGACCAGAATCTTTCTGATGAGGAAATTAAAGGACTGATCACATACATTAAAAGTAAAAGCTCAGCAGAAGGAGTTGCTTCCTCGGCAAATTCTACTAATGAAACTCCGCAGATAGCTTTAAAAAATTCTGATAACGCAAGCAGTGAAGAAATTTCTCTCGGTCAAAATCTTTTTGAGGGTGGTACAAGCTTGACAAACGGTGGCCCAGCCTGTATCTCCTGTCATAATGTTGGTTCCAACAGAATTATTCCCGGAGGTTTGCTTGCAAAAGATTTAACGACGGCTCATAGCCGGATGGGTGGAGACGCTGGTATAACAGGCATTCTGAACGCCCCTCCATTTCCCGCAATGACACAGGCGTATAAGAACAAACCCATGACCGAGAAAGAAATCTTTGCAATCAGTTCTTTTTTAAACAAAGTGGAAAAAGAAAATGGCGCTCAGCCTGCCGAAGCAACAAGTCCTCTGATGAAATACGGATTTATCGGCATTGTCATTTGGATTTGCACTGTACTTCTGCTGTGGCTGAACAGGAAAAAATATAGTGTAAAGAAAAAAATATATGAACGCCAGGTAAAATCATACTAAACGAAAAAAGTAAAAACGAATTCTAAAAATAAAAACTATGAGTTGGATTGAAGACATCATCTCGCCAAAAACCCGTAAATGGGAAGAGTTCTACCGCAACCGCTGGCAATATGATAAAGTGGTACGCAGCACCCACGGTGTAAACTGCACAGGCGGATGTTCATGGATGATTCACGTGAAAGACGGAATCGTTGTGTGGGAAACTCAGGCACTGGATTATCCGCTGCTCGAAGAAGGGCTTCCTCCCTATGAGCCGCGCGGATGCCAGCGGGGAATTTCATATTCGTGGTATCTGTACAGTCCTATACGCGTAAAATATCCATTAATGCGCGGAGCATTGCTGGATTTATTCAGGCAAGAAAAGAAATCAGTTGATGGTGATCCTATCAAAGCATGGGAAAATCTTCAAAGCGATCCTGAAAAAAGAAAGCGTTATCAGCGGGCAAGGGGTAAAGGCGGATTCCGCAGGGCAACATGGAATGAGGTGATTGAACTTATTGCCGCCGCGAATCTTTACACAGTAAAAAAATACGGACCGGACAGAATTATCGGGTTCTCTCCGATTCCCGCAATGAGCATGATGAGTTACGCTTCAGGAGCACGATACCTGCAGTTAATGGGAGGAGTGAATCTGAGTTTTTATGATTGGTATTGTGATCTGCCTTGCGCATATCCTGAAGTGTGGGGAGAACAAACTGATGTTTGTGAAAGTGCTGACTGGTACAATTCGAAGTTTTGTGTTTCGATGGGAGCGAATCTGGGTATGACCCGCACGCCCGATATTCACTTCTTCTCCGAATCAAAACACAACGGAACAAAAACAGTAGTAATGTCACCCGACTTTTCGATGGTGGCAAAACATGCCGACCAGTGGATTCCATGTCATGCCGGTTCCGACGGAGCATTCTGGATGGCGGTTACTCACGTCATCCTGAAAGAATATCATGTTGACAGGCAAGTTCCGTATTTTATGGAATATGTAAAACGGTATACCGATTGTCCTTTCCTGATTGAACTTACAAAAGAAGGTGATCATTACCTCCCCGGAAGATTGCTTCGTGCAAACCGCGTTGCGAAATATAAAAACGTGGAAAACGGAGACTGGAAATTTTTATTCCTTGATTCCATCACCGGAAAACCTGTTATGCCTAAAGGAACTATGGGGCAGCGCTGGGATAAAGAAAAAGAAAATCAGGGAAAATGGAATTTACTCTATGAAGATGGAATGGATAATTCAAAATTCGATCCTGAACTGACTTTGCTTGGAAAGAGTGATGATGTGCTCCAGGTGGAGTATACCGAATTTGGCCTGAAGAAAAAATCAAATCGCGGGGTTCCTGTAAAATACATTGAAACTGTTGACGGAAAAAAAGTTCCCGTTGCCACGAGTTACGATATCATGATGGGACATTACGGAGTCGGCCGCGGGCTTGCCGGAGATTATCCTAAAGATTATAACGATGATAAGGCTGCTTACACTCCTGCCTGGAATGAAATCTTCACCGGCATTGGAATAAAAACGGTTATCAAATTTGCCAGAGAGTGGGCGGATACTGCCGAAACAACCAAAGGAAAATGCATGGTGATTGTCGGTGCGGCAATCAATCACTGGTTTCACGGAAATTTAATGTACC
>JAHEYN010000048.1 GCA_023251555.1 Bacteroidota bacterium | reverse complement strand
AGCATATCTGAAGCTGGCCGAGCTTTACCTCTATGTGAGCGACTACCGCCGTTCTCTTGAATATCTATCGCATGCCTCGGGCGCCGATGTTCATGAGCCGAAAATTTATTTCATGAGAGGAATTAATTATAAGCTGATGGGTGATACTGCTGCCGCTGTTAAGAACTTCCGCAAAGCCATAGAAGAGAACCCGGAATATTATGAGGCTTTCATGCAACTTGGAATATTGTATTCAGCGCGGAGTGATAAGCTGGCAGTACAGTACTTCAATACGGCTGTGAGGCTAAAACGAGCGTCTGTTGAGGCTTTATACGGGCGTGCTATGTTTTTCCAGGAAAACAACGAGCTGAATAAAGCCATAGAAGATTATACTGCCATCCTGAAGATTGAACCTGCAAACAGGTACGCACATTTCAATCTTGGGTACATTCACTATGTATACCTTAAAGCCTATGAGCAGGCTGTGAAACATTTTACTGATGCCATACAGGCCGACAACTCATATGCGGAATCCTATTTTAACCGGGGGCTTTGTTTTGAAGCGCTCGGCAATGTGGCCGGAGCCCGTGCCGATTATGAAAAAGCTCTCCGGATGAAGCCGGGATACAAAGCTGCCGAAGATGGATTTAAGAGGGTGGGAGGGAACGGTAACTGAAGTTCCGGTTGCTAATAAAGTTTTTGAAAGGCGTTCCCGATGTGCTCAATAATGTCGCCGGCCAGTAAGGCTTCCACGCCATGCTTTTCTTCAGCAATGTCTCCTGCCAGTCCATGGAGATAAACGCCAAGCAGGCAGGCGTCGCGGGAGCTGTATCCCTGTGCCAGCAGCCCGGTAATGATACCGGTAAGTACATCTCCGCTTCCTGCAGTGGCCATTCCCGGGTTTCCCTTTGAGTTGAAATGAGAACTCCCGTCCGGGCATGCAATGGCGGTGTGTGCGCCTTTCAGTACGACATATACTCCGTATTTTACTGCAAATGCTGACTGTATTTTCTGCCGTTCAAAATCATCTCCGGCTTGTCCGCACAGGCGTTCAAACTCTCCGGGATGTGGCGTGTAGATACTGTTTGCAGGGACAAAGGAGAGCCATGTTTTATTTTCTGCAAGGATGTTAATGGCATCTGCGTCAATTACCAGGGGCAAGTCAGTGTTCTGGATGAGCAGCTTGAGCATGTTCTGCGTTTGCTTTTCCACCCCTGTGCCCGGCCCTATGCCAATTGCATTGTAACGTTCAGGTTTTATGGTGTCCGAAAGAATATTGTCCGAAGAGTCGGTTGTAACCATGGCTTCCGGCACTGCCGACTGGAGGATGCTGTACCCGCAGCGGGGAATATGCGTTGTCAGCAAGCCTGCCCCGGCCCTGAGGCATGCCCTGGACGCCAGTATTGCAGCACCCATTTTCCCATAGCTTCCTGACAGAAGCAGGGCATGGCCGTAGTTTCCTTTATGAGAAAATTTTTGCCTCGGCCTGTAAATTTTCCGCACAGCTTTTTCATCTGTGTAATAAGTTTTTGTTTCTGCTCCGGCGATGAAACTTTTGTCAAGGCTTATCGGGAGGACGTGCCATGAGCCGCAGAAAGGTGCATTTTCCGGGAACATGAATGCCATTTTCGGAAGTTCAAAGGTAAGCGTGTGTGTTGCTTTAACAATGTTTTTGCTTCCAGACAGAGAAGGTTTATCGCAAAACAGTCCGGAAGGAACATCAATGGAAATGACGGGGGCTTTGCTGTTGTTGATATGGTAAATTACTTCTGCTGCTGTTCCTTCAGCAGGCCCGGATAAACCTGTTCCGAAGAGTGCATCAATGATAATACCGGGCTCCCCGGCCGCTGACGGCAACTGTTTTTTTGAAGAAATTTCGCGGACTGTAATCCCTTTTATCTTTTTCAGGCGCTCCTCGTTTATTCTGAAATCACCGGAAATTTTTCCTCCTCCTCTCACAATCATGACCTCCACCCTGTATTTTTTAGCGCTGAGCAGCCTGGCGATGGCAAGGCCGTCTCCCCCGTTGTTACCGGTTCCACAGAATACGCGGACTGTTGTTCCCGTGCCGGGGTAGAAATGTGTTATCCATTCCACGCATGCTTTTGCAGCTCTTTCCATGAGGTCAACGGATTTCACGGGCTCATGGGCGATGGTATAGGCGTCAGCTTCCCGGATTTGTTCTGCAGAAAGAATTTTCATGATAATGCGAGCAGTTTCTTATGAAGATCAAGCAGGGCGGGAACAACCAGATCATTGCCATCATTGTATATCACGTAATCAGCTCTCGCTGCTTTTTCCTCTTCATTCATTTGTGTTTTCATCCTTGCCGCCGCTTCTTCCCTGCTGCACCGGTCACGCTGTATGACCCTTTGTATTCGCAGTTCTTCACCTGCATATACCGCTATGACCTTGTCCAGTTCGCTGTATGCACCGCTTTCGAAAAGTATGGCAGCCTCCTTAATGACATACGGGGCGCCGGAATTTTCTTTACACCACTCTGCAAACCTTTCGGCCACGCGCGGGTGTATAAGCTTGTTGAGCCGGCTGAGCTGTGCAGGATCATTAAAAACAACGGCGGCAATTTTCTTCCTGTCGGGCAGGTTCCCCGAAAATACTCCGGCCCCGAAAATATTTTTTATTTCTGCAGCAGCATCGTGCAGCATGATTTTTTTGGCTTCTTCATCGGCATAAAAAACCGGTACACCCAGAATTTCAAAGACCCTGCTTACGGTTGTTTTTCCGCTCCCAATACCGCCTGTGATGCCGACCTTCAGCATTATCTTATCAGCAGGTAGCCCGCTCTTGGAGGAGTTATGCGGATTATTTTCACCCCGGCCGGCTGCCGGTTCACAGATACTCTTATCTTGTCTGCCGCATTGTTCCTGACGGAACCCAGGTCTGCCCCGGCGGAAAATGAACGGGATGAAATTTCGGGATACATGCTCAGTGATACCAGATATTTGATTTTTACTTTTTCAGGAAAAAACCGTGCATGGCACCCGGCCGGGAGATTGACTGCTTCAATAGAGACCTCCGCCACCCCTTCCGTGTATTTTTCCACCGGCACTGCCAGTTGTATTTTTTCAGCCGAGAGAGAGACTTCCTTTCCCGGATTTATCAGGCGGATATCTTTTACGGTTGTTTCTTTCAGGCCGTTAAGAACCACCTGCTCGGTTTCCACGGCCTTGATTTTATCTATTGAGGATGCGGGTCCTGTAACGGTTATTATAGAGGGGTTAAGTGTAATGCTGTCTTTTAACCCGTATTGTTTGGCATAGCTGATACTGACGTTCCCGTTAACAGGCACTTCTTTGCCGGAGAAGTCAACCGGGCTTGCCGGAACAGAGTCAGGAAATATCCGCAGGAGCTTAAGATTTCTTCCCAGTTGCTCAGAAATTTCAGGGATGAAAACAGAGGAGGCAACCATCCCGGTTTTATTGCCCGGAAGGCTGATGTTTATGTTTTTAAATCCGGCACTCATCCTGCAGGTAAGGAGTTCAAGCCCGCTGGCATTTATTTCTGCGGAAAAGGTGGCAGGCAGATGCGCAGGAGTATTTTTTAGCCCGCTGTATTTAACATTTAATTCAATAGTGCCGGTATAATTTTTTGCAAGCACCACCAGCAGCCAGAAAACTATTGCGAGGAGGAGGCACAAGAGAAAAGTTCCTGCATGGAATGTTTTCCGGTTACCTCCCCCGGGTACTTCCCCGTACCGGATAAATTTCAGCAGCGTGGTTTTCATCCGTGAGCGGATTGTTTATCCGGAGGGCGAAAGAATTAATTTTTTTGTGCAGGGGGCGCTGACAGGCTTTTCGTTAAATCAAGGGAAATGGCAGATTTCTCAACCCTGAGGCGGATTTCGCTTCCCTCGGTCTCTATGGTGAAAGACCTGTCCTGGACTTCGACAATCTTTCCGTGTATCCCCCCGATGGTGACAATTTTGTCGCCTTTCTTGATGCTTTCCTTAAACTGCCTTTCGGACTTTGCCTTTTTTACCTGTGGGCGGATCATGAAGAAATAAAGTACCGCTAAAATCAGTACGATGGGAAGAAACTGCATCAGGGGGTTGGGCGCTGCCTGCTGTCCGGCCTGGAGATAAACATTCAGAAGGTTGTTCATAGGTTTAATTGTTATTTGGTTTGCTTGTTTTCGGGAACAATGACCTCACCTGTGATGGTGAGTACTTTGGTGTTGGGGACTGTATTGGAGATAATTGTTACGGTTTTATTGATTTTGCCCGACTTCCCTTCGCTGTTGAAGATTACATTAATCTCTCCGTCTGCCCCGGGAGCCACGGGTTGTTTGGGATATTCCGGAACGGTGCATCCGCAGCTTCCGGTGGCGTTGGAAATCAGGAGGTCTGATTTGCCCGTATTGGTAAACTTAAAAACATAAGATACTTTTTCACCCTGTGTGATTTTCCCGAAATCGTGCTGTTCTTCGGTGAAAGTAAACACAGGAGCGTTTGCGGCCGAAACGGTTCCGGAGGCCGAGGCGGGATTGGTCACGGCATCTGCCGCAGCCTTCTCCCCGTCGTGCTTGCAGGCAGGAACAAACAATGCAGTCCCCAGCAGGAGGCTGCATAAAACAGAGGTTGTGCGTGTATTCATTGTAACAGAATAAATGTCAGGCGTGCAAATATAAACAAATTGCTTATTCCACTAATCCCCTTCCGCTCTTTACAATTTTTCCTTCGCTCCTGAAATCTGCAGTGATCCTGTCAATAATGCCATTGATAAACGCACTGCTTTTCGGGGTACTGTATTCCTTTGAGATGTCAAGGTATTCGTTGATGGAAACTTTTACAGGTATGCCCGGGAAATTCAGGATTTCGGATACGCTCATTTTCATGATAACGATATCCATGAGCGCAATCCGGTCCAGGTCCCAGTTTACGGCCTTGGAGGAAATAAGCTTTTCATATTCATCCCCGTGCAGTATGGTTTTTCGGAAAAGGTCTCTCACAAATATTTTATCTTCTTCGTCACGGAAAAGCGGGAGAATATTGTTTTTCCCCCCTTCATACGCTGTTTCTATGCTTTTATAAACAAAGCTTAAAGCCCAGTCGGAAGCGCCGTTCCAGTGTATATTTTTTTCTTCAATATAATGCCTCAGGGGCTCGGATTTTACGATATGTTTTTTGAAAAATTCAAGCATAAAGTCCCGGTCTGAAACATAATCTGCCTGTGTTCCCGCGTTAATGTATTTTTTATACGATTCGGAATTTTTCAGCTCAATGGCGAGTTTCTTTATCAAATCTTCCTGTCCGCCCCAGCTGATGTGTCTTTCTTTCATCTCCTTAACAAAACGGGCATCTGAAAGAATCTGTCTTATAAAAAGATTCCCGGCAACCCTGGCCATTTCTGCATCTTCTTTTCCCGGGAGATGCCTGGGTGAACTGCTATGCTTTTCTGCATACCCGGCAATCTCCCCCACGAGCAGGAGAATGTGCAGGTACAATTCATATATTTTTTCAATGCTGCCGAGAAGCTCTTTCTCTGCTTTGTCAAGGTCACTGCTTCCCGATTGGTAAAATGAATACAGCGCCTGGAGTATTTTTACCCTGAGTTGTCTTCTGCTGAGCATAAATAAAGGAACGTTTGTTTTATTTGGATAACTTTGAAGTTCTTAGAGGCTGTTCAATATTTATGTTTTTAGAATTATATGAGCATATTTTTGACCAGACGAGGCGCAAATTGATGCAAATAGCAGAGCTCTCTTTGCAAAATTTGCAACGAAGTATGGGCGAAAATAGGCCATATAAAATAATTAAGATAAATTTTGAACAGCCTCTTAGAGTGCGCGCAAAAGTATATAATTTTAACCGCCTGTAAAATTTCTCCATGAAGTCCCTCTTCTCTCTTAATAAGTACCTCTACAAATACCGGGTGAGGCTTCTTGCCGGGTTTTTCTTTATCATTCTCTCCAATATTTTTGCGATATACCCCGCCCGTTTCATCAGGCATGCGCTTGACCTTCTGAAGGAAGACCTCAGTATTTATCCTCTCTTTGCAGGGATGGCCGTTCGGGCTTCTTTTGCAGCGCAGGTAACGTACACCGTTCTCCTGTTCGGGCTTGCCATCATTTTTCTTGCACTGCTTAAAGGACTGTTTATGTTTTTCATGCGCCAGACAATTATCGTGGTTTCCAGGTATATTGAATACGATCTGAAGAATGAAATTTACCGCCATTACCAGTATCTCCCGCTGTCTTTTTACAGGAAAAACAATACGGGTGATATGATGGCAAGGATCAGCGAGGATGTGGGAAGGGTGAGAATGTATCTTGGTCCTGCCATTATGTATACCCTGAATCTTGTTGTGCTTTTCGTGCTTGTGACGGCGACCATGCTCAGCGTCAATGCCCGCCTGACGGTTTATGTGCTTTTGCCCCTGCCGGTTCTCGGTATTTCCATTTTTTATGTCAGCAGCATCATTGAAAGGAAAAGCGACAGTGTGCAGGCCCAGCTCTCGCGGCTTTCAACCTTTGTCCAGGAAAGCATCTCCGGGATACGGGTCATCAAATCGTTTTCCCGTGAAAATATTTCGGCTGCGGAGTTTGAAGAGGAGAGTATACTGTATAAGAAACACTCCCTTGACTTGGCGAAGGTCAATGCCCTTTTCACACCTGCTATTCTTCTCCTGGTGGGTCTGAGCACTTTGCTCACGATATACGTGGGCGGCAGGGAGGCGATGGCGGGTAGGGTTACTTACGGGAATATTGCAGAGTTCATCTATTACGTTAATATGCTTACATGGCCTTTTGCTTCTGTCGGGTGGGTTACTTCTCTTATCCAGCGTGCCGGTGCCTCCCAGGAAAGAATTAATGAGTTCCTGAGGGTTCCGCCTGTACAGGAGGATGCCGGCAGTAAAGGCATTGATCTGAAGGATGGTATAGCCTTCAGGAATGTAAGTTTTACCTACCCGGGGTCCCTTATCAGGGCGCTGGAAAAAATTTCCTTTGAAGTAGGGAAAGGAGAATCCCTTGCAATACTCGGGAAAACAGGGTCCGGAAAATCCACTGTGGCAGCCCTTCTCACGAAGATGTATGAACCGGATGGAGGTGAAATTCTTATAGGCGGTAAAAATATCTCCGGAATCAATACGGGCGCCCTGCGGGAAATAACAGGATATGTCCCCCAGGATGTTTTTCTTTTCTCGGATACCATCTCAAATAATATTGCTTTCGGAATGAGGAAAGAAGATGTTACGCCCGGGATGATTGAGCAGGCAGCAAAGACTGCCGCAGTTTATGATGATATTATGGAATTTCCGCAGCAGTTCAGCACCCTGATCGGGGAGAGAGGGGTGACACTTTCCGGGGGACAGAAGCAGCGTGTGTCCATTGCAAGGGCTGTGATCAGGGAGCCGGCCATACTGATCTTTGATGACTGCCTTTCGGCTGTTGACACTCAAACTGAGGAGAAGATTCTGACTGCCCTTTCGGAAGTAATGAGAAACAGGACGTCAGTTATCATCAGCCACCGTGTTTCTTCGGTGAAGAATGCCGACAGGATTATATTGCTTGATGATGGCCGGGTTCTTGAACAGGGTACGCATGAGTCCCTCATGGCGTGTAAGGGATCTTATTTTGAAATGTACGAAAGCCAGCTGCTCGACGAGGCTTTTTCGGTAGCTGCGGGAGGAATGGCAAACATTAATGCATCGAACATAAAGTAGCTTTCATAACAAATCTACAGTGGTTCATTGTCAAAAATTTTCTTTCAGTAACTTTGTTCAAAGTATAAAGGTGCGATAAGCGTATGAAAAAAATCAGTGTTGTAGGCTTCGGAAAGATAGGGCAGGCGATCACTGCTAATATTCTGGAACACGGGCTTTCGGTCGTTGCAATAGATATTAATCCT
>JAHEYN010000028.1 GCA_023251555.1 Bacteroidota bacterium | reverse complement strand
AACTCCATGGCTTTCTCCATCGAATCAAGGGTTCCGTTCCTTGACCACCGCCTCGTTGAGTATGCTTTTTCCCTTCCGGACTCTGATAAGATCAGAAAGGGAAAAACCAAACATATCCTGAGAGAGGCAATGAAACACACGCTCCCGCAGGCAATAGCAGAACGCAGTGACAAGAAAGGTTTTGTGACGCCCGGGGAAATAAAATGGCTCAGAGGATGCCTGGGGTTCCTGCTCAACGAAGATTTCAGCCGGCTTGATTTTATCAACAGGAAAAAGGCCGATAAAATTGTAAACAAATTCAGGAACGGTGATAACACGAATGCCAGCCTGGTATGGCGCCTCGCCCTGCTCGCATGGTGGGTGAGAAACAACGCATAGCGCCGGAATTTTATTTAATTCCCGTTTTGCCGGCAAAGTACTTTGCAAGCCGCTCCCTGATATAACTTTCTTCTGCGTTTATGCTTACCCTTTTGTAATGTCCTGAAGCGCCTGACTTTATCTCCATGTGCATCCTGGGTACATTCAGCACATCCGAAAGATACTCAAGCAGCATTGCATTAGCCTTCCCCTCATAAGCAGGGGCGGTGATTTTCACCACGTGGCGGCCGCCTGTACCCGGAAAAATTTCATTTTTCCTGCTGCGTGGCTTTACAAGAAGGAACAGTTCCAATGCAGTTAAAGTTTATTAGTTTTACGCTCACTTTTATCATTCTCTCATGAACTCCTCCCCTGCAAAAATAATTTTAAAACCCGGGAAAGAACGTTCCGTGCTGAACTTTCACCCGTGGATTTTTTCGGGAGCCATAAAAAAAACTGAAGGAAACCCGGGTGATGGTGATTTGACCAGCGTCTTCTCCTCTGACAATAAATACCTTGCCAGCGGTCATTTTAATAATGGATCCATTGCCGTGAGACTCTTCTCATGGGAAGAAAAAAAGTTCAACATTGAATTCTGGAAAGAGAAACTTCAAAAAACCTTTGCCCTCAGAATACAGATTGGGCTGGCTAACAACCCTGCAACCACAGCCTTTCGCCTTGTCAATGCCGAAGGCGACGGATTTCCGGGCCTGATTATCGATTGTTATAACAACACGGCTGTGATCCAGGCACACAGCCCCGGAATGTACCGCCTCCTGCCGCTCTTTGCAGAACTTCTCCCCGTAATTTCCGGCGGACTTATAAAAAATATCTTTGACAAAAGCAGGGAAACGATGCCTGTTCAGGGTAATGAACAAATCCAAAACCGTTATCTGGCGGGATCTAAGGAAGGAGTTGAGATAAAAGAAAACGGGCTCTCCTTCATTGCAGACTGGGAAGGAGGCCAGAAAACCGGTTTCTTCATTGACCAAAGAGAGAACAGGAAACTGGTACAACAGTATGCCCGGCATAAAAAAGTACTTAACCTCTTTTCATACACAGGCGGCTTTTCTGTGTATGCCTGCATGGGTGAGGCGCAGGAAGTCCATTCGGTTGACAGTTCCGCGAAAGCTGTTGTGCTGGCAGAACATAACATAGCCCTGAACCATGTGAAAGGTATTCACCGCTCATTCACTGCCGATGCTTTTGACTTTCTTAAAGAAATGAATAATGACTATGATCTCATTATCCTTGACCCTCCTGCATTTGCAAAACATCTCAGCGCGGTGGAAAATGCGGCAAGAGGCTACCAGCGCATCAATGCCATTGCGCTGAAAAAAATCAAACCGGGCGGCATCCTGTTCACGTTCTCCTGTTCACAGGCCGTTGATAAAAAGCTGTTCCGGCAAGTGTTGTTTGCAGCAGCAGCGGAATCCGGGAGAACAGTGAGAATACTCCACCAGCTTACCCAGCCCCCCGACCACCCCGTAAGCATTTATCATCCGGAAGGAGAATACCTCAAGGGCATTGTACTCCATGTTGCCTGAAATTTAACGTTAATGAAAAAACTTAAAATAGTTTTCTTCGGGACGCCTGATTTTGCAGTTCCATCTCTTGAGATTCTCATAAGCAACGGATATGATGTCGCAGCAGTCGTGACTGCAGCGGACAAGCCTGCAGGACGGGGATTAAAAATGCACATATCCGCAGTCAGGCAGTATGCCCTCCTTCACGGGTTGAAAATCATTCAGCCTGCAAGCCTCAAATCTGATTCCTTCGCCTCCGAACTGCGCGACCTCAATGCGGATCTCTTTATCATAGTGGCCTTCCGCATGCTTCCGGAAAAAATATGGAAGCTGCCCCGGCTCGGAACATTTAATCTGCATGCGTCGCTCCTGCCCTCATACCGGGGCGCTGCTCCCATCAGCCACGCCATCATGAACGGGGAAACTGAAACCGGAATCACAACCTTCTTCCTGCAACATGAAATTGATACCGGGGACATTCTCTTCAGGCAAAAAATACCCATAGGCGAAAATGAAAACGCAGGAGATCTTCATGACAGAATGAAGAAGGAAGGCGCTGTGCTTGTTCTCCAAACAGTAAGAGCAATAGAGTCGGGAAGTTACACCGCGAGAAAGCAGGAAGACTTCCTCGATGCGCCTGTCCTGAAAAAGGCTCCGAAAATCTCGAAAGCCGATTGCCGGATTGACTGGAAAAAAAATATTGAAGACCTTCATAACCAGGTGCGCGGGCTGAGCCCATTGCCCGGAGCTTATACAGTATTAGAGGATGAATCCGGGAAAAAACATCTTTTAAAAATTTTTGCAACCTCAAAGGAATTCGGGCCGGTTCACGGAAAAATTATCACCGATTCATCTTCCTTTATCAAAATAGCAGGCATCAACGGGTACCTTTCCCTGAGCGAGGTACAGATGGAAGGAAGAAAACGAATGAAAATCCGGGACTTCCTGAGAGGAACCCATGTGAATAATCATTGGAAAACAGAAGAGTAAAGCGCCGCCTTACCCCACCACACCATTATATCAGTTTTCCGGCTTTTACTCTCTGCTCCCCGGTTGTTTGCCTTACAGTAAATAATAATTATCCATATCTTTATAACGGATTTTCAGGTCTTATCCCGAACAGGAGTGAGAAACGCTGCAAAAATATTTTACCTTGCCGGTATTTTTCCGGTTTTCCTGCTGACACAACAGGCCATGGCACAGTGTTCCAACGGAGGTATCCCTTCCAATGTAGAACTGGTAACCAACGGGGACTTCAGTGCAGGGAACAGCGGTTTCAACAGCAGTTATACTTTTTGTAATACCGCTAACTGCCTCTTCCCTGAAACCTATTATGCCGTAGATGTAAATCCTACCTTTTATCATCCCAACTTCACAGGGGTGGACCACACCACGGGCAGCGGCAACTTCATGATCGTAAACGGGTCGAGCATAGCCAATGTGGATGTGTGGTGCCAGACAATCAGCGTTGTACCCGGAACCGATTACCTTTTCTCAACATGGGTGAACACGCTCAACACTACCAATCCCGCCAAGCTGCAATTTTCCATCAACGGGGTTAACATAGGTACCATTTTTTCCGCTCCTCTCTGGACAGGAACCTGGTCGCAGTTCTTTGAAACATGGAACTCAGGAGCGAACACCTCCGCCACCATCTGCATCGTGAACCAGAATACTGTTACCAACGGGAACGACTTCGGCCTGGATGACATTTCCTTCCAGCCCTGCACCTGCGCAGCTTATGCAGGAGGCGATACTGCCATGTGCGAAGGACAGCTGACATCCCTCAGCGGCAGCGGGGGCGGTTCTTACCAGTGGACACCCGCTGCGGGGCTCTCCGATCCAACAATAGCCAACCCTGTTGCTTCTCCCTCCGCCACCACAACCTACACGCTCACCGTAACAACCGGCACAGGCGTATGCACCGCCTCCGACTCGGTTACGGTTACCGTAAACCAGATGCCGGTCATTAACTGCGGACCAGATACCACAATCAAAATAGGAAACACTGTGCAGCTTGGCGCCAATGGTGGCGGTGGAACAGCCTCGTATGCATGGACCCCTCCAGCAGGGCTTAGCTGCACCGACTGCCCCAACCCCAAAGCCAGCCCATCCAGCACCACCACCTATAAATGCGTGGTGTCCGACCAGAATGGCTGCCCGGGTATAGATTCCATCACCGTTTTCGTGGTGGAAGAAACACTCTTTATCCCCAACGCCTTTACTCCTAACGAGGATAATAAGAATGCCGTTTTCACCGGCTACGGGCTTGAAATAAAAGACTTTGACATGACTATCTATAACAAATGGGGCCAGGCTATTTTTCACACTACCGACATCCAGAAAGGCTGGGACGGAAAATCCAAGGGCCAGTACGTGCAGGAGGATGTCTATCTCTATTACATCAAATGCACCTGGAACAGCGGAGCCGATGACATCCGCATTGGGCGGGTCACAGTGATCAGGTAGGGCTTCAGCACCCATCCCCGGAGCCATGAAGAAAATATCTCCTCTCCTTATTTTTACAATTCCATGTGCATGGATTATGCTCTCTTTTTTACACCCGGGCAACTCCAAACAACCTGATTTTAAAAACCTTCCCCACGGCCCCGGTGCCCTCATGCAGCCGCTGGCAACATCTGACAGCATTCACGTTTACCATTATGAAATTCATATTGACACTATTAACTTCCCCGCAAAAAGCATACAGGGAAAAACACTGGTACGGATTATCAGCCAATTAAACGGCGTCAACAACATCACCCTTGCTCTCCTTAAATTCCAGACAGACTCAGTGTATTCCGCATCCCAACTCCTCCCATACTCTTATAATGATACGCTCCTGAGAATCACGCCCCCTTCTCTGCTGAACACCGGAGATACGCTGACACTTACTGTATATTACCACGGCTCTCCGGCACAAGACCCCACCTGGGGAGGGTTTTACTTTAACGGGGCATTTGCCTTTAATATGGGGGTGGGCTTCGGCGCTGACCCTCACAACTTCGGGAGAGCATGGTTTCCCTGCATAGATGAATTCACCGACCGGGCAACATACGATTTCTTCATCACTGCGCCATCTTCTTCAAAAGCATTCTGCAACGGGCTTCTCAGCGACTCTGTAATCAATGCCGGCGGGACCACAACATGGCACTGGGCCCTGGGTAATACCATTCCGTCCTACCTCGCATGCATGGCTGTTGCGCCCTATTACACGATGAAAAGCTATTGCAGCGGTATTCCCGTGGAATGGGCTGTTCTTCCTGCAGATACCGCCAAAACCGCGGGCACCTTTCTCAACCTCGCTTCCGCACTCGCTGCATTTACAGCCGCTTACGGCCCTTACCGGTGGGAGAAAATAGGCTTTACAGCTGTTCCCTTCGGAATGGGAGCCATGGAGCATGCCACGAGCATACATATCGGAAGCACTTACATAGATGGCACCACCGCTTATGAAACATTATGGGCCCATGAACTCTCCCATATGTGGTGGGGAGACCTGGTAACATGCAGCAATGAGGGAGACATGTGGCTCAACGAGGGCTTTGCCACCTACAGTGAAAAACTCTTCACCGAAAACCTCTATGGGACTACAGCCTACATGGATGCCGTGAGAAGCAATCACCGGATGGTGCTCCAGTTCGCACACGTGAAAGACGGGAGTTATCTCCCTCTCTCCAATGTACCCCATGCATACACATACGGAACAACAGTATATAACAAGGGAGCCGATATCATCCACACCCTTAGAAACTACATGGGAGATTCCGCCTTTTTCAAAGGCTGTAAAAATTATATGGCACAGCTCGCCTTTGCCAATGCGGCAAGTGCAGACCTCAGGGACCAGCTTGCGGCCTCCTCCGGGATGAACCTGAACCGCTTCTTCGATGACTGGGTATTCTCCCCCGGGTTTCCTCATTTCTCCATTGACTCCGTAACGGCGATTCCCAGTGGCCCTCTCTTTAACGTCGGCGTGTTTACACGCCAGAGAGCAAAAGGCACAAACCATTGCTACAGCATGCCCGTCGAATGCACCTTCACCGACGGACTAAACGACACATCCGTCACACTTCCCGTTGATACTTTTCTGAATTTCTTCCAGGTTACACTTCCCTTTAACCCGGTCTGGGTTTCCCTTGACAGGAATGAAAAAATAAGCGATGCCGTTTCAGATTATGAAATGAAGATTGATACTGCCGGAACCATGCCGTTCCCTGAAACCAATGTGAGCCTGAATATCAAGAATCCCGGTACAGCGCCATCCCCCGTACGCATAGAGCATCACTGGGTTGCACCCGACGGATTCAAGAATATAAACCCCGGTATACGACTCTCGGATTACCATTACTGGAAGGCCGATGGTATTTTCAGCAACGGGTTTCTCTCTTCGGCAACCTTCGCCTTCGACGGCAGCTACAGCAGCATTACCGGCTATATTGATAATACACTTTTTCCGCCCGGAGGAAAAGAAGACAGCCTCGTGATATTATACAGGAAAGGTTCTGCGGACGAATGGAAACCGGTCAGCAGTTTCTCCCTCAACAAAGCCGGGTCCGGAATTGACAAAATAGGATCCATTACGGTTGACACCCTGAAAAAGGGAGAATATGCGCTGGGGTATTATGACTATACCGCAGGAATGAAAGAAACAGATGTTCCTTCCGGAACTATTGAAGTCTTCCCTAACCCTTCTGCCGGAAATTTCTTTATCAGCTTTGTTGCAGAAAATGACAAGGCCGCCTCCCTGAAAATATACGATGCAGCAGGAAATCTTGTATACATTGAGAATGCTGCATGTTACAAGGGAACAAATACCCGGAAAATGAACATACAAGTGCCGGGTATTTATTTTATTTGCATCGAATCTTATAAAACACCTGTGAAAACTGCCCGCATCGTGGTTTGCAGGTAACGTATAATCTCAAGACCTGTTTATGAAATTTTGTAATACAGCAGCATTACTCCTGTTAATTTCTCCGGCATTCGCCCAGGATACTGTTCCGGAGAAAGGATACAGCCCGCACAGGAAAGGTTCCCTTTATTTTTACTGGGGATACAACCGCGAATTCTTTGAACGGTCCGATATTCATTTCTCCGGCCCCAATTATGATTTTACACTTTATAACGTCAGGGCGAAAGATCGCCCATCAAGGCTTAATCTTGCATATCTCAACCCGAAAACGCTCAGCATACCCCAGTACAACTACAGGATCGGGTATTTCCTTTCCGACAGGTTCAGCATCTCCGCAGGTCTCGACCACATGAAATATGTGATGGTGGCCGACCAGCAAAGCACCCTTTCCGGCGTCATCCTGCCGCAGGCCTCTTCTTACTACGCCGGATCCTACATTAAGAAACCCATTGTACTCACGGAAGATTTTCTCATGTTCGAACACACCAACGGGTTTAACTTAGCCACCCTCGAGGCAGAATACCTCATCCCTCTTTTCCCGGCATGGAAAGACAGGCTTTATCTCTCATGGAATACGGGCGCAGGAGGCTTCTGGGTGATTACAAAAACCGATGTTCATGTAATGGGCGACGGGATGGATAATGATTTCCACCTCTCAGGTTATGCAATCATCGCCAAGACAGGACCAAGAGTGGAATACAACAGGAGGTTCTTTCTCTCCGGTGAAATCAAAGCGGGGTATTCCAGTCTCCCGGACATCAATATCAAAAACAGCGCACCCGAAAAAGCCGGCCAGGAAATAATATTTTATGAATACTACGTGGTTGCAGGATTATACATCAGCACGAAAAAACAATCACCACGCACATACATGAACAAATTTTTATGATCTCCCTTAGCAATGTAAACCTGTACTTCGGCGGAAGAACACTTTTTGATGAAATATCGTTCATGATCAATCCCGGCGACCGCATCGGACTCGTAGGAAAAAACGGAGCCGGCAAGTCCACACTCCTTAAGCTGATCGCAGGTGAATATACTCCGAATGGAGGAAGCATTTCAACTTCCAAAGGACTCCGGGCCGGTTATCTCCCCCAGGATCTTGACTTTACCGATGGACGCACGGTTTTCGAAGAAGCCGAATCTGCTTTCGAAAAAATAAAAGCCATAGAAAGTAATCTCGCTCAGCTCAGGGATGAACTCGCACAGCGCACCGACACACACAGCGGGGAGTATCTCGGCCTGATCTCCCGTATCAGCGGGCTTGAGGAAGAATTCGCCCTCGAGGAGGGTTATACCATTCATTCTGAGATAAACAAGGTTCTCCTCGGCCTTGGATTTCTTGCCTCCGATTTTGACAAACAAACAACATCCTTCAGCGGCGGATGGAGAATGAGAATTGAACTGGCGAAAATTCTCCTCAGGAAACCCGATGTTCTCCTGCTTGACGAACCTACCAACCATCTCGATATAGAGTCCATCCTCTGGCTGGAAGATTTTCTGAAAACTTATCCGGGCGGAATGCTGCTTGTATCGCATGACCGGACATTCCTTGACAATGTAACCAACAGGACCATCGAAATTTCCATGGGGGAAATTTATGACTTCAAAGCCCCTTATTCCAGATACGTGACTCTTCGCAGCGAACAGCAGGAGAAAGAAGAGCAGGCAAAGAAAAACCAGGATAAGTACATTAAGCATACCGAACAGCTTATTGAAAAATTCAGGTACAAAAAAAGCAAAGCGGCATTTGCACAGTCTCTCATAAAAAAACTCGACAAGATGGAGCGCATCGAGGTGGATTCTTTTGAAAATGCTTCCATGCGTTTTCGCTTCCCTCCTGCACCGCACTCGGGCAAAGTGCCTCTCAAAACCGAACTCATCTCCAAAAAATACGACAGCAAACAGGTGCTTGAAAATGTTTCTATAGTGGTGGAAAGAGGTGAAAAAATTGCCTTCGTAGGAAAAAACGGCGAGGGTAAAACAACTCTTGCCAAAATTATTGCCGGACAGGCTGAATACGGGGGGAAACTTGAATACGGCCATCTCGTGAAACTCGGGTATTATGCCCAGAACCAGTCGGATCTGCTGGATGAGAATCTCTCCGTCATCGAAACCATTGAAAATGCGGCAGGCAAAGAAACATCTTCAAAAGTCCGCAGTCTGCTTGGCTCCTTCCTGTTCAGCGGTGATGACGTATACAAAAAGATAAAAGTGCTCTCCGGCGGAGAACGAGCCCGCGTGGCCCTCTGCAGACTCCTGCTTGAACCTGTGAACCTCCTGGTGATGGATGAGCCCACCAATCATCTTGACATGCAGTCGAAAGAAATTCTCAAACAGGCACTGCTCAGGTATGACGGCACATTAATTATTGTATCGCATGACCGGGATTTCCTCCAGGGGCTTACAGGGAGAGTATATGAATTCAGGAATAAAAATATTAAAGAATATGCGGGAGACGTGAATGAGTTTCTCAGGGTACGAAAACTCTCCGGGTTCAAGGGGCTGGAAACAAACACTGCAAGCCCTGAAAAGGAAAAAAAGAAACCTTCCCCACAGGAAAAAAATTATGAAAAAAATATGCAATGGAAGAAAGACCTGAGAAAAGCAGAAAACAAGATCTCTCTCATAGAAAAAGAAATTGAAACACTTGAAAAGAAAATACAAGCCACCGACACAGAACTTGCCGACCCTGAAAAGTTCAGGATTCTTTCTTCACAACAGGGTTTTTTCGGGGAATATGAAAAAACACGGAAACAGCTTGAAGCCCTGACCCTGAAATGGGAGGAGTCCGTTAAGCACCTCGAAGAGATACGAAAAAAAACCGGCTGAAACCATCAATGCCTTCCCTCAAACATCTTCTCAGCTGCTTTCTGCCGGTAAAAGCAAGAACATCAATCGGAATAAAAAAAAATTCCGCCCCCCGTTAAGAAAGCGGAACTTTTCCAGACAGGGAAAGAATTACTTCTTGTCCCCTGCTTTTTCGCCCTCTGCAGCCTTCTTTGCAGGAGTTACTTTTTCCCCGCCTTTTTGAGCAGGCTTGGCAGCAGGCTTATGATCCTTGTGAGCAGGAGCAGCCTTTGCAGTATCTGCTTTTGCTTCTTTCTTCTCTGCGGCCTTTGCAGGGGCAGCACCCTGCTGTGCAAATAACGAAAGTGACGAGAACAGCATTCCCGCAGCTATTGCCAGGGAAATTTTCTTTGTGGTCTTCATTTGATTTTGGATTAATTGGTTAATAATCCTGTATATTACCAAAAACCATTCCAAAAAACAGTCTGCTCACCGGAATAGGGTTTCCCTCTCCCCCCAATCTCCGGTCAGATGATAATTTGTTAATTGAACCTACAAAAAGTAAATTTGTGTGAAAGGTCTTGCTTGCCTGTAATCTTTAAATTTCCTTTATGAAAAAATGTTACCTTCTTTTTGCTGTTGCTCTCTTTTCCGGTTGGCTGCATGCACAGCAAACTATCAGGCGTTGTGGAACTGTGGAATATGTTGAACAGATGATGGCACAAGATCCTTCTCTTGCCGGACACATGGAAGATGCGGAAGATCAGCTTCAACAGGCACTCAGGGATATACAGTACAATAAAACCGAAGCTGCTGTCACAACAATACCTGTTGTGGTTCACGTGGTTTACAGGAATTCCCTTGACAGCCTTTCGGACAACCGGATACAAAGCCAGATTGACCTGATGAATAAAATCTTTTCCAAAGCCTATGCAGACACAGTGAGCGTCCCGGCCAATTGGAAAAGCCTCGTGGTGGATACCAAAATACAGTTCTGCCTTGCAAAGCAGGATCCGAACGGGTTTCTTACCAATGGCATTACCCGTACCAAAACAAGCACCAATATGTTTTTTTCGAGCAGCAATGATGTGAAGCACACCAGCACCGGCGGAGAGGATGCCTGGAACCGGGATAAATACCTTAATATATGGACATGCAACCTCGGGGGCGGCCTTCTTGGATATGCCCAGCCTCCTGGCGGCAATGCGGCTACTGACGGGGTTGTGATTCTCTACACCTGCTTTGGAAACCCCGGGACGCTCTCCCCCTATGACCTCGGCAAAACTGCTGTGCATGAAGTAGGCCACTGGCTTGGACTAAAGCATGTATGGGGAGATGACAGCGGTGCATGCACAGGCGATGACTTAATCAATGACACCCCCAATCAGGCAGGATCGACATACGGGTGCCCCGGTTTCCCGCAAACAGATAACTGCACCAATACCTCCCCCGGATACATGTTTATGAATTACATGGACTACTGCGACGACGGGTGTATGCACCTGTTTACCAAAGACCAGTCCACCCGCATGGGCGGTGTGCTCAACAGCTCCAGGATTCTGGTAAAAATATCCAACCCCGGCTGCACTCCCGGCGTGAACGGCATCTCCGTTATTCACGGGGATGAAGAACTTGATATCTTCCCCAACCCGAACACAGGTGGCCACCTCTCTGTTTCACTCCCCGGGGATTTTCAGGGTACTGTTTCACTTTCAGTGTTTAACCTTCTTGGAGAAAAACTTCTCGAAACGAAGAAAACCTGCAACCCTTCAGATAAAATTCTTCTTGACATGAATTCTTTTGAAGGCGGTGTGTACGTGCTGCAGGCCAGATATGGTGATTATTTCTTCACCCGTAAGATCGTTCTCGATAAATAAACACAGATCCTTTCATGCTGCCCAATACCCTCATTGCACATTCTTCCGTTTCACCGGGGCTGAAAACGATTGCCGAAAAAGTTTTCAGCGGCAAACGGATCAGTTATGATGATGGAATCAGGCTATACGAAGAAGGAACCATTTCCTTCCTCGGGGTGCTTGCCAATTTCATACGCGAAAAAAAACACGGCAACCTTACTTTCTTTAACCGCAATTTCCACATAGAACCCACTAACGTATGCGTTTTTTCATGCGGGTTCTGCTCCTATTCGAGAACCTATAAAAACCGGGAGGACGGGTGGGAGCTCAGCGAAAGCCAGATGATAGATATGGTGAAATCCTATGACGGGCAGCCCGTCACGGAAGTTCATATTGTGGGAGGCGTTCATCCGAGGATGGACCTGGCTTTCTTCTGCAGTCTTCTGCGGAAAATAAAAACACACCGGAAGGCACTGCACATCAAGGCATTCACCGCAGTAGAACTTGAATACATGTTCCGGAAAGCAAAAGTATCCGTCAGGGAAGGCCTCGGAATGCTGAAAGAAAGCGGACTTGACTCCCTCCCGGGAGGCGGAGCTGAAATTTTTGATGAAGAAGTGCGGAGTAAAATATGCGCCGATAAGGCCACCGCCTCACAGTGGCTTGAGATTCATTCCACGGCACACCAGCTCGGTATTCCTTCCAATGCCACAATGCTTTACGGCCATACCGAAAACTTTGCGCACAGGGTAGATCACATGGATCGCCTCAGGAAACTCCAGGATGAGACAGGAGGATTCAATGCATTTATTCCCCTTAAATTCAGGAATAAGGATAATGATATGTCGGATGTAAAAGAGGTTACCATGATTGAAGACCTCCGCAATTACGCCGTTTCAAGAATCTACCTCGATAATTTCCCCCATATCAAAGCCTATTGGCCCATGATAGGGAAAAGCACTGCGGGAGCCTCGCTTTCATTCGGCGTGGATGATATTGACGGCACCATTGACGACACCACAAAAATATACGCCATGGCAGGTGCCGAAGATCAGCACCCCCGCATGAGCACTGCCCAGCTCGTGGACCTGATCCGGCATGCAGGACGAAAACCCGCGGAAAGAGACACGCTCTACAATACCATAAGGGAATACGAAACAATGGAAGAGCCTGCCCCCGCTTCCGGCCAATGACCTCTGTAGTGAAATTTATTTCATATAACCTTATCCTTCTTGTATCCGGATGCCTTATAGCCTGTGCCCGGGACAAGCACGAAACATTTAAATCAACTGCCGCCATGACTACTCCTTCTACCACTCCCAATGATACTGCCACTCTCGGCGCCGGATGTTTCTGGTGCGTGGAGGCCGTATTCAGTGAACTGAAAGGCGTTATTTCCGTTATGCCTGGCTATTCAGGGGGATCAAAAGAAAACCCGTCATACGAGGACGTATGCTCAGGAAATACAGGCCATGCTGAGGTATGCCAGGTCGTGTTTAATCCTGCCGAGATTTCCTACAGCGAAATCCTTGAAGTGTACTGGAAGACACATGATCCCACAACTCTCAACAGTCAGGGTGAAGACAAAGGCACCCAGTACAGGTCAGTTATTTTTTATCATAACCCCCAGCAAAAGGAAACTGCCGAATACTACAAAAGAAAACTGAACGAAAGCAAAGCGTGGGATAAACCCGTAATCACAGGGATTGTCCCCTTTGTAAAATTTTATCCGGCAGAAAATTATCACCGGAATTATTACAGCCTGAATCCATCCCAACCTTACTGCACCTATGTTATACAGCCCAAACTTGAAAAATTCAGGGCCGTGTTCGGGAACAAGCTGAAGATGAAAAAATAAAAAAAGGCACCCCGTTTTTCCCTTGGATATACTTGAGAAAATCTTAATCACAGACACAGGAACCGAAGGACACGGAATTGCCAGGGTTCCTTCCGGGAAAGAATCCGCAGGCGAACTCGTGATTTTTGTTGAAGGAGGCATACCGGGTGATGTGGCCGATATACGCATTCTCCGGAAGAAAAAAAATTATGCCGAAGCGGGAATTGTAAAAATCCATACCTCCTCTGAAAAAAGAAATATCCCTTTTTGCAGCCATTTCGGAACTTGCGGCGGATGCAGGTGGCAGCATATGAATTACGAAGCGCAGCTTTTCTACAAACATAAACAGGTGTCTGACGCCATGGAGAGAATCGCTGAGGCCGGCTTTGCAGAAATTCTGCCGGTTATCCCTTCGGAAGCCACCACCTGCTACCGCAACAAGCTGGAATTCTCTTTTTCCGACAAAGGATGGATTGAGGCTGATCTCTTCAATAAGGAAAGTTCAGAACCTGCCCCTGCCCTGGGGTTTCATGTGCCAAAAAAGTTTGACCGCATCCTTGATGTTGCCCACTGCTTCCTCCAGCCGGAGCCTTCCAACAAGATAAGGCTGGCTGTTAAAGAATATGCCATCCTCAACAGGCTTTCTTTCTTCAATGCGCGCCAGCAGACCGGGCTCCTGAGAAACCTCATTATCCGCAACTCCGTATCCGGCGGTGAAGTTATGCTCGGTTTCGTTTTTTCCTCTGAAGAAAAACAGATCTTCCCGCTTATGAACCATGTTTCAGAACTTTTTTCATCCGTTGCTTCGGTCCTCTATTTTATCAATCCAAAGAAAAATGATACGCTGTATGACCTTCCTGTGCATATATTCAAAGGCAAGGATTATATCACTGAAGATATGAATGGCATAAAGTTCAGGATCGGCATCAAGTCTTTTTTCCAGACAAACACAGCCCAGGCAAAGAAGCTGTTTGAAGTTGTGAAAGACTTTGCCGGCCTCGGAGGAACCGAGAACGTTTACGATCTTTACACGGGAATCGGCAGCATTGCCGGCTTTATTGCGGGACATGCAAAAAAAATAACGGGCATTGACAGTGTTCCTGAAGCCATTGAAAATGCAAAAGAAAATGCCCTCCTCAATAATATTGGCAACGCATCTTTCTATGCGGGAGATGTAAAAGATATCATCACAGCTGATTTTATTAAGGAAAACGGCCGGCCGGATGTAATCATCACGGACCCGCCCAGGGCAGGGATGCATGAACGAGTTACAGAAAAAATCATGGAACTGATGCCCGCCAGACTTATATATGTGAGCTGCAACCCCTCCACGCAGGCGAGGGATGTCAAAATCCTGAAGGATAAATTCTCCATCCGGAAAATGCAGCCGGTGGATATGTTCCCTCACACACAGCACGTGGAAAATGTCCTCCTGATGGAAGCAAAGTAAAAGCATGGAAAAAGAATCTCTCGGCAAAGATTTCTGGGACGGACGCCATCTCAGCGGGGATACAGGATGGGATGTCGGGTATCCCTCTCCCCCGCTCCGGGAATATTTTGACCAGCTGAACGATTTATCTTTAAGAATACTGATCCCCGGATGCGGCAACGCATGGGAGGCTGAATATCTTTACAACAAAGGATTTAAAAACATCAGCCTACTTGATATTTCCCCGGAAGCCTTAAAAAAGTTCCGGGAGCGCAACCCCGGATTCCCTGTCCGGCAATTATTTTGTACGGATTTCTTCAGGCACAAAGGAAAGTATGACCTTATTGCGGAACAGACCTTTTTCTGTGCCATACATCCATCGCTCAGAAAGGATTATGTCCTCAAGATGCACAGCCTGCTTGGCAAAGGAGGAAAACTGTGCGGGCTTTTATTTGATGACAGGCTGAACAATGATGCCCCTCCCTTTGGCGGAAACAGGGATGAATATATCAGCCTGTTCAGCCCCTGCTTCAGGATAAAAACCATTGAAAGAGCATACAACTCAATCCAGCCGAGAGCAGGAAGAGAGCTGTTCTTCATCTTTGAGAAAAAATAACGATCAGCAGCCTTGCTTTTTGAATCTGCCTTCACATTTCGCGAAGGCGGATTAAATGATATTTCCATACTCCCGTCAATATACTGAAGGAATTAAGCTTAACTCCTTCCCCCCTCTCCTCATCCCTGTATATTTTGTATTTTTACCCATAGTTTTTACTTCTCATCCTTCTGCCTATGAACGTATTATTGTTCCTGCTCGGGGCATCCGCCGGTTTCCTTCTGGCATGGTTTCTGAAAAAGCCTGCTGTCAACTCCCTTCATGCGGGGGATTATGAAAGTCTGAAAGCAGAGATTTCATCCGAACGGGAAAAAGTTCTTTCTCTTACATCTTCCCTTGCCGGAAAGACAGCCGCACTGAATCACCTTGAGGAAAAACTTAAAGAGAGCAATTCGGCATTACAGGATCTGAACAAAAAACTTACATCCGAATTTGAAAATATCGCAGCCAGGCTGCTGGAAGAAAAAAGTCAAAAATTCACCCAGCAGAATAAAACCAACCTTGATATACTTCTTAGCCCTCTCCAGGATAAGATTAAAACCTTTTCAGAGATGGTGGAGAAGTCCTACAGGCAGGAAGCTTCAGAAAGGAATTCCCTCAGGGGTGAAATTAACTCCCTCATAAACCTGAACCGCGAGCTTAGCCAGGAAGCCGGAAACCTGGCCCGTGCTCTGAAAGGCGACTCCAAGACACAGGGAAACTGGGGGGAAGTAATCCTGGAGAAAATCCTCGAACGCTCAGGCCTTGTAAAAGACCAGGAATACAAAATGCAGTACAGTACCCTGAATGATCAGGGAAGACGCATACAGCCCGATGCAATCATCTTTCTCCCGGATAACAAACATGTGATTGTTGATTCGAAGGTCTCGCTTGTTGCCTACGAATCCTTTGTAAACGCATCCGGTGAAGAAGAAAAGAAAAACTTTATCCGGCAGCATCTTGCCTCCATCCGTAACCATGTCAAATCCCTGGCTGAGAAAAATTACCAGTCGGCCGGGGGGCTTCACTCTCCAGACTTTGTCCTGCTCTTCCTTCCCATAGAATCCTCCTTCGGCGTAGCCGTACAGGAAGACCAGGAACTCTTTGGTTATGCATGGGAACGAAAAATTGTCATTGTAAGCCCTTCCACCCTTTTTGCCACCCTGAGAACCATTGCCTCCATCTGGAATCAGGAAAGGCAGAACAGGAATGTGCTTGAAATAGCGAGGCAGAGCGGAGATCTTTACGATAAATTCGTAGGATTCACGGAAGACCTTATTGCCCTGGGAAACAGAATGAACAGCGCCAAACAGGCCTATGACAGCGCCATGGGCAAACTCTCGGAAGGCAAAGGAAATCTCGTCGGAAGAACAGAGAAAATCAGGGAACTGGGAGCCAGAGCTTCCAAAACTATTAACCCGCAGCTCGTTGAAAGGTCTGCCGGAAATGAAAACCTTCCCGGAAACACAACAGAATAAGCATGCGGACCCTTTTTATTTTCCTGGTTATGACTTTCCTCTCCGGATGCACGGTAACCGACAAGATCAGCAACCAGAACCTCGCTTACCTGTACAGGAGTACATCTTCCATACTACACCCTGAATTTCATGTGTATCATTTTTCGGACGACAGCTCAAGGCTCTACTTCAGAATTAATACGGAAGATCTTCTGTTTATCCGCGGAGAAGACGGAATTTCCAAAGCAGACTTTACCGTTTCCTGCCGGCTGCTAAGGTCTTTTGACAACAACACTCTCGTGGACAGCACTTCCCTAAGATTCCTGGAAAAAGAATCGGCGGAAGGCACGTTTCTTTCAGGATATCTTAACCTGAGGACAGGCAATTCTTCACCCGACAGCAATACAACAAGTGTTCTTGAAATAAACATCTCCGATAACAACAGGAAATTATCAAGCAGGTTTTTCACAGGAGTCAATAAATCAGGGTTCCAGAACAGGCAATCATTCCTTATCAGGAAAAAAAAATCAGGAGCAGTAGTGTATAATTATTACATACCAGGAAATGACACTTTGACAATAGAACACCGGAATCAGACTGAAAAAAATTTTTACGTAAGGTATTACAACAGGGATTTTCCGATTGCGGATCCACCCTTCGCTGTAAGCAACATCAGGCCGTTTGAATATGCCTCCGACAGTTCATTTGTTTTTCATATGCACAATCTTCCGACAGAAGCTTCATTTTCAAGGCAGGGTTTCTATCACATTCAGGAAGACACCCTGGTGAAGGAAGGACTCACCCTTTTCCGTTTCCATGATGATTTTCCGCGGCTCACCTCACCGGCAGCACTGCTGGAACCCTTACGCTACCTTACCACCCGCAAGGAATTTGAAGATCTTTATTCAAAAGATGATAAAAAAGCAGCTGTGGATAATTTCTGGCTTGCCCTGAGCGGAAACATAGAAAGAGGAAAAGAGCTCATACGGAAATATTACAACCGCGTGAAAGATGCGAATGTCTTTTTCTCCTCTTATATTGAGGGGTGGAAAACAGACCGCGGCATGATATACATAATATTCGGCGTCCCTAACATCATATACAAAACCAGCAACTCCGAGAGCTGGATATACGGGGAGGCCGGCAACATGACCTCTATCAATTTCACTTTCATCATGGTGAATAATCCATTCTCCGATAACGATTTCATCCTCCAGCGGTCGCCCATATACGAAAGCTACTGGTACCATGCCGTGGACACCTGGAGAACCGGAAGAGTTTATAACGACTAATAACGGAAATCTTGCAGCACAACAAAGACAAAACGGACATGATCTTCGGCCTCAGGCCGGTGATAGAGGCTATCCATGCCGGGAAAGAAATTGAAAAACTCCTTATCCAGAACGGACTTCAGGGAGAACTTGCCTCGGAGCTCAAAACCATCGCCAGGAAAAAAGGCCTCCCCTTCGTGTTTGTTCCGGTAGAAAAACTCAACGGCATCACAAGAAGAAACCACCAGGGTGTTGTCTGCATCCTCTCTCCCATTGCATACCAGCCTCTTGACATGCTCCTGCCCGGCCTGTTTGAACAGGGAAAAATTCCGTTTCTCATGGTACTCGATCATATCACCGATGTAAGGAACATGGGTGCCATCGCGAGAAGCGCGGAATGCGCAGGCGCACATGCAATCATTCTCCCTTCAAGGGGCAGCGCACAACTGAACGCTGATGCAATAAAAACTTCCGCCGGTGCCCTTCACAAAATACCCGTATGCAGGGAAGATAATCTCCGCCGCGCAATAAAGTTTATGAAAGAAAGCGGGCTCAGGATATTTGCCTGCACCGAAAAAGGAGAGCTTCCTTACCACAAGGCAGACTTCTCCATGCCTGCCGCCCTTGTGATGGGTTCGGAAGAAAAAGGGATTTCTTCCGACTGCCTGGAAATGGCCGACAGCAGGATACAAATCCCTCTTCACGGAGAAATAGCCTCCCTCAATGTTTCTGTGGCTGCCGGAATTATTCTTTTTGAAGCCGCAAGGCAAAGAAACTGACTTCTCGAAAAAATTATAGCAATTATTGAATTACAAATTCACTGCTTCCTTTTATTGCTTCTTTATTTTTAGTTTACATTTTGTAAACAATTATTTTTTTCTTAACTTTACCGGTGATTATGAGAATAATCGCAAAAAGCACTTTAAAGGAATTTTGGGGAAAACACAATGACGCCGAAATACCCCTTAAGACATGGCACAAAATTGTGGAGAAGCAGCAATGGAAGAACACGCACAATATAAAGCAGTTGTTTGGCAATGCAAGCATCATAGGCAACAACAGGGTGGTCTTCAACATTAAGGGAAATGATTACAGGTTAGTGACATACATCGTGTTTAGAGTGCAGAAAGTGTTTATCCGATTCATCGGAACCCATAAGGAGTATGACAAAATAGATGCAAAAACAATTTGAACATTAACAGTCATGAACATTAAACCCATCCGGACAGAGAAAGATTACAGAAATGCGCTTACAAGAATTGATGAGCTTATTGCTCATGAACCGAAAGATGGCTCCCGTGAATTTGATGAACTGGATATCGTCTCCACGTTGGTAGAAGCGTATGAGCATATTCATTATCCCATCGAAGCACCCGATCCTGTGGAAGCTATTAAATACATCATGGGAGAAAAAGGACTCAGGCAGAAAGACCTTGTGAAGTACTTTGGCGGAAACAGGAGCCTGGTATCGGCTGTACTCCATAAAAAACGGGAACTCTCAAAGCGGGTCATCAAATCCCTGCATGATGGCCTTGGTATTCCTTATGAGATATTGATGGCGTAATTGTTTATTCTGGCGGAAGGAGGGCTAAATTCCTGAATAGCCTGATAAATAAGAGAGGTATCGGGTATCTCATTTTACCTTAGATTATGTATAATAAAATGGTACTAACGCCAGGGCAAGCCCCTCCTCCCCTTGTCCGCCAGCGGAACGCGAAAGCGGATTAAACAATTATTATAAATCATGATCCTGCCTCCCGGTAAAACAACACGTACACTGCTGCTCATCATCATCCTTTTAGGCAGTATCCTGAGGTTTTACTACTACAGCGAAGGATCCCTGTCTCCTGAGGAACTAGGCATACTGCATAAAGTAAGCGGTAAAATATCGGACTCCTGGCTGCTGCAGGAGGAAAACAGGTATAACCAGCCTATGGGCGTTCCTGTTTTTTTATATGGATGGACCCGTGTTTTCGGAAACAGTGCAGCCTCCGTACGTTTCCCTTTCCTCCTGATCGGGATAGCCTGTATCTACCTTGTATTCCGGCTTGCTGCTGCATGGTTTAACGAGACCGCAGGACTGCTTGCCGCACTGCTCATGAGCTTTTCTTCCTATACCATCCTTTACAGCAGGCTTGCTCTTCCCCATGTTGCGGGGATGTTTTTCGTATTGTTGTCCTCTCTGTACTGGACAAAAGTTGTATTCCCCACCGGGGAGCATCTGACGGAAGAAGAAGAGTACAGCCGGTACAAGGCATACACCCTTTCCACGCTTGCAGCAATGTATACTCACTACACTGCGTTTATACTTGTGAGCATTACAGGAATCACAGGATTGTTTTTTATCCGGATAGAGAAATTTAAAGAGTATCTGCTCATACTGTCAGTCTGCTGGCTCGCCTTTCTCCCCCATTCCGACATCTCAATAGAGCAAGTCCTCACCATTGCTCCTGACCTGCTCGCAAGACCTCATAAGGATACACTCATGATGTACCTTTACTATTGCTTTAACAACTCGGAATACTATTTTTATACTGTTCTTGCTGTATCCGCCACTGCGCTCATCTTCGGGTTCAGGAAAATCATTTTCTCCCCCTTTCACCGTTTTACCTTCACCTGGTTTGCCCTGTGCTTCCTGCTGCTTTATGTTTTCTCTGTTACGAGAGAGCCTGTGCTCGATTATTCCACGCTGCTGCCTTCTTTCCCGTTCATGGGAATTTTCCTGTTCTCGTTTTTTCCCAACGACTCAAAGAAGCATGGCATCGTAACAGCAATTTTACTGCTCCCCACTGCTGTCTCCGGCCTTATTTACGGGAGTCATTTTTATATAAAAAACCATACCGGGTCTGTCAAAGAAATCGCAGGATTCTCATCCTCCCTGATTGACAAATACAAAGCCGGAAATATATCCCTTGTGGCCAACGCGGCCGATCCTTTTTACATAGATTATTATTTCGGGAAGACAGGGCAGCGTACAAAACCTCTCTTATATAACTGCGTAAGTGACGAATCTCTTGGCAGGCTTCAAAAAATTACAGATAGCGTAAACACGCCCTGTTTTATTTATGCATGGACAGAAATCTATAACCCTCCGGAAGCTGCTATGATAATAAAACATCGCTTTCCCTTCATTGCCGCTGAAAAAAAATTTGGGGAGGGGGGCGTTATTGTTTTCTGCAGGAACGGTAACAATCCCGGGAAGGAGCCCCTGTTCCGGGTGTACAATGACTTTGAGGTTCCTTTATGGGAAAAGGAAAATATTATCATCAATAAAGACCTTGCCCTGTCAGGGTCTCACGTGAATATGACAGACAGCCTTCACGAGTTCGGCCCCACCTTTACCGCAAAAACAAAAGATCTCAGCCGTGGAGGGGATAACACTATCATTTCTGCAAACGTACGGGCATACGGGCTCCAACCTGGTACAAAGGCAGAACTCGTAATTGCATTTGAATCTGCAGGAAAGCTTCATGGGTGGTATTCCAGAAAATTTACCTTCTTCGAAGAGAAGCCGGGAAAGTGGTTCCGTATTTTGACTGCGCGCAGAATACCGAAAAACCTTACTGCAGATGATATTGTAAAAGTCTATGTATGGAACCCGGGAAAGGAAAACCTGATTCTTGAAGACATGAAGGTAGAAGTGTACGGGGAAGAATCCCTGAATTAAATTGCTATTACCCTCCGGTCAAGCACCGGACATCTTGTCCGCCGTAGCAGAACGCGAAGGCGGAATGAACTACCTCGCCGCAAGCAGCGAGGTATCTTAAGGGAATTTGATCATCATTGCGCAGCAAGCTGCGGGGAATTAACCCAAGACCTTCCCGTCCGCCGTAGCGGAACGCGAAGGCGGAATGAACTACCTCGCCGCAAGCAGCGAGGTATCTTAAGGGAATTTGATCATCATTGCGCAGCAAGCTGCGGGGAATTAATCCAAGACCTTCCCGTCCGCCGTAGCGGAACGCGAAGGCGGATTAAAGCGAAAGACTGTAGGCAATCCCCAGGACATAATCCGTTTCAGGGTCATTAACATTATAATCGCGCTGTATCATATAGTACACCCCGGCAGTATTCACCCTGTTGATTTCATAATCCAGCCCGATATAATAACGCCCCCTGTCAAACTGGTTATTTGCCTCTTTTATCCGGCTGTTGTTAAACTGGTAACGGAATTCTGCAGCTACATAAGGGGCGAAGCGGCGGTTCATATCTAACTTCAGGTCAAATTTATTCCGCCAGTAATTTTCAGGCACCAGGCCGCTGTCACTCGAATAAACATCCCGCACCTGGGTCTGTATCCTTGTCCTGAATGAAAAAACAAGCGGGGACATCCGGTATTTAAAAGAGACATCTGCATAGAACCTGTGGCGGGAACTGTACGGGGAATCTTTCCTGTTTTTGTTTATCCAGCGGTAAACACCGGCCACTTTCACATATTTATTTACCTTATACCCGGCACCTATGTTGCTGTAAAAAAGATTTACTTCCGAAAGATTATTCTGAAGCCGGAGCTCCTCATCAAAAATAAAAGATAGCGAAGGAGTTATTTTCTTATCAATGCTTAAGGTGCTCCATTGCCAAAGGTCTCTCGATTGGGAAAAAGAAAGGAACGGGAGAAGGAAAACCAGAAACAGGAAGGATTGCTTTTTATTCATAGTAGTATATGTTCAGCAATGCCGTGTCTCTCATGAAATCAATCCGGCTCACGGATACATGGTGTATATTCAAACCTGTTCTCGCCTTCAGATCTGCCATGAGTTTATCACGGTTCTCAGGCCTGATGTTTTCAATGTTTTCATACTGTACAATCTGCGACATCTCGGTCTTCATGATAAGCCTTCCGTCGAGGGCAAGGGTAACAAGAATGAGTATCAGATTGATAATAGAGAGTTCGATATAAGTGCCTTTTGTTACTGCATTGATGAGTCCGAGAGCGATGACAATAAAGAGATACGTCATGTCCTTTATCGAAATTCCTTCGGTCCGGTAACGAAGCATTGAGAACACTGCGAACAACCCAAAAGCAGCACCCATGGACATATCCACCTTGTTCAGAAGATAGGTAATGATGAATATGATAAGGTTAAAAATGGCGAATGTAAAGATGTAATCTTTCTTCTTGTAGATAGGATAATAGACAAACCGTATAAGTACGGCAATGGAGATCATATCCGCAAGCAGGCGGAGAAAGAACTTATCTGAAAGTTTATCAAACGCCTGGAAGTCAAGCAACATTTTCAAGATCATGGGTCAGTTTATTAATGGTTAACAATTTGGGCTTAAAGTTATTTTTTTTCATCCAGGGATAAACCTGTGTGATTCCAAGACAGTACTTGCTGATGGAAAAAGGCCTGATATGCCTTGAGTGCATCAGCTTTACGAAAGGAGAAGCTGCGGACGCCCGCTGCTGCTTGACTTCCGCTATCACCAGGTTATTTATCTTCTTCTCCTTCTCCCCGGAACGGTAGTGCAGACCTATGTCCATGGTCAGGCGTTCATTCATGGCTTTGCTTACAAAAGTCATGCGGGAGTAATCCACCCACAGCCGGGGGTGCATTTCTCCCGGGTCGGGTTTCACCACTTCGTTGTATAAAGATCTTGCTTTCCCGCTGACCTCGGGGATAATTTCTTTCGTCTTAACCCTTTCCTTTACAGTGCGTTCCTTATTGGATTTATATTTTATTTCAAAAAAACTAAGCCCTGATTCGGCATACCTGCGGTACCTGACTTTAAAACGGTTCATCCGTTCGTTATGATGGTCAAGATAGAAATCAAGCTTCTCTGTATCAAAATAAATATTCTCGTAACGGGTAAAGCGGCTCCCCGCAATTTCAAGAATCCTGTAATGAGGGACAATGCTGTCAAGGTATAAAGGCAGATCATTTTCATGGAAAATAAACTTGGTATCTGTCCTGTCCATCAGCTTCACGGCATCCATTTCCTCAAGACTGATCGGATCAAAATTTAAAACAGCAGTTTTCCAGGACTCCGTCATTCAGTATTCGTAGGTGTAATGCTTCACTGTCTGAACCTTTCCTTCCCCGTCATAAATCTTCTTTTCTGTTTTCATCCCCTTCCCGTCATACACATATATATCTTTCCTGATAAGCTTATTATTGCCATCGGTAACAACTTCAACGCTTTTATCATCATTTGCATTATAGCTGATAAAATGCTTCTCCGTGAGCTTTCCCTCCCCGTCCGTTATAGTCTCTTCAATTTTATTTTTGTTGGCATTGTATTTTGAGAGCGTCTTCTTCTGTACAGACCCGTTGGGGAGATAAACAACTTCTTCCGTTTTATTATTAAAGCTGTCATAGCGGTAACTTTCATGCGATTTCACTGTGCCGTCTTTTTCATATTCAATGGACTCCAGTATATTTCCGTCGGTATCAAACTTTATATATTTCTGCTTATATGTGTTTTCCTTCCCGCCGGAGTATTCCGTAATGCTTTCTGATTCAGATCGGATCTTATTTTTTTTAATTTCCTTTTTCTTCTGGGCATAAGAAGCGGGGACCGATGCAAATAGAAGTGCGGGAAGTATTACCGCAAAGGCAAAACGGGGTATCATCACGGCTTTATTTAATTATGGATATATCGTCAAGATTCACTGCTTTACCGCCGGAAGTTATCTCGACCTCCTTTATAACAGCAATGTTGGGAGCACTCTGGTTCACCTGGTTTATATAGGCGCCCGATGAATCCCTTGTATAGGCGTATACCTTATACTTTCCCTTTTGAAGATAGCGAAACTCAAAGGTGCCATCGTAATTGGTTTTCTGGTTGTCACCATAGGTCACATCATCGCCGTAAATAATAAACACATCCTCCCTGGGCGCATAACCCGAAGAGAGTTTGGATTGTATCCGCTTATCATAATAATTGGCATAAACTTTCCCGGTGATGGATGAAGTCCCCCCTTCTCCCGCACTTTTCTTGCAGGAGAAAACGGAAAGCATTACAGCAGGTGCCAGGATGCAGAGTATCTTTTTCATATTTTTTTCATAATTCCTGCAAAGATAAGTCTTTTAACCGCAGCGGGAGTTTTTTATTTTTTAAATCTTACCCGCCCAAACTCTTTTAATGATTACCCGGAAACGATTGAGGATCTCATATTTACTTAGTACTTTTGAAGAGGCACATAAAATTGTACCTTTTCATTATGATAACTGCAGAAGATATGACAAAAAAGAAAAGTTCCGCAGCGGCCATGGAAATGGAAAACCGTTACGGAGCGCATAACTACAAGCCTATCCCGGTGGTGCTTGAGCGCGGGGAAGGTGTATTTGTGTGGGATGTGGAAGGGAAAAAGTATTTTGATTTTCTGGCCGGGTATTCTTCTCTTAACCAGGGGCATTGCCACCCTGCGATAATCGGTACACTCAGGGAGCAAAGTGAAAAACTCACGATGACGTCGAGGGCTTTTTATAATTCCGTTCTCGGGGAGTATGAAAAATATATCACGGAATATTTCGGCTACGACAAGGTTCTCCCCATGAATACCGGTGCGGAGGGCGTGGAGACAGCGCTGAAACTGTGCAGGAAATGGGCATATGAGAAAAAAGGTATTCAGCCGGACAAGGCTAAAATCATTGTATGCGAAGGAAACTTCCACGGGAGGACCATTGCCGCAATTTCACTTTCGTCGGATCCTGAAAACAGGAACAACTTCGGCCCCTTTGCTCCGGGTTTCACAATTATTCCTTTCAATGACATTGCTGCGCTCGAAAAAGCAATCACAGAGCCGGGTACGGCAGGTTTTCTTATAGAACCCATACAGGCCGAGCGGGGAATCGTCGTTCCCGACCCCGGCTATCTTGCACGGTGCAAAGAGTTATGCGAAAAGCACGGTGTGCTTTTTATTGCGGATGAAATCCAGACGGGGCTCTGCCGCACAGGAAGGATGCTTGCGTGCGATCATGAAGATGTTCGTCCTGACATACTTATTCTCGGAAAAGCCCTTTCAGGCGGAACGCTGCCCGTGTCTGCCGTTCTCGCAGATGATGAAATCATGCTGTGCATACGCCCCGGGGAGCACGGATCCACATACGGGGGCAACCCGCTTGCATGCCGGGTAGCCATGGCGGCACTCCGGGTGCTCAAAGAAGAAAACCTCTCCGCTAAAGCCGAGTTTCTCGGCGACAAACTCAGGAATGAGCTCAGTAAGATACAATCAGGCATGATTGAAACCATCAGGGGAAAAGGCCTGCTGAACGCAATAGTAATCCGCCCTGTGAATGAAAAAGATGCATGGGCGCTGTGCCTTGCTTTAAAAGACAACGGACTGCTCGCAAAGCCCACTCACGGCAATATCATCAGGCTGGCTCCCCCTCTCATTATCTCTGAGGCACAGCTTTATGAGTGTATTGACATCCTGAAAAAAACCATCCTGAAGTTTTCCTGACAGTCAGGATTTATGACAGGCCGGCTGCAAAATCAAGAAGCCGTATGTTTTACATACGGCTTCTTCTTATTTACAAATAAATCTTGCAGGTTTTAATTCATCACAAGGGCTTTCACTGTCCTTGCATTGCAGACTATAGACTCCACCTCGGGGAGTGAAGGCACCTGCAGCACAAATTTCTTGGCAGAGTTTATTTTCACCATCTTATCATAAAGCTTCTGGGGATCTGCATTCCTGAGTTCTTCTATCGCCTCAACTCCTGAAGCTTCAAGCAATTCGGTATATTCTATTGCGACCCCCTTCACACGGAAAAGGTCAACAAGATTAACCCATTTAAGAAGTTTATCCTCGGAAATCCCCGTTTTCTTACAAACTTCTTTCCGCCCGCTGCGGGTAGAGCATTCGTTCAAAAGAGCGTCCACCGTAGAAATACCCACCCGTTCGAGTTTCACACTCAGCTTAGGGCCTATCCCTTCTATATCGGAGATTCTGTATGTTTCCATAAGGTTTGAATTTGATTTTACCATAACAAATATAATACAGAACTATTGTATGCCCTGGCACAATTTCGACAAAACACATTAAAGTGTCGACGAACGACATTTCCTTCGGGATCGTCAAAAATCAGGCAACTTATATATCAAAGAGGAGGACAAAAGAACGTTTTACCTGTCCACATCAGGTATCACCAGGTCAAGGGTAGCCATAATAGCCACGAGGTCGCCAATCTTGCCACCCACAGCCATCCTTTTCAGGGCAGAGAGATTTGAGAAATTAGGCGACCGGTATTTTACCCTGTAGGGAGACGCGCTCCCATCGCTGATAAGATATACACCCAGCTCTCCCCTTGCGGTTTCAACTCTTGAATAATACTCGCCTTTGGGAACTTTGAGCACCACCTTTGTCTTTGCCTGGAAATCTCCTTCGGGGATATTATCAATAAGCTGTTCTATGATATGAGCGCTTTGCAGCATTTCTTTCATCCTGACCTTGTAACGTGCGTAGCAGTCGCCGGCTGTTTCAAGGCTTTCCTCAAAGGCAACATCTTCGTAACCGTCATACGGAAGTAACTTACGGATATCACAGCTTACCCCTGATCCGCGTGCCACCGGGCCCGTACAGCCATAGGAAACAGCATCTTCCGGTGAGAGCACTCCGACACCTTTGGTCCTCTCTTCAAAAATAACGTTACCCGTAAGCAGTTCATCATACTCCGGGAGGTGCTTCCTGAAATTAGACAGGAAATCATGCACCCTGCGCC
>JAHEYN010000027.1 GCA_023251555.1 Bacteroidota bacterium | reverse complement strand
CGCCGATGGGATATTTGTCGGGCTTGACTTCCGTAACGGCTTCCCCGCTGTTTCTGAAAATCCACAACGGCCTGTTGGCCCCCGCATAATGAAGAGTGGTTCTGCCTTCTGCAGATTCAAGACTCACCAGTGCCACATCCATTCCATCCCGGGTTTCTGCCTGTTCGGAGTCCTGCTTGAGGGCTGAGCGTACTCCTTCATGGAGATGGTTAAGGACAAGGGCAGGCGTAGTGATGTTCCGTTCAATGATAATCTGGTTCAGCAGGTCGTTTCCTATCATGCTCATGAAAGCTCCGGGGACACCGTGCCCCGTGCAGTCCACCGCTGCAAGAAGTATCTTCTCTTCACGCCGGGCAAAGGCGTAGAAGTCTCCGCTTACAACATCCTTGGGCCTGTATAAAACAAAGGAGTCCGGCAGGGCCCTGGAAATACCATCTAAGGAAGGCAGCATGGCCTGCTGTATGCGCCGGGCATAGTTGATGCTGTCGGTGATGTCTTTGTTTTTTTCTTCTATCTCCCGGTAGGCCGTGCTGAGTGCAGCATTGGCTTTTTTCTTTTCACGCAGGCTCCTGTATATGAAGAATGAAAGAAAGGCCACCACCACAAACCCCGCAATGACAGAGTAGGTCGCAAGCTTCTGCCGCTTCAGCTCCGCCGACTGTATCACCTTGTCCTTGTTCAGCAGCTCTATCGCACGGTCTTTTTTCTCCGTCTCGTACAGTGATTGCATTTGTGCTATCTGCCTGGTATTCTCCTGGCTCAGAAGTGTATCACGTATCTCTGTATAGAGCATGAAATTTTCAAAAGCTTTTTTATAGTTTCCTTTTTTAGCATAGACCTCCGAAAGCCCCTGGTATACATGTTTGTAGCCCTCTTTTCTCTTGCTCGTATTCCGGATAATGTCAAATGATTTATTGTAAAATCTGATTGCTTCATCTAAGTCTCCTGTATGATTGTATATGTTTGCGATATTGTTGAAGTTAACGGCAATGCCGGCGCTGTCATGAAGTTCTTCTTTGATTTTTAAGGACTTGAACTGGTATTCTTTAGCGAGCTTGTAATTATTAAGATACTGGTAAAGCCCCCCGATGAGATTGTATATGTTGGCAACATCAGACTTATCACAAAAATCGAGTGCCATCCGGAGGGATTTTAACGCATAATCAAGAGCCGTGGAGTACTTCATAAGGTTTGAATAGACCCATGAAATGTTGTAATAGCTGTCTGAAATCCCGGGATTATCTCCTGTCTCTTCCTGTATTTTCAGTGCCCTGAGATAGTACTGGAGCGTTACATCAAATTTTTCCTGGTAATAATAAATATTCCCTATGTCGGTGTAGCTGTATGCTATGGCCTTTTTGTCACCGGCTTCTTCATTGAGTTTAAGGCTTTTGATATAATACTCAAGTGCTGCCGGGTAATTGCATTTCCTGTAATAAGTCCCGCCAATGCGCTTGTTTGCTTCAGCAAGAATTTGTTTGTCGCGGCTCTCTGTGCCGTATTTAAGGAATTCCTTATACAGCTCCAGAGCTGGCTCATCCTTTCCCTGGAAGGTATAGGCTTTCCCGATAACAAGAAAAGAGGAAACAATCTTTTCCTTGTTATTTATTTTTTTGGAAAGTGCAAGCGCCTGGTACCCGTACTTCAGGGCTTTAGGCAGATTGTTATACCTGTGTTCGCGGCAAAGATCCTGGAGTGTTGTTATTTTTTCGGTATCCTGGACAGGAACCGTAAGTTTCTTCTCCAGGGAATCAATGACGTCCCGGTTCTGAGCCTGCAGGCAAAAGACAAAGCAGCATAAGACTGCTGCAATTCCGGAAAACTTCATTTTGTGTGACACTTACCTGTACAAATATAAAAAAGTCCGGTTAAAACGGGATGAATGGCAGCGAGCCGGAAACGATAGCAGACCGGTATTATTTCCCAACCGGACTGAACCGTGCCGTGAAATGCCTCAGGAAAGGAGGCTCTTCAATAATGGTGTAACCCCTTACCTTGTCCCTGTGACTAAGAAGTTCATCAAAAACCTCTGCTACATAGTCAATATGGCTCTGGGTATAAACCCTGCGCGGGATGGCGAGGCGGACCAGATCCATCTTTGCCGGTATAAGTTTTCCGTTTTCATCATACTTCCCGAACATCACCGATCCCACTTCCACGCTTCGGATGCCGCCTCTCACATACAATTCGCAAACAAGCGCCTGCCCTGGATACTGGTAAACAGGGATGTGAGGGTAAAAAGTTCTTGCATCAATATATACTGCATGTCCTCCTATCGGCATCATCACCGGAACTCCTTTGATGTTGAGTTTTTCCCCAAAGTAAGTTGTGCTCCTGATGCGGTAGGTAAGATACCCGGGAGAAAACACCTCTTTTAACCCGACTGCAAGAGCTTCCATGTCCCTTCCCGAGAGCCCTCCGTATGTGGCAAAACCTTCAGTAATGATGAGCAGGTTGGTACATGCATCAGCAAGTTTCCTGTCACGCAATGCAAGGAATCCGCCCATGTTCACAAGCCCGTCTTTCTTGGCACTCATCACGCATCCGTCAGCAAGAGAAAACATTTCCTTTGCAATCTCAAAATAGCTCTTGTCTTTATAACCATCCTCCCTGTGCCTGATGAAATATGCATTTTCCGCTATGCGGCAGCAGTCGAGGATAAACAACACTCCGTATTTTTTACAGATCTCCCCTACGGTTTTTGCATTTGACATGCTTACGGGCTGCCCGCCACCGGAGTTATTGGTTACCGTAAGGATTACGGCAGCCATGTTTTTCACTCCTTTTTCCAGAATCAGTTTTTCCAGCCTTTCCGTATCCATGTTTCCCTTAAACGGGAATTCAAGAAAGGGATCCTGCCCTTCTTTTATGAGGCAGTCCGTAGCCTCCGCCCCGCTGAACTCGATATTAGCCCTGGTGGTATCGAAGTGAGTGTTGCTGATAAAATGCTTTCCTTTCCCGCCGAGGTATCCGTACAGGATTCTCTCTGCTGCCCTGCCCTGGTGGGTAGGGAGAATATGAGGATATCCGGTAAGGTTGAAAATACTTTCACGAAGATGTTCCCAGCTCCTGGCTCCGGCGTAGGATTCATCGGCATCCATCATGGCAGCCCATTGTGCTGAACTCATGGCGGAGGTGCCGCTGTCGGTCAGAAAATCAAAAAGCACATGTTCTGACTTAAGAAGAAAGGGATTATACCCCGCAGCCTGCAGGTACTCTTCCCTCTCGGAGGGGGAAGAAATGAAAAGCGGCTCCACACTCTTGATTTTAAAAGGCTCGATGATAATTCTTCTCGACATACATTTTTCAGGCAAAAATAGAACCCGGAATCTGGCCCGAAATGATATATGTCATTAAAAACGAGAATGTTGTATAGAGGCTGTTCAAAATTTACTGAATTGCCGGGGAAAGCTAAAAAAGCATTTCGGAAAACACCATGGTAAATTAAAGTGTCTTCAGTTCCGAAACAAGATCAGTAAGAGCTTTTTTCGCATCTCCGAAAAACATACTGGTTTTGGGATTGTAGAAAAGATCGTTGTCAATGCCCGCATAACCGGCACTCATGGATCTCTTGTTCATGATAATGTTTTTCGCCTTATCAACTTCGAGGATGGGCATTCCGTAAATAGGGGAAGCGGGATTGCTTTTTGCAGCGGGATTAACCACGTCATTTGCACCGACGATCAGCACTACATCCGTATTTTCAAATTCAGGATTAATCTCATCCATCTCCACCAGTTTCCCGTAATCAACATTGGCTTCCGCAAGAAGTACATTCATGTGCCCCGGCATACGCCCCGCCACAGGGTGGATGGCATACTTTACTTCAACCCCTCTTTCCTCCAGGAGCATTTCCAGCTCGTGGATCACATGCTGAGCCTGGGCTACCGCCAGTCCGTATCCGGGAACGAGAACCACCTTCTTTGAATAATTCATAAGAACAGCCACATCCGTAGCGCCTATATCCTTTGTGGAGCCTTTTGCTGCCGCAGCGCCCCCAGCAGCCTTCGCTGAACCCTCTCCAAATGCCCCGAAAATAACATTGGAAAGAGAACGGTTCATCGCCTTGCACATCACGATGGTGAGCAATGTACCCGCCGACCCGACAAGTATTCCCCCTGTAAGCATCACCTGGTTGTGGTAAAGGAATCCACCAAAAGCTGCCGCCAAACCGGTGAATGAGTTAAGAAGCGAAATCACCACAGGCATATCGGCGCCGCCAATGGGAATTACGAAAAGCACCCCGTAAAGAAGAGCAGCTGCAAAAAGCAGGTAAAGCATCAGGCTGCTTGAGGTGCCACTGTATATCATCCACGCTGCATCGGCAAACAAAGCCAGAAGGAATATGTTATTTATAAGGTTGTAGGATGGAAGCCTCACAGGCTTTGACATAGTGCCGTTGAGTTTCATGAATGCAATGATACTTCCGGCAAACGAAACACTTCCGATAATCATACCGGCAAGAATAGTCATCACCGCGGAGATGTTCCCGGTATTATGGTGAAATTCCATGAGGCCAATGAGTGCAGCACAGGCTCCTCCCATCCCGTTAAAAAGAGAAACAAGCTCAGGCATGGCAGTCATCTTAACCTTCTTTGCCGTAACCCATCCGATAACGGTTCCAATCACAATTGCCAGGGCGATAAGAATGAGCTTAACAGACTCCCTTGAAGTGTGCCCGTGGTGATCATCATAAAGAAATACAGTGCCCGCAACCGCCACACACATACCTGCAGCAGCTATAAGGTTTCCCTTCCTTGCCGTCTTAGGGTTAGCCATGAGCTTCAGGCCAAGCACAAAAGTCACGGAAGCAGCGAGGTACGCAATCTCAAGAATATAATCTGTTATCATAAAATGCACTTTGATATTTTTAAATAAATAATTTCCCCCTCACGTTATTTCTTTTTAAACATCTCAAGCATACGGTCTGTGACAACAAATCCTCCCACCACGTTCAGCGTTCCAAGCACCACGGCCACAAATCCCAGCGATAAAGAGAGGTAGTTATCAGGTTCACAATTAAGCATCACGATAATAGCACCTACGATCACCACGCCATGAATGGCATTTGCACCCGACATCAGGGGGGTATGCAGTACTGAAGGAACGTGTCCGATTACCTCTATGCCCACAAAAACGGAGAGCACCAGGATATATATCATCTGCATGTTTTCACCGATGAATGTTATAATTTGATCCATACAATTATTGTTTATTTGTTTTAATCAGGCTGTAACCGGTTTTGAGAGGGCAGGATGAACTACCGAACCCTTGTGCGTAATGAGAGATCCTTTTGTTATTTCCTCTTCCATCTCCCATTTAAACCCATCTTTGGATGCAAGGTGTAAAAGAAAAGTGCTGATATTCTTTGCATATAACTCACTGGCATTCATGGGAAGCAGGCTTGGCAGGTTAGATTCACCGATAATGGTAACGCCCTCTTTCACTAATGTTTTGTTCATCTCTGACCCTGCCACGTTACCGCCCTGCTCCACTGCCATATCAAGTATCACCGAGCCGAAACGCATACTCTTTACCATCTCTTCTGTAACAAGCAGTGGCGCTTTTTTCCCGGGAATAAGCGCCGTGGTGATAACGATGTCTGCCTCCTTCACATGTTTCGCCACCAGTTCCTGCTGTTTTTTCAGAAACTCAGGAGAAACGCCTTTAACATATCCCCCTTCTATCTTTATGCTTTCATCGCCCTTCACTTCAATGAATTTTGCACCGAGCGACTGTACCTGCTCCTTTGTTTCAGGCCTGATATCAGAGACCTCCACCACAGCGCCGAGACGTTTAGCCGTTGCAATAGCCTGTAGGCCTGCCACCCCGGCACCGAAGATAACCACCTTTGCAGGACGGATGGTTCCCGCCGCAGTAGTCATCATGGGAAGAATTTTCCCAAGCGTGTTGGCTGCAAGCAGTACAGCCTTGTATCCTCCAAGATTGGCCTGAGAGCTCAGTGCATCCATCTTCTGGGCACGGGAAATACGGGGAATCGCATCCACCGAAAAGCTGCTGATGCCCTGCTTCGCACACGCCTGCACAAGGTCAGGAGATGAAACAGCCCACATAAAAGATATCAGCACTGCATCCCGCTTCATATGGCCTATTTGCGAAGAATCAGGAGTATTAACCGCAAGAAGCACGTCTGCATCCGCAAACAGCTTGCTTTTGTCATTTTCAATAGCCGCACCAGCCTGGCAGTATGCCTCATCAGAAAAAAACGACCCCTCCCCGGCTCCCTTCTCAACAATGCATTCAAAACCGCCTTTGACAAGACCTTTCACCACGTCGGGAGTAAGAGACACTCTCTTCTCTTTTTCCTTTGTTTCTTTTGGGACAGCTAATTTCACGATATTCTGTTTTGTTACTTATGCAAAAGAAACAAGAAAATATGAGCTAAAAAAATAAGGTGCATTCTTTAAAATGCTTCTATTTACTTTGTAGATTTGCGGGACAAATCCGACTCTTTTGAAGATCACATTTCTCGGAACAGGAACCTCCCAGGGCGTACCGGTCATTGCATGCAATTGCAGGGTTTGCTCTTCTGAAAATCCAAAAGACAACAGGCTCCGCTCATCGGTAATGGCAGAGGTTGACGGCAAGGTGTTTGTGATAGATTCAGGTCCTGACTTCCGCCAGCAGATGCTGAGAGAAAATGTTAAGCATCTCGACGCCCTGCTGCTTACACATGAACATAAGGACCACATTGCAGGGCTCGACGACATACGTGCTTTCAATTTCATACACGACAAAGCCATTGATGTATACTGCACTGAACGTGTGCAGAATGCATTAAAGAGAGAGTTTGTTTATATTTTTTCGGGAGAAGATTACCCCGGAATTCCCAGAATATCCCTCCGCACCATTCATAACGCTCCTTTTGAAATCAAAGGGGTGAAGATACAGCCTGTAGAAGTGAGGCACTTCAGGCTGCCCCTGCTGGGGTTCCGCATAGGAGGATTCTCATACATCACTGATGCCAATTATATTTCGGAAGAGGAAAAAGATAAACTGAGAGGCTCGGATGTGCTGGTGCTGAACGCCCTCAGGAGAGAAAAACATGTTTCGCATTTTACCCTCAGCCAGGCAGTCGAACTCATCGGAGAACTTAAGCCGCGGAAAGCCTTTCTTACACACATCAGCCACCAGCTTGGATTACACGATGAAGTTAACAGGGAACTCCCGCCCGGCACAGAATGCGCTTACGACGGATTGACAATAGATGTGTGAGAAGGGTTACAGGCAACTTGCAAACTGCCCATTGTTAAACACCCCGAGAGCCCTGCCTTTCAGCTTTGTCCCCGAAAAAGGAGTGTTCCCTGATTTCGACTTTGACTTCCCTGCATCAAACACCCATTCAGAGCGGTTGTCAAAAAGTGTAATATTGGCTTTCTGCCCCTGCCTGACGGAAGGAACCGTTATTCCCAGTATTTCCCGCGGGCGTATGGCAATCCTTGAAATAATTTCAGCATCTGTGAGCGTTTTACGGAGGCATTTGTTCGCCAGGGCGTAACATGTTTCAATGCCGGATATGCCGAAAGCTGCATAATCAAACTCTGATTTTTTCTTTTCAATATTTTCTGGAGAATGGTCGGAGCAAATCACATCAATGGTCCCGTCTTTCAGACCTTCTATGATTGCTTTGATATCTTTCTTCGTCCTGAGCGGAGGATTTACTTTGAAGTGGGAATCAAATCCGGACAGCAGGCTGTCATCAAGAGCAAACTGGTGGGCAGCAACCTCTGCTGTAACTTTAAGGCCTTTCCGCTTTGCCTGCCTGATGAGGTTTACCGAACCTGCCGTGGAGATGGTGGAAAAATGAAGCCTGGCTCCTGTATACTCGGCAAGGTAAAGGTCTCTCGCTATAACAATTTCTTCCGCAATTGCAGGAATCCCCTTCATCCCGAGGTGGGTGCTGGAAGCGCCCTCATTCATCTGGCCGCCCGCAGCAAGGCTTTTGTCGCTCGGAAAATGTATGATAAGACTGTTGAAATTCTTGGCATACAGCATAGCCCTTATCAGGAGGCCTGCATCAGCGACGGAGTTTTTGTCATCCGAAAAAGCCACAGCACCCGACAGGTGCATGTCATACATCTCAGAAAGGTCTTTCCCTTCAAGGCCGGCGGAAAGACAACCGATGGGGTATATGTCCGTGAGGGCTCCGGAACTCTTCCTGAGAATATATTCCACAGCCGGCTTGGTACTTACCGGAGGACGGGTGGAAGGCATCAGTGCCACACCGGTAAAACCTCCCGCTGCAGCGGCATTGAGACCTGAATGAATATCTTCCTTGTACTCGTGCCCGGGATCCCTGAAGTTGGCGTGCATGTCAAACCAGCCGGGAGATATGCAAAGCCCGGGGGCACGGAATGTCTTATATGATTTCCCTCTGGCAGGTATTTTATCCTTTATTGAAACAATCTTTCCGTTCTCAATCAGGATATCTTTTGTTTTACCATTAAAAGGGGAATTCGGGTCAACAATCCTGGCAGAAAGAATAAGCAGGTTCATCAGGGATACTTTAATTTAGGTACAAAAATAAGAAACAGTATTTAATAATATACTACTGTGTGTAATTCAGCGCCTGGCTTTCATCCTGACGACTTCAGCAAAAGAGAGTTTCCCTGTTTTGCCTGTGAGCCATGAAATACCGGCAGGAGATCTATTTATCTGCAACCTGATAGACAAAATAATAATTCTTAAGATCCTCCCCTGTTCAGGGAGAGGAATTGTTTCCTTTGATGCTGCCGGAATATATTTCCTGAAAGCCGGCAACCTCAGGGCACGATTTATAAAAGAATAAAATTAATCTTTATATCTGAAATTTTTAATGTATCATGACAAGCCATTATCCATCAATTTATTTCAAAAAATATGCTTTGGGTTTAGTATAATAAACAAAAAAAGTTTGTGGTTTCATGCATTTATCATCTTATCTTGTTAATATTAACAAGCAACCCCAAAAACACCCTGCTCATGAAAATCACAAAACTTATCCTCCCGCTTGCTGTTATTCATTGCAGCATTTCCGCTATTGCACAGAACCTTGTGCCCAACCCGGGGTTCGAAACAAATACCGGCTGTCCGTACGATATCTCCAAGCCTGCCTTTTACCAGCTTACCCTTGCCACACCATGGAACCAGCCTACCGCAGGAACATCCGACTACTTTCACACCTGTGCAACCAGTACTGCATGCATCGTTCCGGCTAATACTTTTGGCTCACAAACAGCCAACGGCGGAGACGGTTATGCCGGGTTCTACACATACCAGACAGTTACAGCAAACTACAGGGAATACATTCAGGTTATGCTGTCGAGTACCCTTTCGGCAGGAGTATCTTACGATCTGTCCTATTATATTTCTCTCGCCGACAAATCCCAGTGGGCATCCAATAAAATAGGCGCTTACTTTTCTGCAACTGCAATATCAGGGGGGGGCGCAACACCTCTCGGTTACACCCCGCAAATTGTGAACAATACCGTCATCACCGATATGGCTGCATGGACACTTGTTACAGGAACCTTTACTGCAGGCGGAGGAGAAAATTATATTACCATCGGCAACTTCAGCAATGATGCCGGTACCACTGTCTCCGCCACAGGTATTTCAACGCTTCCTATCGCATATTACTACATTGACGACATCTGCCTGACACCCTCCAGCGGCAGCGGATGTGCTGTCCTCCCTGTTACGTTCAAGTCTTTCAAAGGGAATTACTCTGGCAGAGAAACAGAATTGAACTGGGTTACTGCAAGTGAAACCAATAATGATTATTTCTCGGTTGAAAAAAGTGCGGATGGAAAAACTTTTGAAACAACAGGAGAGGTAAAAGGCTCCGGGATCTCAGTTTCTGAACAGGAATACAGCTTCACGGATTATTACCCATACCCGGGATCCTGCTACTACCGCTTAAAAGAAACGGATTATAACGGTAACCATACATACAGCAATGTGATTTCCGTTACAACAGCACGCTGCGATTTCCTGCAGGCGGATATTTCGCCCAACCCATCGGATGGTAAAATAAACATCCGCATCCCCGCCGGAAAAAATGAAAATGTTTTACTGTTCATTTCCGATGTGCTTGGCAATAAACTGTTCTCTGCTGTAATACCAGCCGGTTCCTCCGGAACCACGCTGGACCTGAGCAATCAATTACATGCAGGCATCTACTCTTTATCTGTCATAAGAAACGAAAAAATTTACAACCGGCAATTGATTATTGCCGCCGAAGGAAAGTAAAGAAACCGGCTGTCATAGATGCATTCTTGCAAATGGAAAAGTCTGATATCGAAGCCGTAAAACGCCGCCTGATGAACGTGAATATTCACAATGCCTATCATACCGGGCAGATTGCGCTGCTGCGTAAACTACAGGAAGACCTCCATCAGGAATGAACTCTGCCCTCAGGGCTTTTTGAAATATTTTTTTTCGGGGGGAATCTCAGCAGCAGTATCTCTATTCCCAGGAAAACGAGGGTAAGCACGATACATAATTTCCATAACTGTTTCCCGGCGCTGGCATCTGACAGCACAGCCATATCCCCATCCCCGCTGATTTCAACAACATTTATACCAGGGAATTTTTCAGCCAGTGCTTTCAGACCTGAAGCATCCACGCACCTGAGATCAGACTCACGGCGGTCGTAGTTAAAAGAAAGCACAGAGGTGTCTCCCTTACCCTCAAGAAAATAAGTACCTGCCTTACTCACCTGTCCATGCAGAAAAACAGCAATCCCTTCAGGATTTTCCCTGAGTTCAGGAATTACATCAAAGCCTCCTCCCTTCGCAACAAGATGCAAATCGCCGGCAGCGGCAGGTTCCGCAGACCGGATTTCAATTGAATTGCCTGCACCTACAGAATAAGAGTGTATGTCTTCCGCCTGACTGAGAAGCGCCATCCTGTACATCACAGGAACAAAGAGCGCATGCAGGGAGAAGTTTCCTGAAGATGAGTCCGGGGGTGAAGAAAAAAGATAGAGCCTCCCGGATTTTCCAGAAGGGAATAATGTCATAAAGCTCTCCCCTCCGTGCAATGTAAGAAGCGGTATACCAAGGCTTTTGGAATTACGCAAGAGCGGGAAGTGGTTCCTGACCTTCGGAAGATCTGTGTTCCCGGACACCTGTTCAAACACCCCGCTGAAAAATTCATCACGGGTATTAATAGTCTCCACCTGGTCTGCAGACTGCTGCATAGGCATAAGCCCCGCCATCCCATATTGGGAAAACATACTGTTGTATGAATTTAATTCGGCATCTGCAGACGGAAACACCGCAACCGATCCTCCGCGGTCAAGAAATTTTTTCAGCTCAGCCGACATGCCGGTGGAAATACTGCGCAGCCCGTTTAATATCAGCAAACGCACAGACTTGAGAGAAGAATAATCTATCTTTTCTGCAGAAATCCTGTTAAACAAAAAACAAGAATCGCTTTTGTAAACTGATTCGATATAAGGATTCTCTTTTTCGCCATTAATACAAAGAATATTAATATCTCTCGCTATCTCAAAGGAAATGAAGTAGGTATCATCAAAAGTAACGGGGTTATCCGTTATGGATACGAATCCGCTATGCAGCCCCGCATCGGGAATCGTAAAGGGCATGGATAAATCAGCGGAAGATCCGGGTGTGACTGTAATACTTCCAAGCGCTTTCTGTACACCGTCAAGATAAACTTTAACAGAAATGTTTTCGACGGGAGAAGGTGACATATTTTTTATCCTGGCAACAAGCTTCACAGGGGCACGCGGCGAAAGAACCGGGGATGAGAACCAGCAGGAATCGATTACAATATTTCCCGGGCGGGCCGCCACGGCAGGCAGCAGAAAAACCTGGATGGAAGTGTCTCTTTGTAATTCTCCCTGCCCGAGAATACTTGCCTGAAAATCAGAAAGTATATATGCATATTTCCCGGGAGCACCGGAATGATTGAGCATATCTTCCTGTCTTGACAACACTTCCTGAAGGCTCCTCACCGAAGCAGAGAGCGTGACGTGCTCAACAAGATCATAAAACTCTTCCCGTGAAACAAATCGTTGGTGGCGTCCTTCAAAATCGTTGGTAAGAAGCTGCAACTTATCGGAAGGACGGCAGGAGGTGGCTATCTCCCTGGCTTTTCGCTTACATTCCTCCAGCAGGCTCCCCGCTCCCCCCGTGCCTTCCATGCTGAAAGAATTGTCAATATATATGCTTACAGCCTTATCCGTGTTCCAGTTTCCGCTCCCGCTCCCCGGTATATAAGGGCGGGCAAAAGCCAAGACAAGAAATGAGATCGCCAGCAGGCGGGAAATTAATACCAGCAGGTGCTTAAGCCTTGACTGCGAGCGGGTATCCTGCCTGATCTCCCTGAGAAAACGCACATTGGTAAAATAAATTCTCCTGTATTTCCTGAAATTAAAAAGATGCACAACCAGCGGAACAGAAAGCGCCGTGAGTGCATAAAGGAATTCAGGATAGAGAAATCTCATTAAACTCAAAAGTAGTCAATCGTGCTGAAGCCGGCAAAGGGCAAAAAAATCGCACCTGTCTCTCTTTTTATTTATTACTCCTATTGTTTAACAAATTTAAACTGCTTTTGATCAATACCATTATTTATCCTGAGGAAATATATACCAGGCGGAAGCATCCGTATATCCATGCTGTGGGTGTTTATTCCTCTGCTTGCGCGGAGTTCATCCTTAAGCAATAAATTTCCAAGCAAATCAAATGCCCAGATAGTAACGGAACAAGCCTCTCCTGCACTGAATTCAGAGTACAAAACCGTATTGGCAGGGTTGGGATAAATATTGACTACTATAGCATTAGATTGTTGAATTACTACAGAAATAATTGAGGAGTAAGTGACTTTCCCATCATAATCAACTTGTTTCAAACGATAATAATTAATTCCGTCAGATGGATTTTTGTCAATGAAAGAATAAGCATTTATCTGAGTCGGATTACCTGCCGATTTGACTTTACCAATCTCTTCAAAGTCATTTTCATTTTTGCTCCTTTCGACAATGAAATATGAATTGTTAATCTCCAAACTTGTTTCCCATTCCATCAATACAGATTTGTTTTCTAAATATTTTCCTGTGAAGGAAAACAATCCTATTGGAAGAGCACTGCATGAAGAAAATGAATATTTCGCAAAAAAGATATCAGTATAAAAAAGTCCGCCAATTGTTTGACTTGCTGTTCCCGGACCTGGATCAAAATCTCCTGTGCCGGAAAACTTTCCCGTTATAACAGCATTGCCTGACCCATCAACAGCAATACATTTAGACCAATCCTGCCCCAGAGATCCAATTCCTCCGGCACACAGATAATTTCCATTGGCATCATATTTTCCAAAAAAGATATCATCTGTTCCAACAGTTGAGTAACAAACCACACCTGAACCCGGATCTAGGTCAATAGATGTACCATAAAAATCACCTGTTATAAAACTATTGCCTGTGCCATCAACGGCAATACTTTGAATTAAAGTTTGGTGAGTACCACTTCCACCACCACCTATGTCATCAGCCCAAAGATAATTTCCACCCGCATCGTACTTTGCAAAAAATCCATCATAATTTCCTGCTCCTGTAGCAAAACTTGTCAGATTAGCCGAAGCACCACCCGGATCAAAATCAACAGTTCCGGCAAACCCCCCACTGGCAAATACCTCGCCTGTGGAACTGTTAACTGCAATTCCATAACCATAATCATTGGCAGTTCCTCCAATACCATCAGCCCAGAGATAATTTGCACTTGAATTATATTTTGCAATAAAAACATCATGTTGTCCGTTAGCAACAAGATTAGCTGTTCCTGCATTCGGATCAAAATCTGCTGTTCCGCCAAATTCTCCGGTTATATAAACATTTCCAGATCCGTCAATATCAATATTGTGTACGTAATCATCCAAAGTCCCCCCAACAAGTTTTGCCCACAAATAATTTCCGCTGGCATCATATTTTGCAAAAAAGGCATCATTATATCCACTTGCTATACTGCTGATATTAACTGTTGCTGCACCTGGGTCGACATCTGCTGTTCCATACAAATTCCCTGCTATATACACATTGTTTGAAGCATCAACAGCAATTTTTTCACTGGTCAACCCCATTATATTTTTAGCCCAGAGATAACCACCGTTGAGGTCATATTTTGCGAAGAAAGCACCTCCTCCTGTAAGAATTGCCGTTCCAGCACCTGGATTAAAGTCAGCATCTCCTCCAAATGTTCCCGTTAAATATATCCCCGTTGCGTCCACAGTAATTCCTCTTCCATAATCGTTATTGGTAGATCCGATGCTTTTAGCCCAGAGATAACCTCCGTTAGAATTATATTTTGCAAAAAAGATGTCTGTGGGGTTACCTGCTACAGCAATTAAATTTGCAGTTCCTCCACTTGGGTCAAAATCTGCTGTTGCCTGAAAATAACCTGTTACATATATATTGTTAGACACATCTACAGCAATGGCATACCCTTCGTCAGTCCAACTTGGCTCTGATATACCATCTGCCCAAACATAACCGGGAGCAGAAGAGCTGCCAGCGCTATTAATAGTAAGATTAGTTCCATTATCCGAACCTGTTGCAGCAGGATTAGAAGACATCACCCTGATTCTGTATACACTACCCGGAGTAACCGAGCAACCGGGAAGTGTAGCATTGATTGTACCGGCCGCTGTTGATGATAGTGAGCCGATAGCTGTACCCGGAAATGCTCCTGTCGCATCAGATATTTCTGCTGTAAAAACATTACCACCTGTAAATGTTCCGCAAATTGTGTAAGGAACACTTACGGAAGAATTGGAGGTAAAAGGCGAACCGACAATTACTCCAGTGGTTATTCCACTTGTTATCTGAGACAATGTTCCAAAACTTGTACTGCCTGTTGTTACTCCTGCAATTGTCTGTGTGCTTGATGCATTCATATTAATATTCCCAGTTGCCGCAATAGGACATGAAGCAGTAGCGGTAACCTGAAGACCACTTATTGTTAATGCGTCTGTTCTATTGGTTCCTCCAACGGTCATCGTAACAGTAGCAGTTGTTGCAGTCACCACGATAGAAGCGGCAGTAATGTTTTGTGATAGTGTGTAAGATACCCAACCTGTACCGGATAGAAATTGAAATCCGGAAGGAGGAACGAGAATGACAGTTGCGTTTGTTGAAGTGGAAAAATCTCCGTTAGCACCTTCAGTGATTACTATATTTCCTAACGTATTGTAGGTGGAATAATTAAGATTGCTTGCATTGGCAACAGTAATGGTTACGGCTGCATTAGCGCTACGTGACAGGATAAGAAAAAGAAGCAGATTTAAAAAAAAATGAATGGTTTCATTTTTAAATATTGTAGCTATTAAGAACTGAGTCGCTGTCCTCAATTGATTTAAAGCTTTTCTTTTCATCATTTTAAAGTTTAAAGTTGATTAGTAGAGCTTATGCCAAATAAGTTATCTGGCTTTTATTTGTTTTTATTCGGATAGCATTAATTGAGTCCGGAGGAATTTAATTGCTAAATAACCCCCGGGACAGTGCATTTTAAACTTATCATTTCTTATAATAAAGAAGTCAAAATATAATATCATATATAATATATTTAATTTTATATTGATTTATGAATATCTTATTTGAATTTATAATAAGTAAATAAACAAATCAAATAATAGAAGCAAGTTATAAAAAAGCAGGATGTCGTTCAAAAATATGTTCTCTGAAAGCCATGGTTTAACAGCATGAAGTTAAACCATAGGAATTTAAAAACTTCTTAGATCAGCCACAGGCCTGAGTGTAAATGAATTTGATTATTCAGTGCCAACGTTCGATAACCGGTGGCAGAACTACAACTGAACGGGCAACAGGCGCAATAGAACAAACGGGTATTAAAAATCAGAGCTAAGACTGAGAATATCATTGCAGGGATAAAAATTTTTCGAAAAGTGAAAGAAGAGTTCAGAGGGCGTATATTTAACAGAGAATTTGGGGTTTGCTCATCGCACGTGGGTTGTATCATCTCAGGGTAAAAGAAAAAAATGCTATGTGAACTTAATCGGCATGAACTCTATTGCTTTATAAACTTCATTAGTTTTTGTTTTTTTTCGTTGCCTATTTTCAAGAAATAAATTCCTTGCGAGAGCGAGTTTATATTCAATTTTCGGGTATTTACTCCCTTTGCTGCTTTTGTTTCTTCTTTCATTATTACATTTCCAAGAACGTCCATCACCTCTATGTTAAATATCTCTGCTTCTGCTGCCGACAACTCGCAATTTAAAATGGTATTGGCAGGATTGGGGTAAATGTTCGTTACGCCGTTCAGACTCCCTCCTGTAACACTGATAGACTGTGAATATGTTATGCTCCCGTTAAAATCAACCTGCTTCAGGCGATAATATGTAGTTCCATGATACGGATGCTCATCTGTGATAGTGTAGTTCTTCCTGAATGCCGAATTTCCGGAACCTTTTACTCTTCCCATTTCCTCAAAATCATCAGAGCTCAAACTTTTTTCCACCGCAAAATATTCATTGTTTGATTCACTGGCGGTACTCCATTCAATAACATTCTTCTCTCCACGGTTATGGCCTGTAAACTGTAAGACTGTTACCGGCAGTATGACAGGCGAACACGGGCCGTACTTGGCAATGAATATATCCTGGTCCACTGCATCTCCGGCAGGTCCCGACTCCACAAGGTTTGCATAGCCGGCACCCGGATCAAAATCAACTGTCTTCTGGAAGCCTCCTGTCACATAAACATTGCCCAAAGCATCAACGGTAAGCCCGCTTCCCATCTCATTAACTATGCTTCCCGCCCCACCCGCATCAGCACTTCCGAAACTTTCGGCACATAAATAATTTCCGGATGCATCATACTCGGCGATAAAAATATCCCCGAGACCGGAAGAATTCAGTAACACTGTTCCTGGCCCCGGATCAAAATCGCCGGTAAAGTGACATGTCGGGAGACAAAGATTGGCATAGTTGCCAAACCATCCCGTAATATATACGTCTCCTGTAGGCCCGAGTCCTATTGCGTTACTGACTCCGTATGTTGCCTGCGCTCCCACCTGCTGTACCCATCCGTAATTGCCGTTATTATCATACCTGGCAAAGAAAATCACGCCGTTAGCAGAAGAAAGTGTAACTGTTCCTCCGGCACTCGGATCAAAATCAGCATTGCCGCAGAAGTTTCCCGTAACAAAAATGTTTTCGGAAGCATCCGTTATGAGATCCGTTCCATAAGAATAGTTGGTACATGCCCCGCTGATGGTTATCTGCTTCGCCCACATATAAATTCCGGCACCAGTATACTTGGCAAGAAAAATATCGTAGCTGCTGGTTGAAGTCATGCTGGCAACACCCCCAACGCTGGGGTCAAAATCCACGGTACCGTAAAAAATACCCATGAGGTAGACATTTCCACTCGAAGCTCCCACTGATATTGCTCTTCCTGTGTTGTAAAATGTTCCGCCCATTTTATTCGCCCACGCATAGTTTCCGTTAGCATCATACCTGGCAAAAAATATATCCGTACCCGCTGTTGTAAGGTTGGCAACTCCGGATCCCGGGTCAAAGTCACCAGTACCGGAAAAAGAGCCTGTAACATAAACATTATTGGATGCATCCACGGTAATGCTGTTTCCATAACAATAGCTTCCGCTGCCGGTAATCTGAATGGCATCAGCCCACAGGTAATTCCCGTTATTATCATACTTCGCAAAGAAAGGTGATTGTGCAGCGGCAGTAATATTGACTGTTCCGGCACCCGGGTCAAAATCCTTGGTTCCTGAGAAGTTTCCTGTAACATAAAGGTTTCCTGAATTATCAATAGCAGCGTCCGTGATATATGCTCCGCCAAGGGTCCCTGCCCACAGAAAACTTCCACTGGGATCATACTTGCTGAGATAGCCCCACCAGCTTCCGCCTGTAAGTGTTGCACTTCCGGCCCCGGGATCAAAATCAGCTGTATTTGAAAAATATCCAACGTTAAAAATATTTCCTGACCCGTCAAGCAGGATACGGTAACCCGCATCTGCTCCTGAAGCAGCCTCTCCTCCCATGCTCTTGGCCCATATGTATGCATTCATAGTAGCTGTTGTGGCAATAACCTCCAGGTTAACCCCGTTGTCGGCCGCAATAACAGCAGGGTTGGATCCTTTTACTCTTACCCTGTATAAGGTGCCTGCTGTTGTCCCGCCGGGAATTGCAGCGCCCACAGTTCCGCTTGTAGTTCCTGAAAGCGTCCCTATGTTTGTTCCGGGGAAGGTTCCCGTTACAGTGGATAACTCAGCCGTGAAAACATTACCGGCAGAAAAACCACCGCATACCGTAAATGGAACATTAACGGTAGATCCCTGCTGAAAAGGAGAGCCGAAGATTGTACCTGTAGTTAATGAAAGTGCGTTGCATGTAAGTGCACCATTTGAATTGAGAGAACCTGTTACAGAAGGTGTGGAGCCTGTAACCCTTATCCTGTATGAGGCTCCGGTAGCTGCACTTACAGGTATTGTTGCTGTTATGGTGCCGGAAGCAGTAGCGGTCAATGTCCCAATGCTTACCTGCCCTCCGGTAAAATTTCCTCCCGCATCAGACAGCTCCGCTGTAAAAACATTGCCGGCAGTAAAGTTTCCGCAAACAGTAAAAGGAACACTCACTGTTGAGGCACCCTGACAGAAAGGAGCAGTGGCAATTCCCGTTGTAATGGAAAGAGGATTAAGGGTCAGAGAGCCATTGGAATTTGCAGCACCCGTAACGGATGGCGTTGAACTTACTACCCTTACCCTATACCCTGCTCCCGTAGGAGAGGTGCCGACGGGAATTGCAGCTGTAATGGTTCCTGCGCCCGTTGATGTGAGTGTGCCGATATTTACCGGTGATGCGAACGAGCCTGTATTATCAGACAATTGTGCCGTGAATACATTGCCGGCTGTCCACCCGCCGCATATTGTATATGGAACGCTGATTGAAACGCCCTGGCAAAAAGATGCTGTCACGGCCCCCGTTGTGATGCTGATGGGATTAAGGGTAAGTGATCCGTTTGAATTGGAAGAACCCGTAACCGAAGGGGTTGAGCTTATGACTCTCACACGATAACCTGCCCCTGTCGGCGATGTGCCCACAGGAATCACGGTTGATACCGTTCCTGCCCCAGTTGATGTAAGCGTACCTATATTCACCGGGACAGCAAATGAACCGGTGTTATCGGAAAGTTGTGCGGTAAAAACATTGCCTGCAGTATATCCCCCGCATATTGTATACGGAACGCTCACAGCAGCACCCTGGCAAAAGGGAGTTGTAACTGCCCCTGTTGTTATGGAAACCGCATTTAATGTGAGAGATCCGTTTGAGTTGAGCGTACCTGTTACGGAAGGAGATGAAGATGTTACTCTTATCCTGTATGAAACCCCTGTTGATGCTCCTGCAGGTATGGATCCCGTAATGGTTCCCGAAGTTGTAGACGAAAGTGTTCCTATGACCGTACCGGGAAAAGCCCCGGTATTATCTGAAAGTTCTGCACTAAAAATATTTCCCCCTGTCATAGGTCCGCATGTCACCGTGTATGGGATGCTCACCGTGCTTCCCTGACAGAATGGTGTGGCGACTGATCCTGTAGTGACAGCAGGAAGAGCGGTAATTGTTATGGCCGATCCATTGTCTGTGGCCACAACCGCCGGACTTGTACTTTTTATCCTGATCCTGTATAATGTTCCTCCTGCTGCTGCACACGGAATTGTTGCGCTCACGTTCCCGGTGTTGCTGTTACACATGGAGCAGGTACCAATATTGGTTTCTGTAGCAAAAGATCCAGTTGCATCAGATAAAAAAGCGGAGAATGAATTGGAGATAAATGTGTACGAACCGGAAGCCGTCCACGGAACACTCACAGAAGAGCCTGTGTTCAGAGAAACAGGAACTGCACCGGTGGAAATGCACTGGGTTAGCGTAAGATCCACCCCGTTATCAGATCCCGTAGTGACAGGGTTGCTGCTTATAACCCTTATCCTGTATTGCGTTCCAGGGGCGGTTGCAAGGGGTATAACACAAGCGGGAACAGTGCCGCTTGCAGTACCTGACAGAGTACCTATTGAAGTAGGGGCTGCAAAGGAACCGGCAGAATTAGAGAGCTGTGCTGTAAACACATTACCCGCAACGAAGCTTCCGCAAACAGTAAAAGGGACATTGATTGATGCGGTAACGGGGCAAAAAGGAGAGCCTGTTATCGTTCCCGTTGTGACACCAGCAGCAAGCTGGGACAATGTCCCGAAGTTGGTTGCACCGTTCGTGATTCCCGTAACACCCTGCGTACCAGGGTTTCCCGCTGTCCTCATTATATTACCCGTAGTAGCCACAGGACAAATCGCCGATGCCGTTACATTAATTCCGCTTATAGTTAATGCATCAGGTTTATTCGTCGCACCCACACTCATAGTAACCGTAATGTCGGCAGCAGTCACAGCCACAGTCGCAGACGTGATATTCTGCGATGCAGTAAATGATACCGAACCAACTCCCGCCTGAAATGAGAAACCCGGTGGTGCAGTTAAGATAAGCGTCGCACCCGCTGAGGCCGAGAAATCTCCATTCGCACCTTCTGTGATAACAATATTGCCAAGCCCCGTATAGGATGGGTTTGTAAGACTGCCCGCCCCTGCCGGCGTTACTGTTACTGCGGCCCCCGCATGAAAGGAACACACAAATGCAAACACAAGCAACGAAGCCCATATCCACATTGCTTTTCTCAAACCTGCCTTTTTTATTTCCATACGGCTTATTTCTATTATTACCTGATTATTGCTTGACAAATTTCACCTGAGACTGCCTTGTGCCGGTATTTATCCGGAGAAAATACACACCCCCGGAAAGAGAATTTATATCAACCCGCCGGATATTGTTCCCCTTCGACAGTATTACTTCTTCTGCCAGGACTTCCTGACCAAGATTATTGAAGACTGAAATGGTCACTGTTCCCTTTTCTGCCATGCTGACCCCGCAGCTCAGAAATGTATTGACGGGATTAGGGTAAGCCTCAAGGGTCAAATCAGACAAGCCTGTTGTGACTGAGATCACCTTGGAATATGCCGTATTACCATCATACCCGAGTGCTTGCAGCCTGTAATAATTTATCCCGAAATAGGGATTCTCATCTGTAAAAGAATAGAAGTTTTTCACATCGGAGTTTCCGGCAGCCTTAACAGAAGCAAGGTATTCAAAATTCAAATCGTCAGCGCTTCTTTCTATCATGAAGAAATCATTAGCTGTTTCAGTTGCAGTACTCCAGTTAAGTATAACATCTTCCCCTCGTGGCTCTCCTGTATATGAAATGAGTTCAGAAGGCAATGTTGCGCATGAATTCCTGAAAATATAAACGAGGCTGCTGGTATTCTGAGTCACAATGTCAGGCCTGCCATCAAGGTCTATGTCATCAATAACAATGTCATACGAAACACCCCCGGGCAGCAAATCCACTCTTGCGGCAAAACTGATAGTTCCGGGAGTACTGGTGTTAATAAAGTAACTGGTTTTATTAAGCGTGTAGTTCCCGGCAGCCAGATCGGGTTTCCCATCGCCATCCAGGTCACCAAAGCCAACCCCGTAATGAGTCATTGTCCCGGCCGGTAAAGCAAAGGCCTGCCCGGCAGCAAATGAAATCGTACCAGGTGTGCAAAGGTTCCTGTAAACAAGGATTTCAGCCACATCCCTTATTGTCACAGCAATTTCAGGCTTCCCGTCTCCGTCAAGGTCACCGATATGAACAAAAGCCGGGACTGTTCCGGCAGCATAATCAACCTTTGGAGCAAAAGCTATGCTTCCCGCTCCGGCACTCGTATTTCTGAGAACAGATATCGAATTGCCAATAAAATTTGATGCTACAATATCCGGTTTACCATCACCGTCAACATCTCCCACTTCACATGCCCATGGCTGGGCACCCACGCCGAAAGTAACTCCGGCAGCAAAAGAGATAACTCCCGGGCCAGTGCTTGTGTTTCTTAATATATTAACAGTGTTGCCGCTCCAGTTTGTTGATACAATATCAGGCTTCCCGTCCCTGTCAAAATCATTGACCATAATACCCTGATCCTGGCCAGGCGTAGTATAGTCAACTTTTGCTGCAAACGAAATGGTCCCCGGAACGCTGGTATTCCTGTACACCGAAAGACCTCCGCCGTTCCCCCCTTCCACAATATCCGGTTTACCGTCGCGATCGAAATCGCCGGGAGTAACACTGCATGGCTGGGTAGCCAGTGTTGCAAAAGTAGTCTTGGGGGCAAACGAAATAACTCCCGGGGTACTGGTATTACGTGTAATCACCATTCCTGCAGCACTGCCGGTATAATCGGGAGTAAGGAGATCGGGGCGTCCGTCTCCGTCTATATCCATTGTCTGTATGCGGTAAACGGTAAAAGGGCCGACCGTGGCACTGACTGCAGGGTCAAAGGTCAAGCCCCCGCTGCAGCCGCATGTTAAATTATAAGGGTATTGAGAATAGGCAATTGTATTAGTTACCATATTCGTTACTGTAATAAAGCGATAGTCAGCGCCCGCCGGAACAGTAACCGTCAGAGAGGTAGTAGTTGCAGCAGTAACTACAGCCTGAACCGGCCCAAAGTACACTATATTGTTAGCGGGTGTTGCGTCAAAATTGGTTCCGGATATGGTTACTGAAGTACCCACAGGGCCTGAAGCAGGAGTAAATGAACTTATTGTTGGCTGAGCAAATAATTCTGTCAGGGAAGCCAGGCTCAGGGACAGTAATACCCCTGCGTAAATAGTTTTTTTCATCATAGTAGATAAAAGTTAATTATTGTTTTACAAATTTTACTTGTGTTTGCTTTGCTCTGTTATTTATTTCCATAAAATACATTCCTTGTGCAAGGGAACTGATATCCAGGTTTTTTGCATTGGTTCCTTTCACCGTTTTTATTTCTTCCCTGATCACCACATTGCCAAGGATATCATGCACCTCTATAACTACCGGTTCTTCTTCTTTTGAATACAATTCGCAGTTTAAAACTGTGCTGGCAGGATTCGGATATACATTAATTGCTAAATGATTCGGTTGCCCAACCATTAAAGCAATAATTTGGGAATAGGTTGAGTTGCCATTAAAGTCAACTTGTTTTAAGCGGTAGTAATTTATTCCCTGATACGGATGCTCATCAATGAAATAATATTTTTTTTCATTGGAAGAATTTCCTGCACCTTTAACTAATCCCATTATATCAAAATCACTTCCATTGGTACCATGTTCAAGAACAAAAAAATCATTGTTAATTTCCGATGATGTTGTCCATTCTATTCTATTTTTCATCCCATCATTTATACCAACGAACAAAAGCAATTTTACAGGCAATACGCTGCAGCCTCCAAGTCCGGAAATTTTGCGAACACGATGATTCAGATAGTCTGCTATGTATACATTGTTGCAGGCCGCATCAATTGCTACATCACGGGGGAAAGCCATTGTTGCGTACACAGCGGGTCCGCCATCACCTGAAAAACCCTGTGTTCCGTTTCCGCCTATCGTGTTTATTATTCCTGTACTGACAGTTACTTCTCGAATACGCATTTGATTTTCATCACTTGTGTACACATTTCCTGCTGCATCAACAGCTACTCCATCATTAAAATTCAACTTCGCAGAAGTGGCAGGACCTCCATCACCCAAACTTGCTCCGCTTCCCGCCATCGTGCTTATGACACCTGTGTTATCAATTTTACGAATGCGGCTGTTATTTGCGTCTGCTATGTATAAATTTCCTGTTGTTCCGTCAAATACTATTCCATAAGGATACGACAACTGTGCACCAGTAGCAGCCCCATTATCACCTGAAAAACCGGCCGTTCCTGTTCCTGCTATTGTGCTTATATTACCCGTGACCTTATCTATCTTACGTATTTTATGATTGCTCATATCAGCTATATACACATTTCCTGCCGCATCAACTGTTACCCCGCAAGGATTATTCAATTGTGCAGCGGTAGCAAGTCCTCCATCGCCGGTAGAACCTGCAGTTCCTGTTCCTGCTATTGTATTAATAATTCCCGTAACCTTATCAATCTTGCGTACACGATTATTAAACCGATCTCCTATATATATATTCCCAGATCCGTCAAATGCAACTCTCCATGGACCATTCAATTGTGCCGCGGTGGCAAGTCCTCCATCGCCCAGGCTACCTCCGCCGCCAGCGACAGTGTTTATAATTCCGGTACTATTATCAATTACCCTGACACGGTTATTATAGGTATCTGCTATGTACACATTGCCTGCCGCATCAACAGCTACTCCACAGGGGTTATTTAATTTTGCAGCGGTAGCAAGGCCTCCGTCACCGGTAGAGCCTGCTGTTCCTGTTCCCGCTACTGTGCTGATTATTGGGCACGAAGAAGAAGAAACAGTAAGGGGCGTTCCGTTATCAGCTCCGGTGGCAGCAGGATTTGAGGAAGTAACCCTTATTAAATATCCGGCACCTATAGCTGTTCCAATGGGAATGCTTGCTGCAATTGTCCCGCTGGTTGTTCCTGCCAAAGTGCCTATATTAACGGATGTTGCAAAAGACCCTGTAGCATCTGAAAGCTGAGCAGTAAATGTATTACCGACATTAATAGTCCCGCAAGTTGTAAATGGTACGCTTACAGCGATTCCTCCACAAAAAGGAGATCCGGAAATTGAGCCGGTTACTATAGTATTGTTTATTATAATAATTCCCAGCGAAGTACTGCTTACTACTGCATTAGCAGCATTAGCTACTCTGATTAAATAGCCTGTTCCGGAGATAGTACCGGCAGGAATAGTTGCATTTATTACCTGCGAAACAGGTGCACAACCACTAAATACCATAGAACCAATATTTACCGGAGCAGTAAAACTTCCTGCTGCATCACTTAATTCAGCCCTATAAGTAATATTGGTAGTACCGGATCCTGCACCATTGCTGGTACCGCTAAAATTTACTGTAACTGATGCTCCTGCACTTGTACACACCTGTACACTGGACGGCGATACTGAATTCAGTGCAATCGTTAACGGGGCACAGGCAAATATTTTTCCTGTTGATAAAATCACAAACAATAAAGAAAATGAGAAAAATAAAAAATACCTATGAAGGTTATCAGCCGTAAATTTATTTTTCTTTTTCCGGGAAATTTCGCTTCTGATATTTTTAGCCACTGACAACCGGATGGCTGAGTTAAGCAGATTATTAGTTTTTTTCATCATAGTAGATAAAAGTTAATTATTGTTTTACAAATTTTACTTGTGTTTGCTTTGCTCTGTTATTTATTTCCATAAAATACATTCCTTGTGCAAGGGAACTGATATCCAGGTTTTTTGCATTGGTTCCTTTCACCGTTTTTATTTCTTCCCTGATCACCACATTGCCAAGGATATCATGCACCTCTATAACTACCGGTTCTTCTTCTTTTGAATACAATTCGCAGTTTAAAACTGTGCTGGCAGGATTCGGATATACATTAATTGCTAAATGATTCGGTTGCCCAACCATTAAAGCAATAATTTGGGAATAGGTTGAGTTGCCATTAAAGTCAACTTGTTTTAAGCGGTAGTAATTTATTCCCTGATACGGATTTGCATCTGTAAATGAATAGCTCAATGTTGAAGATGAACTGCCTGCACCTGGTACACTGCCGATTTTTTCAAAACCAGTTTCGTCTTTACTTCTTTCAATACTAAAATATTCATTGTTGTTTTCTGAGGCTGTTGTCCATTTCAAAATATTCTTGATAACTTCATTGTGTCCAGTAAAGGAGAGTAGTTCAATAGGTAAAGTGCCACATTGATTCAATAATGCTGAAACATTTGATCCACACTCATTTGTCGCTACAATATCAGGCATGCCATCTCCATCTATATCCCCTATAACAACACCAAATCCACAAGTGTTTCCAACTGCTTGTACGATTGTATAATCTACCTTGGGAGCAAATGAAATGCTTCCACTTGCACTTGTATTTTTTAATGTTGAAACACTTTTGGAAGTATAATTTGCTATGGCAAGATCAGGTAAGCCATCTCCATCTATATCCCCTATTGCAACTCCATAGGGATACGTACCTGTTCCAAAACCAACACCGGCCGAAAATGATATGGTACCAGGTGTACAGTTGTTTTTAAATATTAACACATTGTTAGTATTCCTGTTCGCTACTGCAAGTTCTGGTTTGCCATCTGCATTTAAATCACCTATGGCAATATATTCAGGATTAGCTCCGGTTGCATAATTAACTGTTGCAGCAAAAGAAGCAGTTCCGGGGGTGCAGGTATTTCTTAGCACTGAAATATTAGAATTAGTAAAGTTAGAAGATATTATTTCCGGTTTGCCGTCTCCATCCAAATCACCAACGGCAAGTTTAGCGGGATATGTTCCCGTTGCAAAATTAACCGGTGCAGCAAAGTTAAAACTATTAGGTCCGGTACTATTACTCAGCAATACAGAAACATTGTTTCCCCCACAATTTGCTGTCACAATATCGGGCTTCCCGTCTCCGTCAAAATCAATTATTTTGGCAGAATAGGGTTGAGTTCCTGCTGACTGATCGGTTTTTGCAGCGAAGGAAATATTTCCAGGTGTAGATGTGTTTCGGTATGGTGAAGCTTTAGTAGCACTGGTAGCCGTTGTTACCGCATCAAGCAACCCATCCCCATCTATATCGCCAAGAGCAACATCATTAGGTTGAGTATTTGTTGCATAATTCGTACTTGCAGTAAAAGAAATAGTTCCAGGTGTACTTGTGTTACCTAATGTTGAAAAAGTGTTTTCATTATAATTCGCTGTAGCAAGATCGGGTTTCCCATCTCCATCCAAATCAGCTAAAGCAACAGTAAATGGCCAACCATTTCCTGCTCCTGTTGCAAAATCAACTTTTGGGGAAAAAGATAAAGTTCCTGGACAGGTAAAAGTTATTTGAAATGGTTGCGTTGAATAGGCAGTTAGGTTAGTGCCGAGATTAGTCACTGTAATATATCCATAATTAGCAGCTATAGGTACTGTTACAGTAAGTGAAGTGGCTGTAGCAACCGACACAGTTGCCATAGCAGCACCAAAAAACACCCTATTATTGGCAGGGGTCGTATTAAAATTAGTTCCCGAAATAGTTACCGTTGTTCCAATGATACCCGAAGTGGGTGTAAAAGAAGTAATTGTGGGCTGTGAAAAAGAAATTAAAGATGAGAAGTCAAAAATTAAAAATAAGATAACGTAAAGAATTTTCTTTCCACAAGAAAGTTTATTCCCAATATTTTTAATTAATAATAACTGTATTGCTGTGTTTACCAAACTGATAGTTTTCCTTTTCATAGAAATCAGAATTTAAAAATTATTGTTTAACAAATTTTATTTGTGTTTGCTTTGCTATGCTATTTATTTCCATAAAATACATTCCTTGTGCAAGGGAACTGATATCCAGGTTTTTTGCATTGGTTCCTTTTACTGTTTTTATTTCTTCCCTGATCACCACATTGCCAAGGATATCATGCACCTCTATAACTACCGGTTCTTCTTCTTTTGAATACAATTCGCAGTTTAAAACTGTGCTGGCAGGATTCGGATTAACATTTATCACCGATTTATTTATTTGTTCAACTGTTACTGCAATTATATATGAATACGTGAACTTTCCGTCATAACCAACCTGCTTCAACCGGTAATAATTGTCAGCTGTCAACGGATGTGTGTCGGCAAATGAATATCTCTTTAAGGCCGCCGGGTTGCCTGTCCCTTCAACTTTTCCTATACTCTCGAAACCATCTCCATCTTTACTTCTTTCTATAATAAAATAATCATTGTTGTTTTCTGAAGCTGTTATCCATTGCAAAATATTTTGTTCGTCTTTATTATAACCACTAAAGCGAATAAGTTCAATTGGTAATACGGAAGAGGATACATATGTTTTAAAAATCCACCAGGCACTTGGCCCGATGGCATTTATATCATCATACGCAACTCCGCCGGTATAACTCCCTCCGCCACAGCAAACATATGGTGCGTAAGCACTGGTATTAACTATAATCTCAAAAGTATAAACACTTCCTGAAGTAACTGAGGGAGGTGTTGTAATTGTCAAGGCTGCCCACATCCAGCCATTACTCCAGTTT